>JAMPBC010000020.1:0-9047 GCA_023666905.1 Bacteroides sp. | reverse complement strand
ATTTTCGCCCTCGGAATCATGCCTTACATCACTGCATCCATCGTGATTCAGCTCCTTGGCATGGTGCTCCCCTCATTCCAGAAAATGCAACGCGAAGGCGAAAGCGGACGCCAGAAACTTAACCAGTACACCCGCTATCTTACCGTCCTCATCCTCCTTCTCCAAGGACCCGCCTACCTGCTCAACCTCCGGTTCCAGGTGGCAGCCGCCGGTCAGGAAGCATCAATGGGTTTCTGGACTCTGGTCTATCTCACTGTCATCCTCGCTGCAGGCTCAATGTTCATCATGTGGCTTGGCGAGCGAATTACTGACCGCGGAATCGGCAACGGTATCTCCTTCATTATCCTTGTAGGTATCATTGCACGCCTCCCCGAAGCCCTCTTTTACGAATTTGTCAGCCGTCTGCCCGGTGAAACCGGCTCACAAGGCGGTCTGGTAATGTTCCTGGTGGAAATCATCCTCCTGTTCGCCGTTACCGTGGGCGCCGTGCTCCTCGTTCAGGGAACACGCAAAGTGCCCGTACAGTACGCCAAGCGAATTGTAGGTAACCGCCAGTACGGAGGTGCCCGTCAGTACATCCCCTTGAAAGTCAATGCAGCAGGCGTAATGCCCATAATCTTCGCCCAGGCCATCATGTTTGTGCCCATCACTCTCTCTGGTTTCGGCAGCGAAGGTTCAGGCGGATTCTTCGCAGCATTCTCTGACATAAACGGATTCTGGTACAATGCCGTCTACTTCATCATGATTGTGGCCTTCACTTACTTCTACACAGCAGTAACCGTTCGCCCCACTCAGATGGCCGAAGACATGAAACGTAACAACGGATTCATCCCCGGAGTCAAACCCGGCAAAAAAACAGCCGAGTACCTTGACTCAATCATGTCACGCATCACGCTGCCCGGCTCACTCTTCCTCGGTATTGTAGCAATTCTGCCCGCCTTCGCCCGATTCTTCGGCATCAGCCAGAACTTCGCGCAATTCTTCGGCGGCACATCATTGTTAATCCTCGTCGGTGTTGTCCTCGACACACTCCAGCAAATTGAAAGCCATCTCATGATGCACCATTACGATGGCCTCATGCAAGGAGGTAAAATCAAAGGACGCACCACCGGAAGCGCATATTAAACACTCTTCGCTTAAGAAACTTTTGTTCTGAATGATTTATCTTAAGACACCTGAAGAAATTGAAAAAATGCGAGGCGCTTGCGCCCTGACCAGTCGCACACTTGGCGAAATAGCCAAGTGGGTGACTGAGGGCGTCACCACACGTAAGCTTGACACGGTGGCTCGTGAATTCATAGCCGACAACGGAGGCCGACCCTCATGTCTCGGCTACGAAGGATTCCCCGGAGCCATTTGCTGCGAAGTGAACGAAATCGTGGTTCACGGATTCCCCTCGAACTACGCTTTGCGCGCCGGCGACATCGTAGGAATCGATTTGGTGGTAGAACTTGACGGCTACTGCGGCGACATGTGCTACACATTCCCCGTAGGCGAAATCGCGCCCGAAGTCATGCAGCTGTGCATAACCACCAAGGAATCCCTCTTCCAAGGCATCGCTGCCTGCAAAGAAGGAAACCGCATAGGCGACATTGCCAATGCCATCCAAACCTACTGTGAACACCGCAACTACTCCGTAGTGCGCGAAATGTGCGGCCACGGCATCGGGCGCTCCATGCACGAGAGCCCCGAAGTGCCCAATTACGGCCGCCGTGGGACAGGCCCCGTGATCCGCAACGGAATGTGTCTCGCAATCGAACCTATGATTAACCTCGGAAGCCGAAACATAGTCATTGAACGCGACGGATGGACATGCCGCACACGCGACCGCCGCCCCTCCGCGCACTACGAACACACCGTAGCCGTGGTCAATGGCAAAGCCGAAATCCTCACATCGTTCGAACCCGTTTATCAAGTTCTTCAGGATCGATTCATTTAATCCTTAAGCATCAAACATGGCAAAACAATCAGCAATCGAGCAAGACGGAGTTATTGTCGAAGCACTCTCCAACGCAATGTTCCGCGTTGAATTGGAGAACGGACACGAAATAACCGCCCACATCTCCGGGAAAATGCGCATGCACTACATCAAAATCCTTCCCGGTGACAAAGTAAGAGTGGAAATGTCGCCCTACGACCTCTCCAAAGGACGCATAGCCTTCCGCTACAAATAAGAAATTAAATCAAAAAACAAAATAACATGAAAGTAAGAGCCTCTGTTAAAAAACGCACCCCGGACAGCAAAATCGTTCGCCGCAAGGGTCGCCTTTATGTGATAAACAAAAAAAATCCCAAGTACAAACAGCGTCAAGGATAATTTTTTATTATTTTTGCAGAAAAATCAGTCAAATAATTTTATATGGCAGTACGTATAGTGGGAGTTGACCTCCCCCAGAACAAGAGAGGTGAAATAGCCTTGACTTACATTTTCGGCATTGGCCGGAGCTCAGCCAAGTCAATCCTTGAAAAAGCAGGTGTGGACCTCGACATCAAGGTAAAAGACTGGACCGACGCACAGGCAGCCAAAGTTCGCGAAGTAATCGGCGAAGACTACAAAGTTGAAGGCGACCTCCGCAGCGAAATCCAACTCAACATCAAACGCCTTATGGACATCGGTTGCTATCGCGGCATCCGTCACCGTAACGGTCTTCCAGTCCGCGGCCAGAGCACCAAAAACAACGCCCGCACCCGCAAAGGACGCAAGAAAACAGTTGCTAACAAGAAGAAAGCTACTAAATAATAAATCAGTATGGCAAAAAAGACAGTCGCATCCAAGAAGAGAAACGTTAAAGTTGATGCCGCCGGCCAACTTCATGTTCACTCCTCTTTCAACAACATTATTGTATGCTTAGCCAATTCAGAAGGCCAAGTCATCTCATGGTCAAGCGCCGGTAAAATGGGCTTCCGTGGTTCCAAAAAGAATACCCCCTACGCAGCACAGATGGCAGCGCAAGACTGCGCCAAAGTTGCTTACGACCTTGGCCTTCGCAAAGTGAAAGCCTACGTCAAAGGTCCCGGTAACGGACGCGAGTCCGCAATCCGCACCATCCATGGCGCCGGAATCGAGGTAACCGAAATCATCGACGTTACTCCGCTTCCCCACAACGGTTGCCGCCCCCCCAAACGCCGCCGCGTATAATCCCTCGGGAGCGTAAACCCTTACCCATCTAACATAACCACTTTTTTACATACTTACCCCCGAGCTGCCTGAACGCGACAAGGCTCTTACAGGCGACGGCAACGTGAAATTGACCATAACTTAAATCACCTCTCTATGGTCGCGGCTGCACAAATCCACAACCTGCGCATCGCATCGACAGCTCACCCAAATTCACATAGAATAATAATGGCAAGATATACAGGCCCCAAATCCAAAATCGCCCGCAAATTCGGCGAACCCATCTTTGGTGAGGACAAAGTCCTTGCAAAGAAAAACTTCCCCCCGGGTCAGCACGGTCAGAACAAGCGCCGCAAAACCTCCGAGTATGGTGTTCAGCTCCGCGAAAAGCAAAAAGCTAAATACACCTACGGCGTACTTGAAAAACAATTCCACAACCTCTTCAAGCGTGCAGCCTCATCAAAAGGTATCACCGGTGAAATTCTTCTCCAGCTCCTTGAAGGCCGTCTGGACAACATCGTTTACCGTCTCGGAATCGCACCCACCCGTGCAGCCGCACGTCAGCTCGTACTCCACCGCCACATCACCGTCAACGGTCAGGTAGTAAACATTGCCTCCTATGCCGTTCAGCCCGGCGACGTTGTTGGTGTTCGTGAAAAATCAAAGTCTCTTGAAGTTATCGCCGACGCTCTCGCCGGATTCAACCACTCCAAATATCCCTGGATTGAATGGGACGAATCACTCAAAGCAGGCAAATACCTTCACGTTCCCGCTCGCGAAGACATCCCCGAAAACATCAAAGAGCAGCTCATCGTCGAGTTGTACTCCAAGTAATAACATTTAATCCCCGATCCACATGGCTATATTAGCTTTTCAGAAACCCGACAAAGTGTTGATGTTGGAAGCCGACAACAACTTCGGCAAATTTGAGTTCAAGCCATTGGAACCAGGTTATGGTATCACCATAGGCAACGCACTTCGCCGAATCCTTCTCTCCTCCCTCGAAGGCTATGCCATCGCCTCAATTAAAATTGACGGCGTCAAACATGAATTCGATACCATTCCCGGTGTTAAGGAAGATGTGACAAACATCATCCTCAACCTCAAAAAAATCGACCTCAAACACACAGTCGAGGACACCGAGTTTGAGAAAGCCTCAATCACCGTTTCGGGGCAGGAAGAATTCAAGGCCGGCGACCTTAACAAAGTACTCGCCGGATTCCAGGTTCTCAATCCTGACCTCGTAATCTGTCATTTGGATCCCAGCGCAAGTTTCACTCTGGAATTCACAATCAACAAAGGACGCGGTTGGGTCCCCGCCGATGAAAACAACGTCAACACCGACGATGTCAACGTCATTGCAATCGACTCGATCTACACTCCCATCAAGAATGTGAAATACACTGTCGATAACTTCCGTGTAGACCAAAAAACCGACTACGACAAGCTCACCCTCGAAATAACCACCAACGGTTCAATTCTCCCCAAAGATGCCCTCAAGGAAGCAGCTAAAATTCTCATCTACCACTTCATGCTCTTCTCCGATGAGAAAATAACCCTTGAAACATCCGAACAGGAGGAAAACGAAGAATTCGATGAAGAAGTGCTCCACATGCGTCAGCTCCTCAAATCGAAACTCGTTGACATGGACCTCTCCGTACGCGCGCTCAACTGCTTGAAGAGCGCCGAAGTGGAAACCCTTGGCGAACTCGTCGTGTTCAACCGCAACGACCTCCTCAAGTTCCGCAACTTCGGAAAGAAATCACTCACCGAGCTTGACGAACTTCTGGCCAATCTCAACCTCTCATTTGGGATGGATATTTCAAAATACAAATTAGACATAGAGTAAAACATTAACGATGAGACATAATAAAAAATTCAACCACCTCGGTCGTAAAAAAGCCCATCGCGACTCCCTCTTGGCCAACATGACCATCTCGCTGATCATGCACAAACGCATCTTCACAACCCTGGCCAAGGCTAAAGCGCTCCGCATGTACGCCGAACCACTCATTAACAGGGCCAAAAACGACTCGATGGCCAACCGCCGTCTCGTTTTCAGCTACCTCCAGAACAAAGAAGCCATCAACGAACTTTTCCGCGAAGTTTCAACCAAAATCGCTGAACGCAACGGTGGCTACACTCGCATCCTCAAAACCGGCAACCGTCTTGGCGACAACGCCAAAATGTGCTTCATTGAGCTCGTTGACTACAACGAAAACATGCTCAAGGACAAAGCAGCCAAAAAAGAAGGACGCACCCGCCGTTCACGCCGCTCGAAAGCCACAGCCGCCCCCGCAGCCGAGGCTCCTGCAGCAGCCGAAACACCCGCAGCTGAATAACACCAGCCACAGCTCCTGCAAGGCGCGCATCACGCGCCTTGCAGAAACAATACCCCTCCGACACCCGGCCAAAGTGGCCGGGTGTTTTTGTATCTTGCCCCACCGCGCAAAAACCTTAACATTAATTCAGTTCATAAAATTTTGAAACCAAGTAAAAATTAGTAACTTTGCAAGCGAAGGCAAGCCCTATTGTCCGAAACAATCAAAATACTCATTATAACCAACTTTTTAAGTTAACGCAATTATGAAAATTGAAAAAATTATCGGCCGTGAAGTTCTTGATTCACGTGGCAACCCCACCGTTGAAGTTGACGTAATCCTCGAATCAGGCGCACGTGGCCGCGCTTCCGTGCCCTCTGGCGCATCAACCGGCGTAAACGAAGCCCTCGAACTCCGCGACGGCGACAAAAACCGCTATATGGGCAAAGGCGTAACTAAAGCCGTGGCCAACGTTAACGGCCCCATCGCACAAGCCCTCGTTGGCATGAGCGCCCTTGACCAAATCAAAATCGACGAAACAATGATTGCCCTCGACGGCACCGACACCAAGAGCAACCTCGGAGCCAACGCCATTCTCGGCGTATCGCTTGCCGTTGCTAAAGCAGCCGCCGACTATCTCGACCTCCCCCTCTACAAATACATCGGTGGATGCAACTCTTACGTGCTCCCCGTGCCCATGATGAACATCATCAACGGCGGCGCCCACTCTGACGCTCCCATCTGCTTCCAGGAATTCATGATTCGCCCCATCGGCGCTTGCTGCTTCAAAGAAGGCATCCGCATGGGCACCGAAGTGTTCCACAACCTCAAAAAAGTGCTCCACGAACGCGGCCTTTCAACAGCTGTTGGCGATGAAGGCGGTTTCGCTCCCACACTCGACGGCACCGAAGACGCCCTCAACGTGATCATCAAAGCCATCGAACTTGCCGGCTACGTGCCCGGAAAGGACGTAACCATTGGCCTTGACTGCGCTTCTTCCGAATTCTATAAGGACGGTATCTACGACTACACTTGGAAGCAAGGCGAAGGCGCTCCCAAACTCACTTCACAGCAGCAAGCCGAATTCCTCAAGGAACTCGTTGAAAAATACCCCATCGACTCAATTGAAGACGGTATGGCCGAAAACGATTGGGAAGGCTGGAAAATCCTCACCGACCTCATCGGCAACCGTTGCCAGCTCGTGGGCGACGACCTCTTCGTAACCAACGTGAAATATCTGGAACGTGGAATCAACGAAGGATGCGCCAACTCAATCCTCGTTAAGGTTAACCAGATTGGTTCACTCACCGAAACCCTCCGCGCAGTTGAACTCGCTCAGCGCAATGGTTACACCGCCGTTATCTCACACCGCTCAGGTGAAACCGAAGACGCTACTATCGCCGACATCGCCGTTGCCACTAACGCCGGTCAAATCAAAACTGGTTCCGCAAGCCGCTCCGACCGTATGGCCAAGTACAACCAGCTCCTCCGCATCCAGGAAGAACTCGGCGACGCCGCCCGCTACGGCTATGGCAAAAAAACCAAAATGCCTCAGGCCTGAAACATCCCATGCCGGTAACCTAAGCCGGTTTTCAATCCAATAACACTGTCCCCGCAGCGCGCCTAACCGCACCCTGCGGGGACAGCCTTTTTATCGCCGGGACCTCACTCACGCTGCCCCACCCGGGTAGACACCTTTTCACGCCTTTCTTCAAACGGTTAAAACGGTCAGAGCTTCTCCTGTAATTTTAATGTATATTTGTAGCATAACAATCTAAACACCCATCTTCATCAACCACGTTGCTTATGGTGTCACCTCTCATCAAAGAAATGCTTGAAGCCAGACTGGGCCACGAAATCCGTTATCCTGCCGACTGTACGAGTCTCTCCATCGACATCCTCAACGTCACCGGACAGCGCCTCGGGGTTATTACGCTCAAACGTATGCTCGGATTTGCCAACGACGTCTGCGAGCCCCGCTTCACAACGCTCGACATCATTGCATCCTACTTGGGTTACGAAAACTTTTCCCGACTCCTTGCTGCCATTGGCGACGACACCGACCTCTCCTTCCATCCTCGCGGCATCAGTGCTGGTTTCCGACACGCTCCCACAGGGAGTTTTTATGCGCGTCTCCTTGCCGTGCCCGGCCCACACGCTTCTGTTAAAACACACCGGCGGCTCCAATTGGAGCGTTGTTGAATCCACCCTTCCCATGGTCGCTCCGGCCGATGAACTCTCCATCCACGTCATTGTCCGTCACAGCCCCCTCGTTGTCAGCTCTTTTATTCACCGCGGCCATAAGCTCGGCCCCATCCTCATTGGCGCCAACAATGGAATCTCATCCTTTGAAATTTGCGGTATATACCCCCCCCTTTTTTTTATGCAATTGACTTTCAGGAGATTATGGCTAATTAGCAAGCGTTGAATTATCAGTAAGCCAGTCTTATCACTCTGAAGCCCTGCGGACGGTGGCGGCGCAAATAGTCCGCCAGCGACAATTCGTCAATCACCACCTTCTTCTGTTTCAGCGAAGCATGCATCAAATGCGGAACACCCTTCACCATCTTCACAATTCCAAGATGCGTCACGTCCAGCCCCGCCATGTTTGTGGTCAGAGCAATCACGTCGCCATCCTTCAGCCGAGCCGAGGGTAGGGAAGCGGGCCGTATATATGAATATTTGTGCGATCTGAACCCAACCTCCACATTTTTCAGTCCCGCATAATTTGCCGAATCGGCAAGCGCCGGATACGCGTCCCGGTGCTGAGTCATGTAATCCAAAGTCTTAATCTTTGAGTCAGTCTGTCCCACGCGGTCGGTGACCTCCACCAAATTTCCACGGTGGGCATTGTCCACAATCCAATCGCTCACATAGTGCAACCTCGACGGATAGCCGTTCACCCGGCCGCCGCGGTAGCGAAGCTGCTCCAGATTGTTAATGTAGTCGCGCCACGAAGTCCGGCGCGACTCCACCGTCATTGCCAGCGCAAGCGCCGTCTCCACAAACGTAGTGCAGTCAAGTTCGCTCGTGTTCACCGTAAGCTGCTCAGGCTCACCCTCAAGCGTACCTGCAACATACGGCACGCCAAGAAACCGGCTTCCCGCCTCAGCCACAATAGCCTCCGGGCTCTCCAGGTTCATAGCCTCAATCTCAATTAATATGTCGGTCAATTTTGTCGTGTCGGCAGCCTCATTGTGAAACCGAACCTCGGCCGGGGTGATACCCATGGCCTCGAACACGCCGCACACGGCCACGGTGGCAACTGTAACAAACTTACGCATGAAAAAATGTGATATAACTGATGAATAAAAATCTCCACGAAAATACAAAAATTTTTCCTCCCCCGCAACTCCTCACCCTTTACCATATCCTCCATTTCATCCAATCATCCGCAAAAACAAATCCCCAAAACACCCCACTTCACACTCCACCCTTCCCCCTTCACACTCAACACTTGACTCTTCACACTTCATTTTTCCACACTTTACGCTCAATACTTAACACTATTAATATCTGTTTATAATCAGCGCATTGAGCTGCTTGTTAACGAATATTAACTCATTTCTTCTGAAAAATAATCGTCAAAACATTTGGCGGGTATTGAA
>JAMPBC010000001.1:734603-783406 GCA_023666905.1 Bacteroides sp. | reverse complement strand
TTTTGCAAATATTGCCATTATTTGCGAAACAACAAAATTTTTCACCGCCAAACATTCCCAATGTTGATAAGTTATCCAAAATCAAGCATAGAACAACTGTATATCAACAACTTAATCAATAAACAGATGTTGAAAAATTTATAAAAAGATAATACTCCGCACAACAAATCACCCTCGGAAGTTGACAAAAAAACGGCTGCACAGCAAGCAACAAACCACTTCAGCTGTACAGCCGCGAATTTTTTCAGGTGCGTTCCCCAAGCCGGTTATTTCACAGCAAGCTTCTTCATTATGTTCGAGGGGACAGCTTCCTTGTTAACATAAATGTCCATTGTCTTGGCGCGGAAGTAAGGAACGGACACATAAAAGTAACCATCGTAGATTTGATTGGTGTCCCAGGAGTTCTTCACCTTATAATAAGGATTACCTTTCTGGTCCACAGCCTTGCCCACAATCACCATACCATGGTCGTCAGTGGTCTCCTGACGGTCAAACATATTCTGACGGATCTCCTGGGTGATTTCCATCTCCTCCACCGGTCCATTGAATTTAAAGCGTTCATTTTCGCGGTCCTTGTCCGATAGTTTCACCCAACGGGCAAGCTCAGTCCCCTCCATGTCGGCCTGATTTTTCTCCTTGGGCATCACGGCAAAACCGTTGTTCCACTTGAATCCGCCTTCGCTGACATCGGCAGCCCAGCTTACTGAGTAACCTTTGTCAAGAGCGTTGTCAACAATGGCCTGCATTTCATCGATGGGCACGTTGTAATACTGGCCGGCGAGCCAGTTATCGGCAACCTCCAGCACAAACGGCTTGTAGAACGGATGGTGTGTGAAAGATGTCACGGCAATATAATCGTCGACATTGATGGGAAGCGAGGCCGCGAAACTCTGCGGAGTATATGTCTTTCCTTCGTAAACAAAAGTTTCGGGCAGCTCGCCAAGGTAAGCATCAAGTACGCCATTGAGGCCCTTGCGCCATGCGGTGGTAATTCTTTTCCCGGGCTTTTTCACAACGGCACTCACAATGCCGGAAAGCACGTCGGCCATCTCATAGTGGGAGTGCTTCTCTTCGCCATAGTTAAGACCGCGGTACACCTCTTCAGGAACAATGCCATAACGCTCCCAAACGTAGGGCACATCAAGGCCACTGCCACCCTGGGCATAGTTTGTTTCGCCATACATTCGCACATAACGGTCGGCCTTATCATCGTAGCAATGACGCACCACAAACATCTCCGAGAGGTCAAGCTCCTTGCCCGTCTTACGCAGAATTTCATCTTCATAAAATGAAAGGCCGGAGAAGCACCAGCAAGTTCCGGACTTGTTCTGGTCCTTCACAGGAGTGGTCTTGACAAGTTTCACATCGGTAAACTTAAATCCCAGGCTGTCAGGAGCGGCAGGCTTATCATCAGCAGCGAAGGCACCGGCAGCGACAGAGAGCGCAAGCGCGCCACAAATAAATTTCTTCATGATAATATTTTTGTGATAATGATTTTTCTGTTGCAAAAATAACGAAAATATGTGAGAGTAATAGCACGATTTTTTAGGGATTTTAAACACTAAGGCGTAAAATTTATATAAAATCAGCCATGTTGATATTAAATCATTTTAAAACGGCGCAATTGCATATTAATGCATGAAATTATGCGTTATCTTTGTGGCATCATTATCAAAATGCTTATTCATTCACAAAATCCAACATCATTAGCATAAACATGAAAATTAACCGACAAATTCTGGCTTTCGCCGCCGGCGCACTCATAGCCGGAACAATAACGGCATCCAATGCCTGCCAGTCAAACGAATCGTCCGAGGGCGGCTTCCTCACGGTTGCCCAACACCCCGGTGTGAACACGGATTTCACCAAGGTGGCCGAATCGACCATCAACGGAGTTGTCAGCATAAAAAGTTTCGCCACGCCTCGCCAGCAAAGAGGCTACAGCAACGGAGGGGATTTTTTCAACGATCCTTTCTTTGAATTTTTCTTCGGCGACCCCTACGGTGGCAGCAACCGCCGCCAGCAGCCGCGCCAGCAACAGCAGCCGCGCAACGAAGAAGATTCCCAGCGACAGCTCGGTCTTGGCTCGGGAGTGATTATTTCGCCCGATGGCTACATCGTCACCAATAACCATGTTATCGACGGAGCCGAACGTCTTGAGGTTACACTCAACGACAACCGCCAATTCAATGCAACCGTTGTTGGAGCCGACCCCAACACCGACCTTGCGCTTATTAAAATAGACGCCAAGGAACTTCCCGTTATCCCCATGGGCGACAGCGATGCTCTTAAGGTGGGAGAATGGGTTCTCGCTGTGGGCAATCCGTTCGGACTCACCTCAACCGTGACCACCGGCATTGTGTCGGCCAAGGCACGCAGCATCTCATCGGCCACCAACGGCCGCCCCATGGGCCTTGAGTCGTACATTCAGACCGATGCCGCCGTTAATCCCGGCAATTCCGGCGGTGCCCTTGTTAATCTTAATGGCGAGCTTGTTGGAATCAACACTGCCATCTATTCCCAAACCGGAAGCTACGCAGGCTACTCATTTGCAATTCCCACCGCCATTGTAACCAAGGTGGCCACAGACCTCAAGCAATACGGCACCGTTCAACGTGCATTCCTTGGAATCACCTACTCACCTCTTGACGCCAAAACTGCTAAAGAGAAAGGACTTGATGGAATTGTCGACGGACTCTACGTGGAATCGGTCAACGACCGCAGCGCCGCAATGGAAGCCGGATTGAAGAAAGGCGATGTTATCACCGCCATCAATGGCAATCCCACCCACAACTCTGCCCAATTGCTCGAGCAGATGGCCAGAATGCGCCCCGGCGATAAGGTGTCCATTACCTACACTCGCGATGGTAAATCAAAAACTGTAAACACCACACTCTACAACTCGCAAGGCAGCACCAAAATAACCCAGGCCTCATCTGTGACCGATTTGGGATGCGCTTTCAAAAAGTTGGATGAAGAAACCTGTGCCCAGCTTAAAATCAATTCGGGACTTCAGGTTGTGGGACTCAAAGATGGCATTTTCAAAAATGCAGGCATCAAGGAAGGCTTCATCATACAGGACATCAACGGCGCAAAAGTGAAGTCGGACGAGGATGTTGAGAAAATTTACAACTCCATCATCAAGTCAACTGATGACCATGTGATGTTCATCACCGGCATCTATCCCACAGGTGCAAAGAAATATTATGCAGTGCCACTTGACTAACATTGCAAAAAATAGCGATAATAACATTTTTGCTGCCCGGAGCCATTGTCCGGGCAGCTTTTTTGTCACTAATCATTTGATAGAGATTCAAGAAATGATTAATTTTGCAACGCAAACGGACCGAAATTCCGACCCGTTGCGCCCATAATAACTCTGAAGCTAACTAAAGAAGCTACAAATGAAAGTGTTAAGAAGCGTCGGCGAGCTCAAGGATGCCATGAAAAAGCATCGTGAAGCCGGCCACACAATAGGCCTTGTGCCCACCATGGGAGCGCTGCACGCAGGCCATCTGTCGCTTATGCGACGCGCCCGCAACGACAATGATGTTGTTGTGGCAAGCGTGTTTGTAAACCCAACTCAATTCAACAACGCCACAGACTTGGCAACTTATCCCCGCACCGAGCAGGCCGACTGCGAAGCTTTGGAGAGTTGCAACGTTGACTATGCGTTCATTCCTTCGGTGGAGGAGATTTATCCCGAACCGGACACCCGCCAATTTGACCTTGGCCCGGTGAGCGAGGTGATGGAAGGAGCCATGCGCCCGGGACATTTCAACGGGGTAGCCCAGATTGTGAGCAAGTTGTTTGCCCTGGCAAATCCTACCCGAGCCTATTTCGGTGAAAAGGATTTCCAACAAATTGCCGTAGTGCGAAAAATGGCAGAGCTGGAAAATTTCGACATTGACATTGTGGCTTGTCCAATTGTAAGGGAAACCGACGGGCTTGCCATGTCCAGCCGAAATGTGCGTCTGACTGCCGAACAGCGGAAGGTGGCGCCCGCCATCCACAGGGTGCTTCAAGAAAGTGTGGAGATGGCCAAAACGAATTCGGTAGGCGAGGTAAAGCAGTGGGTTATTGACCAACTGAATGCCGAACCGTTTATGGAAGTAGAATATTACGAGGTGGTCAATCCGCTTACAATGCAGCCCACAGACCAGTGGGAAACACCCGAAGGGGCGGCCGTTGGATGCATCACGGTGTATTGCGGCGATGTTCGCCTTATTGACAATATAACTTACAACAAGAAATGATACAGTTGGAAATGTTGAAGTGCAAGATTCATCGCGTTCGAGTAACGGAGGCCAATCTTGACTACATTGGAAGCATAACCATAGATGAAGATTTGATGGATGCGGCAGGCATTCTGCCGGGTGAAAGAGTGTACATTGTTGACAATAACAATGGCGAACGCTTTGACACTTATGCCATTGCCGGACCACGCAACAGCGGGATGATTTGCCTGAACGGAGCCGCAGCCCGCAAGGTTCACACCGGCGATGTGGTTATAATAATGGCTTACGCCACAATGTCGGCAGAAGAGGCCCTCACTTGGACTCCAAGGGTGGTGTTTCCTGACACTGAGACAAATAAATTGATTTAAAACTTCACCACAACACAGATATATGTTTGAAAATCTAAGCGACAGACTTGAACGGAGCCTTAAGATTCTTAAGGGCCAAGGCAAAATCACGGAAATTAATGTTGCCGAGACATTGAAAGATGTTCGCCGTGCGCTGTTGGATGCCGACGTTAACTATAAGGTTGCCAAGACATTTACCGACACCGTAAAGGCAAAGGCCCTGGGACAGAACGTGCTCACAGCCGTCAAGCCCGGTGAAATGATGGTGAAGATTGTTCACGATGAACTGGCCACATTGATGGGGTCGGAAACCGCTCAGGTCAATCTGTCGGGCAATCCCACGGTTATATTAATGTCGGGTTTGCAAGGCTCGGGTAAAACCACCTTCTCCGGCAAACTTGCCCGCAAATACAAGAGCGAGAAAGCCCGCCGCCCGCTGTTGGTGGCCTGCGACGTATATCGCCCCGCGGCCATTGACCAGCTGAAGGTGCTCGGTGAACAGATTCAGGTTCCTGTGTACACCGAAGATGGCAACAAGAATCCCGTGGAGATTGCTCAGAATGCCATACGCCATGCCAAGTCCAACAATCTTGACCTGGTGATTGTGGACACGGCGGGACGCCTTGCCGTTGACGAGGAGATGATGAATGAGATTGCGGCAATCAAAGCAGCTATCAAACCTCAGGAAACGCTCTTCGTGGTTGACTCGATGACCGGTCAGGATGCAGTGAACACCGCGAAGGAGTTCAATGACAAACTTGACTTTGACGGAGTTGTGCTTACGAAACTCGACGGTGATACTCGCGGTGGCGCGGCTCTTTCAATACGCACAGTGGTTACCAAACCCATTAAGTTTGTGGGTACGGGCGAGAAGCTTGACGCCATTGACCTTTTTCACCCCTCGCGTATGGCCGATCGTATTCTGGGCATGGGCGACATTGTTTCGCTTGTTGAAAAAGCACAGAATGCTTATAACGAGGAGGAGGCACGCAAACTTTCCAAAAAGATTGCCAAGAATCAGTTTGACTTCAATGACTTCCTTAGCCAGATTCAGCAGATAAAGAAAATGGGTAATTTGAAGGACCTCGCTTCAATGATTCCGGGTGTTGGAAAAGCCATTAAGGATATTGACATTGACGACAACGCATTCAAAGGAATCGAAGCCATTATCCACTCGATGACCAAGGAGGAGCGAGCCAACCCCGCCATCATCAACCAGAGCCGCCGCCAAAGAATAGCTAAGGGTTCCGGAACCACACTTGTGGAGGTGAACCGCATGCTGAAACAGTTCGAGCAGATGCGCAAGATGATGAAGACGGTCACCACAATGAAAAACCCAATGAAAATGATGCGCAACATGCGCGGACGTTAACTAACAAAATAAAACACGACCGAAATGCTGATTGACGGGAAGAAAATTGCATCGGACCTAAAGGCTGAAATATCCGTTCAGGTAACCGAAATGCTTGAGAATGGCGAAAAGCGGCCTCATCTTGCAGCGATACTTGTGGGCCACGACGGCGGCAGCGAGACATACGTTGCCAACAAGGTGAAAGCTTGTGAGCAATGTGGCTTTAAGTCAACGTTGATAAAATTTGAGGATGAGGTGACGGAAGAGGAACTGCTCGGCACCATTGACCGGCTCAACAGGGATGCCGATGTTGACGGTTTCATTGTTCAACTTCCCTTGCCAAAACACATTTCTGAACAACGCGTGATTGAAGCTATCGATTACCGAAAGGATGTGGACGGCTTCCACCCGGTCAACGTTGGACGCATGGCAATCGGACTGCCTTGCTACGTTTCGGCCACTCCGTTCGGAATAATGGAGCTTCTGCGGCGCTACAATGTTCCGACTCGCGGAGCTCGCTGCGTGGTGCTTGGCCGAAGCAACATTGTTGGCAAGCCGGTGGCTACGCTGATGATGCAAAAGAGCAATCCCGGCAACTCCACAGTGACCGTTTGCCACAGTGCCACACCGAACATCAAAGAGATTTGCCGCGAGGCCGACATTATTATAGCCGCACTTGGAAGCCCTGGATTTGTCACGGCCGACATGGTTAAGCCGGGAGCAGCCATTATTGATGTGGGTACCACGCGCGTGCCTGACTCAACGCGCAAAAGTGGCTTCCGCCTCCGCGGCGACGTGGACTTTGAAAACGTGGAGCCGCTCTGCTCCTTCATCACCCCTGTTCCCGGAGGCGTAGGTCCCATGACAATAGCATCGCTCATGCACAACACACTGTTGGCCGCCAAACACGAGATATATCCTGAATAAGCCGGAAAGTTACACCGGATTTTAACACCTAATAAATAAATGTCCCGCGACACGAGAAAAATATTTCCGTGCTTGCGGGACGTTTTTTTGCGGATATGTAGTGGAGAATTAATTTTAATTTTGTATCTTTGGGAAAAATAGAATAATATGGAAGTGTGGACTATATGGCTCATTGCAGCCGCCGTGCTGCTGATTGTTGAAGTAATGACTCAGATGATGTGGGCGCTTTGCTTGACCATAGGGGCGCTATGCGCTCTTGCGGCAAATCTTGCCGGTGCAGGACTGCCGGTGCAGTTTGCGGCGTTGATGGTCGCCTCAATTGTTGCTTACGTGGCTTTGCTCCCGGTGTTCAAGCGTTGGCACGCCAAGAAGTCGGAAAAGATTGCCCGCACCGGCATGGATGCACTGTTAGGACGTCGGGCCGTGGTTACGCATGCAATCAAGCCGGAACACTTGGGGCGTGCAAGGATTGACGGAGACAACTGGCAGGTGCGCACTTCAGGACACCGAGATGAAATTCCTTCGGGCACCGAAGTTGTTGTAACGGCTTACGACAGCATTATCCTAACCGTAGAACCAATTGATAATAATAACAAATAACTGAATCTATGGATTTAACCACATTGATAATAGTAGCAGTTCTGATTCTGCTGGTGATTGTGATAATATCGGCCGGCGTTAAAGTTGTGCCTCAGTCGGAGACAAGAGTTATAGAGCGTCTTGGACGATTCCACAGTGTGCTGTCGCCGGGCTTGAACTTCATCATTCCATTCGTTGACCGTCCCAAGGTTATTTACACTCGCACCACGCAGATTGTGGGTGGCCGCAGTTTTGCCCACACTACCATGACAAAGGTTATTGATTTGCGTGAGCAAGTGTACGATTTTCCTTCACAGCAGGTTATTACCCGCGACAACGTAACAACGGAGATTAACGCATTGCTTTACTTCCAGATTACAGATCCGAAGAAAGCGGTGTATGAAATTGACAATTTGCCCAACGCCATTGAGAAACTTACGCAGACATCGCTTCGTAATGTTATCGGAGAGCTGGAATTGGACGAGACGCTTACTTCGCGCGACACCATCAACAACAAGTTGCAATCGATTCTTGACGATGCCACAAATAAATGGGGTGTGAAGGTGAACCGCGTAGAGCTTCAGGACATCACTCCTCCCGAAAGTGTTCGTGTGGCCATGGAGAAACAGATGCAGGCAGAACGAAACCGCCGTGCGGAGATTTTGAATGCCGAGGGTGAGAAGCAGTCGCTTATTCTCCGCTCGGAAGGTGAAAAGGCATCGCGCATCAATGAGGCTGAGGCACACAAACAGAGTGAAATTCTGCGCGCCGAAGGTGAGGCCCAGGCAATTATACTCAATGCCAAAGCTGAGGCAGAAGCTATCAGGAAAGTAGCTGAAGCAGTGGCACAAAGTAAAACCGATCCGGCCACTTATATGCTTGCTATGAAATACATTGACACTCTGCGGGAAATGACTACTGGACAGGACAATAAGACCGTCTATATTCCTTACGAGGCCAGTTCGGTGCTGTCGTCAATCGGGTCAATACAATCGTTGTTTGAAAAGAAATAACAGAAAACTTTGAAAAAAATGATGCGGCCTTATTGCGGAGTTGGAAAAAATTCTTAACTTTGCATCGCAAAACGGATGAGGCTTGCCTCAAAGCTATGGAGATAGCGAAAATCCGGAATTAGATGGTGAGCATAGCTCAGTTGGTTAGAGCGTCGGATTGTGGTTCCGAAGGTCGTGGGTTCGACCCCCACTGTTCACCCCGAGAGAAGCTTTGGTTTGAGCCAAGGCTTCTTTTTGTGTTGCCGTTTTTTAATACGGAAAAATTATTTTTTGCGAAATTAGATTATTAGTAGTCAGTGATTTACCCCCCCCCGAAATTATCAAAGATGAGGTTTTGAGATTTAGTAATTATTGTTTATTTTTGCGTTTGACATTCATTTTTCAACCAATGCATTGAGGTGTTTCGGGCTCTGCATATAATGCAGATGGTGCCTTTATAGGACTCCTTTTAATGTGAAACAATGGCAATAATTATGCAAAACGACGACAACAGCTACTGCGGATTTCCAATAGTCCCATTCGAAGGAACTGCGTGTGTTAACAAAATCAAGGCTCCGGGTATGAAGTGGACCAGATTCGGAGCTATTATAATTGCACTGCTTACATTTGTAAACGTAATCGTTACATTCACGGACAAGACTCACTACATTACTGCGTTCATAAGTCTTGTGTCGGTGTACATAATGATTTGTATGTTTGTGCGACTCGCCAACGCGATGTCGGCAAAAAACATGTGGTTTCCCAAAAAATGTCTCATTGCAACAGGGAGCCTCATGGTTCTTTCCTCGCTTTTAAATTCGGCTAAGTTAATCTTTGCATCCAACATAGTGGCCATTATTTCATGTATAGTTGATTTGACCACGGCTGTATTTATAATTATTTCAGGAAAGGAATTTAAAAGGGATTATTGCGGGAATCTCGGTCGTTTTGGCAAGGCTATGATTATAATAGGAGTGCTTATGCTCATATCTGCGATTTCCAGTGCAATCAGTGCTCTATATTCTCCTGTTAACTATTCAAGATTGGAGGGCATTTACGGACATCAACATATTAATATTAGTGAAGTAATTATTTATGCCACGGCCTTTGCACTTGTGTACTATGTAGCTCTATGGCCTCTACGCATAATGGCCAAGATGATGTCGGACCATGATGAGCCAACCGTAGAAGAATCGGAAGAGATTGTAAATAATCCGAATAAGCATAATATCTCTTGGGCAGCGGTAATTCTAACGTTTGCATCAGGCCTTATCTTGCTATTGGCGATGATTTGCATTGATTTATTCACAAAAGGTTCTTCCAACAAACAGATTGATGATTCTTACCCGGAGGTGGAGGAAATTGTGTTGGATTACGACTATGAGGAGGATGAGGATGAGCCTATAAAATATGAAGAGCCTGAGACTTATTCATATGGTGAGTTCAGCAAGCTTGAAGGCCGTTATCAAATAAACGGAATTATAAGCAAGCACCCGTATACAATGGAAGTTAGCATTTCGCCTGACGGCAACATATCAGGTACTTTCTGGAATATTCTCTACAATATTAAACTGCCAGTTAGCGGGACAATGGGCCCGGATGGAACTATAAATGCTACAATGGGCAAGGGCTCAACGGAATCGCACCTTACCCTTAACCGCGAAAGCGATTTCACTTTCACCGGCACGTGGGGGAAGAAGCTTCGCAGAGTCACGGCCGAGTTTACTCCGGCAGAGAATAACAGTTCAACTGTACATGACCCCAACGCAATTCGCCTTAGAGTGAAGGGTGAAGGCATCAATGCCATTGCCCATCTGGGTAACTACTTCCGATATGAAAGCCAGGGAAACAAACTGTCAAACGCACTTAGAGCGTATACCGACGATGGTCTTAACTTTACCATATATGACAAATCGGGCAATAGATTAGCCGGCATAACGCTTGAACCCAGTCTTGATGGCCTGGTGGGCGAAATGGTTGACGTTTCCGATTGTCGATTCAAACTAAGAGAAGAGGATCTTTAGCCCGTGTTTGAAGGAGTCGGCCTATTGGGCGCCTTCGGAGGTGGCGCGGGTGTGGCCGAAAGCGTGGGTGAAGTAAACGGTGAATACGGGGAAGAGTATGAGGCCTTCGACTGAAAGGATAACACCGATAACTTTGCCGGCCGTTGTGACCGGGCTGATGTTTGAACCGCATGTGTTCATTTGCATGAACGAGTACCAAAGCGACTGCCAATAGTTGTAGACACCCGAATTAACCGGGTGCTCTTCAACATAGAACATCAAGGAGAGGACGTAGAGCGTTATTAGAAGAATAATCATGTATGAGCCGAACAAGCCTGTAACGCGGTTTTTTTCCATAATTCCCCACATGACCACGAGTACTGTGGCCGCGCGCACCAAGGGCATTACGCGAAGAATGTAATAAAGTTCAAGCGATACGGGCCAGTGGAAGTGATGCACAATGGAAATGTAGGGGACGCACAGGAGAAGCAGCAGAACAGTTTTGGGCAGATTCCGAAGATGTCCGGGGGTAATGGCCCATTCAATCAGCGTTTCGGCAAAGAATATGATGCAAATCCAGAACTGGAGCTTGAGGTAACGCTTGTCGGTGATGAGAGAAATGGAGTTGAGCGTGTCGTAAGTAACGGCATAAATGAGCACCACGGATAGTGCGATGACCATGACGTGGAGCAAATTGAGCAACCGCCTGCGGGCGGGTGAAACGGGCCGGATGGATGCTTGCAGTGGCATAATCTATTAACGCCACCGCCGCGTTAGATGTTCTGTGGCGTCAGATTACCTCAAGGTTGGCCTCAAGACGCTGACGCACCACCTCGTAAATGATTATGCCGGCAGCCACGGAAACGTTAAGCGACCCTATGGAGCCGAACATGGGAATGGACACAAAGGTGTCGCAAAGCTTTATGACTTCGGGGTTGATACCGACATCTTCGGCTCCGAGTACCAGTGCTGTGGGCTCGGTGTAAGACGCAGTTGTGTAGTTTATGTCGGCTTTCTCGGAGACGGCTACCACTTTGAAACCGGAGTTTTTGAGATAGCGCACAGCCGAAGCCACGCTATGCTCGCGGCAAACCGGAAGCGACATCAATGCTCCGGCCGAGGTCTTGACAGCATCGGCCCCCACTCCTACACTACCATGCTCGGGGATGACAATGGCATCGACTCCGGCACACTCGCATGTTCGGGCAATGGCACCGAAATTACGGACGTCGGTGATTCCGTCGAGCACTACAATGAACGGGAGGACTCCTTCTTCAAAAAGCTGCGGAACAAGGTTGCCAAGATTGTGATAGGTCACGGCCGAAAGGAATGCGACAACGCCCTGATGGTTTTTGCGGGTGAACTTGTTGAGCTTTTCGGCCGGGACAAATTTGGTCACCACACCATGTTCACGCAGAAGGTTTAGGAGTTCTTGAGCGTTCGGTCCGGACAAACCTTTGCGAATGAAAACACGGTCAAGGTCCTTGCCGGCATTTACGGCTTCTATAACGGCGCGGATGCCAAATATATAGTCAGATTGTTGCATGGTTATGAATTTTCTAAAAGTTCTTTAGCTGTTGCAATTGCAGCTTGGTTAGAAGAATGGCCCGAGAGCATGAGTGCCAGTTCAGAAACGCGTTCCGAGGGGGAGAGTTCAGTAACATGGGTCACGGTGGAATTGTCGGTATCGTGTTTAGCCACCTTGAAATGCCGGGAACCCTTGGCGGCCACCTGTGGCAGGTGGGTTATTGCAATGACCTGAATGTTTCGGGCAATGGATTGCATCATTTGCCCGATGCGATTGGCAACGTCGCCGGAAACACCGGTGTCGACCTCGTCAAATATGATTGACGGCAGTTGCATTTTGTGGGCAATGATTGATTTAATTGAAAGCATGAGGCGAGAGATTTCACCACCGGAGGCCGACATTGCCACCGGAACAGGTTGCTGATTTTTGTTGAAAGCGAAACGAAATTCAACTTTGTCGGCGCCGGAGAATGAGAGCTCGGTGGGTTCGACCGAAATGTCGCAGACAAGATTTTTCATTCCGAGCGGCATGGCGGTGTCGCGGAGCATTTCGCCAAAATCATGGGCGGCGGCGCGGCGGCGCTCTGAAAGAATTGCCGCGGCATCCAAAGCTGCCTTTTTAGCGGCGCGGGCCTGTTTTTCAAACGTGGCCAGAATATTGTCGGCATCCTCAAGCCGTGCTAATTTTTGAGAGAGACGTTGGGCCTCGGCAATTAACTCGTTGGCCGATGAGAGATTGTGGCGGCGGAGCACGGAGTTCAACTCATTGAGGCGGGAGTCGACCACTTCCAAATCGGACAATGCATCGGCCGGATAGGCGGCTGAGGCGGATTCGATGGTGTCGGCAATGTCATTTAGCTCGGCAGAGAGGGCTGCGAGGCGGGAGTCAATATTGGCGCTTTCGGGAAGAAGGTGAGAGGCATCAGAAACAGCATCGCGCAACGAGGATGCGAGTGAACGCATGTTGGCATCGCCATAGGAAATCAGAGAGAGAGCATTGTTAAAAAGCTCACGGGCGGAAGCCGCTTCGGAAAGCCGTTCGCGCTCGGCCTGAAGTGATGTTTCCTCATCGGGGAGAGGATTGAGTTGGTTGATTCGCTGCAGTTGATACTGCATGAAATCTTCATTCTCGCGATCGCGGAGAATGGCAACTTTGGCAGCTTTCAGTTTATGGAGAGCGGCCTTATAGGCGGAGTATTTGTTCTCGTAATCGGCAAGGAGCGCGTGGTTATCGGCAAGCGTGTCAATTATGTCGAGCTGGAATGTCGGCGAAGATAGCAAGCGGTTTTGATGTTGTGAGTGAATGTCGACAAGCATAAGCCCTACGGAGCGGAGGAGATTTAGTGTTACAGGGCTATCGTTGATAAAAGCGCGAGAGCGTGATGAGGGGGAGATTTCACGCCGAAGAATGATTTGCGAATCGTCCCACTCTATTTCCGATTCCAGACAAAATGCTTTGAGTTTCGCGTTGTCGCTGACATTGAAAACCGCTTCAATGACTGATTTAGCTTCGGTATTCCGAATGCTTTTCGGGTCGGCTCTCTCACCGAGCAGCAGCGAAAGAGCTGCAAGCATAATGGACTTTCCACCACCGGTTTCGCCGGTGATAATGTTCAATCCCTTTGCCGGATGGAGCTCAATGCTGTCAATGAGAGCATAGTTGGATATGTGAAGCGAACAAAGCATTTTCTGAAATGAAATTATTTTGTTTCGGGCGGGTTTTTAATGTTGTTAAGGCGAGCCTGGTCAGTTGGATATAGGTCAAGGAGAAGTTTATAGACTTCATCGCGCTCGGTTTGAGGACCTTTGGAATAGACATTTATAAGTTCATCCAGTTTGGCATCGTGCCACATTGTGAGAGCCACTGACATAGGAGCCTTTTCCTGAATCTGACGGAGAGTTTCAAGCGATTTGGTTATTGTGGAACGCCCCTTGTCCGGAGCAACTGACATTTCATCGAGGCCGCGACGATGATACTGATAAAGCATGTCGCGGATTGGCTGAGTGTTAGGATCGGTGAAAGCAGCAAGCACAGCGGCGCGGTTGCGATTGTCATCGTATGTTTTCCAACCCACCTCGCCGGATGATTGAGCCATTTGCACAATGGATTGCAGGCGGTCAAAGTAGGGTTGGCCACCTCGGGGAGAGAAAGAGTCGAAGTCAAGTGCAAGAATGAGGTAGGCGTAATAGTTCATCAGTGCGGTAAGATTATCCTCCATGGTGGTTTCGGAGAAAACCATTTGTTGGTGGGGGCGATACTCGAACTCAACTTTGTTGTCCTTGTAGTTTAGGAGCGTGGTGGTGTATGAGCTATTGTAGACGGGACGCGAAGCCTGAACCTGAATGTCGCCTTTAACAATATCGTCGGTGTACTCGGATACGGTTAGGAAAATGCGGCACTCGATTTTTTCATTAGGCGAAAATTGGGCATTGGAGAACTTTGTGGAGTTCATGTATTCATTCATTGCCTCTTGGAGAGTCTGAAATGTTTGTTCCTGACCTTGAACCTGCTGGGCGTTGACTTCAACAGTGCAGTTCAGTTCCTGCGCCATGACCAATGCGGCCAAGGGGAGAAACAGAAACAGGAGGAGAAATTTTCTTATCATAGAATTTAGAGGAGGTTAATAATTTTACGGGCCACGGCGACCTTAGACATCAAGGGAATGGTGACGGGGGCGCTGCCGTCGGCCTTAAAGACAGTGACCTGATTGGTATCTGTTGCAAATCCGGCACCGGGAACGGCGAGGGAGTTGAGCACAATCATGTCAAGGTTTTTGGAGGCCAGTTTGCGCTGTGCATTGAATTCTTCGTGGTCAGTTTCAAGAGCGAAGCCCACCAAAGTCTGGCCGGGACGCTTTATGCGTCCGAGCGAGGCGGCAATGTCGGGGTTGCGCCGGAGCTCAAGGGCGACGTGCTCCATGTTTTCACGTTTGATTTTGGTGTCGCAGACCTGGACAGGAGCGTAATCAGCAACGGCGGCACACATTATGGCGGTATCAACTTCAGGAAAGAGCTCCAGACATTTTTCAGCCATTTCGCGAGCTGATTCAACCTTGACCACCTTAACCGAGGGATTGGCGGGAGCAACGGATACCGGTCCGCTGACAACAGTTACATCAGCGCCGGCCGCAGCTGCGGCGTCGGCCAAGGCATATCCCATTTTGCCGGTTGAGAAATTACCGATGAATCGCACCGGATCAATGCGCTCGTAAGTGGGTCCGGCAGTGATGAGCACTCTCCTACCCTTCAACCGGGCAGCGCCAGCAAAGAAATCATCGAGAACCTTGACAATATTTTCCGGTTCTTCCATGCGGCCCTTTCCAATAAGGTGGCTTGCGAGTTCGCCGGCTGTTGGCTCAATTATGATGTTACCGTAGGTACGGAGCAGTTCAATGTTGCGAACCGTGGATGGGTGCCTCATCATGTCAAGGTCCATAGCCGGGGCAACAAACACCGTTGACTTTGCCGAGAGGTAAGTGGTTACCAACATATTGTCGGCCACGCCATTGGCCATTTTGGCGATTGTTGAAGCAGTGGCAGGCGCAATTACCATCGCATCGGCCCAGAGACCGAGATCAACGTGCGAGTGCCATTCACCGGTGTTGGCAGTGAAAAATTCGCTCACAACAGGCTTGCCTGTGAGTGCCGACATGGTTACGGGAGTGATGAACTGCTTGGCAGCAGGAGTCATTACCACCTGCACTTCGGCACCTTGCTTGATGAGCAGACGCACTAAAGTGGCCGTTTTGTAGGCGGCTATGCCGCCGGTTATACCGACAATTATGTGTTTTCCTTTCAACATTGATGAAATCTGTTTTATCGGCGTGAGCCTATGCGCAGTTTAATCCGTGCAAAAGCGTTCTTAGTGTTTTGCTGGAAATCGCCTTGCTGAATCCAGCTGTAATAGCCGGGATCGCGCATGAGAACCTCTTCGGCAATCTGACCTTTGTATTTACCAAAATTAATCACTTCTTTATTGGCATCATTGTAAATCAAGCGACCGGCAAAGTCAACATTTCGGCCATGAGATGAAAATTCCGAAAGGGCTTTGACGTCGTTAACAAGGTCGGAGTAGCGATCGAGCTGAGCCTTGAGCACCTCAAGCGTGGCGCGGGTATCGGCACTTGCCGAGTGAGCGTCCTCAAGATTCTTGCCACAGTAGAACTTATAAGCGGCCGACAGATTGCGCGGCTCCATTTTGTGGTAGATTGTCTGCACATCCACGAGCTTGGTCTTGGATGTGTCAAGTTCAATTCCGGCTCGGTGAAACTCTTCAAGCAGCAACGGGATGTCGAAGCGGTTTGAATTGAAGCCGGCAATGTCGGAGTCGGCAAACATTTCGGCAAGGCTTTTGGCAATTTGCTTGAAAGTGGGTTCGCCGGCCACGTCGGAGTCAGTGATGTGGTGAACAGCCGTGGCTTCGGCCGGAATGGGCATTTCGGGGTTAATGCGACGCGTACGCTCAATTTCTTCACCATTGGGGAGAACCTTTATTATGGAGATTTCCACAATTCGGTCGCGGGTAACGTTGGTGCCCGTGGTCTCAAGGTCGAAGAAAACGATTGGACGCTGAAGTTTCAGTTGCATATCAATCAATCGTTGCCACCCACATTCATGGGCATGAGAATCATAAGAAGTTCGGAGTCGGGAGTGGTTTCTCCGGATAGGAAGAGGGCGGGACGGGAGGGATCGGCAAGGCGGATAACGATATCGGTTGATGAGAATGTTGAAAGAATTTCAACCAGATATTGACTTCCGAAGCCCATGCGCATGGGGTTGCCCTCATAGTTGCAGGGAACGCGCTCTTCGCCGGAAGTGCCGAGGCTGTTGTCGGATGCGCGGAGAAGCACTTCGGTGTTGTCGAAATTGAAAATAACCAGACCGCCACCGCCATCGCCGAACACGGCCACACGGCGCACGGCGTTCAGGAACGAAACGCGATCGGCAGTGAATGTATAGGGATTTGAGGTTGGAATTACCCGATTATAGTCAGGGAAGTTACCTTTAATCAAGCGGCAATCGAAAGTGAATGTTTCAGACTGGAAGATAGCCGATACGGGAGTGACAGTTACCTTTACATCGGCTTCTTTGGCAAAAACGTTTTTAATTACTTGAGCACCTTTAACGGGCAGAATGAACGAACACTGGCTTCCTGAGTGGATGGTGCCGTCGACATATTTGACAAGTTTGCGAGTGTCAGTGGCAACAAAAACCACTTCATCGGGTTTCACATCCCAAAGGATACCCATGATTTGGGGGCGGATTTCTTCGGTGCTGACGGCAAACATGGTGTTTTCAATGCCCTTTATGATTTGATTGGAAGTGCAGGTGAAGCTGACAGTGTCAGATTCGGGTGTCTTGCGATGCTCGGGGTATTCAATGCCGGGGGTGGCAACAGTGTTGTAGTGGCCGTTTGTGTAGGTTATGAGTACCTCGAGATTCTGGTCGTTGATGTCGAATGTGATACCCTGATCAGGCATTTCCTTAAGCAGTTCAACAATACGTCGGGCATCAAGGCAGAACGATCCTGAGCCCTCGGCTTCTGTCACCAAAAGCCTGCCGACGAGCGAATTTTCCATATCGGAAGCAGTGACGGTGAGAGTGTCGTCGCTGAGCTCGAACAGGAAATTGTTGAGGATTTGAAGGGCATTGCGCGAGCTGATGATTTTGCTCACGGATGATGCAAAGTTGTAGAGAGTTTTGCTTGAAACGTTGAATCTCATGGTTGCTGTATGTGTGTAATGAAGTGATTTGTTTTTAATCGAAGAATTCTGAATCGGGTTCGTTTTCCGCTGCATCGTTGGTTGTTGTTTCCACAACCTCTTCCATTATTGGCTCAACAGAACCGCCCACACCGAGACTGGGCACGAAATCGTTGTCGCACAAGTCAAGATTTTCAGGCACTTGGAATTTGGTTGCCTGAGAATAGTGAAGCGATGGATCGGCATATATTTTCTTCATGAAGAGCCCCCAGATGGGGAGGGCCATAGAAGCACCCTGACCAATACTGCCGTTGAGGAAATGGATGAAACGTTCTTCACCACCAACCCATGCACCGGCCACAATTTCAGGGGTGAATCCCATGAACCAGCCATCGGCATTGTAGTTGGTAGTACCGGTTTTACCGCCCATTTGAGCCGAAATGTTCCATGGGCCGCCGCGTAAACGCTTACCGGTACCGTTGTTCACAACGCTTTGGAGCATTGAAAGCATACGGTAGTAACCTTTTTCGGACAAAACTTCGGTGTGTTTGGGCACAAATTCCGAAATTATGTTCCCCTTATTATCGGCAATTGCTGTTACAAGAATAGGGTCAACACGCATGCCCTTGTTTGCGAATGCGGAGTATGCGCCCACCATTTCTTTAACAGAAATGTCGGCTGAACCAAGAGCAAGAGTGTAGTTCACATCAAGAGGCGAGCTGACGCCGAAGTTACGGAGGGTACGAACTAAAGCTCCGGGCGATAATTGGTCAATGAGCCGGGCCGAAATCCAGTTGTTGGAGGTGGTAAGTGCCCATTTCAAATCAACCATGCCGCCGGCACGGGAACGGCCTGAACGGATGGACCAAAGTTTGCCATTGTTGTATAGTCGCGGGGGGGCATTGAGAATCCTGTCGCAAGGGGTATAACCCTCCTCCATTGCCAATGAATAGAGGAATGGCTTGATGGTTGAACCGACCTGTCGCCGACCAAGCGAAACCATATCATACTGGAAGAACTTGAAATCGGGGCCGCCTACGTAGGCAAGGATATGCCCCGTGACAGGGTCCATTGCCATGAAGCCTGTGCGCAGGAAGCTCTTGTGGTAAAGGATTGAGTCAAGAGGAGTCATCACGGTGTCCACAGCTCCGGAATAGGTGAATACCTTCATTTCAGTGGGGACATCGAACGTTTTGCGTATCTCGGCATCTTCCATACCACCGGCTTTGAAATTGCGCCAGCGGTCGGACTGCTTGATGGCTTGATTAATGAGGTGTTTCACTCTCACCTCGGAAATTTCAGTGCGATTCGCTGAGTAAGGAGCACCCCACGTTCCGCGTTTTTCGCGGTTGAAAGCAGGTTGAAGAGTGCGTCCGAGATGCTCACTCACAGCGGCTTCGGCATGCTGCTGCATGCGTGAGTCAATGGACGTGTAAATTTTCAGGCCATCGTTGTAAATGTCGTACTTGGAGCCGTCGGGCTTGGGATTTTTCTCAATCCAGCCGAAAAGCGGATTGCGAATCCATTCAATGGAGTCGGAGAAAAATTTTGCCTGCTCCCAGGATTTATAGTTGGCACGGTCAGGCTTTTTGGCCCTCATCATGTAGCGTATTTGTTCACGAACATAGGGAGCGATACCGTCCTTATGGTCAACACGATGAAAGTTGACCTCCACCGGAATCTCTTTAAGCGAAGCCACTTCTGAAGCTGTCAACATCCCGGCTTTTTGCATCTGTTCGAACACCACATTGCGGCGTTCCTTTGCGCGTTCCGGATGTCGGATAGGATTGTAAATGGAGGGGTTTTTAACCATGCCCACAAGGAGTGCGGCTTCTTCAAGGTTCAGTTCGTTGGGTTCCTTGCCGAAATAAACCTGAGCAGCCGAGCGTATGCCAACGGCGTTATAAAGGAAGTCAAACTGATTGAGATACATTTTCAGAATCTCCTCCTTGGAGTAGAAGCGTTCGAGCTTCAATGCAATCATCCATTCAATGGGCTTTTGCAGAGCACGCGTGAACGCATTGGATGTCTGGGACGAGTAAAGTTGCTTGGCAAGTTGCTGAGTGAGAGTGGAACCACCGCCGGCACTTCGGTCCTGCATCAACAGGGTTTTGACACCCACACGCATCAAAGCGCGGTAGTCAATTCCGGAATGTTCCATGAATCGGGCATCTTCAGTGGCAATGAGGGCGTTGATAACATGGTCGGAAATTTCATCGAAGTCAGCACTCACGCGATTGCCGCTTCCCTGGAAATAGCGACCCATTTCTTTACCATCGGCCGTGTAGAGGATTGAAGCATATCTATCGGTGGGGTTCTTTAGCTCTTCAATGTCAGGCATGTAACCAATCACGCCATTATACATGAGTACAAACGCAAGTACAATCAGGCCTACGAAGCACCCGAAAATAATCCACAATTTTGCAATGAGACCCAATTTAGGTTTAGTCTTTTTGCCGCTGCTGTCAGACGTTGCAGATTTATTTTTAGAAGATTTCAGTATCATGTTGCACAGTGTCTTATTACTTTAGTTAAGGGAAACAGAGATGTGATAAGTCTGCAAAATCCCTAACGAACCACAAAGATAGCACATATTTATGAAAAGATGTTGATGCAATTGGTTTTTTTGACTTTTTTTAGTCTACGGTCACAAAAATGTCCGCCCTTGTTGTGGGACGGACATTAATGATATTTTTGCTTGGATTAGAAGAGTTTTTCGGGATAAGTTCCGTCGGCGTGCAGCTGGGCGAATTTCTCCACAACTCCGGGGCGGTCGGCAGCGTAGGTTACGCCGAACCAGCGGGAATCGGTGTCAAGTACCTTTACGGTAGCTTCGCCGTTTTTGATGAGGGCATCGATGCAGAGCGGGATGAAGAATTCAGCCTTGGGGGTGTTGATGTCGCGGTCAAGGAAGTGTTTGAATTCACGCTCGCTGTAATCGAAGTAATCGGGTGTGAAACCCCAAAGGTTCATTGAAACGGGAGTTTTGGGGTCAAGGGTCTGCACCTGGTCATTTTCATCGGTGAACACAATTTTGCCATCCTTGTCGTAGCTTATGGCGGTGCGTTCAACAACAGATGTGAGATAACCCTCGGGAGAAGTGGTGCAAACACCGCGGGCAACAGAACCGTTTTCGGTCATTGTGTTACCCACACGGAAGCCCACCATGCAATAGTCGCCCTTGCGGGTGTGTTCACGAGAGAGTTCACGCGCAATAACCTCAAATGCGTTACGGCCGTAGAAGTCGTCGGCGTTGATAACTGCAAAGGGCTCTTTGATAACATCTTTGGCCATGAGAACGGCATGGTTGGTTCCCCAGGGTTTAGTGCGGTCGGCCGGACAGGTGTAGCCTTCAGGAAGAGCGTCGGTTGACTGGAACACTACTTCAACGGGGATGTGACCTTCATATTTTGAAAGAATTTTTTCGCGGAAATCGGCTTCAAAATCCTTGCGGATAACGAACACAACTTTTCCGAAGCCTGATTGAATGGCATCGTAAATGGAATAGTCCATTATGGTTTCACCATTGGGTCCCAGGGGATCCAACTGTTTCAAACCGCCATAGCGGCTGCCCATACCGGCGGCAAGTACATAGAGAGTTGGTTTCATGTTAATATGATTGGCTTATTTGGTTGAAAATTTGAATTCTATAATTTTGTGGTAATCCTGACCCGGATAGAGCTGTTGAGAAGGGAAATCGGGATGATGCGGGGCATCGGGCATACCCTGACACTCTATTGCAACTCCGTCGTAGTCATTGTAGGAGCGACCTTCCGGATTTTCCGGGCAACCGGCAAGCCAATTGCCGGTATAAACCTGAACGGCCGGCTGGGTGGTGGCTACCTCAAGCACTCTTCCTGAAGTCGGTGCTTCAAGCACGGCGGCCGTGAGCAATTCGCCATCCTTATATTGGTCAATCACCCAGCAATTGTCATAGCCCTTGCCATACTCAAGTGCAGCAAAAGGCTCTTTAATGTCGCGTCCAATGGCCTTAGCCTCTGTAAAATCCATGGGGGTATTGACTACGGGAGCCATTTCGCCGGTGGGAATAAGGGTTGAATCGGTGGGAAGGTAGCGTGAAGCAGCAAGACGAAGTTTGTGGTCAAGCACAGAGCCGGAGTTTTCGCCATCAAGATTCCAGTAGCAATGGTTGGTGAGATTTACCACTGTGGGAGCGTCGGTGGTGGCGCGGAGGTCCAGGCGCAGTTCATTGTTGTCGGTCCAGGTGTAGGTAGCGGAAACTTCCAAGTTGCCGGGATAGTTTTCCTCGCCGTCGGGGCTGGTGCGATAAAATTCCACAGATTTGCCGTCGTCTGTTACGCGGGAGTTCCAGATACGGTTCTGGAAACCGGTGGGGCCGCCATGCAGAGCGTTGGGGCCATTGTTTATTGCGAGCTGATAGTTGCGCCCGTCGACACGAAGCTGGCCCTTTGCAATTCGGTTGGCATAACGTCCGGGGACCTTGCCGGCGCAGGGACCGTCAGCCATATAGTCAGCGGGATTAGCATAGCCAAGAGCTACGTTGGCCAATTTTCCGTTGGAATCAGGAACCTCGACGCTAACAATACCGGCGCCAAGCGACGAAAGTGTCACACGCGCACCCGTTGAATTGGTCAAAGTGTAGAGAGTGATGAGACCATGCTGTGACTCAACATTTTTCTTTTCTATAGTCATTCTTAGTCAGATTTGGGATTTATTGGCAAACTTACTTAATTTTTCGCTAACTCCAATCTATTTACGGAAATTTTGCATTAATTGTCCAAAATAAAGTGTTGTCAAAATTTCACAAATCTCTCACCAGGTCAAAGTTACGGAGGCATCTTGGAGCTGGACTCCGGGAATAGGAGGCAACAATTTGGCTACGGTTATCTTGCCGGATGCAATGGCTGGATAACGTGCTGTCAGCGCATCACGCAACTTGGCGCACACATGCTCAAGCAAACGTGCCGGATGGTCCATCTGCTCTCGGACAATCGCCACAATGTCGGCATAGCTCAAAGTGTGGTCAATTGAGTCGGTTTTGGCGGCTAACAGAGCAGGGGGATAGCACACCGACACCGACACTTCAAAATCATTGCCCACACATTGCTCCTGCTCCCCCACCCCATGGAAGGAACGGAGCCTGAGCCGGTTGACTGAAATGGTTATTGTTTCAGAATTCATCGGGATTTTTCACTTCTATTTGCGTTCAGATGGTTCCGAAGAGGTCAACGATTATCAATGGCGGTGTGAGCGGGTGCGCGTTTTTTGCTTCTGCTTGCCGCCTTTCTTTTTAGGCTGGTGCAAAGCCTGGGCAACGCTTACGGTTTTACCGAGGTCATCTTCATTGCCGCCGTGTCCACGGTCGTCGATAAGGATGAAATCAAGCTGCTTGCGTTCGAGGTTGGTACGGGCAACCTTTACCTTCACGTTATCGCCAAGGCGATAGCGTGTGCCATGGCGTCGGCCTATAAGGCAGTAATTTTTCTCATCAAAATCATAGTAATCGTCAGCCAAATCGCGCACCGGGACAAGGCCTTCGCAAAGATTCTCGTTAATCTCAACATAAAGACCCCATTCAGTCACGCCGGTAATAACACCATCGTAAACCTGCCCAAGGTGGTCGGCCATAAATTCAACCTGCTTATATTTTATTGAGGCTCGTTCGGCATTGGCTGCAAGTTGTTCCATGTCCGACGAATGTTTGCACTGCTCCTCCAACTTTGGTTGGTTAACCGAACGGCCGCCGGCAAGATAGCGCTCAAGCAAACGGTGCACCATCATGTCGGGATAACGGCGGATTGGCGATGTGAAGTGGGTGTAATAATCAAAACCAAGTCCGTAGTGTCCCACGTTAGTTGTGGAATAAATGGCTTTTGCCATGGACCGGATGGCAAGGGTGGAAAGAAAGTTCTCTTCGCCCTGCCCCTTGACATCGGCAAGCATACGATTGATGGAGCGATTAACATCGCGCGCAGAACCGGAATCCTTCACCCTGTAACCAAAAGTGCGGGCAATCTTTGACAAGTCAGCAAGTTTTCCGGGGTCGGGCATGTCATGGATACGATAAACGAATGCTTTAGGCTTTTTATGTGCAGCAGGGTGACCGATGGCCGTGGCCACGGTTTTGTTTGCAAGGAGCATGAACTCCTCAATGAGCTTGTTGGCTTCTTTTGATTCCTTGAAGTACGCGCTTACCGGATGTCCGTCTTCGTCAATCTCAAACCTCACTTCCGAGCGGTCAAACTCAACGGAACCGTTCTCATAACGTTCTTTGCGAAGAATCTGCGCCAATCCGTTAAGTGTTAATATCTCCTGCTCAAAATCACCTTTGCCGGTTTCAATAACATCTTGAGCTTCCTCGTAGGTGAATCGGCGGTTCGAACGAATAACCGTGCGGGCAATTTTGTGGTTGAGCACACGGGCCCGTGCGTCCATTTCAAAGATGCACGAGAATGTGAGCTTATCCTCATCGGGGCGCAGTGAGCAGATACCGTTTGAGAGATGTTCGGGAAGCATTGGCACCACACGGTCAACAAGATAAACGGAAGTAGCGCGCTTGCGGGCTTCGCGGTCAAGCAACGTGTCGGGCTGAACATAGTGGGTAACATCGGCAATGTGCACTCCGATTTCGTAATTTCCGTTGGGGAGGGTGCGGATGGACAGCGCGTCGTCAAAGTCCTTGGCATCGCGAGGGTCAATTGTAAAGGTGGTAACATCGCGCATGTCAATGCGCTTTGCAACCTCCTCATCGGTTATTCCCGCACCAATACGTTCGGCTGCTTCATTCACATTTTCAGGATAATGGTAGGGGAGACCGAATTCGGCAAGAATAGCGTGCATTTCGGCATTATTTTCGCCGGTCTGGCCCAAAATGTCCACGACCTCGCCCCGGGGATTCTTATCATCTTCGGGCCATGAGGTAATGCGAACAATGGCTTTATCGCCCGTTTTTCCGCCGCGAAGTTTGCCACGGGGAATCATAATGTCGTTGGCAAGGAACTTGGAGTCGGTTTCCAGATAGGACATGTGCCGGTCAACGTGCAGAGTGCCGATAAATGTCTGGTCGTTTTCCTCAATGATTTCAACAACCTGTGCTTCAGGCTCTACGCCACGACGGCGGGCAGCAATGTTTATGCGGACACGGTCGCCGTTAAGCGCATGCATGGAGTTACGTTCGGCCACCATTATACTTTCGCCGTCAGGGTCGGTTATGACGCTGTTTTTACCATTGGCGCGACGAACGAATGTGCCTATGGCCACATTGTTGCGTTGAGGCGATTTATATTTTCCGGGGGAAACCTCAATGAGGTCACCGTCAAATGCCATTTCGGCCAGAAGCATGGCTATGGCTTTATGAGCGGCCGGAGCAGTAGCGCCAATGGCAAATGCCACTTGCTTATAATTAAAGGTGGCGTTGCCCTGGCGGGAAATATGTTCAAGCACTTCAATGCGAAGGTCCTTTGCGGATGCCCGGCGCGAAGATGTTGATGAAGTTTTTTTGGTCATGATGTGTCAATTAAAAAAGTCGGGCTATGTACATCAGTACAACGCCCGGCCTTGTAATTCTGTTTAGTCAAATAAAATCAGGCGTCGATGTTGGCGTAGTTCGCGTTGGATTCAATGAAGTCGCGGCGCGGGGCTACATCCTCGCCCATGAGCATGGAGAAAATGCGGTCGGCATCGGCGGCATCGCTAATATTAACCTGCTTAAGCAAACGGTGTTCGGGACTCATGGTGGTGTCACGCAATTCCTGCGCGCTCATCTCACCAAGACCTTTGTAGCGTTGCACCTTTGTTTTGTCGCCATGTTTCAAAATGAATTGCTGCACCTGCTGGTCGGTCCAACAATATTCTTCAGTTTTGCCACGGGTACATTTATAAAGAGGTGGAGTGGCAAGATACAAGTAACCGTTTTCAATAACGGGGCGCATTCTGCGGAAGAAAAATGTCATGAGCAGAGTGGCAATGTGACTGCCGTCCACGTCGGCATCGGTCATAATGATGATTTTGTGGTAGGCAAGCTTGGAGATGTTCACAGCCTTGGGGTCGTCCTCGGTGCCTATGGTCACACGCATAGCACGGAAAAGCGAGGTGATTTCCTGATTGTCGAAAATCTTATGATCCATGGCTTTCTCAACATTGAGAATCTTACCGCGAAGCGGGAGAATTGCCTGGAACTGGCGGTCGCGGCCTTGCTTGGCTGTTCCGCCTGCCGAGTCTCCCTCCACAAGGAAGAGTTCGCAATCTTCGGCATGACGGCTTGAGCAATCGGCCAACTTTCCGGGGAGTCCGCCACCGGTGAGCGGTGATTTGCGAAGCACTTTGTCACGTGCGTTGCGGGCGGCATAACGAGCTTTGGCTGCCAGAATCACCTTCTCAACAATGGTCTTAGCCTGGCGAGGGTGCTCTTCAAGATATGTTTTCAGAGCATCGCTTACGGCTGTCTGCACGGCACCCATCACTTCGTTGTTACCGAGTTTGGTTTTTGTCTGACCCTCGAACTGGGGCTCCATAACTTTTACCGACACCACTGCCGTGAGACCCTCGCGGAAGTCGTCGCTTGCCACTTCCACTTTTTCTTTCTCAAGCAGTTTGTTATCTTCGGCATATTTTTTCAGTGTCCAGGTAAGGCCGCGACGGAAACCTGTGAGATGCGTTCCTCCTTCAATGGTGTTGATATTATTTACAAAGGAGTAGACGTTCTCATTATATGAGGTGTTGTAGGTCAAAGCCACCTCCACGGGTATTCCCTGACGCTCGGTGTTGAGATGAATCACATCCTCAATGAGCGGTTCTTTGTTGGAGTCAATGTACTGAACGAACTCTTGCAAGCCATTTTCAGAATAGAAAGTTTCTCCACGAGGCTCGCCCTCCTCGTTCACTTCACGCATATCCTTCAGAGTTAAGGTTATGCCGGCGTTGAGGTAAGCGAGGTCACGCAAACGGTTGGCAAGAGTGTTGTAGTCGTAAACCGTAACGGTGAAAATAGAGTCGTCCGGTTTGAATGTTATCTTGGTTCCGGTGTGCTGGCTCTCACCAATGACTTGAAGTTCAGTTGTGGGTTTGCCGCAGGAATATTCCTGAACGTATGCTTTTCCATCGCGGTGAACCTCGGCGCGGAGATAAGTGGAAAGTGCGTTAACACAGCTCACACCCACACCGTGAAGACCGCCGGACACTTTGTAGCTGCCTTTATCGAACTTACCACCGGCATGGAGCACGGTGAGCACAACTTCAAGAGCGCTTTTATGTTCCTTCTCGTGCATGTCCACGGGGATACCGCGGCCATTGTCCACAACAGTGATTGAATTGTCAGGGTTAATGGTCACGTCAATGTGCGAAGCGTAACCGGCCAATGCCTCGTCAATGGAGTTGTCCACAACTTCATAAACCAGATGATGCAAACCTTTGCCGGAGATGTCGCCTATATACATGGCCGGGCGCTTACGCACCGCTTCGAGGCCTTCAAGCACTTGAATGTTACTCGCGCTATATTCTTCTATTTCTGACATTTTAAATGTTTATAATTGTCATGTTTCAAATTTGTATGCGCAGTGTTGGACACGCCGCGCAAAAAAGCAAACAAAGGTACAAATTTTTCTTTAAAACAACAAACACGTTTTTGCATCATTTTTTACCATCGCAGACAAAAACGTGCCCGTAATGGCCCTCAAATGCATTTTATTCAATATTTTTTTGATTGTCGCACAAAATGCTTACATTTGCTGTTTAAGAAACATAACCCTCAAACCCTAACCAAAACATGAAAAACTATCTTGTTTTTTTGCCGGTGGCGCTTCTCGCACTTGGCTCTTGCAGTAAAGACACACAACTTACCAAAGTAACCTCGCCCGACAACAGAATCAGCCTGGAACTTACGCGCGACGGCTCGCAACTTTCATACAGCGTCAGCATTGACGGAGAACAGATAATTAATCCATCGGCTTTGGGATTTACTGCCGAGGGACTCATCCCGTCACCAACAGCCAAAATGGAGGTCTCGAAAACAAGCTTTGATGAGACCTGGGCACAACCCTGGGGGGAAAATAAGGAAATTAGAAATCACTATAACGAAATGGCCCTTACGCTCACCGATTCGGCCTTGACTTACACGGTGAGAGTGCGCGCTTTTAACGACGGCGTTGCATTCCGATATGAATGGGATGCCGCTGGACGCGATTCCATTACAGTGATGGACGAGCTCACGGAATTTGCCTTTGCAACGCCAACCACATCATGGTCCATTCCTGCCGATTTCGACTCATACGAGAAGGAATATCGTACACTGCCGGTGGACAGTGTCGCTAATGCCAACACTCCGTTTACGTTCATGACGGATTCAAGCCGTGTTTTTGGCTCGATTCATGAAGCCGCCTTATACGACTTCCCTGAAATGACCTTAGCAAAGGATTCGACCAAAACACGCACTTTAAAAGCGGCTTTGGCTCCGATGCCTAACGGTGTCAAAGCTGTGGTTCCTGCAAAATTCGCCACTCCCTGGCGAACCATTCAAACCGGCGGCAAAGCTGTTGACCTTATTAACTCGGCCATGATTCTGAATCTCAACGAGCCATGCAAAATCAAAGACCTTTCATGGATAAAACCGCAAAAATATGTGGGCATCTGGTGGGGAATGCATCTTGGCACACAAACTTGGATTATGGGTCCGCGACATGGGGCAACCACTGAAAATGCAATAAAATACATTGATTTTGCAGCTGCGAACAACATTCAGGGAGTGCTGTTCGAGGGCTGGAACGAAGGTTGGGAAAACTGGGGTGGAAACCAGCACTTTGACTACATCAAGGCTTACGCCGATTTCAACATTGAATCCATTGCATCGTATGCCAAGGCAAAAGGAATCGAATTGTGGGCCCACAACGAAACCGGAGGCAACATTCCGGAATATGAGGCTGTGCTTGACAGTGCTTTCGCCTACTATCATTCGCTGGGCATACACACCGTGAAAACCGGATATGCCGGCGGATTCAAGGGCGGCTATTATCACCACTCGCAGTATGGCGTACGCCATTATCAGAAGGTGGTTGAAACCGCTGCCAAGTATCAACTGATGCTTGACGCCCACGAACCGATAAAAGAAACAGGCATCCGACGCACATGGCCCAACATGATGACCCGCGAGGGTGCACGTGGAATGGAATGGAACGCGTGGTCAGAGGGCAACAGTGCCGACTATCTTTGCATACTGCCCTTCACCCGGCTGCTCTCCGGCCCAATGGACTATACTCCCGGCATATTCGACATAAATTACAAACGGGCAAAATCCGACCCCGGACGCATTGAGTGGAACGGGCCTAACGGACATTGCTCCATAAAAACCACTCTGGCCCGCCAGATTGCAAACTGGGTCATTATTTATTCACCGTTGCAAATGGCTGCCGACCAAATTGAAAATTACGAGAACCAACCCGGTTTCCAATTTTTCAGGGACTTCAATGCCGATTGCGATTGGTCTGAAGCCTTGCAAGGTGAGATTGGCGAATACATTGTCACGGCACGTCGCGCAGGCGAAACGTTCTTCTTAGGCGCCGGTACAAACGCATCCGCGCGCACCCTCACGCTTCCTTTAAGTTTTCTCAAGAAGGGTGTGGCATACACTGCAACCATTTATGCCGACGACGTTTCAAGCAAGGACCCTGAAAAACTTACAATAACTCAGAAAAAAGTCACAAGCACCGACTCGCTTGAAATTGCAATGCTGCCCACAGGCGGCCAGGCCATAACGTTCACACCCGTTAAATGAAAAAATCAATCATCACCACCTTAGCGCTCGCCATAGGCATTTCTGTGGCGGGCGCCTCAACCGGTTGGACTCTGACTGCAACTGAAGCCGATTCAACAACCTACAGTGCCCCCGCAATTGGCAACGGACAAATAGGTCTGGTCATGGACCAAAGCGGGCTGAAACCTCAACGAATGTTCTCGTCCACAGCCGTGGAACGTGGCCATGGCACCAAAATATCGTCAGTCATTGAAACAATACTGCCCGTCAATCTCATTGTCGCAGCCAATGGCAAATCAGAACCGGTTCGCAATTGGCAGCAGAGTCTGGACATGAGCAACGGCACTGTCACCACAAGCTATGCGATTCCCGGAGCCGAAGTTCGCTGCAGCATCAACGCTCTGCGCTCCTTACCGTTTGCCACGTTGGTCCGGGTAGAAGTCAAAGCCCTTGAATCTGTTACCATAACCGTGACAGACTCTCCCATAATCCCGGAACATATTGGCAACGCAACAATTTCAGAGCGAAAGTTCAAGGCCGGACACAAGCCAAGAAACATACTCCGAGCTGAGGGCACATATAATAAAGGTGTCGATGCCATGGTGAGCAGCTTCGGATTTATCTCCGACGGGTGGACAACCGAATCGCCTTACCGCGTGCTTAAATCGCTGAAAAAGGGGGAAACGGCCGAACTGTGGGCCGTAGCTTCAACAGTAACGACGGCCGACTTTGCCGACCCATGGAATGAATCGGAGCGTCAGGTGCTTTATGCAATGACCACCGGGCCGGAGGCATTGCTGGAACGACACAACTCGGCCTGGAGTGAGCTTTGGAAAGGCAATGTGAGCATTGCGGGCAATGACGAGTTGCAGGAACACGCTCGTGCAGCACTCTATAATCTATACTCATCGGTTCAACCAGGGTCAGGCAGAAGCATTGCACCTATGGGGTTGACATCAAAGCATTATTATGGACATATTTTCTGGGATGCTGACACATGGATTCTTCCGGTGATGGCCATTTTGCAGCCTGAAGTGGCACGCGACATGGTCAACTATCGCATTGCCACACTCGGACAGGCCCGTAAACGTGCAGCCGCGCATGGTTATGCCGGAGCCATGTATCCCTGGGAGAGCGACGACCTTGGCGAGGAATCAACGCCCACATTCGCTCTGACAGGCCCGTTGGAACATCACGTAACGGCCGACGTGAGCCGCGGTGCATGGCTATACTTCTGCGCGAGCAAAGACACCACATGGCTACGCGAGAAGGCATGGCCTCTGTTGCGCGATTGCGCCGACTTTTGGACAAGCCGCGCCGAAAAGAATCCCGACGGAAGCTATAGCATTAAAAGCGTGGTCGGTGCCGATGAATATGCCATAGGTGTCAACGACAACGCTTTCACCAATGCTGCCGCCGTCAAAGCCCTTGACTATGCCGAAAAAGCTGCCGCAGTGTTAGGACTAAATGCACCGGATAGCTGGACCGACGTAAGAAAAGCGATAAAATTCCACTACATTCCCGGAACAGAAATCATTGCCGAATACGAAGGTTATGATGGTGAGAAAATAAAGCAGGCCGATGTGGCATTGCTCGCCTTCCCCTTGGAAATACTGACTTCGCCTGATGAAATTGAACGGAACCTCAGCTATTATGACACAAAAATAGATTCGCTGCACGGTCCTGCCATGAGCCACTCGGCAATGTCAGTCAACTACGCGCGTATGGGCAACGGCGAAAAAGCCGGCCGCCTGGTGGAACGCTCCTATAAGCCCAATTTGAGGGGCCCGTTCCATAACCTGTCGGAATCCCCGGGAAACAACCACACTTATTTTATGACCGGAGCCGGAGGTTTGATTCAAGCCTTGGTGTTCGGATATGCCGGACTGGACATAACTGACAATGGTATCACCCAAAAACCGGCAACACTGCCAAAATCGGTAAAAGGAATAACCGTGGCCACACCCACCGGAATCTATCATAACGGAAAGAGGTAAAAGAGGGTGAAACCGGCCTAAAAAGCCAGTTTCCAGAACCATTTCAGAGAGGGGTTTGTTGTATATACATCGGAGACACCGAGGCAACGGAAGTGTAACCGATGTAAACACAATTTATTTATAACAAACCTCAAAACACACACCATGTCGTGGCTCGTTGAAACGTTCAGGACGTACCCCTCAATCCCTATTTTCCTTACAATAGGTCTCGGTTTCCTCCTTGGGAAACTAAAGTACAAAACATTTTCGCTGGGCACCGTGACCTCGGTGCTTCTTGTTGGAGTGATAGTAGGTCAACTTAACATCCCCATCGGAGCTCCGCTAAAGGCTCTGTTTTTCTTGATTTTCCTTTTTGCCATTGGCTACAAATGCGGTCCGCAGTTTGTGTCGGCAATCAAGGGACAGGGCATAAAGCAGGTTATATTCGCCGTTGTGGTGTGCGCGCTGTGCCTCGTGGTCACATGGGCATGCGCGAAAATAATGAACTACAACACCGCTATTGCAACAGGATTGTTTGCAGGAGCCCAAACCATTTCGGCCGTGATTGGTGTGGGAACCGACACCATTGGTACCCTCCACATCCCCGATGAACAGAAAAAACAACTTATTGACCTTATCCCTGTTTGCTATGCCGTGACATACGTTTTCGGTACCATTGGCTCGGCCTGGATTCTGGGAAATCTCGGCCCTATGTTGCTCGGTGGCTTGAAGAAAGTGCGCCAGCAAACAAAGGAGCTTGAGCAGCAGCTCAATCACTCTGATTTGTCCGACGACCCGGCGTACATCAACGGTAACCGTCCCATATTGTTCCGTGCCTATAAAGCCACGGCCGACCATTTCAGCACTCCTTGCACCGTTCAGCAAATTGAAGAACACTTCAAATCGCTTGGGCGGAGAGTGTTTGTAGAGAGAATCCGTACGGCAGCCAACGGCGACATTGTTGCGTCAACCCCCGACTTTCTGATTCATCAAGGCGATGAAATTGTTATTTCAGGCCGCCACGAATTTGTGATTCAAGACGAAAGCTGGATTGGGCCCGAAATTGACGATGCAAAACTGCTCACCTTCAATGTTGAGAAAACACGCGTAATGGTTACAAAGAAAACGGCCGGAATGACCGTTGACCAGCTCCGTGGAAAACCATATATGTACGGTGTGATGATTCAACAAATCACCCGTCAGGGTGGAGTCCCCATTCCCGTATTGGCTCAAACCGAACTTATGCAAGGCGACATGCTCACAATCGAAGGTTTGCCTCAGGAAGTTGGCGGAGCGGCTAAAGAGATTGGCGTGGAAGAACATCCCACAACCCAAACCGACCTTATCTTTGTATCACTGGCCATTGTTATAGGTGCCCTTGTTGGAGCTGTTACCCTTAACATACACAACATTCCAATCAGCCTGTCAACATCAGGTGGCGCACTTATCGCCGGTCTGTTCTTTGGCTGGTTGCGGACAAAGAAACCCTCTGTGGGTATCATTCCTGAATCGTCCTTATGGCTCATGAACAACCTTGGTCTCAACATGTTCATTGCCGTGATTGGCATCCAGTGCGGTCCGACATTCATTTCCGGCATCAAGGAAATTGGCTGGATGATTCTGGTGATGGGAGTAGTGTCCACCTCACTTCCGCTTATCATTGCAATGATTCTTGGCGACAAAGTGTTTAAGTTCCACCCGGCAATAAATCTCGGATGCTGCGCCGGCAGCAGAACAACCACCGCTTCACTCGGTGCAATCACCGCTCAGCTCGACAGCTCCGTGCCCGCCATGGGCTATACAATTACATACGCAATTGGCAACACACTGCTCATTCTCATGGGTGTGGCAATGGTACTGCTGTTTGTGTAGAATCACCGTAACTTCATAACCAACCTTTATATAAAATAACTATGAGTCAAATTCCCTCCAACCCCGAGAATCGTGATTATGAAAAACGACTTGAGGAAATGAGTCCCTTTGAAATCAAGGGCACGTTGATTTCTCTCGCTGAAAAGGACGCACAGCGCTCCACAGCAACATTCCTTAACGCAGGCCGCGGCAACCCCAATTGGCTTCTATCGTTCCCCCGAATGGCATTCTTCCTGTTAGGCCAGTTTGCCGTAAACGAAGCAAGCCGCACGGTCTACGATGAAGCTATAGGCATTGCAACATCGCCCTGTCAGGAAGGTGTTGCCGGACGTTTTGAAAAATTCCTCAAAGAGCATGCCGATGAAACAGGTGCTAAAGTGCTGAACCATTTCTACACCCACTTCACCAAGGAGCTCAAAGCCGACCCTGATGAACTCGTGTTTGAACTTGTCGACGGCATTTTGGGCGACCACTACCCCACCCCGCCCCGAATTTTGAAATATACCGAAATCGCCGTCCGCGAATATTTGCGCTGGGCCATGGGTGGAGGCAACTCAACTCTTCAATATGACTTGTTCGCCACCGAAGGAAGCACTGCCGGCATGTGCTATATTTTCGACTCCCTCAAGCAGAACTTCCTTATGAAGAAAGGTGATAAGCTAGCCCTGTTCACCCCTTGCTTCACACCTTACATTGAAATTCCACAACTTGACCAGTTCGGCTTCGATGTGGTTTATGTCAGTGCCAACAAGGTTGAAAAGGATGGCTATCACGATTGGCAATATCCTCCCGAAGAACTTGACAAACTGCGCGACCCGGCAGTGAAAGCCGTGTGCATAACCAATCCCTCCAACCCGCCAAGCTACACCTTCTCGCAAGAGGCTCTTGACCAGATTGTGGACATTGTCAAAAAAGACAATCCCGATTTGATGATTATAACCGACGATGTTTACGGAACCTTCATCAGCGGATTCAAATCGCTGATGTATGTACTGCCTTACAACACTTGCTGCCTCTACTCCTTCTCAAAATATTTCGGTGCAACCGGATGGCGTGTTGCCACCATGGCTCTTGCGCCTGACAATGTGTTTGATGCTCGTCTGCAAAAGCTTTCGGCCGATGAGAAAGCTGTGCTTAACAAACGCTATGAATCACTGGCTCTCGAACCTGAAAAGGTTAAGTTCGTTGACCGTCTCGTGGCCGACAGTCGACTTGTGGGCCTGAACCACACCGCCGGCTTGTCAACACCCCAGCAGATTCAGATGGCTCTCTTTGCAGCATTTGCCTATCTGCATCACGAAGAGCTTCAGCCTAAGTTGATAAACATGATTCATGCCCGTCTCGATGCACTTTGGAGCACCACCGGTTTCACTCTGCTTCCCGACCCCTATCGCGCCGGTTATTACAGTGAAATCGACCTTATGGTCTGGGCAAAGAAGTTCTACGGACAGGACTTCGCCGACTATCTCACAAAGAACTATGAACCGCTTGACTTTGTGATTCGCCTGGCCAATGAAACTGCCGTTGTGCTCCTTAATGGCGACGGCTTCGACGGACCCAAGTGGTCAGTGAGAGCGTCCCTTGCCAATTTGAACCGCGACGCCTACTTGAAGATTGGCACGGCAATCAGAAAAATTCTCGATGAGTACCACGCCAACTATCTTAAAAGCAAATAAGCGTTAGGACTTTTAATGGCGGACCTTGATTAACAATGCTGTATCAAGGTCCGCCTTTACAAACCCACCGTCCACCATAAACCCCTGAAACAAAATGAATCAGCCAAGCACGCGCAACGGAATTGTTGTCAATTACGTTTTTATCATAGCTTACCTTGTGGGGCTCAGTGCATTCGGGTCGTTCGTCAACGACATGTATCTGCCATCGCTACCGTCAATGACCAAGTTTTTCCACTGTTCAGTTCCCACTGTTCAGTTAGGACTCACCATGGGCATGGTGGGCCTTGGTGCAGGACAGATGTTGCTCGGCCCCATCAGCGACAAGTACGGCAGAAAGCCTGTGCTCATTTGGTCAACTTTGTTGTTTATAATTGCAGCCGTTGCCAGTGTATTCTCCCCCACAATCCATGCTTTTTTGGGGTTCCGTTTGGTTCAGGGTCTCGGTGCATCGGGATGCTATTTTCTTGCACGCACCATTCCTGCCGACCTCTACGCAGGCCGTGCTTTAGCCCAAACAATGGCCATTGTTGGAGCAATCAACGGAATCGCGCCGGCAAGTGCTCCTGTAATCGGAGGTTTTCTGTCGCAACATTGGGGCTGGAAAAGTGTGTTCGTTGTTCTCGCCGTGCTTGGCGTGGTTTTGCTTGCCTTTTCGCCCAAGCTCAAGGAAACACTTTCCGCCTCGGAGCGTCAAAGCGGAAGCGTTTGGGATGCATTCAAACGTTATGGCAAACTTGTGAGAAACTATCGATTCATGGTGCATGTAGGCCTTAAAGGAGCGGCACTCGGCATTCTGTTTGCCTACATTTCATCGGCGCCATTCATCATGCAAACTCACTTCGGCTTCCGGCAGGATGCATTCGGGTGCATCATGGGTGGAAATGCGCTCATGATAGCCGTAGGGTCAATGGCTGCCTTGAAGTTCAAGTTGCTTAAAAAAGCAGCATTTATTGGCGGAGTGCTCGTACTTATTGCCGTGGCGTGCGAGAGCGCCGTTCTGCTTTTCTGCGATTCATTTATTCTATACGAACTGCTGTTGTTGCCAATGCTATTCTGTCTTGGAATGGTGTTCACTGCCGGAAACACTCTGGCCATGAACGAAGGACGCGACAGCGCCGGCGACGCTTCAGCTCTGTTGGGCCTCGGAGGCTATATATTCGGCGCCGTGGTTTCACCCCTCGTGGGCATGGGCTCGATAATGCACACAACCGCCTGGGTACTTTTGGCCCTGGCTGTCATAGTCACCTTGTTTGCTGTCTTGTCAAAGAGAATCCCGGCCGACTTAAATCAATAGTGCGACAGGTTGTTGGCTCGTATTGCTTCCGATAGTTTTTCGCCCCCGTCAATCGAAGGTGAAAATCGTTTGAGCACAACAAACTCAATGCCGGGAAACAACTTCATGCCATCAAATAGCGTGTTCAACACACAAACATCCCCGGCAATACCGCATATTTCCACTTCCTCAATTCGCGCCTCTTCAATTATGCGTGCTATTCGGGCAGCTGCCTCCGCATTTTTGAAAATGGAGTATTCTTCCCGCATGGCATCCATCCCTTTATGCAGCACAGTTACTCCACCCTCGGTGGAGTAAAGAGCATCCACCACGGGTTGCCACAGAGCAGCTCCAACAGTATCGGCCACGCAATGGCGCGGCCATGGGCCACCTTGCTCGGCAAATGAAAAGTGGTTATACGGGTGGCAATCGGCAGTTACGATTTTATGCACATATCTGGAGTTGCTTTGACTTATAAATTCGGCAAGCTTATTCATCGCCCTCTCTGCTCCGTCCACGGCAAGCGAGCCGTTAATGAAATCCACCTGCGGGTCAACAACAAGCAGCAGCCTCCGTTTCGGGGCCATGGATTTGTTCACCGCTTGCTCTATATCATTGCGCAGCTGCTCACACATAGTCAGGTTTACAATTCGCTTGCTGTAGTCGGCAAGTGTCTTGGCCGAGGCAGTGCGCAAAAATTTCCGGTCCAATCCATAGTTACCCAAGCGCCAACGGTCAAGCGCATCAGCATCTTTAAATATTTTGTAAATCAACAAAGCACGCTCCGTATCGATGTTTTTAGCGTCACGAATGGCCTTGATTCCAGTCTTGTCATCAATGTCGTGGTAACGCATTGCCAGTTCAGCTTCAGGCATGAACTCCACATCGCTGTTGCCGCGGCAAAACTCCGAATAGTACACAGCAGCACGTGCTCCATGGCCGGTATCGAGATACTCATCCTGTCGGCGCGTGTCGTGAAACACTGAGGCATGAGCCAACGCATTCAACACTCGTTTGTCATCGCCTACCTCTTTCCATGCAACCATAAGTGCATACATAAGCACCCTCTCGCAGTGATATGCCGCATGAATCGGGCTGTCGGGCATATTGAACTTAACCCGCCGGAAAAGGAAATCACGCCATGTTATAAACATTTCTTTTACAACGGCCGGCAACTTGTCAACTTCAGCCAATGGAATGTGTGAGTTCATATAATATTGAAATTCAAATTGTTGCAATCGGTTTCACGGCCACGCATCCTCGCCCCGGCTTGGCGTGGGCTCTGTTGCCAACGGCCTAAAACAATTGAAAGCCGGAAACCATTGATTTCCAGCTTTCAAAGTCGGGGTGACAAGATTCGAACTTGCGACCACACGCCCCCCAGACGCGTACTCTAAACCGGGCTGAGCTACACCCCGAATTGGTTTTGCGATGCAAAGGTAAGCCTATTTTTGATTTCGTGCAAACTTTTCGCAAAAATATTTTTCACGTTTCGTTTTTCCAGCATCAATTTCAAAGCGCAATCATCGCTCATTCAAAGCCGTAAATCCAAATGTTAAATAGTGTTTACACATCTCGCCATATTGATTGGTTCGTCCATGTTTTATTTTTTCCCGGACGTTATCTCCTCGGCCGTAAACTTAATGGTCATAAATTGACCATTGGCATCGGTTATGGTGCCCTGCACAATTGCAATCCCGGGCATTGAAGCCAACACTGGCGACAGTACCGGTCCGAGCATTTTCAAAGCACCTTCACGGTCAAGATAACCGGCAATGTAGTCAATGCTGTCCTCCTCGTCAGTCATTTCTGCTTGTATCAACAATGTATCGCCGTTTATTGAATGCGACACTTTCATTTCAATTTCATTATAATCGGCAAGCGCTTCAATTGAAGCAGTGAGCCCTGACAGAGCATCGGTAGCCGGAGTCTGAGCAACAACGTTGGCAAAATATAAAACAGTTGCAACTCCAAGTGCGACAAATCTACGTAACATTTTCTAATTGGTTTATTACACCCGCTTGTCATTGTTCAAAGTGGCGGGTCTTGGTTCCCACAAAGATAACCAACTTAACCCATATAAACAATAACATTCAATTTCAATTGTATAAAAATGGAACGTAAACAACCTTCCGAGGCAAAAAAATTGGTGTGTTTCAGAAAAAAAACGTAACTTTGCATGCAATAAAACAAATAACTGATATTCCACTCCATTCAGCAAATAACTGTTATGTCATTTATTGCAGACAAAGTCAAGATGGACGGACTGACTTTCGACGATGTCCTCCTCATTCCCGCCTATTCGGAAGTTCTTCCGCGCGAAGTTAACCTTAAAACCAAATTTTCACGCAACATCACTCTTAACGTTCCGCTCGTTTCGGCCGCCATGGACACCGTCACCGAGTCGGCTCTTGCCATTGCCATTGCCCGCGAGGGGGGGATTGGTGTAATTCACAAAAACATGAGCATCGAGGAACAGGCCCGTCAGGTTCACGCCGTGAAGCGTGCCGAAAACGGCATGATTTACGACCCCGTCACCATTAAGCGCGGCTCGACAGTGCGCGATGCTCTCAACATGATGGAAGAATATCACATCGGAGGCATTCCCGTGGTTGACGACGAGCGCCACCTGGTGGGCATTGTCACAAACCGCGACCTCCGTTTCGAACGCAATCTCAACAGAGCCATTGACGAAGTGATGACCCGCGAAGGACTTGTCACAACAACCCAAAGCACTGACCTTGAAGAAGCTGCCGACATTCTCCAGCGCCATAAAATTGAAAAGCTCCCGGTGGTTGACTCCGAAGGCCGACTTGTGGGACTTGTAACATACAAGGATATAACCAAAGCCAAGGACAAACCCAACGCTTGCAAGGATGAACGCGGCCGTTTGCGCGTGGCTGCCGGAGTGGGAGTAACCGCGGATTCAATGGAGCGCGTCGACGCATTGGTGGAAGCCGGCGTTGACGCCATAGTTATCGACACAGCCCACGGCCACAGCAAAGGCGTGGTTAGCATTTTGAAAGCAGTAAAAGAAAAACATCCCCACATCGACGTGGTTGTCGGCAACATTGCCACTGGCGATGCCGCCCGTTACCTCGTTGAAAATGGTGCCGACGGCGTGAAAGTGGGCATAGGCCCCGGCTCAATCTGCACCACTCGCGTAATTGCCGGCGTGGGCGTGCCTCAGCTCACTGCCGTCTACGATGTCGCCAAGGCTCTTAAAGGCACAGGCGTTCCTTTGATTGCCGACGGTGGCATACGCTACTCGGGCGACATTGTGAAAGCTCTTGCCGCAGGTGCCTACTGCGTGATGCTGGGTGGCATGCTTGCCGGTGTTGAAGAAAGCCCCGGCGACACCATTATATATAACGGACGTAAATACAAAGCCTATCGTGGCATGGGTTCGCTTGAAGCAATGGAAAAAGGCTCGAAGGACCGTTACTTCCAGGCCGGCGAAACAGATGTCAAGAAACTGGTACCCGAAGGAATTGCAGCCCGCGTTCCGTTCAAGGGTAGCCTATACGAAGTGGTTTATCAAATGCTCGGTGGCTTAAGAGCCGGCATGGGCTACTGTGGTGCTCCCGACATTGAGCAACTTCATCAGGCCAAATTCACCCGCATAACCAATGCAGGTGTTGCTGAAAGTCACCCCCACGATGTGGCAATCACAGCCGAAGCTCCCAACTACAGCTCGTCACACCAATAAACAACCGTCCACCACAAATTAGAACTTATTCAACTCAAAATGTTCCAAGGCGAAGAGACTCACTCTTCGCCTTATTAACATTTATTTTGAAATCCGCCTCTAATAAATTTCAAGTTACCACGTTAAATTTAGTGAATATTAAATCCAACGCTACTATAACCCCGCAATGAAAAAAACACCCATGGTTATTACGGCCGCAGCGCTTGCATTGGCCTCCGCCACGTTTGCAGCCAAACAGGACAATGGCAACAAAGTTGTCATGAACATCGGTCCTGAAAAAGTGACTCTGGAAGAGTTTGAATATCTTTATAACAAGAACAACAAGCAACAAGCCTCTCAAACATCGCTCGATGAATACATTGACATGTTTGTCAACTATAAAATGAAGGTGCTTGCAGCAAAAGATGCCGGGTTCGACACCACTCAGGCATACCTTCAGGATTTGGAAAAATACACCGAAGAGCTGGCGCGCCCTTATCTGCGCACCGAGGCCGTTGACGACTCTCTTCTCAATGTCGCCTTCAAGCATACACAAGAAATGGTCGATGTTGACCACATTCTCATCCCCGCACAGGTTCAAGGCAAAACTCCCCGACAGCAGAAACAGCTTGCCGACAGCGTCAGAGAAGCAATTGCCAATGGAGCCGACTTTGGAGAAATGGCTAAAAAATTCTCTTCCGACAAAGCCGCCGCTTCCCGTAACGGACACTTGGGTTACGTTATCGGCGGCATGTGGCCTTACACGTTCGAGGATTTGGCGTTCAACACCCCCGTGGGGCAGCTGTCGGAAGTGAAGCAATCGCCTTACGGCTTCCACATTGTCAGAGTTATAAACCGTACTCCCAACCCCGGCATGATCAAAGCCCGCCACATTCTCAAAATGACCCGCGGCATGGACGCCGAGGGTGAAGCCCGTCAGAAAAAAAGCATCGATTCGCTCTACAATGTCGTAACCTCCGGAGCAAACTTTGCCGAAGTGGCCAAGCAAAACACCGACGAGGAATCCGGTCAGGAAACCGGTGGTGACCTCCCTTGGTTCGCAACCGGTCAAATGGTTGAGGAATTTAGCAATGCCGCATTCGCCCTTCAGCCCGGCGAAATTTCAAAACCGGTGAAAACCGCATTCGGCTGGCACATTATCCTCTGCGAGGACCGCCGCGGAGTTCAACCCATGGACTCTATCAAGGACAAAATCCGGAAACAGATTCTCAACGATGAGCGAAGCATACTTGCCGTTCAGCGCACACTCGATAATTGGAAAGCTAAACAAGGTGTCACCAACAATCCTGAAGGTGAAAAAATTGTCAATGTCGCCTTCGCTAATCCCGCTTTGTCCGCCGTTGACGTGCAGGAAGCGCTTTCCACATCTGAAACTCCGCTCGCCTACCTGGGCAAGGACGCAATAACGGTTGCCAAAGTTGCCAAGAGCATGAAGGTTAACGAAAAGATGAGTCTTGCCGATACACGAAACGCCTTTGACAACACCCTCGCGATTCTTCTCAACAATCTTGCCGTTGACCAATACATAGCCACCCTCCCCTCGCAATCGTCCGACTACAAAAATCTCCTCGACGAGTACCGCGACGGCATTTTGCTCTACGAAATCAGCAACTCCGAAATCTGGGACAAAGCAAACACCGACTCAATCGGGCTCCAACGCTATTACGAAAATCACATCACCGATTTCGCATGGGACAAACCCCACTATAAAGGAATGGTTATTGCCGCCACTAACGATTCTATTGCCGACGCCGCTCTGGAATTCCTGACTAATAACATGGATAATCTGGCAAAAGTTACCTCTACCCAAAACATTCGCAAACGTTTCGGCAATGAAGTGAAACTGGAGCGCGTGCTTGCAGGCCGGGGCGACAACGCCATTGTCGACTTCCTTAGCTTCGGCGGTCCAAAGCCGGAAATGAAAGGACGCTGGAAAACTTACCGCAATTTCAACGGCAAAATTATCAACGCCCCCGAGGACGCTCGCGATGTGAAAGGCCAGGTGAGCATAGGCTATCAGCAGCAACTAGAAACTGAATGGCTTAAAAAACTCCACAACAAATATAAAGTGAAAATTGACCGCAAGGCAATTCACAAAGCACTTGATTAATAACTGTTAATCTTCTTTTTTCTCTCTCCAAAAATAGGCTGGACAGCAATGTTTAGTCTATTTTTACAATTATAATAGCCGTTTACTGAGCAAAAATTCGTAATTTTGGGCTTTGAAACCATCACAAAGAAAAAATCAAATTCGTGAATATTAACCGATACATTCTTGCAACCCTGTTTTCCGCTGTGGCTTTTTGCATGTCGGCACAGAACAATGTAGCCGAAGAAGTGGCATGGGTGGTTGGCGACCAACCAATCTGGAAGTCAGAAATAGAAGAGCAATACAACAACATGCAATATGAGAAGGTGCCCATCACCGGCGACCCATATTGCTTTATCCCTGAACAAATTGCCATTGAGAAGCTTTATCTGCATCAGGCCGAGCTCGACACCGTCGAGGTGCCCAACGCCTCTGTTGTGGCCGAAGTTGACGCCCGTTTGAATTTCTACATAACCCAGCTCGGGTCAAAGGAGAAAATGGAGCAATACTTCCGCAAATCAATGCCGGAAATGCGTGAATCGATGATGGACATGGTCCGCAACTCCTACAAAGTGCGTCAAGTTCAGCAATCGCTCACAAAAGATGTCAAGGCAACCCCCTCCGACGTCAGAAAATACTTCGACAAGTTGCCTGCCGACAGTGTGCCCTTTGTCCCCACTCAGGTTGAGGTTCAGATTCTCACATTGAACCCGGTAATTCCCCGTCAGGAAATAGAAGATGTGAAAGCCCGCCTGCGCGACATGGCCGACAAGGTGAACAAAGGCGAAAGCGAATTTTCCACACTCGCCATTCTTTACTCGGAAGATAAGGAAAGTGCTGTTCGCGGTGGCGAAATCGGCTTCATGGGCCGTGGACATCTTGACCCCGAATACGCAGCCGTAGCCTTTAACCTCAACGACCCCAAACGCGTTTCCAAAATCGTTGAAAGCCAATATGGCTTCCACATAATCCAGCTCATTGAAAAGCGTGGCGACCGCATTAACACCCGCCACATCCTGCTACGCCCCAAAGTTTCCGACAATGACCTCACCAAAGCCGTGAACCGTCTTGATTCCATCAGAAAGGACATGGTCGACGAAAAGAAATTCACATTCGAGGAAGCCACCATGTACGTATCGCAGGACAAGGACACCCGAAACAACCGCGGCGTTATGGTAAACCAAATGACCGGAACCCCTCGCTTTGAAATGGCACAGCTGCCCCAGGAAGTAGCCAAAAAGGTCAACACAATGCAACCCGGCGACATCTCAGAGCCCTTCGTGATGATTGATCCCAAACTCAACCGTGAAGTGGTGGCACTTGTGAAACTTTCCAACAGAATTCCCGCACATAAAGCCAACATAACCGACGATTACCAGACAATCAAGGATATGTATGAAGATTCTCGCCGACAGGAAATTTTAAAAGAATGGCTTGATAAAAAAATCAAGGACACATACGTGAGAATCGAGGACGGCTGGCGCAACTGCGACTTCATTCACAAAGGATGGATTAAAGCCCAGGCATCGTCAAACACCTACGAGGCCGGCGAAAAAACAGAATGAGCAAACTAAACGCAAACCAAATCACTCAACGGCGCGCACCCTTATGGGCAATGTGCGCCATTGCTGTTTTGCTTGCTCCCCTCTTCCTGTTTGCGCAACAATCCAAAACATCAGCCCAGCCCCCCAAAAGGAAAATTCCCGTTCCACACGCCCCGCTGCGCCCCATCTTACCCACCATCGACCGCAACCAGCCCAACAAGGTTTTTCTGGAGTATGCCGACAAGCTTCACTATGAAGAAATTCCCGGTGTGCCCAAGGAGCAATGTCCGCAAATCCTTGTGGGCAACGTCAAGCTCCGCAAAGGCGGAATGTGGATGTACTGCGACAGCGCTTACTTTTTTGAACGCACAAGCTCGTTCGACGCCTTTGGAAATGTGAAAATGCTTCAGGGCGACACCCTTTCGGTTTTCGCCGACGAACTCAATTACGACGGGCCCACCCAAATGGCCGTTCTGTTTGCCGATCCGGGGAAAATGGTACGACTGATTAACCGCGATGTCAAACTTGAAACCGAGATTTTCAATTATGACCTCGCCTCGGACATGGGCTATTACAACATTGGCGGCACACTCACCGACAAACAAAACGTCCTCACCTCCGTGGAAGGACAATACCATCCCCGCACCAAACAGGCCTACTTCGACTACGACGTTCATCTGGAAAGCCAACAGAAAAACGACAAACTGATTATAAACACCGAATCGCTCAACTACAACACCGCAACCCACATCGCCGAAATCACCAGCCCCAGCGAAATCATAAATGCCGACGGAACAATCTACACATCCCGAGGCGTTTACAACACAAACATGGGGACAGCCGACCTATTTGCACGCTCCACCGTGCGTACCCGTAAAGGAAACATCCTTATTGGCGACACCCTGTTTTACGACCGTAACAAGCAATATGGCGAAGCATTCGGAAACATGATTCTCATTGACTCGGCCCGCCACAGCGAAGTCTCCGGAAACTATGGCTTCTACGATGAAGTCCGCGACAGCGCCTTTGTCACCGGACACGCACTTGCCAAGGAATACTCCAAAGGCGATACCCTCTATCTGCACGGCCGAATCATAAACGCATATCTCGACCTCTCCGACTCCACCCGGGTGACAAATGTGTTCAACAACGTAAGGGTTTACCGCTCTGATGTGCAAGCCATTTGCGACTCTCTCAGCCTCACCGAGCGCGATTCAATCATGTACATGTATCGCCACCCCATTGTGTGGAACAGCAACCGACAGATTTTCGGAAACATCATCAACGTTCACCTGGCCGATTCAACAGTCGACTGGGCCCGTCTGCCCCAAACCGGACTCATTGCCGAACACATTGCCGAAGACTGCTACAACCAGATTTCGGGTAACGACATGACCGCATGGTTTGCCGACTCAACAATAACACGCCTCTACGTTGAAGGCAACGTGATGCTCAACATGTTCCCCATGGAATCCGATTCCACTTACAACAAATTTGCTTACGTGGAAAGCAGCTACATGGATGCTTATTTCGACAAAAACGAAATTCAACGCGTGAAATATTGGCCGGAAACAACCTCCAAAATCACCCCGCTCTACCTCGCCAAACGCAACTCCTACTTCCTCCCTAAATTCCATTGGTACGAAGATTTGAGGCCGCTGGCTCCCGGCGACGTGTTTGTGATACCGCAAGAAATGGTGGAACTCTTCAAAAATGCCGACCCCATAAAAGAACCGGACCGGAAAACCGCCAAGGAAGCAAACCAACCCAACCCCAAAGCCCCGGAACCGCTTGAAAACCTTCCCTTACCCGATTCCGCATTACCCGATTCCGCCAAAATCCCCCTCCCCCTGCCACCAACCCCGGAAAGCGAATTATCCCACCCGGAGAAACCAGACTCCACCCCCGACAAAGCTCCCCTTACGGAGCAACCTGACGCCACCCCCCTCCCCTCAAGAATAAACAGAACCACCTCAGAGGGTACCGCAAACTTCCAAAAATTATAGCTAAACTCATTTTATGATGTACATTTATCTATTTATCAATAGATAAATGTAAATAATGCATTGTACTAATATCATATTATTTGAAAGACTTGCAGAAATTGAATAGAAACGAATTGGAATATACCGCCCCAACTTTAACAGTCCTTATCAAATGGGTTCTAATTCATTGTCAAGTACTCTGATTTTACAAAATTGGAGTAATTTTTGCTAACTCAGGTCTTTAAGTTCAACAATTGTTGCGACCGAAGAAAGTTATCAACACTTTGTAAACATGGCGTTGCTGTGAGGTAAATAACTCCATTTGCCTTGCTAACGGGAGTTGAGTAACTTTGCAGTCCAAAACCATTGATCATGTCCGACGTTATACGACTGCTCCCTGATTCCGTTGCCAACCAAATTGCTGCCGGTGAGGTGATTCAACGCCCCGCATCGGTGATAAAGGAGTTGGTGGAAAATGCCGTGGACGCCGGTGCCACATCCATTCAGGTTATAGTAAAGGATGCCGGAAGAACGTTGATTCAGGTTGTCGACAATGGTAAAGGCATGAGCGACACCGATGCCCGCATGGCCTTTGAACGGCATGCAACATCTAAAATTGAACGCGCCGACGACTTGTTCGCTTTACACACCATGGGGTTTCGCGGAGAAGCCCTCGCCTCAATTGCCGCGGTTGCCCAAATTGACTTGCGCACAATGCTTCACGGTGCCTCTGTGGGCACAAGAATTTTGATTAACGGCTCGAAAGTTGAAAGCCAAGCCCCCGAAGCGTGTGCCCCCGGAACAAACATGATGGTGAAAAATCTGTTTTTCAACGTCCCGGTCCGGCGCAAATTCCTCAAGCGCGACTCCGTTGAACTCAGTAACATTCTGCGGGAATTTGAGCGCCTTGCGCTTGTAAACCCGTCGCTTGAATTCAAGTTCATCAACAACGACACCGCTGTGCACAGCATGATCGGCTCATCGTTCAAGCAGCGCATTCTGGATTTATTCGGAGCCGGATTGGATAAACAACTTCTGCCTGTGAAAACGTCTACTCCGGTTGTGAAAATAGAGGGATTCATAAGCCGCCCGGAGAACGCCCGCAAGCGCAACGCATTGCAATATTTCATGGTGAACGGAAGGCACATGCGCCACCCCTACTTCCACAAGGCTGTGATGACCTGCTTTGAGAAATTGATAGCCGCCGACCATCAACCTAACTATTTCCTGAATTTCACAGTTGACCCCCAGAGCATCGACGTTAACATCCATCCCACAAAAAACGAAATCAAATTCGAGAACGAAGCCCCCATCTGGCAAATTCTTTCGGCAGCCGTGCGGGAGGCTTTGGGGAAATTCAATGCTGTGCCGGGAATAGATTTTGACGCATCGGACGTGCCTGACATTCCGGTGTTCAACCCCAATGCCAACGGCACACACTCCGTTGAAATTGACCGGAGCTACAATCCCTTTCAACAGCCGGCTCACCCAACACACAACTCCTGGATCGGCGGTGGAAAAAACTCGCTCCGTTCAACCGGTGTAACCTCAAATTGGGAACAGCTCTACGAAGGCTTCATGGGCGATGTGAAAAGCGTTGAGGCAAGCCTGATTCCTGAAAACGAAATGGAGAGCGCCCCTCAGATAACTGAGGAGGTGGCTACAATACAACTTAAGAACCACTACATACTCTCGCCAAGCTCATCGGGAGTAATGGTCATTGACCAACACCGCGCTCACGTGAAGGTGCTGTACGAATCATTCTTGGACTCCCTGAAAGGGGGACAGACACCCTCGCAGCGCATCATGTTTCCCGAAGTACTGAACCTGACAGCATCACAAAGCAGTGTGCTTGAGGAATTGAATCTCCGATTAGCTGAGTCCGGCTTTGAGTTGTCGTTTCTCGGCGACAACTCCTGGAGCATCATCGCCCAACCGGCCATACTTAAAGAGGCCAGCTCAAAGGAAACATTGATGCAGATAATTTCCGACACGCAAAATGATGTTCCGGACAACGGCACTGACAAATGGTTTGGCAAACTTGCACTGTCAATGGCAAAGAGCGTTGCAATCAAAACGGGGCAAAAACTGTCGGCAGCAGAGAGAGAGCACTTGCTCACTGAGCTCATGCAACTCCCCTCACCCAACTACACTCCCGACGGGCTGACAATCATCAGCTTCATAAAGAATGAGGAAATTTCCGTCCTATTTTCATGAAGTCAGCGAGCGATAATTCAAAAAAATTGCTTAAATTTGTAAACGTGATTTCAATTATCCAACATATTCAGTATCTCATTGCCACTCAAGACTGTGTGCTTGTGCCAGGTCTCGGAGCCTTCGTGTGCCGCTACGTTCCGGCCCAAATTCACGATGACGGTTGCCTAATGACCGCCCCCACTCGCGAGCTTGGGTTCAACAGTGCGCTGACTCACGATGACGGCTCCTTGATTATGTCAATCACCCGTCGCGAAGGAGTGAGCTATGAATGTGCCCGCGGAGCAGTTCAGCAGGAAGTGGAGCTTATCCAGCGCCGCCTCAAGAACGAAGGCGCAGTTGAATTGGCGCGCATTGGAGAATTGACCCTCACCGGCCATGGCACAATTGATTTCCACCCGGCTGCAAGCAATCTAATTGCCCAGTTACCCTTTGCAGGCTTGAACTCCATTGAACTTGCTCCTTTGGAAATGGCAGAAGTTGAAACACCTGTCATCCTGAAAGTCGACACCACGGCCCCAAGACCATCGCGCGGAAAGACCGTTGCAATGTCAGTGCTGAAGTATGCGGCATCGGCAGCTATTCTAATCGGCGCCTGCCTAACACTGCTCACACCCATAAACCCCTCGGGGTTCAACCTCGCTTCACTGCAACCTCAAACCCCGCACGTTGAAGAAGCTGCTGAGTTCCCCGTTCCTGATGAGTCACGCTTCGCTAACAGCAAGATAATCCTTTTTCAGCCCGACCCGGCCGAAGCAACAGCCACTGTTCCGGCAAAACCATTGACCGCTGTTGACACTGAGTGTGTTGACCGCTACTATGTAATTGTGGCTTCCGCCAAATCCCTCAAAGAAGCCAAACGCTATGTGAAGCTCCATTCCAAAGCCGGTTGCCCGCTCAGAATATTGCCAAGCGACGGCCGCTACCGTGTTTATGCCGCCTCAGGAAATGACTTCAATGAGATGTCAGCGTTCCGCACAGCAGATGCCCGGTTTGCAGCCCAAAATCCTAACGCTTGGGTTTACACCTTGAAATAACGCCAATCCGGGATTTTTATCTCCACACGAAGATTTA
>JAMPBC010000001.1:724960-734503 GCA_023666905.1 Bacteroides sp. | reverse complement strand
TTAACATTTCACATACACCCATTTTAACATATGCACCGTAACAACGGCTTGTGCCCAAAATTCGTTGAATTTATTTCTATTACCACACTATTGCACGGCAGCATATTTGAATGATATATTAATTTCCACAATTCAGGCACGGTTTGCACAACTCATTTCACATCCCTCAGAATCCCGAACGCGGAAACAAAAAAATACTGACAAGAGCGTTGTCAGTATTTTTGTTTGCTTTTGGAGCCGCGAGTGGGACTCGAACCCACGACCTTTTCGTTACGAATGAAATGCTCTACCAACTGAGCTATTGCGGCTGTTGATGCTTTGCGGTTGCCGCTGCCGGGGAACTACGTTCCGGTGGCGGTTTCAGCGCTGCAAAGTTACAAATTATTTATGGATTGTTTGCTATAGGTGAAGCGCAATTTTATTTTGTCGGTGAGCAGACGGCACATTGTGGGGATGCTCACGTAGGGTTGGATGCCGGTTACGTATGTGGTGGTTGTCCCGTAATAGTAGTCGATTTGCGAGTTTTCGGTGGTGACGTCGACTGGGATGAGGCTGAATTCCATGTCATCGGCTGCGATGTTGTCTTTGGCAAGCATTTCCATAATGTAGCCTCGTAGACCGGTAAAGTAGTATTTACGGTTCACGGGGTCGTAGCTGGCCAAAAAGGATGTTTTGTCGTCGTTAATCTGATTTTCCGCGAAGAATTTAGTGGTGTTTTTAGTCAGAATGAGCAGTACGTTCTGCGGGGGAGCAATGGAGTAGTCGTTGGCAATTTCTTCCACGGGGATTTCCATTGTGAGGGTGTTTATTACGGAGAGGTCACCTCCGTCGGCGCGATAACGGTCAATGATTTGTTTTATTGGCAGAGTAAGGGAGGCGTTGTAGCCAAGCGGGGCCACAAGCAGAGTTTCGCCGCGGTCAATGCGCTGTGTTAGGTCGGCGCTAAGGTTAATGTTAAGGATATTGTTGGAGATGACTTCGGGCGATACTCCAAGGTAGGTACTCACGTTGTGGTACACGGTGTCGCGCACGCTTGCATCCGAGGCAGTGTAAGTGGCGTGTTTGGAGTAGTAGAAGTTAATGCTGGTGTTGTAGAAGTTTATTATACGTCCGGAGCCAAACGTGTTTTTTACGTATATGCCGGGGAAGAAGCGGGCAAATGCTTCGGGGGTGGCGAATGCCGAGGGGTTGTTGATGTATTCGTTATAAACTTTGCGGCCAAATTCCAAAGGGAGCTTGACAGATACGTTTTTGTAATATGTGCCTGCCACGGAGTCGGATACAAGCTGATTGGCGGTGTAGATTTTTGTTGTGGGTGTCCAACAGTCGCTTTCGTCGTAGTAATCTGTTGGGTTGAAGTTGCTGTAGATAGGTGTTTGCAGCTGGCGTGTGAGGGGATAGATTTTGAATCCCATAGGTACGAGCGAGTCACCGGTGTACGACTGTGAGGTGAAGCTCAGGAAGAGTTTCACGGAGTCGATGTCGGTCACTGCCACGCCGGTGGTGTCGAGTTGGGCGGCGGGCATGAATTGGGTGACGAAATCGGAGCTGATTGAACCGAACTGGCGTGCGTTGAGGCTTCCCAAAAGCTGGTTGGTGGTGCGAGAAGGCACGGATGTGTTGCGGAACGATTTGGTAGTGACAACGAACGATGAGTCAACCACAATTTCGGTTTGCTCGTCAATGAGGGTGTTGCCCATGGTGCTTGAGTTGTCATCGCATGCGGCCAAAAGCCACATTGCCATAAGGGCCATTATTATGCTGCGGGTTATTTTCATATCCGGATGTGCAAGGGTGTTGGGAGGGTAGGAGAGGTGTGTGAAGGAGCGAGGATTATTCTTCAATAAGGGTTTTGTAGAATTCCACCACGGCGGGTGCCATGTCCTGCTGCGATTCAAGGGCATTGTCGTAGGGGAGGAACGGCTTGCCTGATTCGCGGGCATAATCCACCAGTGCGGGGTCAACGTCGGGCGATGTTTGCACCACGGCGTCGGCGTAGTCAATGGCCAAACGGGTGAGGGCTTCGTAGGTTACGGGGGAGTTTCCCAAAGCGCTGATGTCGGCATCGGAAAACTGGTTAAGTTTAAGCTTTTCAGCAAAGCGTTCGGCCAAAGTACCTTCGAATTTTTCGGGGCGCAGGTCAAAGACCACTTTGGCGTTTGCCACCGAGGGGTCGTCCTGGAACATGCGCTTTACATACAGAGGCACTAAAGCTGAAATCCATCCCATACAATGGATAACGGCGGGTTCCCAGCGGAGTTTCTTGACAGTTTCAATGACACCGCGAACAAAGAACATTTGACGTTCGTCGTTGTCTGCGGGCGATGCCACTGTTTCCAACTGCTTGTCGGGCGAGAAGTGGAAGTAGTCGTCGTTGTCAATGAAGTAGACTTGCATGCGGGTGGGCTGCAGGGTTGCCACCTTAATAATAAGTGGGTGGTCGGAATCGTCAATTATCACGTTCATTCCCGAGAGACGAATCACTTCGTGGAGTTGGTTGCGGCGTTCGTTAATGCAGCCGTATTTAGGCATGAAAGTGCGCACCTCGAAGCCGTTTTCCTGAGTTGTCTGGGGCAGTTTCCGGCCAAACAGCGACAGGGCCGATTCGGGCAAGTAAGGGGCTATTTCCTGTGAGATGAATAATATTTTTTGTTTTCCCATTTTGCAGATTTGAGGAAATTCCGTTGGTTTTTTATGAAAAATCTTTGCAAAGTTACGAATTTTTTTCAACATTATTGCCGTTTGAGCTTGTTTTTGTTGACTTATAGGCAACTATTATGCTGTTAATGGCGTGGGAGACTCCGCAAGTGTGTGCTATTTTTGATTATTTAACTATGCGGGGCACGTGTCATGAGCCAATTCCTTGTTTTTTACACCGTGGGTAGAATGGGAAGCCGGGAAAAGTGGAAATACGGGAAATGAGAGGCAGGCTCTTAACATATATTATTTAAAATTATTGGCTCGGCGGGGGAGATAAACCGAATTAAGGTATTATCTTTGCATTAAAATTCCAATTCCAATAGGCAATGAAACTTTATTTGAAAATATTCTTGACAGCTACGGTGCTTGCATTTGTGCTTCCCGTGGTTGCGATGTCTCAAAGCCGGAACATCGAATGGCGCTCTAACGTGAGAATGATTACACCCACTGAGGGTGAGGTGATTGTTAAGGCCATAGTGGCTCCCGGCTGGCATCTTTACGGCACCGAGCTTCCCAACGGTGGCCCGAAGCCCACGGTGATTGATCTAAGTGCGAGCCGCGGTGTGAAATTTACTACCAACCTCACCCCCGGCGTAGCGCCCACGGTGAAGCAGGACAAGATGTTCAACCTCAAGCTTAGCTATTGGGGTAGCGACGTTACGTTTCGCCGCCGTTTCAAAGTGACCGATGCCAAAAATGCACGCATTGAGGGAACGGTAACCTACATGGGGTGTAACGACGCCACCTGTCTGCCTCCGGCCACGTTCAAGATTTCCAAGCCTGTACCTGTTAAAAAGTAATTTATTAACACGAAGTGACTTCAATGAACCGACCATTAAAATTGTTGCTGGCCGTGCTGCTTATGTTGCTCGCATCGGCCGGACAGCTATATGCGCAGATTGTCAACCCGGTGAAGTGGAGCCGGGAAATAGGCATGAGTTCCGCGACCGAAGGCTCCGTAACCATCACTGCCTCCATTGACAATGGGTGGCATATCTATGGGCTTGACCTCCCCGAGGGCGGCCCCCGAGCCACACAGATTGAATTTTCCAATCTGCGCGGCGCCACGCTTCAAGGTCCTTTAACAGCTTCTCCGGATCCTGTGAAGGAATATGACTCTACTTTTAAAATGGATCTGAGCTGGTGGAACACAGCCGTGACCTTCACCCAGCGTTTCAAGCTGGATGAGGGGAGCAAAGGGTGTGCAATGGATGTGAAGGTGAGCTATCAGGCGTGTAGCACTGTTGATAAGACCTGCATTGCACCTGCCCGCGAGCAGTTCGAGCTGAGCTGGGGCACTCTTCCGGAAGCCACTTCCGAAGCTACTGATACTGATTCGGCAATGACGGATACATCGGCTGCCAATTCCACATCTGAAATGAAACTTGCCGACACGTGGGCTCCCGTAGAATTTGGTACCGCTGCCGTCGGCAATGACGGCAATGTACCCCAGGTTAAGGATGCCTCATGGCTCTACATATTTGTGTGGGGATTTCTTGGCGGACTTGTGGCGTTGCTCACCCCCTGTGTGTGGCCTATGATTCCGCTCACTGTGAGCTTCTTTCTTAAAAAAAGTCAGAACCGCCGAAGGGCCATTGCCGATGCATTGACCTACGGCGCTGCCATAATTGTCATTTTCCTTGTGCTTGGTCTTGCTGTTACAGCTCTGTTTGGAGCCGGCAAACTCAACGAGTTGGCCACCAATGCAGTCTTCAACATCATATTTTTCCTGCTTTTGGTGGTGTTTGCGGTGTCGTTTTTCGGCGCTTTTGAAATAAAGCTGCCCGCATCGTGGAGCAATCGCATGGACTCCAACGCCGACCGCACAACTGGCATGCTCAGCATCTTCTTCATGGCGTTCACTCTTGTACTGGTGTCCTTTTCATGCACCGGTCCCATAATCGGAACTCTGCTTGTTGAGGCTGCTTCGCAAGGAAGTATCGCCGGACCGGCCGTGGGCATGGGCGCTTTCGCTCTGGCGCTCTCCATCCCCTTCACACTATGCGCCATATTCCCTTCGTTGCTCAAGGACCTTCCCCGCTCCGGTGGATGGCTCAATTCGGTAAAGGTGGTTCTTGGATTTCTGGAGCTGGCACTGTCGCTTAAATTCTTGTCGGTGGCCGACTTGGCCTATGGCTGGGGCATGCTTGACCGTGAAGTGTTCCTGTCATTGTGGATAGTGATTTTTGCTCTGCTTGGCTTCTATCTGCTTGGCAAGCTGCGATTCAGCCACGATGCCGAAACACCAACCATTGGCGTTGGCCGCTTCTTCCTTGCGTTAGTGTCGCTTAGCTTTACCGTGTATCTTGTACCGGGACTGTGGGGCGCGCCCCTGAAAGGAGTAAGTGCCTTTGTGCCGCCACTCTACACCCAGGACTTCAACCTTTATGGCAACGAGGGCGCAACCGCTTTTGACGATTATGACAAAGGAATGGAGTTTGCAGCTCGTAACCACAAGCCGGTGCTCATTGACTTCTCCGGCTACGGGTGCGTGAACTGCCGCAAAATGGAGGGAGCCGTATTTGATACTGAGCGCGTGAGCTCGTTAATAGCCAACGACTTTGTGATGATAACCTTGATGGTCGACGATAAGCACAAGTTACCCGAATCTCTCACTGTTACCGAAAATGGTCGTAAGGTGATACTGGAAACCGTGGGCGACAAATGGGGCTATTTGCAACGCAGCAAATTCAACGCCTCGGTGCAACCTTATTATGTGATTCTTGACAATTCCGGCCGTCCCCTTGCGCCACCTCGGTCTTATAATGAGAACGTGGACCGCTTCGTTGAGTGGCTCCAGTCGGGATTGGAAAACTATTCAAAAGTGAAAAACAACTGATTCAAATGCATTCAAGAGAGGAAAAAATAGAAGCCTTGGGGCGTGTGATCGACACGCTTGACATTCTGCGCGTTGAGTGTCCCTGGGACCGCAAACAAACCAACCGGTCGCTTAGGGCTAACACGATAGAAGAGGTATATGAGCTGGCCGACGCGCTGCTGGCCGAGGACAATGCCAATATTCGCAAAGAGCTTGGCGACGTTTTACTCCATGTTCTGTTCTACAGCAAGATAGGTGAAGAAAAAGAGAGCTTTGACGTGTGCGATGTGGCCAATGCCCTTAACGAGAAGCTCATCTACCGCCATCCACACGTGTTCGGTACTGTTCAAGCCGATACCCCTCATCAGGTGGAATTGAACTGGGAGCAGATTAAATTAAAGGAAAAAGGGGGCAACAAAACCGTGCTTTCGGGTGTTCCAAAATCGTTACCCTCGCTCATCAAGGCTTTCCGCATACAGGAGAAAGCTGCCAATGTGGGCTTTGACTGGGATGAGCCTGCGCAGGTGTGGGACAAGTTCAGGGAAGAAGCCTCGGAGTTTGAAGCCGAACTCAAGGACGGCAACCGTGAGCGCATGGAGCAGGAACTCGGCGACCTGATGTTCAGTCTGGTGAACGTTGCCCGGCTCTACGGCATTAACCCCGACGATGCTCTGGAGCTTACCAACCGCAAGTTTATTTCCCGTTTCAACCATGTGGAAGCCCGGGCTAAAGAGCAGGGACGTAATTTGAAAGATATGACACCGGGCGAGATGGATGCCCTTTGGAACGAAGCCAAAACCTTGGAACAATGAAACGACTACTGATTGCACTGGCTCTTGGAATTGCCACCACCACGGCCACTATGGCGCGGGAGGTGGAAGGTTACCGCGTGGACAACTCCATACCCTCTTCGGGCATGATACTGTTCAATGTTAACAGCGTGGACTTCCGTCCTGACCTGACACGTGTGTACGGTACCCTCAATGGACGTCCCCACACTTCAAACCGCATTGACCGTCTTGTTCTGGTCACCCCCACAGGCAAGCAATTCGAGGCCACTGACATTGAGGGAGTTGACTTTAAGCGTTGGTTTCAATGGGAGGACTCCGGCAAAATTGAAGTGGAGATTGATTTTCCTGCCATGACAGAGGTCAATCGATTCACTCTCAAGGCTCAAGGGCCCAAAGGTGAGAGCTCCAATGCTGTGATTTTAACCAAATGAGTCCTGCTGAGGAGTGAAAGTTTGCATCACGGAAAAGCCCAGTGTGGCCAAAGACATAGCTGCCCTGTTGGGGGCACGGGAGCAGCATAAAGGTTTTTTTGAAGGAAACGGCTATGCGGTGACCTGGACCTACGGGCACTTGTGCACTCTTAAGGAGCCGGCTGACTACACTGACCTGTGGCGTCGCTGGTCGCTCGGTTCATTGCCTATGATTCCCGAACGCTTCGGTATTAAACTTATTGACGATGCCGGCATTAGGGCGCAGTTTGCCGTGATTGAAAGCCTTGTTAAGAATGCCACTGAGGTGATTAACTGCGGCGATGCCGGCCAGGAAGGTGAGTTGATTCAGCGTTGGGTAATGCAGAAAGCCCGCGTTGGCTGTCCGGTGAAACGTCTGTGGATCTCATCGCTCACTGACGAGTCTATTCGCGAAGGCTTCAAGAATCTGGTTCCGCAGTCGAATTACGACAATCTTTACTTCGCAGGACTGTCGCGCGCCATTGGCGACTGGCTTCTCGGTCTAAACTCCACCCGCCTGTTCTCAATAAAATATGGCCAGGGAGGCAACGTGCTATCTATAGGGCGCGTTCAAACGCCTACGCTTGCTCTTGTGGTGAAGCGCCAGCTGGAGATTGAAAACTTCCGCCCCGAGGATTATTGGGAAATTAAAACCGACTACCGCGATGTGACCTTTAACAGCACTGCCGGTCGCTACAAGTCTCAGGAACAAGCGCATCAGGTGCTTGAAGCCATTTCGGGTTTGCCGTTGACCATTACCGACGTGCAGAACAAAAAGGGCCGTGAATCGGCCCCCAAACTCTTTGACCTCACCTCGCTGCAGGTGGAATGTAACAAAAAGTGGGGCTGGACAGCCGACGGCACTCTAAAGCTAATACAATCGCTATACGAAAAAAAGGTTACAACCTATCCACGTGTCGACACCACCTTTCTGCCCGACGATGTTTATCCGAAAGTGCCGTCCATTCTGCGGCGCATGACCCCATACGCCGCATTAACCGCTCCGTTGTTGGAAAAAAGCCTGCCAAAATCCAAACGCGTGTTCGACAATTCAAAGGTGACCGACCACCACGCCATCATACCTACCGGTGAGTCTCCCACAACTTTATCCGGCGACGAGAAAAAACTTTATCATCTGATTGCACGCCGCTTCATTGCAGCGTTTTATCCCGACTGCGAGTTCAACACCACCACCGTTCTGGCCGAGGTCGATAAATATCAGTTCAAAGCCACCGGACGCACCATTGTAAAGCCGGGATGGCGTGCAATTTATGCTTCTGACAAACATAAGGATACTGACGAGAACGGCAACGATAAAGAGGCGGAAACCATAATGCCTGAGTTCAATACCGGTGAGTCGGGCCCACATAAACCCTCGCTTTTGAAAAAAGCTACCACGCCACCAAAGTTTTACACCGAGGGAACGTTGCTGCGGGCCATGGAATCGGCCGGCAACTCCATTGACGATGAAGAGCTGCGCGATGCTATGAAGGAGAATGGTATCGGCCGTCCTTCTACCCGCGCAGGCATAATCGAGACCCTACACCGCCGCAGATATATTTATCGCGACAAGAAGAGCATAAAAGCCACTCGTGCAGGAATCGACCTCATAGGACTGATAAGCGTCGACTTGCTCAAAAGCGCCAAGCTGACCGGTATTTGGGAGAACAAGTTGCGTCGCATTGAGCGTGGTGAGTATGACTCACGAGCATTCATTGCCGAGCTTAAGGAGATGATAGGGAAAATTGTGATTGACGTGCTTAGCGACAACAGTATGCGAAAAATAGTCACCGAAGGCACTCCGGAACCCTCCGGCAGGTCTAAGTCCGGCGAAGCGAAGAGCCCGAATAATAATGCTGAAGAGAAACCGCGCAAGCCAAGAGCAAAAGCCATTAAAACTCTGGAACAGATAAGCTGCCCCGAGTGTGGCCGGGGACATTTGATAAAAGGGCGCACCGCCTATGGTTGCAGCCGCTACAAGGAAGGATGCCCGCTCCGCCTACCATTTGCCGACTATCCGGCGGAACTGACTCCGGCCAAACTTAACATCAAATTGAAAAAGAGCTATGCAAAGTGAGGAAATGTTGCCATTGGTAACCGAGGATGGACGCGTTACGGGTTGCGCTGCGCGCAGCCGCTGCCACAGTGGCGAAAAGTTGCTTCATCCGGTGGTTCACTTGCATGTGTTTGACCACGTAGGTAAGTTATTGCTGCAGAAACGTTCGCTGTTGAAAAAGATTCAGCCGGGCAAGTGGGACACCGCTGTTGGGGGACATGTGAGCTATGGCGAGGCGATTGCGGAAGCTTTGCAGCGCGAGGCTGCCGAGGAGATAGGGCTGAAGGACTTTGTTGCTCAGGAAGTTGATTGCTACGTGTTTGAGAGCGAAGTGGAGCGTGAACTCATTCATGTGTTCCGCTACGAAGCACGGACCAAATTCCAACCCTCTACTACTGAGCCTGACATCGACGGGTTCGGCTGGTTTTCCCCTACTCAGATTGAGTCAATGATAGAAAGGGGAGAGGTAACACCCAACTTTGCAAGCGAATATAAACGGTTTTTCAAATGAATATGAACGATTTGCTGCAAGGGGCAGCAGTGGTGGTACTTCTTGTTATATGTGCCGTGTGGATTGTGGGACGTGTTCGCCGCAAGTTCCATGGCGTGGATTGTGATGACGCTACCGGCTGCGAAGGGTGTTCGCTCCTTGACCACTGCCGCAAGCGTAAACATAATTAAGAGTCCATTCGATAAGGAATGTTAAAGCCGGGGTCGCATATCCTCGAA
>JAMPBC010000001.1:720672-724860 GCA_023666905.1 Bacteroides sp. | reverse complement strand
AAGCGGCACGGCCACCACGCCAGTCTTTCATTGAAGGACCGTCAACGGTTTTCTGAGTAGCGGTGGTTGAGTGAACGGTTGTCATGAGGCCTTCAACAACGCCGAACTTGTCGTTGAGCACCTTGGTGATGGGAGCCAAGCAGTTGGTGGTGCAAGAAGCGTTTGAAACGAACTGAGTACCCTTAACATATTTGTCGTGGTTAACACCGCAAACAAACATGGGAGTGCTGTCCTTTGAAGGAGCAGACATAACAACATATTTAGCACCGGCTTCGATGTGAGCCTGAGCTTTTTCCTGAGTAAGGAAAAGACCGGTTGACTCAACAACATATTCAGCACCTACAGCGCCCCAACCAATTTCAGCGGGGTTCTTGCAAGCAGTTACGCGGATTTCCTTGCCATTTACAATGAGAAGGCCTTTTTCAACGTCGCAGTCAACAGTGCCGTCGAAGCGACCGTGCATTGTATCGTACTTGAGCATGTAAGCCATGTAGTCAACGGGAAGAAGGTCGTTGATAGCAACTACTTCAATGTCATCTCTTTTAGTAGAGGCACGGAACACGAAACGTCCGATGCGGCCGAAGCCGTTAATACCGATTTTTGTCATAATGGGTTGATATAAAAATTGAGGTTATAAGTGTTTGTTTTTACTTTGGTTATGGCTGCAATTCCGTTTCAAGGGAGTTAGCCGACACAAAATTAATAATAATTTTTCATATAGCGCATTATATGGCAAAAACTTATTTCTCCACAATAATAATATTTAACAAAACCCATGCTGCCGGGCGCGCAGGGCAGGGGGGTGTTCAAAAGTGTGTTGAAAACGGTTCAAAACAATTAAAAAGATTTCCATAACTTTATTTGGATTTTTAGAAGGATGTGCCGTATAAACAACTTTGCCGAACAACAATGAAATTCGCCATTGAAGTTACGCTCCCGTTTTCATATAATTTTTACACCCTTATTGACCTCTATTTTCAAGGAAAGTTATTAACTTTGCGGTTATAAACACGGTGTTCATAAAGTTAACAACGTGCTTTAAATTAGCGGATAATGAATCAATAACCTTTCAATAACCAAAAGTTCTAAGTTTAATAAGTTAATAATCAAACTTACCGGCCAAAAGTTATCACAGCTATTGACACCCATTATTCTTCTTACTTAAATTTAAATATTTTAAAACTTAAACTTAAAAATATAAAGATATGAGTGTGGATAAAGTGAGCGGCGGCGCGCCAATTGGCACCCGTGAACTGAAGGATGCCATTCTTAAACTGAAAAAGGAGAAGAATGCCGTGATCATGGCACATTATTATCAGAGAGGAGAAATACAGGAGATTGCCGATTATATTGGCGATTCCCTTGCTTTGGCTCAGATTGCCGCCAAACTCAGCGAACCTATCATTGTTATGTGCGGTGTCCACTTCATGGGCGAGACTGCCAAAATTCTTTGTCCTAACAAAAAAGTGCTTATCCCCGATCAGGAGGCCGGTTGCTCGTTGGCCGATTCCTGTCCGGCCGACGCCTACGAAGCTTTCATAAATCAACGCCCCGGCCACACGGTTATAAGCTATGTCAACACCACTGCCCGCGTGAAGGCTCTCACCGACATTGTGGTTACCTCCGGCAACGCCTTGCGCATTGTGCAGTCGCTTCCGGAAGATGAAAAAATAATTTTCGGCCCCGACCGCAATCTCGGCGAATATATAAGCGCTTCCACCGGACGCAAAATGGAGCTGTGGGAAGGCGCTTGCCATGTTCACGAACGCTTCTCGCTTGAAAAAATACTTGAACTTAAGGAGCAGCATCCCGATGCGCAGGTGTTGGTTCACCCCGAATGTAAGAAACCGCTCCAGCTTGTGGCCGACAAGGTGGGTTCCACAGCCGTGCTGCTTCGTCACGCCATGGAGTCGGACTGCCGGGAGTTCATTGTGGCTACTGAAAGCGGCATACTTCACGAAATGCAATTGAAGTGCCCCGAGAAGCTGTTTATTCCCGCTCCTCCCGACGATTCCGCATGCGGATGCAACGATTGCTCATATATGAAGCTTAACACCCTTGAAAAGCTTTATAAATGCCTTTTGTATGAGAAGCCGGAAGTGAAAGTGGATGCTTCGCTCATGGAGCGTGCGCGCAAGCCCATTGAACGCATGTTGGCAATGAGCTGACGCCGCAAGGGGCTATCGGTAAAAATACTTTAAGAGTCCATTCAATAAGGAACGGACTCTTATCTTCTCTTAATAATAACTTATGGTGCGTTTCTGCGTTCCCGAGGAGCGTGAAACGGAGCCGTTGGCATCGGTTGTTTTGCGTGTGTAGCTGCGCGAAGTCCAGTTGCCGTGTCCGTCGCGTTTTTCACCATAGAAGTCATATTCAATGACCTTACCTTTGTTATAAACCGACTGGGTGGCCATTGAGCCATCGGAGTTATATGTGTAGTAAACGCTTTGGTCGCGGTTCTCGTCTACCATTGAAACAATGTTGTTGCCGTCCCAGGTATAGTATATGGTACCGGGACCAAATTCCGATGAGTTGTACGATTCACTCACAATACGTCCGTTGGAGTCGCGGCTGAAGGTGCGCGGTCCGAGATTGTCACTATAGTTTCCTGTCCACTGTCCCCGTTCATTAAAGGGCAAATAAGCGCCCCATTGGTTGGTGCAGCTCTTTACGGGACCTGACAGGGTGTGGAATCCGAGGTCGGGGGTGACAGCGCCGTCCTTCACGCGGGCAGGAGTGTCTTCCTCTACTTTGACTTCAACTATCTCCTCGGCCGGGGCAGGAGTGTTGCCACTGTAACTGTTGTTATTCTGATTGTTATCCCTGTTAGTGTCATCGGTAAGAACCGGAACATCATCAGGCCGTTTGTTGTCGCTGTTCAAGGTTTTGTAAACAAGCACCCCTGCAATGGCCAAAGCCACCATAAGTCCGCCAATAGTTACCCAAATCCAGGCGGGAGTACCCGGTTTGGCCATTTGGCGCTCGTAGCGGTTATTGTTCACAGTGCCGGCATTGTATCGGTTTGAAGATACTCTTTTTGCTTTGTTAGATTTCTTGCCGCCACCGCCGCCGGAATTGACAACGGGGGGAGTACTTATTATAGTGTTGTCCGATGCCGCTGTTATGGTATTGTCCGTATCGGTGTAATGACTTTTTGTTCGTGTATCGCCATCGTTGTTATCATTGTCAAATGCCACGGTAGTGTCCATGTCGTTGTGGGCAAAGATGCTGATGTTAGATGGTACGAGTTCAATACCCTCCGACTCTGCAAATGATTTTAATGATGAGTAAAGCTGAACGGCATTGGGCAGGCGGTCCATTTGATTATATGCCATGGCATACATTATCAGCTTTCTGAGTTTGGAGGGGAGTGAAGCGGGTATAATGCTGTTAAGCATCTGCATGCTAATTTCCGATGAGCGGGGTGGACGTTCGCCGGTGAGGCAATAGAGCAGAGTGGCTCCAATTGAATAGACGTCAACCTGGGGTGAGAAACGGGTAATGCCGGAGTATTGTTCCACCGGAGCATATCCTTCAGAGAATCCCATGGAGGCCACGGTGTCGGTTGCGGAACCGTCGGAATTGTAATGGCGGGCCAAACCGAAATCAATGAGCACCGGGCGGAATTTACCGTTCTCGTCGGTGGTGAGCATTATGTTGGAAGGCTTTATGTCCAGATGGGTAAAACGGTTTTGATGTAGGGTGGCCACGGCTTCGATCACCGGCATCATTATTGAAAGAGTTTGCTCAACGGTCAGTTTTCCGTGTGACTGCACATAATCCCGAAGCGTTTCACCTTCAAGATACTCCATAACGTAGTAAGCGGTTCCGTTAGCCTGAAACACTTCGTTAACCTTCACAATGTTGGGGTGGAGGTTGGCAATTTGCTGAAGATGCTCCGCCTCTTCAATGAAGTCCTTCAGAGAGCTGTCTACGCGTTGACGCGCCATTGAACTGCATGTAACTATTGTGGAGGTGGCATCGCGCTCGCAGTCGGCCGAGGGAAAATGTTCCTTTATTGCCACAGGTGCTTTGGTAACAATGTTGCGCACCTTTGTGGGCATATATGCTTTGTAGGTAATGCCGAATCCGCCGGTACCTATAACGTTTTCAATTGTATAGCTGTCGGTGGTGGAATTGAGTCGCGTGCCACCCGGGAGTGATTTGTTGTTCATATATGTGCAGTTG
>JAMPBC010000001.1:718295-720572 GCA_023666905.1 Bacteroides sp. | reverse complement strand
AAAGCTAACAAAATAGCCGTTATAAGTTGCCACTTAAGGATATTTTTTAATTTGGATTTTTTCTTGAAATCATCGTCATCGGGTTGAACCGGGCTTACAAACTCTTTTGGAGGTTTAGGCGCGGTTATCTGCACGGTTTCATCAACGAAACGAGTGGAATCGTCAGCTAATTTGGTTGAGTCATCAATATCACTGTCGGCCTTGCTCAGGGTTCCGCCGTTGAAAATTGACACTCCTGATAATGTGAATTCCGCTCCCTGCTCTTTTGCAATGGGCAGCAAGTTAAGGAACAGTTGGTTGGCGTTTGGCAGACGGTCAGTTGCCTGAAATGCCATTGCAAACATTAACAAGCGCTTCAATTTGGCAGGAACGTTTGCCGGGATGGCATTGTAAAGTGTAGAGGTGGTGAGTTCCACCGAGCGTGGCGGGGTTTTGCCTGTGAGGCAGAACAGAATGGTTGCTGCCAGGGAGTAAACGTCGACCTGTGGAGAGAAGTGTGAAATGCCGGAGTATTGTTCCACCGGGGCATATCCTTCCGAGAAACCCGAGGCAATCATTGTTGATGTTGCCGATCCGTCGGGGTTGTAGTGTTTGGCAAGGCCGAAGTCAATGAGCACCGGACGCAGGTTTCCCTCCTCGTCGGTGGCGAGCATTATGTTGGATGGTTTGATGTCCAGATGTGTGAAACGGTTTTTGTGCAGGGTTGCCACAGCTTCAATCACCGGCATCATTATGGATAGAGTTTCCTTGAGCGAGATGGGTCCGCGGCTCTTCACATACTGCTTAAGCGTTTCCCCCTCGATGTATTCCATTACATAGTAAGCCGTGTTGTTGGCTTCAAACACCTCGTTGACATTCACAATGTTAGGATGCAAGCCACCGATTTGCTGCAGGCATTTGGCTTCGTTTATGAATTCCTTAAGCGATGTGAGCACACGTTTGCGGGCTGTGGAGCTGTAGCTTATTGACGAGGTGTTGGACTGGCGTTCACAATCAGCGGCTGGAAAATGCTCCTTTATTGCCACATAAGCTTTGGTCATGATGTTGCGCATCTTTGTGGGCACCGAAGCTTTGTAGGTTATGCCGAATCCTCCCGAGCCAATCACTTCAATAATGGTGTAGGTGTCAGTTTGAGAGTTGAGTTTGGTTCCGCGTGTCAGTGATTTATCACTCATGGATTTCTATGTGTTGGAATGGTTTTGCTGTTGGAGAGTTTTATCAGTTGAATTGCAATGCTTCCGGCACCGTTTCGGCCGGGTCAAGACCCAATGCCCGTGAGGCGCTGTCGAGTTTAGCGCCCATGGACACCGCCGTGGCTTGAAGCTGCTGCATCTGTTGGTCGGTTATTTCCGAGGCATTGTTTTCAAGAATCATGGAGTAGACTTCCATGTAAGGAAATTCTCTTACGTATCTGGCATCGAGCGAATCGAAATCGGCCACCGTCCGCACCGAAACAATGTTTTTGGCGGTCCACTCATCGGCCTTTTTGAAATAAGCTACTATTGAGTCAATGTCGTCGCCGTAAATAGGCATGCCTTGCATGGCGCGCCAGGCCATCAGTTGCGAATGTTCAATGTTGTTGAATGCTTCGCTCAGTGAGTCGGCATTGTTATCGCCGGTTTTTTCCGATGCAGTTTTCGAGCATCCCATGGTGAGTGATGCGCAAATGGCAGCCAAAGTTAGAATCAGGGCATATTTATTCATTGGTGTTTTCTTTTGCTTTATCCTTAAGTTGTTTGAATTTATTCCGTTGACTTTCGGAGAGTTTGTTCCAGTCATGGAGAATGGCGTTGTAAAATGGATTGCTGTGTGGATATTTTTCCTCCATTTCAGTTTCAATTCTGTCCAAATCGCCGTAAGTGCGGGCTTCGCGCAGTTTTGGAAGCGATTCGCCAATTGACTGGTCAAGATAGTCGATAATTACATCATAGTCGCTGCTTGACAGCTCCTTATTTGCGGCTATTTTTGCAGCTACATCGTCGCAGCTGTTGCCGCCACATGAAAAATTAAATGTGAGCAAGCCAATGACAAGTAACAAAATAAAAATGTTAGCCGACCGCGACATCATGATTGATTTTAATGATAATGATTTGCCTTATTGCAGACTACGCTGTAAATTAATGCGAAATTACAGAAAACTTTCGCACATTCCAAGATTTTTCAATAAAAAAAACCGCAACCCGTTGCAAATTATCGGATTGCGGCTAAAAAATAAATATGGCTTAAGAGTCCATTCGATAAGGAATGTTAAAGCCGGGGCGGACTATCATTGAGCAG
>JAMPBC010000001.1:691481-718195 GCA_023666905.1 Bacteroides sp. | reverse complement strand
TTTTCAGGCTGCCGATTCAACTTTTTTAGTGGGTTTCTTATCCCGAACTCGCGTTATATGGAAAGGGCGCCGCAGGAAGCGATCTGACAAGTCCAGGGGCTTGGCTGAACTTATGAGGTATGTCTCATCGATCATCACCGGACTACGCGTTTTTTATCTCAAAAATAAGAAATTTTATCGTTTTAAATTAAAGATAAACAACTGACATATAAGCTATAAAATCTTACCCGACTCATGCCGAATCGGGTAAGGGCTCTCTATGCTTATTTAAATTTTAAATGAAAGAGCCGTGGGTTCCTTCCAACTGTGGGGCGGAAAAGCATGCGGAAATAGCAAGTTTTTGTGTATTTTTGCAGTTGCAATGATTTATCCTGAAACCTTAGAACAAAAAATTGGCTTCACTTCCGTGCGTGAGGCTGTGAGCGAGCTGTGTGTTTCGCCGCTCGGCAGGCAGCTGGTTGCCGACATGGCAATGATTACCGAGTTTTCCGTGCTGGAGCCTGTGTTGCAAGCCACGGCCGAGATGCTTGTCATTGTCAGCGGTGACACTGACGTTCCACTTTCGCAACTGCGCGATGTCTCGCGCCAGCTGCGCACCCTCACTGTGGGCGGTGCTTTCCTTGCTCCGGCCGAGCTTGTCGAGCTACGTGCCACACTATGTGCCATTTCCGATGTGTGGCAATTTTTCATGAAATCAAAAACCCAGCCTGACGGTGAGGAGTTCCGCTCTCCTTATCCCAGGCTTTGTTCGCTGGTTTCAAACATGGTCACTTTTGGCAATTGCATAGCTGCCATTGACCGCGTGCTTGACAAATATGGCAACGTCAAGGACAATGCTTCGGCCGAACTTGCAGGGATTCGGAGCGAGCTCAGCCGCATGAGTGGACGTGTCAATTCGGTGATGCGGGCTGTGATTTCGCGTGCCCAAAAAGAGGGGATACTTGATTTGGACGCCTCTCCGGCCGTTCGCGATGGCCGTCTGGTGCTTCCGGTGGCTCCCATGAACAAGCGAAAGCTGTCCGGTATTGTTCACGATGAGTCGGCTTCGGGAAAAACGGTGTTTATCGAACCGGCTGAGGTGGTTGAGGCCAATAACCGCATCCGCGAGTTGGAGCTTGAGGAGCGCCGGGAAATTGCCCGCATCCTTTCGCTGCTTGCCGACGAACTTCGCCCACATGCTTCGGAAATTGCTGAAAGTTGCAACGTTATGGGAAGTCTTGACCACATTCATGCCAAGGCCCTCTATGCCAAGAATGTTGGTGGATGTTTGCCGCATTTGAGCGGAAAGCCTGAATTGGAATGGTTTCATGCCTGTCACCCGGGGTTGCTAATGTCGCTAAGCCGTCAGGGAAAAGAGATTGTGCCTCTTGACATAACGTTGAGCTCCCGAAACCGCATACTCGTTATTTCCGGCCCGAATGCCGGCGGCAAATCAGTGTGCTTGAAAACGGTGGGCATCATCCAGTACATGACACAATGCGGAATGTTGCCCCCGGTGTATGAAAATTCACATATCGGAGTGTTTCGCGACATATTCATTGACATAGGCGATGACCAGTCAATAGAGAGTGACCTCAGTACTTACAGTTCGCATCTGCGCAATATGAAGTTCCTGCTCCAGAAAGGTGGGCGCGCGTCACTGGTGCTCATCGACGAGTTTGGCGGAGGCACCGAGCCTCAAATTGGCGGTGCCATTGCCCAGGCTGTGCTGCATCAGCTTAACAACAAGCAGGTGTGGGGCGTAATCACCACTCACTATCAGAATCTGAAGCATTTTGCCGAGGATACCGACGGGCTTATAAACGGCTCCATGCTTTACGACCGCCAAAAAATGCTGCCGTTGTTCCGGCTTGCAATCGGTAACCCGGGAAGCTCGTTTGCCATTGAGATTGCTCGCAAGACCGGACTTCCGCGCGAAATCATTGACGAGGCTGAGCAGATTGTTGGCAGCGATTACGTGAACATGGACAAATATTTGCTCGATATTGCCCGAGACAAAAAGTACTGGGAGAACAAGCGCCTGTCAATTCGCCAAAAGGAGAAGAAGGTGGAACAGGTGCTGGAGCGTTACGAAAACGATGCCGAGCAGCTGCGCAGCCAGCGCCGTGAAATCATAGCTGAAGCACGCGACGAAGCACGCAAAATAATTGAAGGTTCCAATGCTTCGATTGAGCGAACAATCCACGAAATACGCAAGGTGCAGGCCGAGAAGGAGCGCACCCGCGAGTTGCGACGCGAGCTTGAGGCAGACAAGACACGACTGCAGCAGAATCACGTTGCCGTTCCCGAGGCGTTGAAAAAGGCTCCCCGTCGCCGAGGCGTAAAGCGAGGCGACGAAAAGAGTGTGAACAGAGCCGAAGAGCCGCTCTTGGTTGGCGATGTTGTGAAGCTCGACGGCGAGGGACAACCGGGTAAAATCCTTGAAATAAACGGGAAAAAGGCAACGGTGTTGTTTGGCATGCTTAAAACCACTGTGGATGTTTCGCGACTGCGCCGCACGCTTTCAAAAATCCCATCTGCGAGCAAAAACGCCTCTTTTGTAAGCGCCGCCACAACTAACGACATGCGTTCCCGCCAGCTCCGGTTCAAGCAGGATATTGATGTGCGTGGCATGAGAGTTGACGAGGCTGTGCAGGCCATAACATACTTCATTGACGATGCCATCCAGTTCAACATTCCGCGCGTGAGGATTCTTCACGGCACCGGAACGGGGGCACTTCGCCAAAGCATACGCCAGTATCTTGACACGGTGAGGGGCGTTAGCCGCTACCGTGATGAGGATGTACGGTTTGGCGGCGCCGGAATCACAGTAGTTGATTTGGAGTGATAAATTAAAGGAGGGCAATATGGTAAACGGCAAAGGCAATTATCCAAGCCACGGCCGTGTTGTAAAGTGCTGAGAATGCTCCATACTGCCATTTGCCGGTTTCCTTTACAATAGCTACAATCGTGGCCATGCACGGACAGTAGAGCAGAATGAAAATCATAAATGCCAAAGCTGAAGCAGTGGTGAAATCGGGCTGTCCTGTTACGGGGTTGGGTGCGGTTATGCGGCTGCTCAGTGTGGCGTCGGTGGCTTCCTCATCGCCGGCGTAAAGCACTCCGAGGGTAGACACCACAATCTCTTTGGCCGGAATACCTGCAATGGCGGCCACGGTTGCGCGCCAGTGCAGTCCCAGCGGCTCCATTACCGGATTTATGGCTTTGCCAAGCATTTGAAGATAGGAGTCGGTGTGGGGATTAATTTCCGAATCATCGGTTGCCGCAGTGGAGACCAATTCGGTTTCGGCCAGCTCGCTTTCATTGTGGATGGGGAAATAATTCAGGGCCCACACCACAATACTGGCCACCAAAATCACGCCTCCCATCTTTTTCAGATATTGCTCTCCTTTGCCCCACATGTGGCGTAGACAGGCCTTGAGGGTTGGCAGGCGGTAAGGGGGGAGTTCCATTACAAAGGGAGTTTCATCGGCCTTGAACCAAAACCTGCGTAGCATACGGGCCGTGACAACACCTACGAGTATGCCGGTGAGATACAGGGCAAAGAACACCAGTGCTGCATGGGCACTGAAAAAGGTGCCAATGAGCAGAACATAGATTGGTAGCCTTGCCGAACAGGACATGAATGGGTTGATCAGGATGGTGATTATGCGGCTTGATTGGCTTTCAATGCTGCGCGACGACATTATGGCCGGCACATTGCATCCGAAGCCCATTACCAGCGGGATGAACGATTTGCCGTGGAGCCCTATACGGTGCATGATTTTGTCCATGATGAAGGCTGCGCGGGCCATATACCCGGAGTCTTCCATGAACGATATGCAGAAGTAAAGAATCAAAATGTTTGGCAGGAACACTATGACGCCTCCCACGCCGCCAATAATCCCATTGGTAATCAAATCCTTGAGCCAGCCTTCGGGCATGTATGTGCCCACGAGCTCTCCAAGCCAGCCCACAAATTGCTCAATCCACTCCATGGGGTAGGCTCCGAGCTGGAAAGTGGCCCAGAAGGTGAGAAACATCAGTGCGATAAATATCGGGAAGCCAAACAGTTTATTGGTGACAAAGGCATCGATTATGTGGGTTGATTTCTCAATTTCGCTCGTGCCTTTCACAAGTGTTTCGGCCAAGGCTCCTGATATGAATCCATATTTTTGGGCTGTTATGGCAGTGGCCGGGTCCTCCTGGAGTGCGGCCTGTATTTTTTCATCCTCCACGTTGCGGGCCTCGATTATCTGCTTGAATCCGGGGCTTGATTTCACTGCCTCGGTGGCTTCGCTATCCCCTTCAAGCAGTTTAATGGCAAGATAACGTGGTGAGAACTGGGGCGAAACCGAAGGCGTTTGTTTAATCATGTCCTTGAGCCTGCTAACACCGGCTTCGACAACCGGACCAAGGTTTACGTGAACGTGTCGCACGGCTTCGTGGCGGTCCTCGTAAACGTCAATAATGGTGTCGAACAGATGGTCAATGCCATGACCCGAACGCGAAACGGTGGGAACCATTGGCACACCGATCATTTCACCCAGCAACTTGTAGTCAAGTTTGTCGCCGGAGCGCTCAAGCTCGTCGTACATGTTCAAGGCAATCACCATGCGTCGGTCCATGTCAATGAGCTCGGTGGTGAGAAAGAGATTGCGTTCGAGGTTGGAGGCTACCACCACATTTACAATCACGTCGGGCGTCTCGTTACTCAGATACCGGCGCACATATAGTTCCTCGGGAGAATAGGAGTCGAGCGAGTAGGTGCCGGGCAAGTCGACAATGTTGAAACGGTAGCCACGGTATTCAAAGTGGCCGCGCTTGGCATCAACGGTGACACCGCTGTAGTTGCCAACATGTTCGTGCGAGCCCGAGGCAATGTTGAACAGGGAAGTTTTGCCGCAGTTGGGGTTGCCTATCAGTGCAATGTTTATGGTCCGGCGCTTGCTCGCGTAGTCGTTAGGAGCTGCTTCGTCATTACTGGCCGTGGGTTCGGATGAGGTGCTCCCCGCAGCTGTTTCTGCCTCTGCAGGGGTGTCAAGGGTCACCTCAATCATGTGAGCCTCGGAACGCCGCAGCGACACTTCGTAGCCCATAATGCTGTATTTCACAGGGTCGCGCATGGGTGCGTGAAGCAGCACGTCAATGTCACGTCCTTTCACAAAGCCCATTTCCGACAGGCGCTTGCGGAATGCACCGTGCCCAACAATCTTAACTATACGGCCACGTTGCCCGGCTTCCAGTTCATCAAGTCTCATCCTTTGCTCTCTCTTTTCATTTTGGTTTTGCAAAGATGAGAATTTTTCTTCGCTCCTGCAAGGATTTGTTTAGACTTATTTTAAATAAGGATGCCATGGACGGCGTTACTTCACGCTGATTGTGCTTCCTGAGGAGTGGGCTGTGAGCTGTGGTGCGCTTTGGCTTTGAACCGTTGCAATGCCCGATGCATAGGTTCCGGCATTGTTCACCCACATCTCATAGCTGAGACGGTAAGTTCCTTTGGGAAGGGTGGATATGAACAGGTTGGTGGCGCTATTACCGTTTTCGCGGTAGAAGCACAGTCCTTCGGCCCATACGGGTGTGGGAAGCTGTTCCACGGGCTCGAAGCAAGCCGCGCGGGTGTCGGCCACGGCTACATAATCCATGGCGCGGTCTGCCCGGATAATTAGTTCTATCTTCACCTTTTGGCCCACGGAAAGCACTTTCGGGGCTTCAATCCATTTGTCGCCCTGCTGTACGTAGAGCCGCTTTTCAATGGTAATGGCATCGCAACCTGAGGCTTTGACCTTGTCCATTTGCATCACGGCGCGTGACACAACCGAGCCCCATGCAGGCGTCCGGTCGGTTCGGTTCACTGTGAGCATTTTGCCCGAAGGCCGGAGCGGGGTGATGTTGTTGCGGAAATTGCCTGAGAAGCTTTCGGCGGCAGTTGGAGTCACGCTGCCGTTTCCAACTTTGATTTCAGTAGCTGTAAGCGATGATGCTGCAACCCACTTGGGCGATGTGAGCAACACGGCTGCAACGACGTCGGTGGCCGCGGTGCCCGAGCCCCAGTCGCGGGCTTCTTTCTGCAGTATTAGCCATTGGCGTATGGGGTCAATCTCCTTGCCGGTTGGATTGATTTCGTGGTATGCCTCAAGTATTCGTGCTGTGAGAGTGAGCTGGGTCATTGTGCCCGAAGCAAAGTCGTCGAGCAGTGGCCACCACATTCCCCTTTCGGGCGAAGTTTCGGCAAATTGGCCAATGGATTTCAGAATCTCCCCGGCAACAGGTTTATAGCCGTGGCGGGCAAGCAGAATGGCTGCATTGGCTTTCTGTGGCAATGCTGATTTTTTCCAACCGCTGATGAGCTGCTGGATATATTTGTTGACTAAGCCGGTGGCCGTTGTGGATGGCTTGAAGTTGGAGAAGCGGTCAAGGATGTTGACAAACGTGGGGTAGGTTCCCCGTGGATTGCGGGCATAGTCTTTCTCCACCTCTTTCTGGCAATAGTCCAATGCTTTGTCAATCATGGAACGCAACTCCTTGTTTTGGGGAAGGAACCCGAGGCGGTTGAGATGGCCCAACGTGAGGAGCGACTGCTCGGTTGCCCATTGTGAGGCCTTGTCATACTGTGCCACCCAGGCCCATCCGCCGCTTGCGCGTTGCAGCTTTTTGAGGAGGGTGACTGACGTGGTTATGGCTTGGTTGATGTTGTCGGGGTCAAGCAGAAGCGCCAGTCGGTTCATCCGCTCTGTTTCGGAAGAGGCATCAGAGAGCCAAGGAGTTGCCTGAAGCAGGAATGTTTTGAGGTCGGCGTTGCACTGTAACATTGATATTAAGGTGGAGTCCGATTTATTGGAGTCGGTCCACTGTTTCAGAGCATCTGTTATCAACGGATAGGTGTCAAGTATTCCGCGGGCCACGGCGGCCGAGAAAATGGCTTGAGCAGCTTGTGGCGCGGTGCGGCTTTCGGAGGACGACAGACCCGGCAGAGCGGTGACCACAAACCATATCGGGTTGTCGCAATACTGCAACGTTACTGTGGCATCGGCGGGATAATCGGGAAGCCGGGTGGAGAAATGCAGGGAGTCGGGAGCCATGTAGAATGGCACCGATTCAATTACCGGAGCCGACGATTCCAGAATGGGGATAAGGGCCTGCTCACCATCAGCAAAGGTGCCGTTGGAAACTTTCACCCTGTAGCCGGCAAGCGCCAGGTTGGCAGGTGCTGTGAAGGTGGTGGATATTGCCGACGTTTGCTGCGGTTCAAGATGCAGCGGGGCAACTTGTGGCGAAGCAAGTATCTCGCCGGTCGCAGGATTGAAGTATTCCACAGTTACCTCCACATCGGTGGCTTCCGAGCTGTTGTTCATCACACTGGCGGAGATGGTTGAGGTGTCGTTCCAGCGCAGGAAGCGCGGCAGGTTGGGCTGCACCATTAGCGGTTTGCTTGCCACAACTTCGCGATTAAATTCTGCGGCGGAAAGGTCGCGGTCGTAAGCCAATGCGGTGAAATTCCATTGCGTGTTGGCGTTGGGCACGGTGAATGAGAATGATAGGCGCCCGTTGGCATCGGTGGCCAACATGGGGTTAAAGAAGGCAAGTGTGCTCTCCGATTCACGATATTTGAACGTTGGTTCGGTCTGTTCGGGCGTAGACGCTTCGGAAGATGTTTCGGTTCCTGCATCAGTCAGCGCTACTTTCATTTCGGCGGAAGCCATCGGGGCGGCATAGTCGGCCATCTCATTGACAGCCATCACCTCCTCGGTCATGGCATCGGCAGCTCCAACGGCGCTTTCGGCGCGTTCCATTTTATAGAGTCGTGTGCCGCGGATGTGGATAACCGGACTGAATGTCAAACCGTAGGTGAGGAACGAGGGCATTTCAATTTCGGGGCACGATGGTGTGCGCTCGTTATGGTAAATGGTGTTATAGGCTCGTGAGCTGAACCCGGGGAATTCTATTGATGCTCCGGGAACACGTGTCCGGCTGAAATAGATTTGGCGTGATGATGGGCAAATGGCGTCAAGAGCAGCGTTGTACATGCTCAGAATCATGGCGCTCTCCGTGCCGGCGCTGTCGGCATTGAGAGTGCGGAAGGTCCACGTTTCCCCTTGACCCGGAATGAGTTTGTTGCGGAACGATTCAGCCTTTATTGTCAATGACTTTTCCACATTTTTAAGCGCAACGTCAAACCGCAAGGTTGAGGTTGCGAAGTTGCGTATGGCTCCGAGTGTGAATGTGACGCGTGGTTCGCCATTGGGAAGCTGAAGCGTTACTTTGTTGGCTCCCCGGTTAAGTTTTATCCACTTCTTTTCAGTGACCTTATTGCCGCAATAGCCAATGAGCAGTGCGTGGGTATCGGCGTGTGCTGCAAACACCGTCGCCTGGCATTTAGAGTCTTTTTCCACGCTTAGTGATGAGACGGGACTCCACAAAGGGGCATCGACGGGCGAGGTTGATGAGTGCGGGGTGTAAATCACCACTGTTGAAGTGGCGGTGTCGGCAGCAAGTGCAGAAGAGAACACTTTCAAAGTATAGGTCGACGCCGGGAGTGAGTTCCAGTCCTCACGGTCGGTTACCGCTCCATCCATAGTGTTGTGTGGAGTGCGGTTGTTGGTCAGACGGTAGCTTAGAGGGGTATCAATTACATTTCCTTCGCTTGATTCCACTTTGTAGTAGCGTTTAAGCGTCACGGGGTTGGTTACGTCAATGGCATCAGGCACCGAAGTGTTTATGGCATAGGCATTGCCTGTGGTAAAGCTACATTGTGTTTGCTGCGACTCTCCCGAGGCGGATGTGGCCGATACTGTGGCGTTGAACATTCCGTCAGGTGCCGGAGAGTTGTCAATCATGGCCTTGGAAAGTACCATTTTAAAGCGCCCTTGCGCATCAGTGGTGTCACGCAAAGTGCAGAAGTCAACCATGTTTGTGCGCCACCACCATCTTGATGGCGAAACGGACACCACTGCCTGCACCGGGACTCCGCCAAGGTTCATGCCCGAGTATGTGGTCACGGTGCCGCTCAGGGTCACGTCGCCCGATTCGGGGAAGCCTGTGGCTACCTTGTCCATGGTTATGAAGAAAGTGGGGAGCTTGTAGTCCGACACCATGAACCATTGTGTGCCTGCGTGGCTTCCATGTGTGTCGAGCACAATTCGGTATTGGCCGGTGAGATCGCCTTTGGGAATGGCAAAGGAGCCGTTTATGCGTCCCCAGCCGTCGGTGAACAGGGTTGACGAAGCAACCTCAACGGAGTTGGTGTTGTAAAGAATAGCCCGCACGGAGTCGGCCACCATGAGCTTGCGCTCGCCGGGTCGCGATTTGTACACGGTGGCACACCATTTCAGCGAGTCACCGGGGTGATACAGGGGCAGGTCCGTGAAAATGTTGGAGTGATATTGCCATTTGTCGCCCGGAGTGCCGGGTGTGTAGAAGTAGCATTGGTCGGCCCAAACGTCTTTGCCTTTCACCGGTCTGAAATGGCCGTTGGTAACATTGCTGAAAGTGTAGAATCCGTTTGAGTCGGTGGCCCCCATGCGCTTCTCCGATTTGTTGTTGCTGTCCGATCCTAACAGAATGTCGGCTTTCTGAACAGGAGCACCGGTGAGGGGGTCGATGACAAATGCTTCTGTTCCGGCTTGCGAGGATATGGCTCCGGCACCCAAGTTGGTTACGCGCACCGTGCTCATCCAGCGGTCCTTGGAGCCGCCGGTGAAGTCGGGCACAATGGCATAGACGCCATAGGCGGGAAGCGAGAAAGTTAGCGTGGTGTCGGCTGTAAACGGGACAAAGCGGTTGAGGCTTACCGCAATCTCCTGTATAGGAGTAAGTTTGGCCAGTGACGAGTGTTTCAGACTGCCACTGTTTTTATTTACCACACCGGACACGTTGTAGACCTTCACTTTGAATTCCGGAACGTTTGTAGAACTTACTTTCACGTTGAAATCACAGCCTGGTGCCACAACGCCTGGTGCATTTAAACTAAGCCGCTTGGCCGAAATGGCGTCTATTAGTCCGATTATGCAGTCCAAACGGTGGAATCCACGGAAGTTGTGGGCAAAGCGCTGGAGCATATTATAATATATGCGTACGTTGTTGGCGTGGCGGCTGTCAATGTTGGTAAGGTATGGACCCATGGCAATGAGGGCATCTCCGGAATATTCGCTTGATGCATGCTCGTCGAAAAGGTTACGGTATAGTTCCAAAGCCGTGTCCTCGGCCCTGTCGGAGAGGTTGGGATAAATGTTTGAGGTAACGAACTGTATGCGCTGAATGTCGCAATAAATTTCCGGGGCGGTTTTGCCGCTGTGGAAGCGCAGCAGCGAAGCGTAAATGTCAAGAATCTGCTGGGCGAAAGGAGATGATGCGGTAATGCCGGGAGTGATGATGAACATTGCTCTGGGAGAAAGCGACACAAGTCCCATGCAGGGTGAGAAGCGACCTATACTGCTCAGAATTGCAATGGAGCGGTGAGCCACAAAGTCGTAAAGTGTAGGGAAATAAACCATGTCGGGCCTGGCGATGTCAACCACCTGAGTGTAGTCGGCAATGTTGATGTTCTGGAGTGCCGAGGGGTCGGTAAGAGCCTTGGCGCAAAGTGTGGAAATCACATTGCGGAACTGGTCGCCGCTCCACTCGGTGTAGCTTTCGGACAGGGGGGTGAGCGGAATGTTGCGGCTGTTGTAAGTGTAGGAATCGGCGTTGAACAGATTCTGGTAAATTGTGGCAAGTAGCAGATTGGCAAATGCTCGTGCCTGCGGGGTTTGAAGCTTGGGCATCACGGCGTTGAACTTTTCAAGCACGGCTGGAGTGTGTTCGCTTCCTGAGTTGGTCTGAGCCAGCGAATAGTCCATGAGAGCTCTCAGGGCTGCCGTTTCGTTCCCATCGCGTAGAGCTATGTCCAGAGCTTTGTCGGAGTTGGCTATCACGGTTTTGGGATAGGCAAAGTCAGGTGCAGATGCTGCCGGTGTGGCAGCCGAAGTTTGAAACAATGACATGAAGCACAGTGCAATGGCTGCAAATAGGGCAAAGCTTGAACGGAACGAGTTGGAGGTCATGGGCGTATTGATATGTATGAGTGGTAAACATACCATTAACGGTGTGTCTACTCAAAATGTTTATGAAAGGTCAAGTTGTTTGCGGCAAGAAAGGGCGGGAGGCTGCGGCGGGTTATTTTTTCCCTTTGCCTCGGTGGTTCATCAGCATCTTCATCCACTTGCTTTCAGCAGTTTTCAGCTTGAAGAGCTGTTTCTTTGTCAGGTATGTCTTGAACTGATTGAAATATTTCATTTCAATGGCACCCTCCTTGCTTTTGAATTCAGCAATGGCTTCGGCTGCCTTTTCCAGTTCCAAATCATTGGGATTATCTTTTTTTGCAACGTTTTTCTGCATGTTGCGGGTGTCGCCGGCAAGACGGGCTGTTTCGGCCGACATGGCGGCATATTGTTTTTCGAAGCGGGCTTTCTGGTCAGGGGTAAGTTCCATCTGCTTGGCCAGATAGTCAATTTTGGTTTGCACCATGTTGTTGAACCACTGCTTTCGCTGAGAGGCATCTTGTGGGCCGGCGGCTTGCAGTTGGAGTGCAAACAGCAAAGAGAGCATGCATAGGAATGATGTGGCAATTCGCTTCATGAGTGTGTTCAAAGTGGGGTTAGAGTGAATCCATGGTTGAGGGGTCAAAGCCTTCGTTGTAAAGCTCGTCAATTACGTCCGATTCACTGAAGGCCGGCGTGCAGTAGTCGTTGAAGAAGGCGTCGTTGTTGATTGCGCTCATTAGCTGAGCATTCTTTTCAACGGGCAGAGGAGAGTCCGAGTGCATCAAGTCAAAGGTTTTCATCATGCACCAGATACCTGCGAACATGGCTGCCATGTAAACGTACGGGCGAACTTTCTGCCAGAATGAGCGGGGCATGACAACGGGGTCGGCGCTTTCCCAGGGCATTTGGGGCAGCTCCGAGGCCATGTGGCGGTTGAAGTTCTCGAAGTAGTTTTCGGGAACCGTCATACCGGACTCATGGTTGATTGAGGAGAGTATGTCTTGACCTTTCATTGTGTTGATTGTTAGGTGGGAGGGATTTTTTACATTTGTTTGACTTCGGAGGCTCCGATTGGTTTAATCGAGGGTCTCAAAATATTGCTCAATTTTTTTCACAGCTATATGATAGGAGGCCTTTAGAGCTCCCACGGAGGTGCCCAGGATTTCCGACATCTGTTCGTATTTCATCTCGTCATAATATCGCATGTTGAACACAAGCCGCTGTTTCTCAGGCAGGGAAGCTATGGCTTTGCGCAGGTGCAGCTTTATTTCATCGCCATCCACATATGTGTCGGCCTCAATTGAGCGCACAATCATGGACTCTTCATCGTCAAGGCTAACATTGGCACGCTTGCGCTTGTTGGCAAGGAAGGTCAGGCTCTCGTTAATGGCAATCTTGTAGAGCCACGTGGAGAGTTTGGCTTCACCGCGAAACTGGTCAATTGAGGTCCAGGCTTTGAGGAAGGTGTTCTGAAGCAGGTCGTTGGTGTCGTCATGATTTTCCACCATGCGCCTTATTTGCCAGTAAAGAGGTTCGCTGTACATGGCAATGACCTGTGCAAACGCCTCGCGACAAGTGGCCTTGTCACGCAACTGGGCTGTCAGCAGGGCGGTATCGGTTTCGGTGTTTGCTTGGCTCGACATCTGTTGGCTGTTGGTTATTCTGCAGCGAAATTACACATTTATTTTTAATGCCGTGGACATTTTTGCTTATATTTGCATTATGAATGATAAAAGTTTGAAGGCAGGCGAGCCGCTGGTGAGCGTGGTGATGATTGCGTTCAATGTGCGCCCATATATTGACGATGCTATCCAGGGTGTTGTCAATCAGAAGCTTGATGGGGCCGTGGAACTTATTGTCCAGGACGATTGCTCCACCGACGGCACCTGGGAACGCATTCTTCACTGGCAGAGCCTCTATCCCCGGCTTGTCAAGCCGCAGCGCAACCGGTGCAATCTGGGGTTGCAGCGCAACTACATGGAGGCCTTCAGCCGTTGCCGGGGACGATACGTGGCCGTATGTGACAGCGACGATTATTGGTTCCACCCCCGCAAGCTTGCCATTCAAACGACCTACATGGAGGCTCATCCCCTCTGTGCCATAACGTTTCACCGCGTGGTGAATTATTATCAGGCTTCGGGCGAGAAGAGTTTGAGCAACGGAGGAACTCCAACACACACAACCATTGAGAATTTGAGCCGGAGCAACTACATTACTAATCTCTCGGTTATGTATCGTCGCGAACTGGTGGATTTGCAGAATTTGCCCGAGTGGATTGCCTCGGACCGGTCGCCTGATTATGCACTTCACATGCTTTATGCCTCCCACGGCTATCTGCATTATTTCAGCCGTCCAATGGGGGTGTATCGCAAGGCGCAGGGAAGCTCCTGGAGCATGACCGATAATTTCAATCGCCAGAAAATGGCCATGGAGGTAAGGTTGCGCCTTATGGAACAGTTTGCCTTGATGCCGCGGGTGGTTGAAGGATTACGTGCAGCATTGGCTGCCATTTTGCGGAGCATGGCTTCGGAGGCTGCTAATGATTCCCAACGCGAGTTGGTGAGCAGCTGTGCGCGGCAATTGGACATTGACTTGTCGGTTCCCATCATGCTTAAAGCGCCGTCGGCTGTGATGATGCTGCTAAAGGCCACGCGTCGGCTGGTGTCAAAAATGGTGCCCCTGCCGCGTCCGTAGAGGTTCAGCTGTGGATAATTTTACTCCCTGGAAGTTATTTCTGCTCTGTTGAACTGTTTGGCGAGAACAGAATCAGGCTGTCGGTTTCAATGGCTTTTCGGGCAACATCGGCCGGCACGAAGCGCCAGTTGCGGTCCACTTCGGCAGTAATCACCGGGTTGGCTTCCACCTCTTTTATTAAGTAATAGCGCAAATCTTTGTCGGTTGCACGCACAATGCGGCCGGGCAGCTCGCTGTGGTCAATACCGGCGCCGTTGCTGAGCAGATTGCCTCCTCCGTTGGCACGGTAGGAGTTGACGGCCACAAGGTAGGACGCTTCCGGATCAAAGGGCTTGCCGTTGGAAAGCGACTGGATTTCAATGCGCTCGCCTCGGGGCTTGGTAATGTTCACGGTGTAGTCAATGCCGGAGGCCGAGTCGAAGTTATACGAAGGCCGTGCCAGGCGGTTGTTGGTGGGGCCGGGATTTTCAGCAGCGAATTTGATTATGTGAGGCTGGTTGGCGTTAACGGTTTGAATCCATTGGTCGTAAGCCTCTTCCAGATAGTTTTTTATCTCCCGGCCGGTTAGGCGCAGAGTGTAGAGCATGTTCTCATATTTGTAGAGGGTGAACATGTCGGCCACTTTAACCGGTCCCTGTTTTATTTCGGCATCAAAGGCTAATGGGGCTGCAAAGGAGATGTCGGCGCCTGAAATTTGCAGCTGCAATTTGTGAAGCAGGGTCATAAAAGCCGAGGGACCAAAGAAGGCATCACGTGCCGAGAGCGGGGCCAAGGCCTCGCCAATGGGGCGTTCAACAAAGGTGCGCACCTGCTGCTGCTGCGGAGCAAAGCGGGCCAGAAATGCGCTGTCCGGTGTCAGTGCTGTCACATCAACTAATTTTGCGTTGACAAGCGGGTTACCACCCTGCACGGGTGTGATTTCCAGCAGGCCTATGGCGCGGGCGGCATTTGCGGGGTTAAGTAGCACGACGGACTGCCCGTCAACGTTTGTAACTGTTTGGTTGAAGCGTTGATGGTCATGCCCTAACAGAACGGCCGAAAAACCCGGGACATCGCGAGCCACTTGCATCGAGGCGTTTTCCACAACGTTGCCGGTGGTTACCGTTTCATCGTGGCCGGAGTGAAACAGGCCTATGATAAGGTCGGGCTGTTCGGTTTGCTGAATAATGGGAATCCACTTGCGGGCAGTCTCATCCATGGGGTCGAAACGCAGGCCACTCCATAACACTTCCGGAAGCCACGAGGGGATGGCAGGCGTAAGCAGTCCGAGCACGGCTATTTTCAGTCCGCCCCGATTGAACACGGCGTAAGGTTGCAGGTAAGGCTTGCCGGTGGAGGTGTCAATAACGTTGGCTCCGAGCATGGGCATGTGGTTTTGCGCGCGCCAGCGGTCGTAGACACTGTGGCCGGTTTCCACATCGTGGTTACCAATGGTGGTGGCGTCGTAGCCCATGTAGTTGTAAATCTCGGACACCAAATGGTTCGAGGTGGTATCAATGTAGTTATAGTAGTAGGCTGTTGGCTGTCCTTGCAGTATGTCGCCGTTGTCAAGCAGCAGGAAGTTACCTTCGGCGGTGATTTGGCGCAACGAATCCAATGCTGTTTTCACTCTGGCAAGACTACCGGGGGCAGGTTGCAGGGTTGTGTAGTTGGTGGGGAAAAAGCTGCCATGAACGTCAGTAGTGAAAGCTATGCGCACCGTTTGGTCAGAAGCAGTGTCGGTTGCTGTGGCTGTAGTTGCTGCCATGGCTGTGATTGTGCCTGTAATGAGGACTTTTATTTTACGTAAAGACATTGTACCTGGCCTATTTTTAGTTTGCCTATGAGCTTGAGGGGGATGCGGCGGGCATCGGTCGATACCCACGCCTGAATTGGTTCCGACGATTGTTTGCGACCGTCGGAAGTAAACGTAAAGGTCACTTTGTAAGTGTTGTAGGTGGTGCCGTTGAGCTTCAGTTTCTCTGTGCCGGAGTAGGTGAAGGTGAGTATCTCCTTGCGCTTGCCGGAGAATATGTTTATGCTTTTGCGGGCACCCGGCTTCATGTTTTCGAAGTCAAGCGAGCGCAGATAGTAGAACGAGCTGAGCATATCCACGGTCATACCGTTGGCCGTGAGGGTGGTTTTTTTGGTTGTGGCGGTGGTTTGACCTTTCGGACGGCGTGTGCGCGAACAGTTGCCGGTAACGGTGTTGCCCGAGTGGGTGAAAGTCACAATGTCGTGGGAATATTTTCCGTCCTCATGGGCAATGTACTCATATTTTATGGGGGAGAAGTCGGCATAGCGCATTGTGGTGCGCATTGTGTCGCGCAAGCGATAAATTTTGTCGGCCCAGGGGTCGGAGCGTGCAAAGGCTGTGGCGCTGTAGAAGTTACCCGAGCGGTTTAGCAGCAGACGTGCTGTGCCGGCTTGCTTGTGCACCAGCCCCCATTTGTAAATCACTTTGTAGTTCAAAACTTCGTTTGACAGTGACACGGCTTGAGCCTGCATGGCAGTCAGAGCGAGCAGTGTAATAGCCGTTAAAATGTAGATGTAGCGTTTCATAATGAATCTTTGACAACCTTTCGTCACTAAGGTTTAACGCCCGGACCCACAGCCTGTGGTTTTTCAGCTTGGTGTGGATTCGGGTGTGCGGCTTTTTCAGCTGTGAGTTTTCAGCTCGGGGAAGGGGAGTGCGTGGCGGGTTGCCTGTTCAATTTTTTTGTTGCGCCAGCACTTGCGGCACACCGCAATGTAGCGGTCATCGCCGCCAATTTCCACCTGATCGCCTTCCTCAACAAAGTCGCCTTTGGAGTCAATGCGCGCGTTCACAATGGTTTTGCGGCCACAGTTGCAGGTCGATTTTATTTCGTCGATGGTGTCGGCTATTTCAAATAGGCGCCGTGAGCCCTCGAAGAGGCGGCTCTGGAAGTCGGTGCGCAGTCCGTAGCAAATCACGTTACTGCCAAAGTCGTCCACAATTCTTGCCAGCTGGTCGACCTGCTTCTCCGTAAGGAACTGACACTCGTCGACAAGGAACCAGTCAATCACCGTCATGGATTCCTCAAAGAGTTGTTGCGCAAGGGCGTGGATGTCAGTGTCGGGCTGAATCCACTTACATTCGCGTTCAATGCCAATGCGTGAGCGAATCACGTTGGTGGTTTCGCGGGTGTCGATTATGGGCTTGAGGCACACGTAGTGCAGTCCACGTTCTTCAAAATTGTAGGCTTGGGTGAGCAGCAGGGCTGTTTTGGCCGAGCCCATGGTGCCATAGCGAAAATAGAGTTTTCCTTTGCGGTTCATTGTTGATTGTAAGGTGTGTGCCGGGTGATAGGTGTGGCTTTTGGGGCAAAGTTAAGCAGAATAACCGATATTGCCCAGTGTGAGCCAATAAAAAGGTGTTAAAAAAGCGGTGGACCAACGTAGGTGATACGCAGAAATTGCTCTGTGCTTTCAGTTACCGGGAAGTGTGCCGATGCTCGCAACCCGGTGGCCCATATTATTTTTTGGCCACACAGTAGAAGTGGCAACGAGTGTTTCACGTCGAGGGGCAGGTGGGCGTCGCTGTAAATGTCGCTCAGCTTGCGGGAACCTTTCATGCCGAAGGGGTGCATGCGGTCGCCCGGTTGCCAGGTGCGCACACTCAGCTTGCCTTCTTGCAACATTGCCGCATCAAAGCAGGCTGTGAGAGGCGATGTGGGTTTTGTGAATTCCGATGCCGGCAGAATCTCAGTCCGGTAAAGCGTCTCAATGCTTGGCGGAGTGGCGCTTCCGGCTTCAGGGGTAACTATGCGCAACTCGCCGCGGTGGGTTATTAGGGTGTGACCTGTGGGTGTGGTGAAAGTGCGCCCCGAGGTGTTGGCGGAGTGGACAATGTCGTTAGCCATTGAGCGGCTCACTCCCAGCGGACGCAGCCATTCAAAGAGCAGCAGCGAGGCCTGAGATTCGGTATCCGCAAGCCGTTTCAGGGCAATGTTCGGCACCGGCGTGGTAGCAGTAGTGGCGTAATGACGTAATTTTTCATCAAGCAGGGTATGGTAAAGGACGTCGGTTTCAAGCAGTTGCTCAAGCGTGGTCTCAATGCCCTGTGCTGCTCCGGCTACTGCTCTGTTCATTTCAGGCATTACCTGCAGGCGGATTTTGTTGCGCGTGTAAAGAGGCTGCAGGTTGGTGGAGTCGGTGACATGGCCATGACCCGTTGCGGCAAGGAACTGTTCTATTTCAGCACGGGTGCAGCGGAGAAGCGGGCGTATGATGTTGCGGTCGTTGCGCGGTTTCATGCCTCGCAGACCGCTCAGCCCGGTGCCGCGCAGCAGGTTGTGGAGTAGCGTTTCGGCATTGTCGCCTGCGTTGTGGGCCACGGCTATGGCTGCGGCTCCGGTTTCACGGGCAAGGCTGTGGAACCAGTTGTAACGGAGTTCGCGGCAAGCCATTTCCACCGACATTGGACGCGAGGCTTCCGAAATGTAGGCCTGAACGTTGAATTGCTCCACTCGGAAGGGGACTCCGACTGAGGCTGCCAATGAAGCCGAGTGCTCTTGGTCGCGGTTACTTTCGGAGCCTCGCAGGTGATAGTTGCAATGTGCGGCAATGCAGTCGTAGCCCAATGCATTGAGAGCCACCAATAGGGCGGTGGAGTCGGCTCCTCCGCTAAGTCCCACAATCACTTTGTCGGCTGGGCGTAGCAGCTGGTGTTGCTTGATTAAAGCGGCGGCTTTCTGCAGCAGAGGATGCATGGCGGCAGTGGCGGTCATTTCTGTTCGGAGTCAGAGCTTTGCTTTTTGGCTACGGTGGTCTGATAATGTCGGCACACGGCAGTGAGTCCGCACTGGGAGCACTGTGGCGAGCGGGCTTTGCACACGTAGCGGCCGTGGAGAATGAGCCAGTGGTGGGCCTTGCCAATGAGTTCGGCGGGGATGTGGCGCAAGAGTGTGCGCTCGGTTTGCAGCGGGGTTTTGCTTCCCTGTGTAAGGCCAATGCGTTCACTCACACGGAACACGTGGGTGTCCACGGCCATGGTAGCTTGCCCGAACACCACTGCTAAAACCACGTTGGCGGTTTTACGCCCCACTCCTGGGAGTGAGGTAAGCGAATCCATGTCCGATGGTATCTCTCCTCCAAAACGTTCGGTGAGTTCGCGAGCCATTTTGGCAAGTGCTCGGGCCTTATTGTTGGGGTAGGATACTGATTTTATATATGGCAGAATCTCGTCGGCTCCGGCAATGGCCATATCGGCTGCGGTAGGAAAGGCCCTGAACAATTCCGGGGTTACCTGATTTATGCGTTTGTCGGTGCATTGGGCCGACAGAATCACGGCCACCAACAGCTCGAAAGGGTTGGAGAAGTGCAGCTCAGTTTCGGCCACCGGCATGGCTTCGCTGAACCATGCCAGAGCCTGAGTGTATCGTTCTTTGAGGGTCATTGAAATGCGGGACTATACTATGGAGAGATGTGGGGAGCCGTGCGCTTAGGCGTCAGTGGGCTCCCTGGAATTCCTGAAGGAAGCGGCGGTCGTTTTCGGAGAACATGCGCAGGTCCTTCACCTGATATTTTAGGTTGGTTATGCGCTCCACGCCCATGCCAAGAGCGAATCCGCTGTACTGCTTGGAGTCGATGCCGCAGGCTTCAAGCACGTTGGGGTCAACCATGCCGCAGCCAAGTATTTCCACCCATCCGGTGTGCTTGCAGAATGAGCAGCCCTTGCCGCCACACAGATTGCAGGAAATGTCCATTTCGGCCGAAGGTTCAGTGAAGGGGAAGTAGCTGGGACGCAGACGAATCCGGGTGTCGGAGCCAAACATTTCGCGTGCAAAGTAAAGGAGGGTTTGCTTGAGATCGGCAAAGGACACGTTGCGGTCCACGTAGAGGGCTTCAACCTGGTGGAAGAAGCAGTGTGCACGGGCCGAAATGGCTTCGTTGCGATACACACGTCCGGGGCAGATTATGCGGATTGGGGGCTGGGTGTGCTCCATTACGCGGCTTTGGACCGACGAGGTGTGAGTGCGCAGCAACACGTCGGGGTTGCGCTGAATGAAGAAGGTGTCCTGCATGTCGCGCGCAGGGTGGTCGGCGGCAAAGTTCAGCGATGAGAACACGTGCCAGTCGTCCTCTATTTCAGGACCTTCGGCCACGGAGAAGCCCAAGCGGGAGAAGATTGAAATTATCTCTTCGCGCACAATGGACAGCGGGTGACGGCTGCCCAATGGGAGCGATGCCGGAGTGCGTGTGAGGTCAATCAATGCATCGGCGCCGGTGGAGTCAGCATTCTGGAGTTCTTCGCGCAAGGCGTTTATGCGTTCGGTGGCAAGCGTTTTGAGTTGGTTCAGCTCCTGACCCATGGCCTTCTTTTGGTCGGCGGGCACGGTGCGGAAGTCGTTGAACAGTGCAGCTACGACTCCTTTTTTGCTTAGGTATTTTATGCGAAGTTCCTCCACCTCGGCAAGTGTCTGAGGCTTCAGGGCTTCAATTTCGGCTTTGAGTTGGTTAATTTTTTCAATCATGGGTTGTATCGGGTGAATGTGATTGATTTCATTTGTTGGCATTGGCACTCTCCATGGCTTTTTCCACATCGTCAACAAGGTCCTGGCCCTGCTTCCCGCGGCTCACAATGTTGCCCTCGGGATCAAACAGAATTATGCAAGGAATGCCGGCTATGCCGTAAAGGTCAGTGGGAATGGTTTGGGCGTTGATAATCATGGGCCACGGTAAATCGTGCTCCTTGATGGCCTTGAGCGTGTTCTGAGGCTCGTCCCAAACAGCCACGCCAAGGAAGTCGAGTCCTTTATCGGCGTACTTCGAATGGAGTTTTTTCAGAGTGGCCGTTTCACGTATGCAGGGGCCGCACCAGCTTGCCCAGAAGTCGACCAATGTCCACTTGCCGCGGCCAACGTAGTCGCTGAGCCGTTGGGTGGCGCTGTCGTTTGTCACGGCGAAGTCCTTGAATTTGTTGCCTACCGAGGTGGCCGCCTCGTTGGCTTTGGAGGTGCGCAGCTTTTTCACGCGTGTGTAGCCGGCCATTTCAGGATTATTCACCAGGGCGCTCTCAAATTCGGCCGGAGTGAGTTCATAGGCGCGGTCAAGGAACAGACGGTAGCCTATAATGTTGCCTGAGTTGGCATTGAACATTGAGTCGGTCAGGGTGTTGTAGCGCGTTTCCAAAGCCTCCAGGCGTGCTTTTTTGTCAGCGTCGGCCATGTTGGCATCGGAGTAGATGCTGTTGTAGCCTTTCACAATTTCCTGCAGTGAGTTGCTGAATGTGCCCCAGGCGGTATTCAGGGCGCCGGTGGAGTTGATGCTGCGGGTGTTGGTGTCAACCACGGTGGTCGATGCCGGCTCCAGAATGAAAGAGCCTGCGCGGTTGCCGTCAAGCACCAGCTGAGCCATTACCGGGGCGCTGATTTCGCCTTTCATGGTGGCGGAACCGTCGACAACGTCGGCACTGTCAATTTTCACTCCGTCGTCATAATTCACCATGTAGAGGCGCAGGCCGTCCTCGTCGGGGGTGAATTTCACTGTAACGTCGTAGTTGCCGGAGGTGGCTGCCGCTGAGCATGAGAGCACCAGGGCGGCCGAGAAGAGCGATGTGAGTATGCGTGACATAATGCTTATATATCTATTGTTGAAAAACATGATGCAAAGGTAACGAAAAACTCGTGGATTTTGATTACTTTTGCTGAAATTTATGCACTGACGTTATGGAAAACCTCACCACTTCTGAACTTGCACGGCTTTTGACGCTCTATCGCGCTTTCCGCGCCGGAGCTCCCGATTTGTTTGACCGCACCTCGGCCCGCACTCTTCTGGCGCTCGTAAAGGATTTCCTTGCCGATGAGCAAGGTCCTGCCTGCCGCGATAAGTTCGGTCTCCACCCGCTGTTGCGCAGTTTGGCCACCGCCACCGCCCTTTGCACCGAGGTGAGTGCCGACCGCAACATGGTCACCGCCCTGTTGCTTTCGCGCCTCGCGTCCGCTTCGCATCCCCGACTTGCGTCGCTCGACCCCGACGTGCTGCTGCTCATGCAGGGCTTGGAAAAGGTTCAGGAGCTCTATAGCCGTCACACCGCCGTGGCCAACGAGAACTTCCGCAACCTCATGCTCACCTTCGCCGCTGACATACGCGTGATTATTATGATGATTGTTGACCGCCTGGTGCTCATGCGAGCCATCAATCACCACCCTGATCAAGACACCGTGCGCGAAGTGGCCCGCGAAGGAGCTTATCTATATGCTCAACTTGCCCATCGCCTTGGCCTATACAAAATAAAAGGGGAGCTGGAGGATATGTCGCTCAAGTACACCAACCGCGAGATGTTCACCCGCATTGCCCGCAAACTCAATGAAACCAAGCGCGACCGCGATGACTACATGGTCCGTTTCATTACCCCCGTCAAGGCGGCTCTTGAGGCCCAGGGATTGAAATTTGACATCAAGGGGCGCACCAAGTCCATCTACTCCATTTGGAACAAGATGGTGAAGCAACACACCGACGTTGACGGCATCTACGACCTTTTTGCAATTCGCATTATTCTTGACGTGCCCCCGGAGCGCGAGCGTGCCGAGTGCTGGCTCGCCTTCTCGGTGATAACCGACATGTTCCAGCCCAACCCCGCCCGAATGAAAGACTGGCTCTCCGTGCCCAAATCGAACGGCTACGAGAGTCTTCACATAACCGTGCTCGGCCCCGCCGACAAGTGGGTGGAGGTTCAGATCCGCTCACGCCGCATGGACGAGATTGCCGAGACCGGCGTAGCCGCCCACTGGAAGTACAAGGGCATAAAGAGCGAGAACAATTTGGACACCTGGATGAACCATGTGCGAGATATTCTGGAGGACGATTCCTCCGGCCCCATGGAGCTGATGAAGAACATGAAAATGGACCTCTATAACAAGGAGGTGTTTGTGTTCACCCCTCGTGGCGACCTTTACAAGCTTCCTCTCGGGGCCACCGTGCTTGACTTTGCTTTCAACATCCATTCCAACTTGGGTTGCGTGTGCACCGGTGCGAAGGTCAACGGCAAGACCCGCAAAATCAACCACAAGCTTCAGAGCGGCGACACAGTGGAAGTGCTCACAGGACCCAACCAGATGCCCAAGCTCGATTGGCTCAGCCAGGTGGTGACCTCAAAGGCCCGCAACAAAATTCGCCAGGCTCTGAAGGAGCGCGACAGCCGCGATGCCGAGCTGGCGAAGGAGATGCTGTTGCGCCGCTTCAAAAACCGCAAGGTCGAGCTGGCCGAACCCACCCTTATGAAGATGATAAAACGCTTGGGATTCAAGGCTGTGACTGATTTCTATAAGGCTATTGCCGCCGGCGAGCTCGATGTCAATGATGTGGTGAGCGAATATGAAGCCCAGTGCCGCCGCGATGAGCCCGCGCCTGAGCGAGTGTCGGCCGAAGAGTTCACTCTCTCCGAAATTGCCACCCAGTCATCCGAAGCCTCCGATTCCACCTCGGGCGATGTACTCATAATTGGCAATAACGTCAAAGGCATGAACTATCGCTTTTCAAAATGCTGTAACCCCATTTTCGGCGACAAGGTGTTTGGATTTGTGTCGGCCGAGGGTGTTATCAAAATCCACCGCACCGACTGCCCCAATGCGCCCCACATTCTACAGCGTTATCCCTATCGCGTGATAGCAACCCGCTGGTCGGGCAAGAGCGGCTCACAGTTCGTGGCTACCCTGACTGTGGTGGGAACCGACGACATTGGCATCGTAACCAACATATCATCCATAATCAACAAGCAGTCAGGAGTGTCGCTACGAAACATCTCCATTGACTCGCACGACGGACTTTTCCACGGCTATCTCGTGGTAGGAGTAGACACCACCGAAACTCTCAAGCAACTAATCAATAAAATCTCAACAGTGAAAGGAGTGAAAAATGTTCAGCGAAGCAATTAAACCAATAGCAATCACATCATTTGCCCTGGCAATGCTCCTTGGCGTCACCGCTTGCTCGGACGGTAATTCAGCGGCCGAAACCGCCGGAGCCCTTTTAGAACAAGCCCAAACCCTCAAAGTCCAAGGGCAGTATGAACAAGCCCTGCTGCTGCTTGACTCCATTGACCATGCCTACGCTGCCGCCGTGGATGTTCGTCGCCGTGCCATGCATCTGCGTCCCCAGTTGCTGGAACAAGTAACCAACCGTCAGCTGGAGCTGGCCGACTCTCTGGCCGCGGTCGACGCATGGCGCCTCGACTCGCTCCAGTCGCTTCTCACCATGGTGTCAAACCCCATTGAGCACTACTACGTGCCTCGTGCCGAAGGCCATGCCGATGTCTCCTCCGCTGCCGGACTCCATGCACGCATGGCTCCCGACGGTCGTTTCTACCTCATTGCCACCTCGCCCAGACATCTTGGCACCACCTCCGTCACCGTGAGCTGCGGAGGCTCCTCAGCCACCTCCCCGGCCGTCGCTCCCGACGGTGAGCGCAACGACCATTCAGGTGCTACCGATGTTATTACCTTTGTTGAGGCCGAATGCGATGCCATTGGCCGGCTTGTGGCCGAAAACCCCTCACAGCCGGTCAGCGTCACGTTCAACGGCTCCCGCTCCTCCGCCACCATGACACTTCCGGAAGCACAGGCACGCGGATTGGCCAACATCTATGCCACTGCCGACCTTATTCGCCGCCGCAAAACCCAGGAGCTTGAAAAGCAACGTCTGGAGCGCACCCTCCAAGCCGTCCGATCCCAAATTGCCCGTACCACCCCCGACGACTCCACCGCCACCACTCATTGAGACCCCTGCTGTTTTCAGTACAGCTTGATAACCCTACGACCTTCTCCGAAAAAAGTAATTCCGAAAAAGGTTACAAAACACCTTTTTCGGAATATTAAGTCAGGTCTGTTCCATTCGTTCCACCCCGGAACAAGTGGAACGAATGGAACGAATGGAACAACTAAATTACATATCTTTTTTACAGGATGCCTTGGGCCTGCATGGCGCGGGCCACTTTCATGAAGCCTGCTACGTTGGCGCCCTTCACGTAGTTGATGTAGCCGTCCGGCTCCTTGCCAAACAGAACGCACTGATGGTGGATTTCGCTCATTATCTCTTTGAGGCGCGAGTCGACTTCGGCTGCGCTCCACGATAGCTTCTGCGAGTTCTGAGCCATTTCAAGACCTGAAACCGACACACCTCCGGCATTGGCCGCCTTGCCCGGTGCATAAAGAATCTTGGCGTTGAGGAACTCCTTGATGGCCTCGGGTGTGGATGGCATGTTGGCTCCTTCGCTCACGGCAATGCATCCTCCTGCAAGCAGTGCGCGGGCATCGTCGCCGTCAATTTCGTTCTGTGTGGCCGAGGGCATGGCTATGTCGCACTTGGCAATGTGCCAGGGGCGCTCGCCGGGGTGGTAGCTGCAGTTGTCAAATTCTTCGGCGAACTCGCTTATGCGGCCGCGGTAAATGTTTTTGAGCTTGAACACGTAGTCAAGCTGCTCGCGGCTCATGCCGTCGGGGATGTACACGGTGCCGTCGCTGTCGCTCAAGGACACAACTTTGGCGCCTGACTCAAGCAGTTTTTCGGCTGTGTAGGTGGCCACGTTGCCCGACCCTGAGATGGCTACGCGTTTTCCCTTCAGGTCAATGCCTCGGGTGGCAAGCATGGATTGCAGGAAGTACACATTGCCGTAACCGGTGGCCTCGGGGCGTATGGGCGAGCCTCCGAATTCACGACCTTTGCCGGTGAATGTGCCGCTGAACTCGCGGGCCAATTTCTTGTACATGCCGTACATGTAGCCAACTTCGCGTCCGCCAACGCCTATGTCGCCTGCCGGCACATCGGTGTCCGGGCCAATCTGGCGCCACAGCTCGGTTATGAAGGCCTGGCAGAAGCGCATCACCTCCATGTCGCTCTTGCCTCGGGGCGAGAAGTCCGAGCCTCCTTTGGCGCCGCCCATGGCAAGCGTGGTGAGCGAGTTTTTGAACGTTTGCTCAAAGGCAAGGAATTTGAGAATCGACTGGTTCACTGACGAGTGGAAACGGATGCCTCCCTTGTATGGACCAATGGCGTTGGAGTGCTGGATGCGATAGCCCATGTTGTTGCGCACATGGCCGGCGTCGTCGACCCACGACACTCTGAAAGAGTAAATGCGGTCAGGTATGCACAGGCGTTCAATGAGGTTGTAGCGTTCGAATTCGGGATATTGGTTGTACACCTCTTCAATCGAGGTTACCACCTCTTCAACGGCTTGCAGATACTCGGGTTCGTTGGGAAATCGGCGGCGCAGGTCGGCCATTACTTCGGAAGCTTTCATAGTTTCTTGCGGGTGATAGTTTTTACAATCGTTTGTTTACCTTAAATGAATGTTTGCTGACATTAAGAATGTGTTAATGCGTAATTCGGTTGCAAAATTACACAAAATTATTAAATATGCAACAAGAATGTCACAAAAATCCGTTCCGGTTATGTACAGTTGCTCTGACGTCCCGGTTTCAGAGCCATAACCACTCGTTTCGGTCAGAGCCTGTGCGGGTTCATCATTATGGTCTCAGATTCGGCGCAAAAAAATGGCCGGGCCCTGAAAAGGGTCCGGTCATACGGTGCAAAATAAGAATTTTGTCAGTTTTTGGCTGCTTATTCGGCAGCGGGAGCTTCCTCGGTGGCAGCGGCGTTTGCTTCAGCAGCGGCAGCGGCTTCAGCTTCGGCCTTTGCGGCGGCGAGTTCGGCTTTCTTCTTGGCCACGGCTTCAGCCTTGGCGTTGTTCTTAGCCTTTTCGTCGTCAAGACGTTTCTTGAGGTCAAGTTCCTTTGCCGATGCAATGGATGCCTTGGCGGCGTCTACGCTGGCTTGCTTTTTCTGCTTCCAAGCCTCGAAGCGACGCTGTGCCTCAGCCTCGTCAAAGGCGCCTTTCTTAACGCCTCCCTGGAGGTGCTTCATAAGGAGCACGCCCTCTTTTGAGAGGATGCTGCGAACTGTGTCGGTGGGTTGTGCACCCACGTTAACCCAATACAAAGCCCGTTCGAAATTCAAAGTTACTGTAGCAGGATTAGTGTTCGGATTATAGGAACCTATCCTTTCAATAAATTTACCATC
>JAMPBC010000001.1:678240-691381 GCA_023666905.1 Bacteroides sp. | reverse complement strand
TGCTCAATGGCTGACCGCCTCAGCGTTAACATATATTATGGGACAGGCTCTTAATGAAATAGACTCTTATAACTTATACGAGATAAAGTACTTCCAATTTTTAGGAGCATCCACACCGGGCGTGGCCGATACAAAACGGCCGCGCCTGAGTGTTTCCGGTAAAGTTAGAGAAAAGTGGCAAAGTCCAATGCCAAGGTCAACATCGTTAAGCTTTGAGGAGCCAACACGATAAAAATCCACCCCGCTGTCAGAAGCAATGGCCCGCCAGGGCTGGCTGTTGACCGATGAAGGCGCAAGCCTCATCATCTCAAGGGGGTGAGCAAACCGTTCGCGAGCTACGCTGTTGGCAAATTTAAAGAGCTCGTCAAAAGGTTTACGCTTGCAGCTTCCGGCAATGGCCGAGAACGCACGAGCAAGCAAGCGCTCCCTCTGCGCAGGCACACCAACCGGGCAGACAATGGTCAGTTCCATACCCTCAACATTTGCATCACCAAAGGATTTGGCGCGGAATGTTCCTCCAAGCCAACACGTACCAAGACCCAAGTGTGTAGCACGCAAAACCACTTGCTCCAAAGCGTAGCCGCCGGAAATGCGCGAGACGGTGTCGGACCCGGTCCACAAAAGCAAAAAGAGAGTGGCGCCGCGTATAACGCCGTAGGTCGACGGCGATTTTGCCAAAGCATCCTCGCCGCAATCCATCAGTTGAATCTTCCACCGGCCGCCTAACGGCGATGAGACTGCTGTAACAGCTTTTTGCAACTCCCCCACTTTAGATGCATCGATAAGTTGCTCCTTATTAAATGTGCGCACCGATCTGCGCTCCAAAATGGCATTATCAATTTCAGTTTGCATTTCCGTTTCCATTGCCACCCGATTCTCCGCTTTTACGCCCTACGAGGTCATCGTTCTTAATTCTTGATACAGTTCTCTTGACTGATGATGACATTTTACCAAAACGGTAAGAGACAGAGACACCGAATGTTGTACGGTAGAAACTATAATTATAGCTCGTTGAACGATATGATGTGTTAAAGGTTTGCATGCGTGTTTTGCCCTTTTTGGGAGAAACAGGATTGTTGAGACTCAAACGAACTGAGAGCCGGTCCTCTTTGAGGAAGTTCCTGTTTAGCGAAATGTATTGGCCAAGAGCCGACAATCCTAACATTTGCGTTCTGTTGTAAAGTGATACCGAGCCGGAATAGTAGTACAATCCTATGGCACCGGTAATTTTCCAAGGCAATTTTTGGGTTAACCGGGAAAAGGCATAGTAATTCCATCCGGCTTTGGAAAGTGACAGCGATGGATTTGCATAGTGTGAATACGAGGCTGTGCCGTTAAGCATGATTGTGGTTTTCTTTCCGGCCATCCACTGCACAAAAAGTGACATCGAGCCGAACTTATCGTGCCCGTCGTTTGCATAGCCGCTGTAAGTGTGGTTGCCTATCACTCTTTTCACGTCAATAATTCCGTTGTTCGAGAACTGATAGTTGGCTGAAAAGTCCAATGTAACTTTCTTAGAAATGAAGCTGTAGTTGAAATCGATGTTTTGATAGCGGGAGCTGCCCAAATCCGGATTACCCTGCGAAGTGGATGAGGGGGTTTCATTAACGGCGGGATTCAGATAGCTGATTCCGGGACGATTAATACGTGTGCCATACGAGAGCTTTATTGTGTTCGCATCGTTTATGTTGTAGGACACCGCTGCATTCGGAACAATATCGCTGAGGTTTGAACCGAAGTCGGGTTGCGAAGAATCGCGGAACGAAGCCGACAATCGCGAAAATTCATACCGGACACCGCCACGCAGACTGAATCTGCCAAGACGCACTCTGTAATCGGCAAACGCCGCAGCCACATGGGTGTAGTGTGTGAAATCAGTAACCGGGGCCCGGTCTGTGCCGGAATATTCCTGCCGTGTGCGGCTGTTGTTGTCGCGGAAAATGTATTTTAGGCCGAGGTCAAGAGTGTGTATTTCGCCAAACGGACGCGTCCAATCGGCCTGAAATGTGTGCTCCATGAAGTTCAACTTGTAGTCCGAGACAATTCCGCTATAATCAACCGGCATATTAACCATGTCGGAGTAAGTTGTCAGTGAATTTGTGCGCTGACGAGTGGTTGAAATCATGTAGCTTAGGGTAAAGTTTTCGCCCTTGCGATGCGTGGAGTGCTGGTAGTTGAAATTGCCGTTAAAGTCAAGATAACTCGTAGGGTCCGTGGTGACGAGAGTATTGTACTCATAAATGTTCTTCCCGGCAGCATCGTAAAGTGCGTTCCAACCTGTTCCATAAGATTTGGCACTATAGCTGTAGCCGCCGAATTCAAGAGTGAACAGATTCAGCGAATCAAGCTCATAGCTTCCGTCAATTCCCCACCAGTTGACATTTCCCTTTCCGTATCCTTGCTGACTGGATAGACTGCGATTACCGGTGTCGCCATAAACGCCCTCTTCCGTGCCCTCTGACCGGCTTGTCCATTTGTTGAGAGTGTTCATACCGAAATAGGCCGACAGTGTAACCTTGTCAATCTGAGCCGAGCCCCAAAGATTCGGTGAAACCGTTCTGTGCATCACATCATAATTCAAACCCACATTCGCCATCACCCCTTTGAGCGACGAACTTTGCTCGGTGACAATGTTTAGAATAGAACCTACACCCTCGGCATCTTCTCTCGCACCGGGATCGGTGATTACCTCTATGCGCTTGATCATTGACGCCGGAATGGCCTTGAAAATCTCTTTGGCATTATTGGTGAACGAGTTATTTGGCCGTCCGTTCTTATAGATTTTAAAATTGGACGAGCCCTTGATTTTGATTGTCCCGTCGGCATCCACACTCACAAGTGGCACTTTCCGGAGAACATCCTGTAAATTAGAGGTTGGGGCTTCAATGTCGGCCTTGACATCATAGCCAATCCGGTCAATTTCTTTGGTTACCAAAGGCTTTGTTGCGGTCACAGTTACCTCACCCAATATATTGGCGGCATCCTTGCAAATCAAATTGCCCAATGTAGCATTAGGGGAAGTGTTATCTACTCGGAAACTCTTAACGGCATCAGACAATCCCACCACACTCACATTAGCCGTATAATTACCGGCATTGGCCAATGTTCCGGAAAAACGCCCCGATTCATCAGCCACACCGTAAGCTATAGGTTTTACAGTATCGGAGGCGGCAAAGACGCGGAATGTTGCAAATTCCTGTGGCTCTCCGCTGCTGTTTACAACAGCTCCACTGAATGTATAAGCATGTGACGTTAAAGTAATACAAAGAAGCGTGACAATGACGGCAAGTGATTTCATGTGATGTTTTTTATGTGATGTGACGCAGATTACAGCAAAAAGTTTCAACAAGGGGTGGAATTTTTTTGCCAAACTCATTCTCCGTCAAGAGGCTTTTGCTCATTCAGCTTGAAATAATGGGTAAGCATGGCCATGAATCGGGAAATTTGTTTCAGAGCATCAAGGGTTTGCGGAGTAATTTCCTGTTGTTTCAAGCGCATAAGCAACAATCCGTAGAGTGCGTTAAGACATGTTTCAATTTCGCTGGCCTTGTTCTCGCCGGCCTTGGCCCTCAACTCAACAATGAAAGGAAGCGTGCGGTAATACTCCGCTTTGTAGTCGTCGTGACCGGGGCAAGAGAGCAGATGTTGGTGAAACGAGGCGAGTTCTGAAACAATGTTGCGGTTGATTTGAAGATGTCCTGATTGAGTGACGTTCTCATCGCGCATCATCTGCATAAGCCCCTCATACCACTGCTCCATTTCTTTGCGCTGTTCAGGAGTGAGCGATGTAAAACGATCAATAACGTTCGATTTTATTTGCACGAGATCAAGATTGTTGGCTCTGATCAGGTCCTCGATTTGCCACATGTACAGAATGTACTCAGCAATGTTCTCCTTGCGTTTTTGTGATGCAATAATCATTATTTTATCCGGTTATGAATCATTGGTGCAAATATAAGCAAATTTTCACAGAAGTTGCCCTTGGTTATACACTTGATAAATAAGAAAAGTTCGTTAATTTTGCATAATGAAAAATATTGGCCCCTCATGCCACGTTAGTATATTATGAAGAATGTTGTATTGACAATTATAATGGCAGTTATGCTCGGATGTTCAGCCACATCGTGCCGCGGCCCGAAACTTGCTGCTGCCGATGAGCAAATGGCCAGAGGTGAATACTATGACGCCTCCAAAACATATCGTAAAATCTACAATAAGCTCACCAAGAAGCAGGACCGTCCGCTTCGAGGCGAAGTTGCGTTTAAAATGGCCGAAGCTCACCGCATGCTCAACCAATGGGCCCGTGCGGGAGCCGCCTATCAAAATTCCATACGTTATGGCTACCCGGATTCAACCGCTTTGTTGCGACTCGCACAAATGCAACATGCCGAAGGCAAATATGAGTCGGCAATACGCTCTTACGAGGAGTATCTGAGCCGCAATCCATCATCGGCCGAGGCCGTTTCCGGGCTTGAGGGTGCCCGTTGGGCAGCCGATGCCAAAAATCACCCTACCCGGTTTGTGGTAAGAAATGCCAAGCTGTTCAACTCACGCAGAGCCGATTTTGCGCCAATGATCAACGATGAAATTCTCTATTTCACCACCACCAACGAAAAAGTCACAGGCGATGCACGCAGCGAAATCACCGGAATGAAAAAAAGTGATATATGGTTAGCCAAGAAGAATGAGCAAGGTGCATGGCTAAGACCGGAACCTGCAGAAGGTGAACTGAATTCCGACATGGACGAGGGCATTGTTTCGTTTTCGCCCGACGGAAACACCATGTATTTGACCAAGGCACGCCGCTCGCCCAACTCCAACACCGGTGTGGAGCTTTTCACATCGCAACGCAGCGACGCGCAATGGAGTGCCCCGGTTAAATTCGAGGTATCGGCCGACACCATTTCAAGCTACGGACATCCGGCCGTTTCTCCTTCAGGCGAATATCTTTATTTTACCAGCGATATGCCCGGAGAGGGTGGCCGCGACATTTGGCGAATCAATCTCAAGGAGCGTGTGGGTTCGCTTGAAAACCTCGGTCCCCAAATCAATACAGCCGGCAACGAAGAGTTTCCTTACATGCTAACTGACAGCATAATGTACTTTGCATCTGATGGTCATCCCGGCTTCGGAGGGCTTGACATTTTTCAAGCCGTGCTGCTTCCCTCGGGCAAATGGGATGTTAAAAACATGGGTGTCCCCATTAATTCTCCTTCCGATGACTTCGGAATTACGTTTGCAAAATCTTCTCACCCTGAAGGCTTTTTCAGTTCCAACCGAGGCGATGGCCGAGGATATGACCACATTTATTCATTCGAGCTCCCCGACCTGAAAATCAACATCACAGGCTGGGTTACTGACCATGACGAAGAGCCCATACCGGGAGCCTTGATTCGCATTGTGGGAAGTGACGGCACCATGCAACGCACCGCTGCCGGAGGGCAGGGCGAATTTACCTTTAAACTTCAGCGGGGCGTGAGCTACGTTATGATGGCCGGTGCCAAAGGATTTTTAAATGCGCGGCAAGAGTTCACCACTGACAGCGCCGAGACCGATGCCGATTACGAAATAGACTTTATGCTTGCTTCACTTTCCAAGCCCAACATTGTGGAAAACATTTTCTACGATTTCGACAAAGCCACTCTGCGTCCGGAATCGAAGGAAGCACTTGACCAACTTGTTCAAATGCTCCGCGACAACCCGAACATAACAATTGAGATGACCTCACATACTGACCGCGTTGGAACCGAGGAATATAATATAGACCTCTCCAACCGCCGCGCCAAGTCAGTGGTTGATTATCTTATTGAAGCTGGAATCCCCGCTGCCCGGTTGCAATATCACGGATTCGGAAAATCGCGTCCGAAGACTGTTACAAAACGCGATGCCACCCAATATCCCCAGTTCAAAGAGGGCGACGTGCTCACCGAGGAGTTTATCCTTGCGTTGCCTGAAGATGTTGACCGTGGAGCTGCCGACCAGATTAACCGCCGCACGGAATTTAACGTGCTCTCCGTGGACTACAACATGTATTGACCAATGCAATTCCGGACCGAAATAAAGCCAGTTGATGCAAGGGGAATGATTTCACATGCCACCCCGGTCATGCTCATGGGCTCTTGTTTCACTGACAACATTGGTTCCAGACTGCAAGCCGAACTGTTTACCGCTCTTGTAAACCCGTTCGGCACCATTTACAACCCACAAAGCATGGCCTCTTTGCTGGACCGCATTTCTAACGGTGAGCTCTTCACCGAACAAGAACTGATTCTCAACGAGGGGCGTTACCATTCGTTACTTTGCCACAGCACACTCTCGGCATCAACAGCCAAACAGACTGTTGACAATCTCAACAATGCACTTCGCCGCTCGCGGGAATTTTTAGTTCATGCCCGGGTGGCCATTATCACTCTGGGGACTGCCTGGACATACACTCTAAAGGCGTCCGGCGAGACAGTTGGAAATTGCCACAAACTTCCTGCTGCAATGTTTGAGCGGAAAATGATTACGGTTGAGACAGCTGTGACGGAAATTAAAAAGATTGTCAGAAGCTTGCAATCGTTGAATCCGGCAGTAAAGGTTGTTTTCACCATCAGCCCTATACGGCATACTGCCGACGGACTCCACTGCAACCAGCTGTCAAAAGCCACACTGCTCATAGCGGTTAACCGCGTGTGTGAGGAGATAAACGAGACTTGCAGTTATTTTCCGGCTTACGAAATTCTTTTGGACGATTTACGTGACTACCGGTTTTATGCCGCTGACATGAAACACCCCTCTGAAGTGGCTGTAAACTACATTTACAACATTTTTTCAGAGTCTTATTTCTCAAAACAAACGCAAGAAACAGCTCGCGAAGCCCGAAAGTTGAGCGCCCGATTGGAACATCGTAATCTCAGCGACAACAATGAGGCAATGAAAAGTTTCATAGCCGACACCATTGACACAGCGCATTCCCTTTCAAGAAAATATCCTGAACTGACTGAAACAATCCAGTCACTCATAACCCATAAATTTCATCAGTCATGACTTACACCTCATCCGAGATATGCAGCATATTGAATCTGCCTCAACCGGCAAAATCGCGAAATCTATCAGTCCTGCTCACCGATAGTCGCTCGCTGACCGACCCCGACCACTCATTGTTTTTTGCCATAACAACATCAAACAACGATGGACACCGCTATGTTGCTCAACTCTACGAAATGGGGGTGAGAGCATTTGTTGTTACCCATGTCCCCTCTGAAATGGAGGATGTTAGAGATGCCGATTTTTTCATCGTGCCGGATGTAACCAAGGCTCTCCAGACTCTTGCCCGACATCACCGGGGGCGGTTTGACATTCCGGTGATTGGCATAACGGGGTCAAAAGGAAAAACGACAGTGAAGGAATGGCTGTATCAGGCCTTGTGCGACGATTTTAACATTGTTCGGTCGCCCCGCAGCTTCAATTCCCAGATAGGAGTGCCGCTTTCGGTGTGGGAAATGAATCAGAACACCGGTCTGGCTATTATTGAAGCAGGTGTGTCGCGCCAAAATGAGATGTCGGCTTTGGAATCAATAATTCTGCCTGACATCGGTATAATAACAAATATTGACAATGAGCATGACAGCGGCTTCAGTTCCCGACGCCGTAAAACAGAAGAAAAAGTTTCGCTTTTTGCCCATTGCCGTTGCATAATTTATTGCAAGGACGATGAATACATCCGGGATGCCGTTACCAAAACTTGCAATCCTGAAACGGAGATTGCATGGTCGGTCAAAGACCCCGATGCCACACTGGCCATCACCGGCATGGACATTCTCGACAGCGAAACCGTGATTCATTACTGCTACCTTGGTTTTAAAGAATGTGTAACAATTCCTTTCACTGACAAAGCTCAAATTCACAATGCCATCCATGTGTTGGCAACCATGCTCTACCTCAACCGACCGGCGGCAGAAATAAGTCTTAAATTATCGCAACTTGCCCCGGTTATGACACGCATCAATGTTATTGAAGGCGTGAATAACTGCATGCTCATCTACGACAATTACACCTCTGACTTACATTCCCTTACTCCGGCATTGGACTTCATGCATCGTCGTCACACGGCCGAGAGGTCATCAACCCTCATCCTTTCCGATGTGATGCACGAAACCCTTCCACCGTCGGTGCTCTATCAAACAGTTGCCGAGATTGTAAAACTGCGGAAAATCGACCGACTCATTGGTATCGGCAAGGAGTTTATGCGCAATTCCCGCTATTTTGATTCTTCCGCCATGTTTTTTCCCGACACCACAGCGTTTTTGACTTCCGTGTCGCCGGGTGATTTTGAAAATGAACTGATACTTATAAAAGGAGCCCCCGCGTTCCATTTTGAACGGATTGCCGACATGCTTGAATCCCGCCAGCATGAAACCGTCCTTGAAGTGAATCTTGATGCAGTGGTGCACAATTTCAATCTTTACCGCTCCATGGTTCGCCCTACAACCGGCATTGTGTGTATGGTTAAGGCTTCAGGATATGGAGCCGGTTCCTACGAACTTGCCAAGACCCTTCAAAGCCAGGGGGCGGCATATCTGGCCGTGGCCGTTCTTGACGAAGGTGTTGACTTGCGACGCGCCGGAATAACAATGCCCATCATGGTGCTGAATCCAAAGGTGGTTAATTACAGGACCTTGTTCGCCTATAATCTGGAGCCTGAAATATTCTCGTTCGATGTGCTCGAGGAGCTGATTCGCGAAGGCGAAAAGTATGGCATCACCGACTATCCCATTCACATTAAGCTTGACACTGGAATGCATCGTCTGGGATTCCTTGAAAAGGACATTCCAACGCTCATTGACATTTTGAAACATCAAAAAGTGGTACGTCCGTGTTCGGTTTTCAGTCATCTCGCAGTTGCCGACGAGCCTTTGCAGGACGACTACACCATGATGCAGTTTGAAGTTTTCAACAAATGTTCCACAATGCTCCAATCCGGATTCCGACACTACATTATGCGTCACATCCTGAACTCTACCGGCATATCGCGGTTCCCCGAACATCAGTATGACCTTGTGCGACTGGGAATATGCCTTTACGGCATTCCCACAATGAACGATGGCTCCCAAAGCGGCCTCCGGCAAGTTTCATCGCTCTCAACCACAATTATATCCATAAAAGATTGGCCCGAGGGGACAACCATTGGTTACGGACGCAAAGGTGTACTCAAGAAGCCATCTCGCATAGCCACCATTCCGGTTGGCTATGCCGACGGAATTAACCGACACCTTGGCAACGGCAACATGAAAGTGTTGATTAACGGTCATCGCTGTCCCACAATTGGCAACATTTGCATGGATGCCTGCATGATTGACGTAACGGGGGCCGATGCATCGGTTGGTGACCGTGTTGAAATATTCGGCCCCAACATTGCAGTCGAAGAATTGGCAAAAGCCCTCGACACGATACCTTATGAAGTTCTCACGTCGGTATCGTCGAGGGTTAAGCGAATATATTATCGTGAATAGCTACTCTCGCTAACGAATCAGCGAATTCTATCGTAGCTGCGAATGAGTCGCTGGTCGCGGCAAATATAGTGATAGGCAGCAAAGACGGCAATAAGGGCTGCAACAAGGAACAGTCCTCCCCCACCCCACACGGTTGCAACCGTTACGTCGGGATTGGTATCGACATACGGGCTCACCACAGCATATATCACTACGCCAATGGTAGCCAATAAGGATATGGCTGACAAGATGGTAAGCAACTTCTGCACGGCGTAATTTTTAAACATGAAAATGGCCACGAGCATCAGGACCACCGAAACCACCGTGGGCACCAAAAGCCCGGTAAAACAAACGCCCTTGAAGGGCTGGAACACACTTGCTCCGGTTTCCAAATCAACGGTGGGAGCGTAGCCGAACGGCACGAAAAGGAACGCAATGGCAAGTCCAATGCCTAATAAAAGAAACAATGTTTGAATTCGTTGAATCATAATGGATGGCTTGAATTTTGATGTTAATTTGTTAGCACTTCAATTTATGTTTACTATATGGTTAAACAAAAAACGAGTTCATTTTGTATCAATAGATAGTTTTAAGATATGATTTTTAATATAATTTAACATAAAATCTTCTCTATGGCATCAGAACCCACAATTTTTATATGCAATGACGACGGAGTGGAAGCACCCGGTCTAAGATTTCTCATTGAATCAGTCAGCCGTTTGGGCAAAGTAATCGCCGTTGCCCCTTCGGCACCACGCTCAGGCCAGTCCAGCGCCATAACCGTCGACTCACCTCTGCGAATCACTCGCCAGTCCGACATTGACGGAGCTGAAGTCTATTCGGTCAACGGAACGCCGGTTGATTGCGTAAAACTGGCAATGCACACAATTCTATCCGGACGGCACGTGGACATTCTTCTTTCAGGCATAAACCACGGCTCTAATGCCGGAAACTGCGTTGTCTATTCGGGGACAATGGGAGCTGCATTCGAGGGATGCATGCTTGGAATACCCTCCATTGGATTTTCACTTCTCCATCATTCATGGAGCGCCGACTTCACTCAATGTGGTCCTTACGTAACCGAAATAACCCAAGCTGTGCTAAAAAATGGCCTGCCGAAAGGGATCTGCTTGAACGTCAATATACCTGCAAAATGCGTTCCAAACGGCATGAAAGTGGTCAGAGCCGGCGAAGGCTATTGGACCGAAGAATACGCCGATTACAAAGACCCGCAAGGGAAACCGTTCCACCTGCTCACCGGTCGTTATATTGACCTTGACCCAAAAAGCGACAGTACGGATACATATTGGCTTGACCGCAACTTTGTCACAGTGGTGCCCGTGCGTCCCGACCCCACCGCTATTGACGAAATTGACAATATCACTCAACTCCTCAAAAACTGAACGAGACCAAAATAGACCCTCTAACAAACATAACAAAACATCATTATGACATTTAAAGAACTCGCACATAAACGATTCTCGTGCAAAAGCTTCAGCGACAAAAAAATATCCCAGGAAACCCTCACTGACATTCTTGAATGTGGCCGCCTTGCCCCGACGGCAAAGAATCTTCAGGAACAACACATCTATGTGGCTACATCATCCGAATCCCTTGCAAAAATCGACGAATGTACACCCTGCCGTTACGGGGCTCCCGTGGCTCTTGTAGTGGCATTTGACAAGACAAACGTTTACCACTATCCGGGCGGCTCCCGCGATTCCGGCATCGAGGATGCCTCTATAGTGGCAACACATCTCATGCTTGGCGCAGCTGATGCAGGAGTGGACTCATGCTGGGTAAATTGCTTTGATCCCGATAAATTGCACACACTGCTCGGGCTGCCTGAAAATGAAGAGATTCTGATGATTCTTGATTTAGGATATGGTTCAGAAAACGCGGTTCCTCTTCCAAACCATGGCCTTCGCAAACCGCTTGATGAAACTGTCAGTCACATATAGCCTTTCCCGATTTTGAGTGATTTTTTTTGATAACGATGTCACCTTTTAACTCGTAAACGTGTCTTAATAACGAGTACGGCTCAAAAACAACATCAATAACAATCACTTAAAATCAGGCATTATGAATACAGTCTTAGTTCCCATTTTCATTTGCGTAGTACTTCCTATTGCGGTTGTACTTATCACATCTCTTGCTAAAGTCAACGGTGAAAACAAACGCGCTCAAATAATAATAAAAGCCATAGAGGCCAATAAGGACGTTGACACCGACAAACTCATAGAATCGTTGAAAAAGCCTCGTAAAACCGCACGGGAACTTCTAAACGGGCGCCTTTTGCGCGGTTGCATTTTCTCGCTTCTCGGAATAGCTTTAATGATTGTGGGACTTGTTTCCTGGTTGAACGGCGTGGAAATATCCTCCGATCCGGTAAGCGTCCCCTTGATTTTTGGCGGCGCATCGCTCGCAATCGGCATCAGCTACCTGATTGTTTACCGCGTTACCCGCAAAGAGTTGGCGAACCCGGATGCGAAGTAATCAATGACACGCGAGCAGTTCATAGACCACGTCAAGAGCACCGAGAAGGCATTCCGTCGCTTTCTCGTGGCTCTTTGCTGTGGCGACACGTCTCTTGCCGACGACATTGCACAGGAAGCCTACATCAAAGCCTATGTAGCCTCGGAAACATTGAAAAATCCCGACAAATTCAAATCCTGGATTTTCAAAATAGGCTACACAACGTTCATAAACCACAAGCGTGCCGAAAAAACATACAACAACTATGATGACGCACGTGAAATTGCAGCATCCGAATCAACTGACTCGCAATTTCAATATCAGGAACTATATTACGCCCTGAACAAACTTCCGCACAAAGAACGCACCTCAGTACTGCTCTTTTACATGGAAGGCTACTCGATAAAAGAGATAGCAGATATCGAACAGACATCGCAAAGCGCAGTGAAACAGCATCTGCTCAGAGGGCGCAACCATCTGCACGCACTTATGTCAAATTCGCAAAAATGAAACTTCAGCCATGAACGACGAAAACATAAAACAAATATTCCGCAACTACAATCCCGAACTGACGCCAGCAACAGACTTCATTTCAAAATTGGAAAAAAACCTTGACATGATTGAAGCAGTGCGCCAACAAAACATTCAGCTGAAAAAACATAATAAGCTTGCAGTGGCAATCGCCGCCATCTGCGGATTTATTGTAGGCACCATTTTCGCCCTACTCCTCCCCCTGGTCGGCGGCTATTTGTCAACCCTGACCATCAATGAGCCTGTCATATTCTCTGCCAGCACAATGATAAGTCCTGTAACGATAGCTTGGATTTTGACGGCACTGACATCAATCATAACCTCCGTCAACGCCTATGAAATAGCCATGGCAAAGCTAAACCGACAATAACCGCACGCATTGACAAAGAACCTCAGCAAAAGTCGCGGACCAAGCCCAGGAGAGATACATCGCTGACTTTGAGCCCGGTTCGTATTCTCGGAAAATGACAATTACAAAATTTTCGTTGCAGATTGAAAAAAACGCCGCTGAAATTTGGCAGACTCAAAAAACATCACTACCTTTGCATCGCAAAAGGGAAAACACCCCAAGCAAACGGTGCCATAGCTCAGTTGGTAGAGCAAAGGACTGAAAATCCTTGTGTCCCCGGTTCGATTCCTGGTGGCACCACGAAGTAAGAACT
>JAMPBC010000001.1:585003-678140 GCA_023666905.1 Bacteroides sp. | reverse complement strand
TAATATGTTTTACAGCAGATTTTTCTGAAGTCAAATTTTTAACGAACTATTGTAAGCAGAATCTCACTTATTACTTAACATAATTTTTGTAAAAGCCAAGGCCGAGAGGCCGGCAAAGTTATTCATCTTATTTTTAATTGATACCGGAAACACGTTTCCCCCTTTCCTAAAAGCTTGACTATGGACTCAAACGAAAAGAAAAGTAAACGCCCGCGTATAGGACAGATCAGAACTGCCACGCCCGAAACCGAGAACAATGCCGCACAAGTCGGCGAAACTAACGAAGAACGCCCTCAACGCCCCTACCGCCAAGATTATCAAGGGGGCTATCAGCAACGTAACAATTACGGACAGCAACGTCCATACGGAGGCGGCAATCACCGATCCTACAATCAGAACGGCTACCAACAGCGTCCCCGTTACAACTCGGCCGACCCCGACGGAGCTACATCGGCCGATACCGCGGCCATGACCTCAACCCCTTCAGAGGGAGGACAGGACGAACAGCACACAGGCTCCTATCATCAGCAGAACGGTTACAACCAGGGGTACCGCCGCAACAATCAGGGCTATCAAAACAACGGATATAATTCTTACAACCGTCAGGGCGGATATAACAACAATCGCCAGGGTGGCTACAACAATAATCGCCAAGGCGGATATAACAACCGTCAAGGTGGCTACAACAGCAACCGCCAGGGTGGTTATAATCAGGATGGCGGCTACAATCAGGACCGTCAAGGAGGATATAACAATCGACAGGGTGGTTACAACAATAACCGTCAAGGAGGATATAACAACCGCCAGGGTGGCTACAACAACCGCCAAGGCGGATATAACAACAATCGTCAGGGTGGCTACAACAGCCAGGGGCGCAACAACCGTCAGGGCGGCTACAACAACCGTCCCCGTCAGGGTGGCAACATGCGCCAAAACCAGTACGGAATGCCTCAAGGTGGAAAAAGCTTCGTACCCCGCCCCAAACGCATTGAATACGAACAATCAATCCCGTCGCCGGATGAACAGATTCGTCTCAACAAATTCCTGGCCAATGCCGGTGTTTGCTCACGCCGTGAAGCCGATGAATTTATCCAGCAAGGCCTTGTGAGTGTCAACGGCAATGTGGTTACCGAACTTGGAACCAAAATATCGCATGCCGATACTGTGGAATACAATGGCAACCCCGTGGTACTTGAAAAGAAATGTTACATCCTGCTCAACAAACCTAAGGATTGCGTCACCACCTCGGAAGACCCCAACGGACGCACCACCGTTATGGACCTCATCAAGGGAGCATGCGATGAACGCGTTTATCCCGTAGGTCGTCTTGACCGCAACACCACCGGCGTTCTGCTGCTCACCAACGATGGCGACCTGGCCTCTAAGCTCACACATCCTAAATATGTGAAGAAGAAAATCTATCACGTGTGGACTGACAAGGACATCTCCGAGGACGACATGCAGCGCATTGCCGACGGCATTGAACTTGACGACGGGCCCATTCACGCCGACGCCATCAGCTATGCCACTGACACCGACCGCAATCAAGCCGGCATTGAAATCCACTCGGGCCGCAACCGCATTGTGCGCCGCATATTTGAAAGCCTCGGCTATCATGTGACCAAGCTTGACCGCGTTTATTTTGCAGGGTTAACGAAAAAGAATGTTCCCCGCGGCCGCTGGCGCTATCTTACCCAGGATGAAGTGAACTTCCTGAAAATGGGCTCGTTCGAGTAAACGAAAACAAATTTTAATTTCATTTCTATTTGAACCAATGAAAAGAACAAAGATTGTAGATATATTCTCGCCCGAATTGGTTGGACAGGATGTCAGCGTGATGGGCTGGGTGCGTACCCGCCGCGGCAACAAACACGTACAGTTCGTGGCGCTCAACGATGGCTCCACAATAAAGAACATCCAAATTGTGTTCGACATGACCAAGTTCAACGACGAGGCTCTTAAAAACATCACCACCGGTTGCAGCCTCCACGTGGAGGGTAAATTAGTGGAATCGATGGGAAAGGGACAAACCGTTGAGATTCAAGCCGAGCAATTTGAAGTTTTCGGCGTGGCCGACCCCGAAAAATATCCTTTGCAGAAGAAGGGTCACACACTTGAATTTTTGCGTGAAATAGCCCATTTGCGTCCACGCACCAACACTTTCGGCGCAGTACTTCGCGTGCGCTCCACCTTGGCCTTTGCTGTTCACAAATTCTTTAACGAACGTGGTTTCTTCTACCTCAACACTCCGCTTATCACAGCAAGCGACTGCGAGGGCGCCGGAGCAATGTTCCAAGTTACCACCTTAGATCTCAACAATCTGCCCAAAACCGACGATGGCAATGTTGATTTCTCGGCCGACTTCTTCGGTAAGCCCACTGCCCTTACCGTGAGCGGACAACTTGAAGGAGAGCTTGGAGCTACCGCACTGGGTGCAATTTATACCTTCGGCCCCACATTCCGCGCCGAAAACTCCAACACTCCCCGCCACCTCTCGGAGTTCTGGATGATTGAACCGGAAATGGCTTTCTACGACATTACTGACAACATGGACCTGGCCGAGGACTTCATCAAGTACTGCATCAACTATGCACTTGACCATTGCATGGACGACCTTGAATTCCTTGCCAAGATGTACGATGCCGACCTCATCAATCGTCTGCGCCACGTGGTTGAAGAAAAGTTTGTGCGCTTGACTTATACTGAAGGTGTTAAGATTCTCGAGGAGTCAGGTCACAAATTCGAATTCCCCGTTTATTGGGGTGCCGACCTGCAAAGCGAGCATGAACGATTCCTTGTGGAGCAACACTTCAAACGTCCGGTTATCCTCACCGACTACCCCAAGGAAATCAAAGCCTTCTACATGAAGCAGAACGAAGATGGCAAAACCGTAAGAGCCATGGACGTCCTCTTCCCCCAGATTGGTGAAATAATCGGTGGTTCGGAACGAGAGGCTGATTATGACAAACTGCTCAACCGCATTGAGGAGTGCCACATACCAATGAAAGACATGTGGTGGTATCTCGACACCCGCCGCTTCGGTAGCGTTCCTCACTCTGGTTTCGGTCTTGGTTTTGAGCGCCTTGTGCTTTTCGTTACAGGCATGACCAACATCCGCGACGTGATTCCCTTCCCCCGCACTCCCAATAACGCCGAGTTTTAACTCGCTTACAGTCACATAACAAATGCGGCCGCCCAATCATTGAGCGGCCGCATTTATTATGTAAACGAATGAACGTCAGAAATTATTCTCCGGAAAGAATGGAGGGTTCAGTGTAGGTACGAGAAGCCAACTCCTGATCAAGCATGTAGAGTCCCATACCGTTGTCGCCAACAAGGCGGAACTTGTCAATGAGCTGACGGGCATTATCCTCCTCCTCAACCTGCTCGCTTACAAACCAGGCAAGACGGTCGCGGGTCGCATAGTCATGTTCCTGTTCAGCGAGAGCAAAGAGTGCATTAATCATAGATGTAACCTTTTGCTCGTGAGCCAAAGTGGCTTCAAAAGCATCAAGGGGGGTTGCCCACTCTGTCTCAACCTCGGCAATAGGCTTAAGCATTACACGGCCACCGCGCTGATTGAGATAGTTGATGAAGATTTCGGCATGAGCCTGCTCTTCACGGAATTGAATGCGGAACCAATTGGCAATACCCTGACGACCTTGTGCCTCGAAATTCATGGCCATGGAAAGATAAAGATAGCCCGACCAGAATTCGGCATTGATTTGCTCATTAAGAGCATCTTGAATTTTGTTGGAAATCATAATATAAAGATTTAGAGTATAAACGGTTGATAAATGAGAATGGTTTACCGATGCTGACGGCGGTTGCGCTGCTTTTCCTGTTCACGGAGCATTGCCTGTTGCTTGCGCTGAGCCTCCTCAAGGCGAGCCATGAAACCGCTTTTCTTTTTAGGCTTCTTGGCATTCTCGCGCATGGTGGCGCGCACCTTGTCTTCATTAACCACCTGACGGAATATGTAGGTCTGAATAATTGTTATCAACAACGACAGGAAGTAGTAGTAGCTCAAACCGGCCGCATAATTGTTGAAGAAGAACAGGAACATCACAGGCATCAGGTACATCATCCACTTCATTCCCGGCATGCTGTTGCCTCCGGGCTGATTCTGCATGTTAATGCGGGTGTAAATGATGTTGGTCACCGTCATGAGCAGGCAGAAGAGCGAAAGCTTGTTCCCAAGGAACGGAATGGCGAAGGGAAGCGAAATAATATAGTCGGGAGCCGACAAATCCGCAACCCAAAGGAAGGATTGCCCGCGCAATTCAATGGCCGATGGGAAGAACTTGAACATTGCAATGAGAATGGGCATTTGCAAAAGCAAAGGCAGACATCCCGACATTGGCGATGCCCCGGCACGTGAATAGAGTGCCATTGATTCTTGCTGGCGCTTCATGGCATTTTCCTGGCCGGGGAAGCGGTCGTTGATCTCCTTTATTTCAGGAGCAAGAACGCGCATTTTGGCCTGGGACATGTAGCTCTTGTAGGTGAACGGAAACAGAATGAGCTTTATGAAAAGCGTGAGTATGAGAATTATTATGCCATAAGAGGAGATGAACTGACCAAGAAATGTAAATACCGGAATCACAATCAGAGTGTTAATCCATCGGAACAGACTCCATCCCAGCGGGATGAGTTTAGTGAAATGCAGATTTTCTTCAGGGGCCACGGTGTCCTCAAGGTCTGAAAGGAGCGGATAGGAGTTCGGGCCAATGAAAATTGTGAATGCCGCGGGCGAAGCTTGTCCTGATGAGTAATCCATTTCAGCACTGGTTGACAATTGCTTGAGATAGCGCGGATCGTCCTTCAGCGGTACTGATGCGAAATTAGCCCCGGTGAAGTTTCCACGAGGCACCATAATGGTGGAAAAGAACTGGTTCTTGTAACCAATCCACTTCACGCGCTGGGTAACTTCTTCCGTGTCGTCGGATGTTTCGCTGAGATTCTCCACATCGCCACCGACATTCATATAATAAAGCGCCGAATTTTGTTCCTCGAACATACGCCCCTCTTCGTTTCGGGCCATTGTTTGATTCCAAACAAATTCCATGGTGGTTACAGAGGCGGGGATAACATTCTCCATACCTTGCTGCACAATTTCCATTCCAACGAGATAACCCTCCTTGGGCAGAGTGTAGCGTATGCCCCATGAAGCGCCATCGCCAAGAGCCATTGTCATGGTCACGGCCGAGTCGGTTTTCTCAGAAACGGTGAAGAAAAAGTCGCGTGTATCAAATCGCTGGCTGGCAGATGTAAGGATAAAGCTGTAACCGTCCGTAAACGGCTCAATCGGAGCAACCTCAGTGGAATCGTAGCGTTGGTAACCTTTCACGGCAGCACGGGCAATGACAGCTCCTTTGTTGGAAATATCAAGTGCGAGATTGTCATTTTCAAGGCGTACCGTAGTGGAATCGCCACCAAGGTGAGCGGCAAAGCCTTTGTAACGGGCAACATCGGACATCGCCTTGCGCAACACACGGCAAGCCTCAGCAGCCTTTGCTCGGGGAAGCGAACCGTAGCTGGCCTCAAGAATGTTCTTCATTGCCACCTTTGTACCTCCGGACAATGTCACATCTCCTCCAATTGTGGAATCGGCCGCCATGGTGAGTTTCACACCGGGAGCCTGAAGAGTGAAAAGGCCGGTTGAGTCTTTCGAGCCGAATTCACTGATGGTTGACGCAATGATTGAACGCTCCTGAGGAGTTACAATGGTATCAGAGAGCACAGCCTGAGGATTATTATCGGTTTGCTCGGCTTGCAATTGTTCCTGACGAGCTTTTTCGGCCATAGCAGCACGTTCCTCAGCAGAAGGCTGGTTGAAGTACATGAACAGCACAATCACAGCCGCCATGAGCAACATGCCTGTTAAGTTGGTCTTATTCATTTTATATTATTAATGTTGTAAATTATTCTTGAGATTTTCCACGTTCTTTTCCGTAAGCAATTGCTGCCCGGACAAAAGAGAGGAACAGAGGATTGGGCGAGAGCACAGTTGAAGTGTACTCGGGATGATACTGGGTACCGATGAACCATCGCTTTTCAGGAACCTCCACCACCTCAACGAGATGTGAACCGGGATTTTCACCAACGCATATCATGCCGGCCTCTTCAAAGCGGTTGCGGAAATCGTTGTTAAATTCAAATCTGTGGCGATGGCGTTCGCGTATGTCAAGCTTCCCGTATGCTTCGGCAACGCGACTGCCCTTCTTAAGATGACAATCGTAGGCACCGAGTCGCATGGTTCCACCCAAATTGGAAATGCTTTTCTGCTCCTCCATCAGGTCAATAACATTGGCCGGAGTGGAGGGGTCCATTTCGGTGGAATTGGCGTCGTTCAATCCAAGTACGTTTCGGGCAAACTCAATGACCATGCATTGCATGCCCAGACAAATGCCAAACGTTGGAACATTGTGTTCACGGCACCATTTCAGAGCACAGAATTTACCGTCGATACCTCGCTGGCCAAAACCCGGTGCTACTATAACGCCATCGAGATCGCCAAGCTTTTCATCAACATTCGCCGAGTTAAGTTTCTCACTGTGAATGTAGCGCAGGTCAAGTTTCCGGTCATTGTAAGTGGCGGCCTGAAACAAAGCCTCGTTAATTGACTTATAGGCATCCTGCAGTTCCACATATTTACCCACAAGTCCAATGGTGACTGTTTCAGTAGCAGAGTGCATCTTGTCAAGGAAATCAAACCATGGAGCCATGTGCGGTTCCCCTTCAGGGGCAATACCAACCTTTTCAAGCACCACTTCATCAAGATGCTGGTGATGCATGGCCACTGGGACTTCATAGATTGAAGGAAGGTCAACGGACTGAAACACTGCATTGGGCGACACATTGCAGAATTGGGCAATTTTTTTGCGCATGTTCATTGGAATATCATGCTCGGTGCGCAATATAAGGATGTCCGGCTGAATACCCAGCTCCTGCAACTTTTTAACGGAGTGTTGCGTAGGTTTTGTTTTCAACTCCTTGGCAGCATGGAGGAAGGGAACGTAAGTGAGATGGATGCAAAGGCTGTTTTCCTCAAGCTCCCACCGCAACTGCCTAACTGCCTCCAGGAACGGCAGCGATTCAATGTCGCCAACGGTGCCACCTATTTCGGTTATAATGAAATCGTAGTTGCCCGTGTTGCCAAGATGTTTGATGTTGCGTTTTATCTCATCGGTAATGTGAGGAACAATCTGAACGGTTTTGCCAAGAAAATCGCCACGGCGTTCCTTATCGATAACGCTCTGGTAGATACGGCCGGTGGTCACATTGTTGGCCTTGGAGGTTTCAACGTTGGTGAAACGTTCATAATGCCCCAAGTCAAGGTCGGTTTCACGTCCGTCGGCTGTCACGTAACACTCACCGTGTTCATAAGGATTCAGCGTTCCGGGGTCAATGTTGATATAAGGGTCGAATTTCTGAATGGTAACTCTGAAACCACGCGCCTTCAACAGGCAGGCAAGAGACGCCGAAATAATTCCTTTACCTAATGAGGACACAACTCCTCCAGTCACAAAAACATACTTTGGTTCCACGCTGAAAACAATTGAAATGATTAGTCAATTTTTTGAATCGGAGCAACCGCTTCCGCATCCGCCGGCTTTTTCAAACCATGACGATTCGGGAAGCATTTATTGCTTCATTTTTCAAACAGCAAAATTACAAAATATATTGCACAGTGAACTAATTTCCCCCAATAATTTCCTGTCAGGATAAATAAAAACAACCGATACAGGGGCGCATTAGAGGGAAACGAATCATGGGTTAACCCGCTCGTAGATGTAAAGTTCGTGGATTTCACGGTCGTAGCCCTCGTCCGTGAGTGGCCCTTGGCTCATGCCAAGCACAATTTTGGTTCCGCGATTATTCACCACAAGCAAGTCCCCGTTCGACGGGTCAATGGCAAGCCCCTCTATCTCGCCGGCGCGCTTGAAGTCGCCCATTTCACGAAAATGACGCACCTTGCCTTTCATTGCGCCTCCGGCCACCTTGCCTTTACGCATCACCGGCTTGCCAAGCACATCAATCTCCACGCTGAACGGCGTGTCCTTTTTGGGCTCCTCGCCATCCACAAGACCGGTAAACGGGACTTCATCAAGCTCCACAACATACAGATTGTCGGGGATGTTATATTGAGCTTCGCCATCGTCAGCACTAAACAGCATCTTTCCATCGGTTATGTAGATGCCTTGACACCAATAAGGAGCCGGCTGGCATTGCATTTTTGTGTGATAAGCACCGGTTGACAGGTCGTAACAATAAACATAACGGGAGTCAACCCAATCGGACATCCACACCATGTTGCGGTCACGGTCCACTGCAAGACCGGACACCTCTACCTGACCCGATTCGGGCGACCATGGGAGATTTCGCTTCCATTGCAGAGTGTTAGCATCGTAAATGGCTACAGATATGTTCTTTCCGCGGCCATACTCAAACTTTTCCAGTCCACAATATATTTCGCCATTATGGTAGTCAATATCACCGAAATGATTGGCCACCTCGGGGTTCTTAAAAGGCTCCCGATTGACATGAACCACGTTTCCGTCTTTATCGAGCTTGTAGAGCGCCTTTGTGTCGGAAACAAAATAATATTTCCCGTCGCACGCCACTCCTTGACGTCCTGGAATTTCAATGACGCGCTTCAGCCGGTATTCATTACCAAGCTGCCGGGCACCCGCAGCAAATGCGAGGCCCGGCAGGAGTAGAAGCATTAATTGGACAATTTTCATTTGGCAGGTCCCATTTCAAAAACAAGTTCGCCACCTTTCATAATGTCATCGTGGGTGATGAACATTTTGTCGTAAGGCTGACCGTTGAGCTTAACGCCACGAATGTATCGGTTGTCCTTGGAATTATTCACAGTTTTGACCACAAATTTTCCACCGGGCACAACAACCTCAGCCTCGTCAAAGATTGGTGAGCCGAACCAGTAGCGACCACTTGCAGGCTCAACCTGATAGAAACCGAGAGCTGAAAGAATGTACCAAGCCGACATTTGTCCCGCATCCTCATTTCCGGCAAGACCGTCGGGAATAACGGTGTAAAACTCGTCAAGCACCTGACGGATGCGATCAGCCGCTTTATCTGGCTCACCAAGCATGGTGTAGAAGTAAATGGTGTGGTGCGAAGGCTCGTTGCCGTGAGCATACTGACCGATAAGTCCGGTAATGTCAGGCGAAGCATTACCACCGGTGAGCTCGGACGAGGTGCTGAACAGAGAGTCAAGACGGTGAACGGTAGCCTCGCGTGAACCGAAGAGTTTCACAAGCCCGTCAAGGTCCTGCGGAACAAGCCAGGTGTACTGCCAGGCATTGCCTTCGCAGTAGTCATCCTCGCGGTGCGTGGTTGAGTTGGGGTCAAAAGGAGTGCGCCACGAGCCGTCGCTCATTCGGCCACGCATAAACCCGGTCGAGGGGTCAAAATAATTACGATAAGAGTGACTGCGGTCAGTGAAGATGCGAACGTTTGTGGTGTCGCCCATGGCATCGGCGGCACGGGCCACGGCAGCATCGGCAATAGCATACTCCATGTCATAGGCAATGCTTTCAAGCATTTTGTCCGATGGAATGAATCCATATTGCTGACGAATCCAACCACCACGGGCCGTGTCGGCTGCGGTTTTAAGCAACGCCTTGTAAGCTTTTTCACGGTCAATGCCGGGCTGATTTTTAACAATAGCATCGGCTACGGGAATAATGCCCGGATTACCCACCATACAGTCGGTTTCATTGGCCCACAGATGCCAAACCGGCAGACGGCCCTGTTCGTCGCTAATGGCCACCATGTTGTTAATCATGTCGGCATTACGCTCCGGATTGATAATGCTCATCAGCGGCATTTGCGCACGGTAAGTGTCCCACAAAGAATAGATTGTGTAGGCCGTCATGTCGGGGTTGTTATAGACCTTATCATCGGCACCGCGATAGTTACCGTCAACATCCGAGAATGTTGCCGGAACAATCATGGAATGATACATGGCTGTATAGAACTTTGTAAGGTCATCCTGATTGTCGGTTTGCACCTTGATGCGTCCAAGCTCATTGTTCCATTGATTGGATGCTTGGGCAACGGTTTTGTCAAAGTCCCAACCGGGCATTTCGGCAACAAGATTTGCCTCAGCTCCTTCAATTGACACAGGCGAAATGGCCACTTTCATCAAAATCTGCTCGCCCTCCTTGGTCTTGCCGAAGTTAACTCGGCCATACAAATTGTCTTTCCCTTTGAGTTCAAACGACTTGAACGGTTTGGAAAACTCAGCCACAAAATAAACGCGCTGATTTTTAGCCCAACCGGTGGAATAACGATAACCAACAATTCTGTTTTTACCCACAGCCTTCATCTCTGTATCCGTGGGCTTATCCCAGCACCCGCCGTTCTCAAGGTCAATTACAATAGCGGCATCTTTCCCTTTTGGGAAAGTGTAGCGGTGAACGCCCACGCGATTTGTGGCGGTAAGTTCGGCCAAGATACCGTAACGGGTCAGTGGAACAGAGTAGTATCCGGGCGAGGACACCTGATTGCTACGGTCGGCATAGCTCCATAGCCCCGACAAAGGATTATCCTCAGTTCCACGGGCATACTCAACTTCGCCCATAACAGGCATCACAGTGACATCGAACAAATCGCCGATACCGGTTCCTTCAAGGTGGGTGTGTGAAAATCCAATCACGGTGGAGTCGCTGTCATGGTATCCTGATACCCAATCCCACGTCTGCGGAATTGACGTCGGACCAAGTTGAACCATGCCGAATGGCACATTGGCACCCATGAACACGTGGCCGTGGCCACCCGTACCAATGGTCTGGTCAACATAATTGGTGAGCATTACAGGTTCGTCCTGAGCTACCGCAACGGAGCCCGAAAGAAGAACCGCCAAGGGTAAGAAGTTGCTTAGTTTCATTATTTTCTTGTTTTCGAAAGATTAAATTTCAGGTTTTTAGCATGCATCAGCTCATCGTGGCTAATGCGATATTTGTTAAGCGGCTTGCCGTCAAGGGACATTGAGGATATGTAAATATCTTCAGGCGATGCATGTGGAGCCTCAATGGTAAGAGTTCCGTCGGCAGTGTCAATCTCCACGCGGTCGAACACCGGAGATGTAAGGGTGTAATAGGGCTCGCCCGGAGCATCGGGATAAAGTCCCATCATTGAAAACACGGCCCATGTTGACATTGTTCCGGTGTCATCATTGCCGGGAATACCGTCGGGATTCGTTGTAAAGTATTTTTTGAGCAAACGGTTCACCTGCTCCTGCGTGCGCCACTCCTCGCCTTTAAATCGGCTGAACAGATAGGGGTAAGCAATGTCCGGTTCGTTGGCCGGATCGTAAAGAGCCGAATCCATAACCATTTGAAGTTTATTGACAAATTTTTTGTCACCGCCCATGAGCTTTGCAAGACCCTCGACATCGTGAGGCACAAAGAATGTGTAATTCCATGCGGAACCTTCATGGAAGCCGGGCACCTCCTCAAAGTTCTCACCCTGGCGGGGATTGAACGGCGTCAGGAATTTGCCGTCCTTTGTGATGGGACGAAGCGTTCCGCTCTCCTTAGAGTAGTAATTCTTATAACCGAGCGCGCGTTTTCTGAGCTGCTTGGCAAGTTCTTTGTCGCCGCGCTCCTCGGCCAGCCACGCGAGAGCATTGTCGGCCACATAATATTCCAAAGCATGGCTAACGGAATTGTCGCCCGAGAGGTCGCTGGCGTGCCAACCCAAAGGGATGTAGCCCAATTCAATGTACGGGTCAATATCGGGACGCATGGGATTATCCTTGCCGGGGGTTGTTGCGGATTTAACCATTGCTTTATATGCTGCATCCATATCGAAATCACGCAGGCCTTTCCGCCAGGAGTCCACAATCACAGGAATGGCCGGGTCGCCCTCCATGGTGAATGTTTCACGTCCGTATAGTTCCCACTTGGGCAACCAGCCCCACTCTTTGGAAATGTCAACCATGGAGCGAAGCATATCGGTTTGCTTTTCAGGATAAACCATGGTGAGAAGCTGATGCACGTTGCGATAAGTGTCCCACAGTGAGAACACCGTGTAGCGTTCGCCATCGTAGTCAACCGTTCCATTGCCCCAACCCTCCATAAGTGGATATTGACCGTTCACGTCGCTGAGCACATTGGGGTGTATAAGCGCATGATACAGCGCGGTGTAGAACACTTCCTGCTGTTCGGGAGTGCCACCCGTAACGCGGATTCGGCCCAATTCGGAGTTCCATTTGTTGTGAGCGGTCTGACGGATTTCGTCGAACGTGAGCGATGCCTGCTCCTTGTCAAGGTTTTCGCGGGCATTGTCGCACGACACGAAACTAACGCCAATCCTCACCTCCACTTGCTCGCCGGGTGCAAGGCTGTCGTAAGTCCACCATGCGCCAATGTCGTCGCCGGAAATCTCGCGGCCATATTTGGTGTAAATCTTATATTCGCCATCGTCGGGAGTCCATTCGGCCTCAACTCCGGTCATTTCGGGCTGCATTTTCCAGAATCCGCAGGAAGATGCTTTCTTATTGACCCGCATGACAAAATAAATCGGGAACACGGCCTGCGGATTATAGCAGAATGTGCCCATGAGCTTCGACCCTTCGATTTCAGTGTCGCTCACGCGGCGCACGGTGGCGCCGCTCTCGTTAGTCAAGCCCTGGCCGAGGTTGATAATTATATTACTTTTTCCACCGGGAAATGTGTATCGTTCAGCAGCGGAGCGCGGTGTTGCGGTAACCTCGGTCAAAATGTCATATTTTGACAACCGGTTGGTGTAGTAACCCGGCTCAGCCTTTTCCTCGGTGTATGCCGAGCCATATTTCTTGTAATCCGGCTCAAGGTCACCTGTGGTCGCCATGGTGAGCAAAGAGCCCAACTCCGGACAACCTACACCGCTCAAAGCCACATGGGCGTAACCGGTGAAGAATTTGTTGTGATATTCATAAGGCGTGGACCACCACCGGGCATCTTTATCATAAACATTGGTGTCCGAGCCCATCACATTGAATGGCGTCACAGTCATCATGCCGTTGGGTGTGACCGCCCCGGGGTTGGTGGTGCCGAAATTTGTGGTACCGATAAACGGATTGACATGTGAGGCATAGTCCTCAGCCGCTACGGCATTCATGCTCATCAGCATTGCCCCCGCAGCAAGCACTGTCATCTTAAAGGGAAATTTCATGAGGTATCAGTAGAGTGATTTTCTGTTTTATTTTTGGTTACGGGAATAAGCCAAAACTTACTCAATTACAAAGTTAATGAATTTTCCGTCACATTCCAAACTCCATGGATTTTATTCATTAATTTTATATTGTGCACACAACAAATGTTAAGATGCAACAAGCCTTGAAGCCGGCTCTTGATAAACTTTTGCAACACGGCACTTGTTAAGAAAATCAAAGGTTGCAAATTCGCCAACCACTTAACCAATACAAGCATCAATGAACAATCTTTCCAATAACACACAAGGCACACCAAGCCGGCTTTTAGGCAATGGTTGCATACTTTTAGCCGCCATATTCTGGGGCTTAAACGTTTCAGTAACAAAAGCTCTAATACCTGACTGGATGACAGCGAACGGAATAGCGGTTACGCGTGTGGTTGGCGGATGCATCCTGTTCTGGCTGACATCTTTGTTTATTAAATGTGAAAAAATCCAGTCGCACGACTGGGTGAAACTCATTTTCGGCGGCCTGGTGGGGCTTTTCGGATTCATATTTCTATTCGTAGCCTCGCTGCAATACGGCAATCCCATTGACATCTCAATCATAATGACGCTGCCTCCGGTGTTCGTTATTCTCATCGGGGTAATCTTCGGGCACCGGCGGCCGTCGTTGCTTGAATGCGCAGGAGTGGTTGTTTCATTTGTGGGAGCAGCCATTGTGATCCTTGGCAACAGCAGTGGCGAGTCGGGCAACGACAACCTTTTAGGCGATATTTTGGCCATTAGCTCAACCATCTGCTACGCAATCTACTTAGTAGTACTTGAAAATCCCACAAAGACCTACAAGCCGGTAAACATGCTGCGTTGGGTGTTTCTTTTCGCCGCCATCCCGGCCCTGTTTTTCATACCCTCCATGGCAAAAATGCCTATCCTCCACACTGAAATCGCAACTCCTTGGCTTGAGATTGGGTTCATTCTTCTTTGCCCCACATTCATAGCCTACTTCCTTGTGCAGCCTGCCATCAAATCAATTGGCTCGGAATTGGTTTCGCTCTACCAGTATCTTATCCCGGTGTTCGCCACCATATCGGCCGTAATCATGGGCATCGACAAATTAAAATGGATTCAAGTCGCGGCTATGGCTGTTATTGTGGCCGGAATGATTATCACCAACGTCGCCAAAAGCAAAAAGTCAATTCAGGCAAAAAATAACCGGCCTTGATCCTCGCGGAGTGGGCCGGCTAAAAGGGTAGAATCTATATTTATTCCTAAATCACTATTATCAATTTTGTGCAAGCGATGAGTTCTGCGCAAGATTGGTTCCAAGCACGCGACGGGCACCAACGAAATTGCGCTGATAGTAACCATTGTCAGGAAATTTCTGGTATGTGACCTTGCCTTTGCCTGACGAAGCGTGAATGAACTGGCAAGAACCATCGGGGTTTACTTCAGTAACCATTGCAACATGCCCCACGTTGCCACGACCGCTGCTGCGCGAGCTGAAAAACAGAAGGTCGCCCGGCTGAAGATTTCCAAGGGTCACCTTGTCGCCTTGCAGATATTGCTGACGCGAGGTGCGGTCAAGTTTGATTCCGAAATTACGGTAAACATATCCAACGAATCCGGAGCAATCGAAAGCCGAAGGGCCCATGGCGCCAAGAACATATCGTGTGCCAAGGAATCGCTGAGCGTAGTTGATGAGTTTTGAAGCATCGGAATCGGCATCGGTAGCTTCCTCTTGAAGAATCTCGGGCATCTCGGCAAAGGGAGATTGCTGTCGGGTTTGCTGCATGGACATGGCCACGAACGAGGTTGATGGATTCTCGTTGCTGAGCTGAGTCTCCTCACGTGCAATGGTGAGATGTTCCTTTGGAAGTGATTTTGCCGAAGTGAAAACAGGCATAAAAATGCCACAGACTATGGTGGATATTACTATTTTGCGAAGTGTCATTTCTTTCTTAATTATTAAAAACTCTTGATTGGTTTATAAGAGCGTCTTTTGTTTTGACACTGCAAAATTACAGCCTTTTAAGCGCTTCTCCAAATCCTAACACACTGACAATGCCATATTTGACGTTTTTAAACAATTCGTCGTGCCGTTAAAGGTTTGTTAGCACACCACACAAAGTGTTAAAATTTCAAGCATTTTAGCCACCAATCAATACAAAAATTAACCTTGGTTAACGTTTCGTTTCCAACCGTAAATCATTTCTGCACATTGTTGAGCCGGGGTGTGCAGAATTGTTGCAAAAGTAAACACTCTGAAAAGGTTCATTTCTATAACAATCGTTAACAATAGGGCCCGAATCCACTTCACCAACTGCTTTCACCAATCCCTATATGCAGCAAAAAACGGCGCGACAAGCCTCATTTGCACTCTACGGCAATTTTTTGTGCAAAAATTTTAGGTTACGTCGCATAGTGTCTACTTTTACCGTTTGAGAGATTTCACATAATGCAAAATGATTATTCTTAGCTGGGTTTATTGGTTGCTTATGATTGCTTATGCCATAACGGTGATAAGTATCGTTGGTGTGGTTTTGTCCGAAAACCGCAACCCCGTGAAGTCTCTGGCTTGGATTACGGTGCTTCTTCTTTTCCCCGTGGGCGGTCTTGTGCTTTACCTGTTTTTTGGCCGAAGCATTAAAAACACCCACATGATTTCGCGCCGCAACCGGCGAAAGCTCCGTCAACCCCAGATGCTCGTGGATTCCACCATCCCCGCCGATTTCACCCCAGAGCTTCATCAACTCATCGAGTTGGGCCGTTCGCTGAGCGGAGCAATGTTCTATCCCGATAACGAAGCGGATGTTTTCCATCATGGCGACGAAAAATTCAAAGCCTTGCTTGCCGACATAGCCAAGGCACGCCACTATATCCACCTACAATATTATATAATTGAAGATGACCGCGTGGGCAATCAATTGCGCGAAGCCCTCATTGAAAAAGCACAACAGGGGGTTAAGGTGAGGGTGATTTACGATGACTTCGGCTGCTGGGGTGTGAAGCGCGACTTTTTCAAATCGATGCAGAATGCCGGAATTGATATTCACCCGTTTTTCAAAGTCGCATTCCCTCCCTTTGCCACAAGAATAAACTGGCGTAACCACCGCAAGCTCGCCATTATCGACGGCCGCATAGGCTACATCGGCGGCATGAACGTGGCCGACCGCTACATTGACGGTGGAAAGAACTTCGGATGCTGGCGCGACACACACATGCGTGTCATTGGTCCGGCCGTGGCCGCAATTGAATACTCCTTCGCGGTGGACTGGTCGTTCATGGGACAGGATTTGCTGGAGGTGCCCGTTGACATTTCCGTGCCTCAAAACATTGGCGAGCCCGCCGGCATGCAGATGTTGCGATGCGGCCCCACCAACGAATGGAGCGACATCAGCCTCTACATGCTCAAAGCCATTGGCAACGCAAAAAAACGAGTTTACATCCAAACGCCCTACTTCCTGCCACCCGACGCAATGCTCAACGCACTGCAGGCCGCAGCTCTGGCACGCGTCGACGTGAGGGTGATGATGCCCTTGAAGAGCGATTCGTTCACACTCACCTATGCCTCCTACAGTTATATAATGGAGTGTCTGAGAGCCGGAATTAAAATCTATCTGTTCGAAGCCGGCATGCTCCACAGCAAAACCATGATTATTGACGACAGACTTTGCGCCATAGGCTCGGCCAACATTGATTTCCGGAGCTTTGAACACAACTTTGAGGACACAATGTTTATTTTCTCGCACAAAATCAACGCCAATCTGCGCCACCAATTCATGGAAGATTTGAAGAATTGCCGCAGGGTGCGTCCATCGCAATGGCGCCGCCGTCCGCTCATACAAAAGGCCAAGGAATCAATTGTCCGACTCCTCAGCCCCGTGCTGTAACTTTATCTCGCGGTATTCTCAGGATACGCCTCGTTCTTTTAAAGAAGCATCCATGGACGCTGCAGCCCGGCGTCCGTCGCCCATGGCCAATATAACCGTAGCGCCGCCACGCACAATGTCGCCTCCGGCAAAGAGTCCCGGAACAGCCGATTCCAGACTACACTCGTCCACCTCAATGGTTCCGCGGCGCGTAATGGTTAGCCCATCGATAGCGTTGGGAATAAGCGGATTGGGCGAAACGCCTACGCTAACAATAACCATATCGGTTTCCACCTCCACAATATCGCCCTCAACAGGCACAGGCGAACGGCGTCCAGACTCGTCGGGCTCGCCCAACATCATGCGCTGAAGTCTGACAGCGCGGACACGGCCATTTTCATCACCGAGATATTCCACCGGGTTATGAAGTGTCAGAAACTCAACACCCTCCTCACGGGCATGAGCCACCTCCTCAACTCGGGCAGGCATCTCAGCCTCGCTTCGGCGATAAACAATCATGGCCTTCCCGGCGCCCATTCTCCGGGCCGTGCGCACCGAATCCATGGCTGTGTTTCCGCCGCCCACAATCACCGCACGGTGTCCGCGGATAACAGGCGTGTCAAATCCTTCACGTCCGGCGCCCATTAGATTTACGCGAGTAAGATATTCATTGCTTGACATTACGCCAATCAGATTCTCGCCGGGGATGCCCATGAAACGTGGCAGCCCGGCTCCCGAAGCAACAAACACACCGCGGAAACCACTCTCAAGCAGCTCGTCGTAGCTAATGGTCTTGCCAATCACGCAATCAGTGCGGAATTTAACGCCCAGAGCTTTCAAGCCCTCGATCTCATGGTCCACAATTGAATTGGGCAAACGGAATTCCGGAATGCCATATTTCAACACTCCTCCAATTTCATGCAATGCCTCAAACACCGTAACAGCATAACCACGTTGAGCCATCTCTCCGGCAAACGACAATCCCGCAGGACCGCTTCCGGCCACAGCTATTTTCACCGCATTCGCAGCCAATTCTCTCACCGGTTCCGGCTCGGAATTACGGATAGCTTCATCGGCCACAAATCGTTCCAAGTAACCGATGGCCACCGGAGCTTTTTTCATTTTGTGGTAAATGCAACGGCTTTCGCACTGTTTCTCCTGCGGACACACGCGCCCGCACACAGCCGGCAATGCCGATGACTGTTTTATAACCCGGGAAGCTTCCTTAAAGTCACCACGCTCAACATTCTTTATGAACCCGGGAATGTTTATGCTCACCGGACATCCGGTAACACATTGCGGGTCCGGGCAATCCATGCAGCGGGTGGCTTCAAGCACAGCCTGTTCGGCCGAGAGTCCTGTGTTGACCTCCTCATTGTTCGTCACGCGAAAATCAGGGGGAAGCTGCGGCATGACCACGCGGGGAATGGCCGTTCGCTGTTTTGCCGAGTGTGCCTTGCGAAGTTCCTCGCGCCATTGAGCATCGCGCGGTGCCAGTGGTGTTTGTTCCATACTGTTCATATCAAGAGCGTAAACGCATTATCATTTCATCAAAGTCAACTTTGTGGGCATCGAATTCCGGACCGTCTATGCACACGAATTTAGTGCGGCCATCCACAGTAACGCGACAGGCGCCGCACATGCCTGTGCCATCAACCATAATTGTGTTGAGCGACACCACTGTGGGTACATTATATTTCCGGGTGAGCAGCGACACAAACTTCATCATCACGGCCGGACCTATCGCCACGACCTGATTCACCTTCTCCCGGCCAATCACCTCTTCAAGCCCCTGGGTGACCAAGCCTTTTTGCCCTTTGCTGCCGTCGTCGGTCATCACAATAACCTCATCGCTGTAAGCTTTCACCTCATCTTCAAGAATAATAAGGTCGGCACTTCGTGCAGCAAGTATCGACACCACTCTGTTTCCGGCCTGCTTCATGGCCTTTATTATGGGAAGCAGAGGTGCGACACCCACGCCGCCACCGCAGCAAACCACCGTCCCCACATTCTCGATGTGGGTTGCGCGTCCCAGCGGGCCGACAAGGTCGGTAAAGCAATCGCCCGGCTCCAGCGCACAGATTTTTCGGGTCGAAACGCCCACCTCCTGCACCACAAGCGTTATGGTGCCACGGTTCAAATCGGCATCGGCAATGGTAAGCGGAATCCGTTCGCCACCTTTGCCCACGCGCACAATCACAAAGTGCCCCGGGCGTCGGGCATGCGCCACTTCGGGTGCCTCGACTACCAGTCTCACTACGTGGGACGAAAAGTGTTCTTTTTCAATTATTTTATACATCGTAAAAATCGTTTCAATCAGTATTGCGGTGCATCAAAGTCCGGTGTAAGTCGACGGGCTGAGGGCGTGCAGTTCTGCCTTCACGGCATCGCTCACTTCAAGCGTGTCAATAAATTCAGCGATGCTCTTTTCGGTAACAGCGGCATTGGTGCGAGTAAGCTGCTTCAGAGTCTCGTATGGGTGAGGATAGCCCTCGCGGCGCAGAATAGTTTGAATACCCTCGGCCACCACCATCCACATCCTGTCAAGGTCAGCGGCAATGCGCTCGCCGTTAAGAATAAGTTTGCCGAGTCCTTTCATGGTCGAAGCAATGGCAATGAGCATGTGGCCCATTGGCACGCCCACGTTGCGAAGCACCGTAGAGTCGGTCAAGTCGCGCTGCAGTCTCGACACCGGAAGTTTCTGCGCCAAGTGCCCCAACAGAGCATTAGCCATACCCAGATTACCCTCGGAATTTTCAAAATCAATGGGATTAACCTTGTGGGGCATTGCCGAAGAGCCTACTTCACCAGCCTTGATGCGCTGTTTGAAATAGTCGGTGGAGATGTACATCCAAATGTCGCGGTCAAGGTCAATCATTATGGTGTTGATGCGGCGCATGGCATCGAACAAGGCCGCCAAATTATCGTAGTTGGAAATCTGTGTAGTAAATGCCTCACGCTCAATCCCTAACCGTTTGCTAAGGAATCGGGCGGCAAAAGCCTTCCAATCAATTGCGGGGTATGCCACTGCATGAGCATTGAAGTTTCCGGTGGCGCCCCCGAATTTACCGCTAATTTTCACGCCCTTAAGCTGCCCAAGCTGTTCGGATAGACGGTAAACGAACACCATCAGCTCCTTACCCAGGCGTGTAGGCGAGGCGGGCTGTCCGTGAGTACGGGCAAGCATGGCCACGTCGGCCCACTCATCTGCCATGGCAGCAAGCTTGTCAATCAGCTCCTGCAGAGCCGGCACATAGACAGAGTTAACCGCATCGGCAACCGACATCGGCACCGAAGTGTTGTTGATGTCCTGCGACGTAAGTCCAAAGTGAATAAACTCCTTAAAGCGCTCCAGGCCAAGGGCATCTAAGCGTTCCTTGAGGAAATATTCCACAGCCTTCACATCGTGATTGGTCACCTTTTCAATCTCCTTGATGCGCTCTGCATCGGCAAGGGTGAAATCACGGTAAATATCACGCAGTGGCTCGAACACCGCTGAGTCAACATGCTTGAGCTGTGGAAGTGGCAATTCACACAACGCTATGAAATACTCCACTTCCACCTTTACCCTGTAACGGATTAAGGCATACTCGGAAAAATACATGTCGAGCGATTCACACTTGCCGCGATAGCGGCCGTCGATTGGAGAGATGGCAGTAAGGCTTGTGAGCTGCATTTGTTTTATATAAGTGGGTTAGGTTTCAAGCCACAAAGGTAAACAATTTTTTGTTAACCCTCCCCCATACGGCACACTAATCCGCCCTTTGGCTGCAGTTCTGCAGATAACCTTTGACCGTTCAACACGCGCGCCCCTTCGCTGTTAACATTTTTACACATTATTTAAACACGGTATTAAGAAAACTTAACAATGCTAATTATTGTTTACCAAGTCTTTTGTAATATTTTTGTAAAACCTTTCTCCCATGTTGTAACCGCAACACACATCCGAAGCACACATTATGCACTGATGCCATGCTTCTTCAGTACTGAAAGTACCCCGCGCAAGCGAAAAAAAGTTAACCAAAATCCTTAAAATTTAACCAAAAATTAAACTATTTAATTTAATGAAACCCAGCACACTCCCCTCGTCTCATGGTTTGCCCGTGGCCATTGGCAATCCGCAGTGAAAATCATGAAAACTGTCTGACAAAATTTCAATTTTATATAACCATTTTTTATTCACTAACCAGTGCCATGATCATATGAATTTAGATTTCATGAGACCAAAGTTTGTAGCATTGTGCGCCGCCATGGCTTGCGGCCCCATGCTATACGCGCAGAGCAATCAAGTTCTGGCATCAACGGCCGTAGCCGCGCCCCAAAGCGCCGATGCGACCACTGTAAGCGGTGAAGTCCTCGACCCGTCAGGCGAACCGCTCATTGGAGTAACGGTAGGCATCGAAGGCAAGGGAAGCGTTGCTTCCACTGATTTCGACGGCCGCTTCTCCGTTAAAGCCCGTCCGGGCGACGTGCTCACTTTCAGCTACATCGGCTATGCACCCACATCCGTCAAGGTTACAGGCGCAGGCCCCATCTCCGTTACAATGCAGGAGGACAGCAAGACCCTCGACGAAGTTGTGGTAACAGCCCTCGGCATCAAACGTGAGCAGAAATCTCTTTCCTACAACGTTCAGCAAATTAAAGGCGACGCCCTTACCACCAACAAGGACGCCAACTTTGTTAACTCTCTCGCCGGTAAGGTGGCCGGTGTGAACATCAACGCATCTTCATCCGGTACAGGCGGTATCTCCAAGGTGGTTATGCGTGGTACCAAGTCAATCATGCAGTCATCCAATGCACTCTACGTGGTCGACGGCATGCCCATGCGCCCTGCACGCTCCAATGGCGACTCCGGTGCTTTCGGTTCTGCCGGTGCCACCGAGCCTATTGCCGACCTTAACCCCGACGACATTGAATCAATGTCAGTCCTCACCGGTGCTGCCGCTGCCGCCCTTTATGGTTCCGATGCCGCCAATGGTGCCATCGTAATCACCACCAAGAAAGGTCAGGCCGGTAAAACCAAAATCACCGTGGGCTCGAACCTTGAATGGAACCGCGCCTGGATTCTCCCCCGCTTCCAGAACACCTACGGAGCAGGTCAGAACGGTGCTTACAACCCAACTTCATCCTACAGCTGGGGTGCCCGCATGACACCTTATAATAATTCAGGCTACGACGTAGGCTCCGATTACCTCGGAACCGGTTTCGTTGCCACCAACAGCGTAACTTTCTCAACCGGTACTGAAAAGAACCAGACTTACGCTTCGGCTGCCGCCGTTAACTCAAAAGGTATCGTGCCCAACGACCGCTACGATCGTTACAACTTCAACATCCGCAACACCACCAACTTCATGGATGACAAGTTGACCCTCGACCTCAACGCAAGCTACATCTATCAGAGCGACCGCAACATGATCAACCAGGGTAGCTATATGAACCCCATTGTGGGTGCATACCTCTTCCCCCGCGGTAACGACTGGGACGAAGTTCGCATGTACGAAGTTTACGACCCCGCCCGTAAAATCAACGTTCAGAACTGGAAATACGGTGCTTACAACCTCACCGTTCAGAACCCCTACTGGGTCAACTACCGCAACCTCCGCGAAAGCTACAAGGATCGCTACATGATGGGCGGCCAACTTTCTTATAAGGTGCTCCCCTACCTTACTCTTAGCGGACGTGTGCGCATCGACAACTCTTACACCACTTCCGACGACAAGCGCTACGCTTCGACAATCGGTAACCTCTCGGACAACTCCGAACGCGGCTACTTCGGAACTGCACGCTACAAAGAGAAACAAATCTACGCCGACTTCCTTGCTTCGTTCAACAAGGACCTTGGTGCCGACTTCAACCTCCAGGCCAACTTCGGTGGATCAATCTCCGACATGCGCATGGAATCAATGGATGTTCGCGGTGGTATTGCCGACGGTTCCGCCAACTACCCCGGCCAAACTCCCGGCTTGACCAACTTCTTCACCATCAACAACATCACAACTCAGCCCTCAAAAACTCAGGATGGATGGCGCGAACAAACCCAGTCGCTCTACGCAAGTGCCGACCTCGGTTACCGCAACACCTACTATCTGACCCTCACCGGACGTAACGACTGGCCCTCAGCCCTCGCAGGCCCCAACTCAAAGAGTTCATCGTTCTTCTATCCCTCAGTGGGTGTGTCAGTGCTTATGACCCAAATGTTTGCCGATGCAGGCATCAACATCAACCCTGACATCCTTTCATTCTGGAAAATCCGTGCTTCATGGGCATCGGTAGGTACCGCCTTCCAGCGCTACATTGCCAATCCCCGCTACGAATGGCGCAACGGCACATGGACAGTGCTCACCCAGTATCCCGTCAACGACCTCAAACCTGAACGCACCAAATCATGGGAAGTTGGTATGAACTTCCGCCTGTTCAACGACTTCACCCTCGATGCAACATGGTATCAGGCCGACACCCACAACCAGACCTTCAACCCCGGAATTGCAACCGGTAAATACTCCAAGATTTACATCCAGACAGGTAACGTTCGCAACTGGGGTATGGAATTTGCCCTCAACTACGACCACACTTGGGGCGACTTCACCTGGACCACAGGCCTCACCTACTCTTTCAACAAAAACAAAATTGTTGAACTCGGCCGCAACGCCGTTAACCCCGTTACCGGTGAGAAACTCAACATCGACCAGCTCGTAATGTCCGACACCCAGGTAGGTGCAACCCGCTTCATTCTTCGCGAAGGCGGAACAATGGGCGACCTCTACTCAATGGTTGACCTTGCCCGCGACGCCAACGGACGCATCTTCATCGACGCCAGCGGCAACGTTCAGTCCAAGTCTGTGGCCGAGAACCCCATCAAACTCGGTTCAGTTCTTCCCAAAGGCAACCTTGCCTGGAACAACACCTTCCGCTACAAGAACCTCTCGGCAAGCGCAATGTTCTCAGCCCGCATCGGCGGTATCGTTTACTCACGCACCCAGGCCGTTCTCGACACCTACGGCGTTTCTGAAGCCACCGGCAATGCCCGCGACCTTGGCTACGTTCTGCTCAACAACGGCGACCGCGTGAACCCCGAACAGTGGTACAGCGTAATTGCCGACGGTGAAACCGTGCCCCAGTTCTACACCTACTCCGCTACCAACGTTCGCCTCCAGGAAGCTACCATCAGCTACCTCATCCCCCGTCGTTGGATTGGAAATGTGTGCGACATCAAAGTTTCTCTCGTAGGCCGCAACCTTTGGATGATTTACAACAAAGCTCCCTACGATCCCGAATCCGTGGCTTCTGCCGGCAACTACTTCCAGGGTATCGACAACTTCATGATGCCTTCACTCCGCAGCTTCGGTTTCAATGTCAACTTCAACTTCTAACGCTAACATTGAATTACAACAATGAAACACATATTTTATAACATCCTTGCCGGTGGTGCTCTTGCCGTGGCTGCGGTAGGCTGTACCGGCGACTACGAGGAGATCAACGCCAACCAGTTCCAGCCCGGCAACCTTGATGCCGACGACTACGCTCTGGTTTCAGCAATGACCAACATCTGCGGAGCCGTGGTGCCCGCCGACGTTAACTGCAACCAGTTCACTGACTGCTTGCTCGGTGGCCCCCTCGGAGGCTACTTTGCCGATGGTGCCAACTTCACCACCTCGTTCGTGCGCAACAACGCTCCTGACAACTGGACTTCGGTGTTCCTCAAGGACTCCAAGATAATTTCCACTCTTTACACCAACATTTCACTCGTGGAAACCGCTTGTGAAAACTCCGGTGAAATCACCCCTATGGCTGTGGCCAATATTATTAAGGTGGCCTGCATGGACCGCGTCACCGACTGCTACGGACCCATCCCCTACTCCGGGATTGGCGAAGACGGCGCCGTGAAAACTCCTTACGATTCACAGGAAGCCGTTTACAACAAGTTCTTCGAAGAACTTGCCGACGCCCGTACCACTCTTCTCAACAATCTGGAATCGCAAATCAGCCCGTTGGCCGACAAAGTTTATGCCGGCGACCTCTCCAAATGGGTTAAATTCTGCAACTCGCTCCAGCTCCGCCTTGCAATGCGTCTCTCATACGTAAATCCCACCCTTGCAAAGCAGAAAGCTGAAGATGCCGTGAACCCCGCCAACGGTGGTGTAATTGAATCGAACGAGGACAATGCTACCTGGAAAAACTACGTGAACGGCGGCAACCCCATGCGCACCGCCATCATGTACAACGCTCAGGACTCACGTCCCGCTGCCGACATTATCTGCTACATGAACGGATATAACGACCCCCGTCGCGAAGTTTACTTCACTAAAGCCAACTGGCTCGATGACGACAAGAACATCATGAAGGATCCCGCTGGCAACCCCATTGAATATGTTGGTATTCGCCGCGGTTGGAACACCTTCTCAACCGAATGGTCAGTAAACTTCTCCGGCATCAACGTGCTTGGCACCGACCCGCTGCTGTGGCAAAATGCCTCTGAAGTTGCCTTCCTTCGCGCCGAAGGTGTGGCCGTGTTCGGTTGGAACATGGGTGGCACTGCCGAAGAGTTCTACAACAAGGGTATCCGCCTATCGTTTGAGGACAACGGCAAAGCCGACGATGTTGACAAATATCTCGCCGACAACAAGTCTGTTCCCGCCACCTACTATGATCCCTCAGGCATCAACCCCTGGAACGGCACACTGCCTCAGGTAACAATCAAGTGGGACGAATCAGCCACCACCGAACAGAAGCAGGAACGCATCATTGTTCAAAAATGGATTGCCAACTTCACCCTTGGCAACGAAGCTTGGGCCGACCTGCGCCGCACCGGCTATCCCAAACTCATCCCCGTGGCATTCAACGGCTCGAACGTTGTCGACATCAACAAAGGCCCCCAACGCCAGCCATATCCCTCGGCTGAGTACACTGACAACCTTGTCAACGTTCAGAAAGCCGTTTCGGAATACCTTAACGGTCCCGACAACCTCGCCACCAAACTTTGGTGGGCTGCCAAACCCGGCATCTAATCTATTCGTCTACTTTAAAGCAAAACTTATAAAATGAAAATTTCAAAATATATCAGCTCTGCTTTGATGGTGGCCGCACTTGGCACTACTTTCACCGCGTGCGACGACTGGACTGAGCCTGAACACGTTGACCTCAACTACGGCACCATTGTCGACGCCGATTCCGAGGCTTACGTGAAATATCTCGCTGACCTGCGCGAATATCGCTCACGCAACCACAAGAAAGTCTACACCTGGTTCGGGAACCTTGAATCGGCTTTCGGTTCACAGGGTCACCGCATCTCCGCAATCCCCGACTCGGTCGACATCATTGTGCTTGAAAATCCTCAGAGTGTAACCAACCAGATGATTCAGGAAATGTACGAGGCCCGCACCGACAAGGGGCAGCAGTTCAGCTACTGCATTGACCTTGACCAAATCATTGCCGACTACACTTCAGTGTGCGAGGAGATGGCAGCCAAGCGTATTGCCTACACCGAGGCTAATGGTGAGGATGCTGAAATTCCAGCCGAACTTCAGGACCCCAACCGCCACAGCTTCATTGCCGAGGAAACCGGCAACATGCTTCAGCACTTCGACAACGTTGGCTTCGACTGCCTCATGGCAGGTTTCAAAGGTCAGGCGAACAACTACATGTCCGACGATGAAATCACAGCCTATAAAGAGGAAATGAATCTGTTCCTTGGCATTATCTACGATTGGCACCAGCGTCACACCGATGTGGCCGTCGACATCCTCGGCCGTCCGCAGTACATTGACCATGCACTGCTCGGTGAAGCCCGCATGGTATTCCTGAGCGAATCTCTCGATGCCACCAACACAAGCATGTTCTCAATTGCTCTCACTGCCGCCGGAAATGCCGTGCCTGAAAGCAAAATCGGTGTGGTCGCCTCCATTCCTTTTGAAAAGCTCGGAGTGTTCTCCACCGGTGAATATGCCGTAATCGGCATGGGCCGTTGGGCCGCCGGACAGAAAATTGGCGCAGTCGGCACAACTCACACCGCCGAGGACTACTTCCTCACCAACGGTGGCTACACAACCGTGCGCGATCTCATCCAATTGGTTAACCCCAGCGCTAAATAACATTTTTCCAACACATTCATTCGATTAAAATCATGAAGTTAAAATCATATATCCTTCCGTTTGCAGCCCTGCTTGCAGTGGGTTCTTTCACCGCTTGTCAGGACGACTACGAGGACGTTGAAAACCGTGTGTTCGATGATGGCGCTCTCAGCCCGTCAACTGTGCTTGTCGACGGTCTTGCCGATGAAGCAACCCAGTCGTTCACCGTTGAAATGGCCAATCCCTCAGCCACCGAAGTAAAAGTCACCTACGCACCTGACTTCTCCAAAGTCGAGGCCTACAACACCATTTACAATCAGAACGCAATTGCGCTTCCCGAAGCCAACTTCGAGATTAAGCAACCCACAGCCATCTTTGACCCCGGTAAAGTAAATTCATCGGCAGTTCAAGTGGTTATCAAAGGCTTGCTTGACCTTGATGTGGAAGGTGATAAAGTGTACGTGCTTCCGCTCGTGGGAACTTCAAACGTTCCTTTGCTCCCCAGCATGACCACCCGCTACATTGTGGTTCGCGGTGCCGCGCTTATCAACGTGGTTGCCGGCATGACCGAACTTTATGCCGCTCTCAACGAACCCTCGCAGGCCACCGGTCTTGACGGTCTTACCGACTTCACCGCACAGTGCCTCGTTTACATCAACGAGTTCGGTGGTGCCGACTCCAACATTCAGACTCTGCTTGGTGTTGAAGGCTACTTCCTGCTCCGTATCTCTGACTCAGGCATGCCCGCTGACCAAATTCAGCTTGCCACCAACCGCGGCAACTCCACTGACGCCTCATGGAAACTCGAAGCCAAGAAATGGCAGGCAATCACCTTCACCTTCAAGTCATCGACCGGTGAAGCAACCATGTACATCAACGGCGTTAAGAAAGCAACCTGCGTTTCAAGTTACCAAACCGTTGTCAACTGGGCTAATCCCAATCATGACCAGCCCTTCTACATTGGCCGCTCATGGAACACCAACCGTTGGCTCAACGGTAACATAAGCGAAGTGCGCGTTTGGAACCGCATCCTCACCGATGCCGAAATCGCCGAACCCTCCCAGCCCTATTACGTAGAAACCGACTCTGAAGGACTCGTTTCATACTGGAAATTCAACGAAGGTGCCGGAAACCTCATCCAGGACTACACAAGTGGCTACAACTGCACCGTTTACGACAGGGACCAGAAAGCCGCAGCTCCCAAATGGGTCGAAGTTCAACTTCCTGAAAAATAAAGCCGGTTGAATTACGTTTATCACTTACACACGCGTAATTAAACCAAACAAAAATTTTAATCAGACTCATAAAACAAAGCATAAATGAAAAATCTGCTTTTCAAATCATGCCTCATGGCAACCATGGCTCTCGCCGCTGTTTCATGCGACGATGACGTCAGCCTCGGTTCCGTAGACACCGGCAAACTTGATGTTCCAACCGGAAACGTGGTCTACATTACCAGTGCCGACGGCCAGCGACTCTTCTCAAGCATTGACTTTGCCAACACTGCCACCTCCGAACTCGTGGTTCACTCACCCAAAAACAACACCGAGTGCACCGTTACCTTCAGCTACGATGCCGAAGCCCTCACCAACTACAATTCAGCCAACGAAACTGACTTCCCCGCTCTCCCCGAGTCAGTGGTTTCGTTTGCCAACGGAGGCGTTGCATCAATAAGCGCCGGAGCCACCGAAGCATCCGTTGACTTCACCCTCACCTCGCCCGGTAACCTTGACCCCAACACCACTTACGCTCTCCCCATCCGTGCCACCATTTCAGGCAATGCACAGCTCGGTGAACTCGATGCCACCCACATTATCTTTGTGCGCGACATCACCGGTCTTCCCACAGCCACCAAGTACATCACCAATTCCGATGGTCAGCTCGTGGAAGGTATCAAGATGTTCAACTGTATCGAGGTCAATGGCACAAACCCGCTCAACACCATGGTCTTCACCCTTCAGGGTAGTGGCAAACCGCTGTTTGATGCCGTGATTCTTTTCTCATCCAACATCAACTACGATGCCACAACCAAGAAAGTTTACGTTTACAACAACGAAAACGTTCAGGCCGTGCTTGACAACTACGACAAGTATCTCAAGCCCCTCAAAGAGCGTGGAATCAAGGTCATCCTCTCAATTCTCGGTAACCACGACCGTGCCGGTGTGGCCAACCTTTCCGACGCCAATGCCAAAATCTTCGCACAGGAAGTTAAAGCCATGTGCGATGAGTACAATCTGGACGGCGTGATGCTTGATGACGAATACTCTGACTATTCACAAGTGTGGCCCGGATTCGTATCTCCCGGTGTAAAACCGCTCTCACGTCTCTACTACGAGCTCAAAAAAGCCATGCCTGACCGCTGGATGGTTACCTACGCCTACGGCTCTGCAATCCGCATGGAATCAGTTACCGACCTTGAAACCGGTGTAACCGCCACTCCTTCCGATTTCATTGACTTCGCATTCGCCAACTATCCCGACACTCCTCAATCAAACCCCATCTCTTCACGTTATGGCGGTCTTGACAAAAAGAGAATAGGTTACTGCTCAATGGAATTTGCCCAAGGCCAACTTTGGAGTCAAGGCAATGACCTCAAAACCATCCAAATTGACGGCGGTTACGGTTGTCAGCTTATCTTTGCCTGCGGCCCCGATAACACCAACCTTGACACTGCTAAAGGTATGCTTAGAGTCGATGCTTTGAAACGTTGTGCTAAAACTTACTACAACGCAGACCTTGTTTGGGACGGCACTTCATACGCTAAGGACTGGTAATTACAATTTGTAACATCTAACAAATAATCTGATTCTAACAATGAAACTCAAATATTATTTCTTGAGCATGGCCCTTATGGCCACCGCTTGCGTGAGCTTCACTGCCTGCGACGATGATGATCCAGTGGACGAACCCGTCTACGTGATTCCCGGAACAGACTCCCCCGACATCACCCTCAACACCAACTCACTTAAAGTGAAGGTAGGAGCCGCTAACAAAGTCGCTCTCCCGGTTGAGCAGTCCGGCGAGCAAGTAAAGGCATTCTCACTCAACACATCAATTGCCACTGTTGTCACCGAAGGCGATACTCAGTACATTGAAGGTGTTGCCAACGGTACAACTGACGTGGTTATCTCCGACGCCAACGGCGACTACAAAACTGTTACCGTTGAAGTTTACACTTACGATGCTGTTCTTGTAAACCAAAACGACCCCACTTACGAAGCACCTCTTGGCGTTCAAGGAACAATTCAGGGGCTCAAAGTAACCCAAGGCAACGGTGGATACTCCATTGAAAGCAACAACACCGATGTTACTGCTACAATCAATAGCGAAACCGGTGAGGTTACTCTTCAAGCCATTGGTCGCATGCAACCCTATCAGGCTATTATTACAATCACTGACATGTCCGGCTTCTCTACCGATGTCAACGTAACTATCAAGGCCCTTACCAATGCAGGTTTCACTGCCGGCGAAATCCAAACAATCCTTGATCAGAAAACAACCGATCTCTTCGCTCAAGTGAAAGATCCTTCCGATGGTAATGCCCCCTACTATTATGGAGGTTATTACGGAGATTGGATGAACTCCGATGCCGATGGCGTTCACACCCTTGGCTGGTGGTTCGACTATTACGGTACCGATTACGGCGGCTTGAAAGTGGAATATCCCTCAACTGCTGCTGTTGATGCTGAAGTGTCCGGTACACTCCACTTCCAGTACAGCAACATTGCATGGTGGCCCGATTGGACCTACGATGGTACAGTAAAAGTGCTTGTCAACGACAGCACCCGCATTGTGGCTATCTTCTGGCAAATTGACACCACTAATCAACGTGTGAACCGCGCCTGGTTCGTTTACTACAAGTAATCCCCACACCACACTCTTTACGAAGCGCGACCCCCTCTCGGAGGCCGCGCTTCCCTTTTTATTGCCCCCGGCGTGCCGGTTGTTAGTGGAATTTTTGTAACTTTGTCCCATTATGGATAGCGCCGAACAAATTTTGGAACAAGCCAACATTAAGCCTACCGCCAACAGAATCCTGGTGGTAAGGGAACTCATGCAGAGTCCGCATCCGCTCAGCCTCATTGAATTGGAGGAGCGCATTGACAGCATTGACAAATCCAGTGTGTTCCGCGTGCTCAACATTCTGCTCGAACACCACGCCGTTCACGCGGTGGAGGATGGCCGCGGAATTGCAAAATATGAACTCTGCCACACCTCCGACCCCGACTGCTCCCGCCACATGCACGTGCACTTCTACTGCGAGCAATGCCGCCAGGTGTACTGCTTTCAGGGAACCCCTGCACCGGCCGTGAGCCTTCCCCACGGCTTTACCACACACTCCGTAAACTACATGCTCAAAGGCATCTGCCCCAACTGCCAAAACAACAATGCAAGAAAACACTGACATAAAACGCCCCCGGGTGTTGGAAAGCACCTACGTGTTTCAACGGCCTTGGCTCACTGCCCGCCGCGACAAGCTCCTGATGCCCAACGGAGCCATCAACCCGGAATTTTACGTCCTGGAATATCCCGCATGGGTAAATGTGATAGCCATTACTGACGATGACCGCTTTGTGATGGTGAGCCAGTATCGCCACGGGCTTGGTGTGATTTCCACCGAACTCTGCGCCGGAGTGGTGGAGGATGGCGAGGACCCGCTTGATGCCGCGAAACGCGAACTGCTTGAGGAAACCGGCTACCAGGGTGGCGAGTGGCAGCTGCAATGCGTGATTTCAGGCAACCCCTCCACCTCCAATAATCTCACCTACTGCTATCTGGCACGCGGCGTGAAGCCAACGGGCCATACTCATCTCGACACCACCGAGGACATTGCCACCCTTACCCTGAGCCGCAGTGAACTGCTGGACATGATGATGCGCGATGAAATGAAGCAGGCTCTCATGCTGGCTCCCCTGTGGCGCTACTTCTTCCTCACCGAAAAGAACAGCCCGTGACACTTTACGCCGAAGTAATCCTGCCGCTGCCGCTCGCAAGCACCTTCACCTATCGCGTGCCCGAGCAACTGTCCGCCCTTGTAAAGCCCGGACACCGCGTGCTTGTGCAGTTCGGCAAAAAGAAATTCTACACCGCCATTGTCACCGCCATCACTCCCCGCAAACCCGAAGGGAACTATGAGGTGAAAGAGATAATCTCGGCTCTTGACAACACCCCCATTCTTCGCCACCCGCAAATGAAGCTTTGGGAATGGGTGGCCGACTACTACCTCTGTTCACCGGGCGATGTGATGAAAGCCGCTCTGCCGGCGGCCCTGAAAGTGGAGAGCGAAACCTTTCTGGAAATAAATCCCGACTACGAGGAATCAACCGGCGCCTCTCTCTCAGAACGCGAGGCCATGATTTACCACACGCTGGTTCACAACGGCAAAAAAATGTCGGTGAGCGACATTGAACGCACCACAGGCTTCAACAACGTGAGCCTCACCGCCGGCAAGATGCTGGACCGCGGAATCCTCATGGTGTCCGAAAAGCTTATGGAGCGCTACGTGGCCCGCAAAATAACTTACGTTGCCGTGAAAGCCGACCGCAACGACTCCATTCGCCTGCGCGTCATGTTCAATCAGGTCAGCCGCTCCGAGAAACAGCAAAAGGCGCTGTTGGCGCTGCTGGAAATGTCGCAGTTCATGAAGCAGAACGTCCCGTTGGTGGAGGTGCCCCTGACTCAACTGCTCGAACGCACCGGCCTCACTCGCCCCATCATCTCCGCGCTTCGCGAAAAAGGCATCGTGAGCATCTACAACAAAGAGATTAACCGCTTTGCCATCACCGAAAGCGTAACCGGTGAGCTGCCGCAGCTGAGCCCCGCCCAAAATCAAGCTCTGACGCAGCTCCACGCCTCGTGGACCGACCACGACGTAACCCTGCTTCACGGTGTGACCTCATCCGGAAAAACCGAACTCTACATCCACCTCATTGACTTCATGCTCCGCCAAAACCGGCAGGTGCTCTATCTGGTGCCGGAGATTGCGCTCACCACCCAGCTCACCGGGCGTCTGCAAAAAGTGTTCGGCAACAGCGTGATTGTTTACCACTCCAAATTTTCAGACAACGAGCGCGTCGACCTTTACAGGCGCATACTCCGGTCCAACGAGCCGGCCGTCATTGTGGGGCCCCGCTCCGCGGTGTTCCTCCCATTTGCCAACTTGGGGCTGGTGATTGTTGACGAGGAGCACGAGTCGAGCTACAAGCAGCAGGACCCGGCTCCGCGTTACAATGGCCGCGACACCTCCATGGTGCTCGCCCGTATGCATGGCGCCAAAGTGCTTCTTGGCTCGGCCACACCCGCCATTGACACTTATCATAAAGCCACCTCCGGGCGCTACGGGCTGGTGACGCTCTCGGAACGCTACGGCGGGGTGAACCTCCCCGAAATAGAACTTGTGGACACCACTAAAGCCTGGAAAGCCTCGCTCATGAAAGGAGCGCTGGCTCAACCCACCATTAACCGCATCCGGGCTTCCATAGCGCAAGGACAGCAGTCCATAGTGTTTCTCAACCGCCGCGGCTACGCCCCGGTGGCCCAATGCAAACTCTGCGCCTACACCCCCAAATGCGAACACTGCGACGTGTCACTCACTTACCACAAACGCATTGACAAACTTGTGTGTCACTATTGCGGTGCCATTTATCCCCTCCCCACCGTGTGCCCGGCCTGTCACGAACCCGCTCTGGAAGTGCACGGCTACGGCACCGAGCGAATGGAGGATGAGATTGGTCCTGAAATTGGCCCCGAAACCAAAGTGCTCCGCATGGACCTTGACACCACCCGCAACAAGGACGGCTACCAAAAAATAATCACCGACTTCTCCCACGGCAAAGCCCAAGTGCTTGTTGGGACGCAGATGGTTACCAAAGGTCTTGACTTCGGCAACGTGGACACCGTGGCCATTGTCAACGCTGATGCCATGATAAACCAGCCCGACTTTCGCGCCACCGAGCGGGCGTTCAACATGATTTCGCAAGTAGCCGGGCGTGCCGGACGCCGCTCACGGCAGGGCAAAGTCATAATCCAAACCCGCCAGCCATCGCATCCGCTGTTCAGCTTCATCACCGCCCACAATTATCCGTCGTTCTACGACGCCGAACTCGAAGAGCGCCGCCGCTTTTTCTATCCCCCCTTCACACGCCTCATCTACGTGTACATCAAGCACCGCGACCCCCAACTGCTCAACGACCTGGCCATAGCCTACACCAACCGCCTTCACGAGCTTTTCGGAAACCGCGTTTTCGGCCCGGAAGAACCGCTGGTGGCACGCGTACAGACGCTCTACATTCGCAAGATAATGCTCAAGATAGAGGTGACAGCATCCATGAAACAGGTAAAGCAAATTCTCCGCGCCACCTTCGAGGAGATGCACGCCTCGCGCCACCCGGCAATAAAATCGGCCGTGGTTTACTACGACGTCGACCCCATGTAGAACCCGCCTCTCTACGCCAAATTTCAGCCCTGATTGCAAAGTTTTTATGCCGATGTTTGGTGATTTCCCAAAAAAGTTGTTACTTTGCACTCTGTTTTGTGGCTCATCCTGTAAAGCTGTTAAATATGATGCGCTTAGCAGTGATATGAGACTGAGATGGCGGCCACAAAGCATTGCTGAAAAAAGAAATAATAAAAAGTTTAATAGAGCTAAGTAACAGAACAACAGCCATGTCAAAGATTTGTCAAATTACAGGCAAGAAAGCTATGGTGGGCAACAACGTTAGCCACTCAAAGCGTCGTACAAAGCGCAAATTCAACGTTAACCTCTTCACCAAGAAATTCTATTGGGTAGAGCAGGACATGTGGATTACTCTCACCATCTCCGCCAACGGTCTCCGCACCATTAACAAGAACGGTCTTGACGCTGCTATCAAGCAAGCCGTCAACAAGGGTTATTTAACTGAAATCAAATACTTAGACTTATAAGAAGATGGCAAAGAAAGCTAAAGGTAATCGCGTACAGGTTATTCTTGAATGTACCGAACACAAAGCAAGCGGAATGCCCGGAACTTCTCGCTATATCACTACCAAAAACCGCAAGAACACAACCGAGCGTCTCGAACTGAAAAAGTACAATCCTATTCTCAAGAAAGTAACCGTTCACAAAGAAATCAAATAATAACACCTCTACGATATGGCAAAGAAAACCGTTGCATCGCTTCAGAAAGGTGAAGGCCGCACCTACTCAAAGGTTATTAAAGTGGTGAAATCACCTAAAACCGGTGCTTATACATTCCAGGAACAGATGGTGCCTAACGATGCCGTTAAGGACGCGCTGAAATAATTCCTGATCAAAACTGAATTCATTCTCCTGAATCCATAACAAGGGCTTTGCCGGAATCGGTTGAGCCCTTTGGTTATTTTTTTAATGGTGAATGAAACTTTTCAGTAATTTCCGCGTCAAATAAGAAATACCTGACAATTCACAACACAGTAATTATAAAAAAACCTTTCATCCAATGAAGAAAATTTCATTTATTTTCTCACTCATTCTGGTGGCTCTGATGGTGCTTCCCTCCGCGGCTTCGGCCCAGGGTATGCCCCAGATTCCCCAAATGGGCGTGGACCCCGAAGTGCGCATTGGCACACTCCCCAACGGGCTCACCTACTACATTCGTCACAACGAATATCCCAAGGGGCAAGCCGAGTTCTACATTGCTCAAAAAGTAGGCTCAATCCTTGAAGAGGACGACCAGCGCGGCCTCGCACACTTCCTGGAGCACATGTGCTTCAACGGAACCAAACACTTCCCCGGCAACTCGCTGGTGAAATACCTCGAATCAATCGGTGTGAAATTCGGCGCCCACCTCAACGCCTACACCGCTGTTGACCAAACCGTCTACAACATTTCAAAAGTCCCCACCGCACGCGAAGGCGCTCAGGACTCCTGCCTCCTCATTCTTCACGACTGGGCAAACGACCTGCTGCTTGAGCCGGCTGAAATCGACGCCGAACGCGCCGTGATTCACGAAGAATGGCGTAGCCGCGAGAGCGGACAGTCACGCATTCTCGAGCAACTTCTTCCCACCCTTTACCCCGGAAGCAAGTACGGTTACCGCATGCCCATCGGCACAATGGAAGTGGTTGACAACTTTGCTTATCAGGCTCTTCGCGACTACTATGAAAAATGGTATCGCCCCGACCAGCAGGGCATCATCGTGGTTGGCGACATTGATGTGGACCGCATTGAAGGCAAAATCAAGGAGATGTTCGCCGACATTGAAATGCCCGAAAACCCTGTTGAACGCGTTTACCTCCCCGTAGACGACACCAAAGGCACCATCTACGCCATTGGCCACGACAAGGAACAGCGCTCGGCCATGGCCCAGCTCATGATTAAATCCGACGTTCTTCCCCGTGAACTCCGTAACACCATGGCCTACTACGTTGAACAATTCTGCAACTTCGCCGTCAGCCAGATGCTCAACACACGTCTCAATGACATCTCATCCAAACCCGATGCACCTTTCGCTGCCGCCGGCGTTTACTTCGGCGACTATATCCTTGCAAAAACAAAGGATGCCATGACACTTGCCGTGGTTACCCGCTCGGGCGACGAGCTTCCCTCGGCCATGGGCGCTGCCTACCGCGAACTTCTCCGCGCCTCACGCGGCGGCTTCACCATCACTGAATTTGACCGCGTTAAAGCCGAATATCTCTCGCAGATGGAAACCAGCTACAACAACCGCAACCAGCGCCAGAACGGCACATTCGTTCAGCAATACGTAAACAACTTCCTCGACGGCACCCCCATTCCCACAATGGACGAGACCTACGAAACCGCCAAAATGGTGGCAAACATGGTCAGTGTCGACCTCATCAACCAGCAGTTTGCACAGAGCGTCACCGGCGATAACCGCGTGCTCCTGGCCATGATGCCCGACAATGCCGACGGTGTTTATCCCACCGAACAGCAGTTTGCCCAGGCTCTTGGCAACGTTGACAAAGAAACCATCGAAGCCTACAAAGAGGAAGTTAAAGCCGAGCCTCTCATTGAGAACCTTCCCAAGCCCGGCAAAATTGTTAAGGAACAGAAGCTTGACAAGTGGGACGCCACCGAATGGACACTCAGCAACGGTGCCAAGGTTATTGTGAAACCCACCAAGTTCAAGGACGATGAAATCCTGTTCTCGGCAACAGCCCTTAACGGCACCGCCGAACTCCCCTCATCGCTTGACAACAGCATCATCTTCCTCTCCGACGCTCTTGGTTCATACGGTCTTGGAACTTACTCCAACTCCGACCTTCAGAAATACATGGCCGGCAAGCAGGCAATGCTCAACATTGGCTTCTCAAGCTATAACCGTTCATTCTCGGGCTACGCTACTCCCAAGGATCTCCCCTCGCTCATGGAACTCATCTACATGGGCTTCACCAACATCAACTTCACCCCCGACGAGTTTGCAGCCATGCAAAGCTCCGAAGCTCAGATGCTCCACAATCAGGAACGCGACCCGCAGTACGTGTTCGGAAAGAGCCTGCGCGAAGCACTTTATCCCAACAATCCCCGTCTGCGTGCACTCACTCCCGAAATTGTCAATGCCGCCACTCGCGAGCAAGTCATCGAGATTGCTCATCAAATGACAGCCAATGCCGCCGACTACACATTCACTTTTGTTGGCAACGTTGACCTGGAAAAACTCCGTCCGCTCGTCGAGCAGTACATTGCCACCATTCCCGGCAATGCCAAAACAGCTCAAAAGACCATCAAGAAATACAATCCCAATTTCCAGCAGAAGGGCGGCAAAGGTGTTGACACCTTCACCACTCCCATGGAAACTCCCCAGACATGGTGCTACATCACCACATTCGGCACCGAGCCTTACAGCGTTAAAAATGCTCAGCTCGCCGACATTGCCGGACAAATTCTTTCAACTCGCCTTGTGGAAATTGTCCGTGAAAAAGAGGGCGCCGTTTACTCAATCAGCGCTCAGGGTGGCATGGACCGCGTCGATCCACAGAACGTTGAAATCATGACCGCGTTCCCCATGAAACCGGAAATGAAAGAAAAAGTGCTCAACATCATCAGCGATCAAATCAACAATCTTGGTTCTGAAATCAACCAGGCCGAGCTCGACAAAGTTAAAGAATATCTATTCAAGAGCTACAAAGAACGCCGCGAACGCAACGCAGGTTGGCTCACCGGCCTGATGGGCTGGAACCTCAACGGAATAGACACATTCAACACCGCCGAGGAATCACTCAAAACCATCACCACTGACGATGTCAAGAACTTCGTCCGCGACCTCAACAAGCAGGGCAACTACCGCGTGGTTATCCTTGACCCCGAAGCCAAATAATTGTTGAAACATAATTAATCTTCATATCAGATGCGGAGCCCGACGGCCCCGCATCTTTTTTTGTGTTGAAATATTCACTACCTTTGTAACATGAAAAGCATCAGGGAACTTTACAGAATAGGCACAGGCCCGTCAAGTAGCCACACCATGGGGCCGCGCCGTGCGGCCGAAGACTTTGCGGCCGCCCATAGTGATGCCGCATCGTTTCGCGTAACCCTCTACGGCAGCCTTGCCGCCACCGGCAAAGGTCACATGACCGATGTGGCCATAACCGAATCGCTCACCCCGGTGGCTCCCGTGGATATTGTGTGGCAGCCGCAGATTTTCCTCCCCTTCCACCCTAACGGAATGAAATTCGAGGCGATTGACCGTGAAGGTAACGTAACCGAAAGCAGGACACTTTTCAGCGTTGGCGGTGGAGCTCTTGCCGAGGAGGGCAAGGGACGCGAGGAAACTCCCGACGTTTACGGCATGAATTGCATGAAGGACATTCTTGAATGGTGCCGGCGCACCGGCCGCTCTTTCTGGGAGTACGTCGAGGAGTGTGAAGGCAGTGACATTTGGGACTATCTGGCCGAGATTTGGGTCACTATGTGCAATAGTATCGAGCGTGGGCTTGACCGCGAAGGTGTGCTTCCTGGCCCATTGAGCCTGCGGCGCCGGGCCAACTCTTACTATGTGCGTGCCTCCGGCTACAAACAAAACTTGCAATCGCGCGGCCTTGTGTTTGCCTACGCTTTGGCCGTGGCCGAAGAAAACGCCTCGGGCGGTGTCATTGTCACGGCACCGACCTGTGGCTCATGCGGTGTGGTTCCCGCTGTTCTTTATCACCTTCAAAAGAGCCGCAATTTCTCCAACTCGCGGATTTATCGCGCACTTGCCACTGCTGCTCTCATTGGCAACATTGTTAAGCACAACGCATCCATTTCGGGTGCCGAAGTGGGCTGTCAGGGAGAAGTGGGAGTGGCCTGTGCAATGGCAGCCGCAGCTGCCAATCAGCTTTTCGGCGGCAGCCCGGCCCAAATTGAGTACGCAGCTGAAATGGGGCTGGAGCACCATTTGGGCATGACGTGCGACCCCGTGTGCGGACTTGTTCAAATTCCCTGCATTGAACGCAACGCCTACGCAGCCGCCCGGGCCCTGGACACCAATCTCTACTCCGCGTTTACCGACGGCGACCACCGCGTGTCGTTCGACCGTGTGGTGGAAGTGATGAAGCAAACCGGCCACGACCTCCCCTCAATCTACAAGGAAACCGGCGAGGGTGGCCTTGCCCGCGACTATATCCAGTAACACTCTTCCAAATTCTCATCACAACCAATCACCGGAACAAATGGCACAAGGCAACTCCACATCAGGATTTTTCAGCAAACTGGCATCGACAATAAAAAGCGCGGCAAAAATAATGCTGCAATCACGCCCCGTGCGCATACGGCAAGTTGCCCGCCCCGGTGAAATACTTGTGGTGATGGGTAACGGCCCGTCGCTTAACACCACAATGGCCAATCATGCCGATGCCCTGAAAGCGAACCGACTCATGGCTGTGAACTTCGCTGCGAATGCCCCGCAGTTCTACAATTTGCGCCCCGATTTTTACATCATGGCCGATCCGGTGTTTTTCACCGACCTGACCAATGCCAACGTAAAAAAGCTGTGGGACAATTTTGCCGGGCAAATTGACTGGAATATGACCCTTTTCATCCCCTCAAAATCCAAATTGCCCGTTGCACTGCCGGCAAACATCACCGTAAACCGGTTTAATCCTGTGGGCGTAGAGGGATTCGCTTGGATGGAGAACGCCGCTTTTAGCGCCGGACTTGGAATGCCACGGCCACGCAATGTACTCATCCCCGCTATCATGATTGCCATCATGTCCGGTTTCAAAAAAATTTACATTGTGGGGGCCGACCACTCCTGGTCAAAAACGCTTGAGGTGACTGAAGATAATGTGGTGGTAAGCATCCAGCCCCATTTCTATGAGGACAACGAAGCCGAGCACTCACGAGTGGCCTCTGTCTACAAAAACATCCGGCTGCATCAAATAATGTACAGCTTCTACGTTGCATTCCGCTCCTATTTCACCATAGCGAGTTATGCCTCACACAGAGGAGTGGAAATATACAACGCCACACCCGGAAGCTTCATCGATGCTTTTGTCCGCAAACCCCTCCCCGATTGAATATGACAAAAGTAAAGTTTACAACGGCTGCCGAAGCCGTGAAAGTTATCAGAAGCGGACACCATGTGTTTGTACAGGGCAGCACCTCAATTCCCGAAACGCTGGTATCAGCTTTGGCCGACCGCGCCGGCGAGCTTGAAAACGTCAGAATTTACAATGCGTTCGCTTTGGCCCGCAGAGTATCGCCACTGTGCGATGAACGCTGCCGCGACTCCTTTCTAATCGACTCTTTCTTTGTGTCGAACGCAGTGCGCGGATGGGTGAACAAAGGATTTGCCACTTCAACGCCCCGCTCGCTCGGCGAAATCCCCGAGTTGTTCCGCGACGGCACCATACGGCTGGATGTTGCAATGATAAACTGCTCGCTACCCGATGTAAACGGCTATGTGTCCTACGGCATATCGTCTGACCTCACACCCTCGGCTGTGGAGTCGGCCAAAATAGTCATTGCTCAAATCAACTCCCACGTCCCCTTTGCATGGGGCGACGCAGTGATACATCTCTCGGACCTTGACTACGCGGTGATGACCGATTGTCCGCTTGCCGAAACTCCGGCATCGGAGTCAACCGAAAAGGAGCTGCAGATAGCCAACCACATTGCCCCTCTGATTCCCGACGGCGCCACCTTGCAAATTGGAGTTGGAGGTATTCCAAATGCCATACTTCACGCCCTGACCGACCATAAACACCTCGGCGTCCACTCCGAAGCCATGACCGACGGCGTGGTGCCGCTGATTGAAGCCGGAGTCATTGACAACAGTCGGAAAAAGGTGAAGCCGGGCGTAGCTGTAGCTTCGCTGGCAATAGGTACACGAAAACTTTACGACTTCATGCACCGGAACAGCAAAATGTCGTTCCACGATGTTGCCTGGGTCAACGACCCATTTGTCATTGCACAGAACCCTTGTGTGGTGTCAGTTAACTCGTGTCTGGAAATTGACCTTACAGGCCAGGTGTGTGCCGATTCGCTCGGCACCTACCTCTACTCCGGCTCAGGAGGCCAGCCCGATTTCGTTTACGGCTCATCGCGCAGCAGCGGCGGACAATCGTTTCTTGCAATGCAGGCCACCACATCAAGCGGAAAAAACAAAATAAAGCCCACACTTTCGGCCGGAGCCGGAGTGGTCACCACCCGGGCCCGCATCCATTGGGTTGTCACAGAGCACGGAGCCGTTAATCTTCGCGGCAAAAATCTTATCGAGCGTGCAAGGCTGCTTATCTCCGTAGCAGCTCCGCAATTCCGCGAGGAATTAGACCGCGAAGCCTACGCCCGCTTCGGCTACGCCTACAGAAAATGGAAATAGCCTAAAAACCTTTGCCACGTATCTGCGTTTGATAGATACACACATTCATAACCCCATAACAGAAAATTCATTCCGTAATGAACTCCGAGGATATTATTCTGCGAAACGCCAAACTACTCTCCGTCCCTCTCGAAGCAGAGAAAGCCATGCTCCCCAAAGGAACGGGCAAATTCCCCTCGCTCGACGCCATAAAAGAACTGACCCGGCTGGTGAAACACATTGTGTTTCCCGACTTTTTCAACAAGCAGCTCAACCGCCCCACCATGAGAAGTTTCTTCATAGGTGTGGCCATGGAACGGCTCTATACCATATTGCAAGCCGAGATTTGCCATGCTCTGCGGTTTGACCATGACCGCACCGACGATGTGGAATGTCAAAGCGACGGTCTTGCTCTGGAATTCATAAACAACCTGAATGAAATAAAGCGGCTGCTCTACACTGATGTGGAAGCAATGTACACCAACGACCCCGCAGTTGACAACTACGGTGAAATTGTGCTCTGCTATCCCGTGGTGCAGGCAATGGTCAACTACCGTGTGGCACACTCCCTGCTGAAACTCGGAATCCCGGTGCTTCCCCGCATGCTCACCGAAATGGCCCACTCCATGACCGGTATAGACATCCATCCCGGAGCCGAGATTGGTGAATATTTTGCCATTGACCATGGCACAGGCGTGGTTATTGGCGAAACTTGCATTATCGGTAACCATGTAACCCTTTATCAGGGTGTGACTCTCGGAGCCAAAAACTTTTCGCTTGACAGCAACGGCCATCCAATGAACATACCCCGACATCCCATTATCGAGGACAACGTTACCATTTATTCCAATTCATCGATTTTGGGTCGCATAACCGTGGGACACGATTCCATTATAGGCGGTAACATCTGGCTAACCACCTCAGTGCCTCCCGGCTCAAAAATTCTTCAAAGCAAAGCTCAAACCAATCAATAGAAAACTATGGCAAAAATTCACAACAATTTGATAGAGCTCATAGGCTCCACTCCACTGGTGGAGGTACATAACATTGAACAAAGTGAGAATCTCAAAGCCCGGTTGCTTGTAAAAGTGGAATCGTTCAATCCCGGTGGCAGTGTGAAGGACCGCATTGCACTGGCCATGATTGAGGACGCTGAAGCAAAAGGAGAACTCCGGCCGGGCTCGCTCATTGTTGAACCCACAAGCGGCAACACCGGCATTGGCCTTGCATGGGTGTCAACCGTTAAGGGCTATCGCCTTATTCTCACCATGCCCGAAACCATGAGCATTGAGCGCCGCAAACTGCTCAAAGCACTTGGAGCCGAACTGGTTCTCACCCCCGGAGCCGAAGGCATGAAAGGAGCCATTAAAAAAGCCGAGGAAATCAAAGCAGAGAACCCCGGTGCGTTCATGCCTCTCCAATTCGACAATCCCGCCAATCCTGAAATCCATTATCGCACCACCGGCCAGGAGATATGGAAAGACACCGATGGCAAAGTTGACATATTTGTGGCCGGCGTTGGAACCGGTGGCACTCTTTCGGGCACATCGCGTGCACTGAAAGAACATAACCCTGCAATAACCACAGTGGCCGTGGAACCTGCTTCTTCGCCCGTGCTCGCCGGCGGAAAGCCCGGACCGCACAAAATTCAAGGCATAGGAGCCGGCTTTGTTCCGGCGAACTATGATGCCGCCGTGGTCAATGAAATAATTGAAGTTTCAGATGAAGACGCTTTCAAAGGGTCACGCCTGCTTGCGCAAAAAGAGGGAATCCTTGCCGGCATATCGTCGGGAGCCGCCCTGTTTGCTGCCATAGAGTTGGCGCGCAAGCCTGAAAACGAAGGGAAAACAATTGTTGCGCTTCTCCCTGACACGGGCGAGCGCTATCTCTCGACACCCCTCTTTGACTTCTGACAAGACAACATCCCGTAAAAGGAAGCAACCTCTTGTTTCTGTATAAAGATTTTGTAACGCCCCTTGTTTTAGGGGCGTTTAATATTACTTACATTCCGGAGTCACCGGGATTTTTTGGATGCGCCGCTCGTGGCGTCCGCCTTCAAAGTCAGTGGCGAGAAAAGTGTCAACAATGGCTTTTGCCATATCAAAGTCAATGAACCGGGCCGGCATAACAAGGATGTTGGCATCATTGTGAGCGCGGGCAAGGCGTGCTAATTCCGGCTCCCAGCAAAGAGCGGCCCGGATACCCTGGTGCTTGTTCAGCGTCATGGCAATTCCATTGCCTGTCCCGCACATAGCAATTCCGGGATAATCACGTCCGGACTCCACAGCCTCGGCACAAGGATGGGCGAAGTCAGGATAATCACATGAAGCATCGCTGTGGGTGCCGAAATCGTCCGTTGCTATTCCTTTTGAATTAAGATACTCTATAACTTGCTGCTTTAACTCATAACCGGCATGGTCACTGCAAATGGCCAGCCGGGTTGTTTGTTCTGACATTGTTATGTTGGTTTTGAGGTTCTTATTGACTTAGTGAGCGAAATCATGTTAGCGGACACGTTGCTCCGGAAGCGTCTTCCGCCAGTTGATCGGCGTCCTTTCCAAGACTCACCAGATTAATGCGTTTCCAAAGACATCGGGGAACGGCACGCCATAATGCGGTGAGAATGGCCCAGCGAGAATCGATTGTTGCACGACGGCGGCCGGTGAGAATCGCATGCTCTATCAACGGAGCGGCATAGTCAACGGTCATCATCATGGGGTAATTCTTACCGGGGTCAAGAAGTTCGGTGCGCACGAACCCGGGGCGAATATCGGTAAACTGCACATTCACCTGCTGGCTGTAAGCCAACTGTTCAAGAGAGTCAAGGAACTGCTGCTGGAAACGCTTCGAAGCGCTGTAAGCGGCGGCAATGCCTATGCCTCTGGTTCCTGCAACGGAGGTTATGGCTGCTATCTGACCGCGGTGCAAATTAGCAGTGGAGCGGAAATAGCGGTAGGCGGCTGCGGTTATTCGCGCAAAGCCGGTAACGTTAACATCGAGCGTGGTGTGTATGTTCACATCCTGAAGCTCCGCATCCTGAAAGCCTGTGCCGGAACAATAAAGCAATGTGTCCATTCCGCCATTGAGTTCTATCAGCTTCTCGAAGCGGCTAACCGCATCATCGGCAGTGACATCGATGGGCAGATATTCAATTTTATCGGGGAACTTTTCTTTGACAGCTTTAAGTCTTGACTCCCTGCGGGCAGCTATGCCGACATAAAAACCGTAACGGGCAAAATCCAAAGCAATGCGCTCGCCCAGGCCTGATGATGCTCCAATAATAATGATGCGTTTCATTTCTTTTCCATGTTAGGGGTTGTTTCACTATCTTTTATAACCCCATCGGAGGCCGGTCGGTTCAGCTGAAAAGTGTAGACAAGCGAAAAACTTCCGGTGAGTGCAGCTCCGCGTTTTCCGTAACCGGGAATGTACATAGGCTTACCATACGTGGCTTTGCTCTCATGCAGGATTTTGTGGAAACGCAAATCCCACCCTAACGAGAAATTTGAAAAGATGTTCACCCTCACGCCTGCAAGAACGTCGAGATAACCCACAGTTGCGTTTTGTCGCGGAATGTCGAAAGTGGAGGTGGTTCCCCAATAGGAGTCAGTTACAGTCACATCGGTAACCCGGTAAGAGAATGATGAGAAACCATAGCGGAGTCCCACCAGAAATTTGTAACGCGGGTCGGAGTTGTAGAACACATTGTAACTTGCTCCTATTTTAAAGTATGGAGCCATGCCCGATTTAAAGGTGAAGTTCATCTCCTCGGGTGTTATGTTGGCCTGTCCGAGACCAATTTCCAAGGTGGGGAAATAGCGGTTGTGCATGTTGAGCTCGCCCCAAATGGAAGCCACGCCGTAGTCCTGACCGAAGATTCTCATCACCGGGTCCCAGATGTTCAACCCGGCAGCCACGCAATAGATTTTGGGATAAATCATTTTGGTGTTCTTCTTCACAATGGTGGTGTCCACCCATTCCTGACCGGTGACGGTGTCCACGAATATGATATTTCCGCTGGCGTCTCTTTGTTCCTGCAGTCGCGACGGGTCAATGGCCGGGGTGGCCGGTTCCTGCTGCGTGGTACCTTTTGTTCCGGGTGCAGGCTCAACGGGTGTCACTCGCCGCTGGGCATTGAGCTGCGGAGAAGCCGCCACCATGGCAAACATGGCCAACGTCAGGAATATGATTTTGCGAAGAGCGTCCATAGATTGCCTGGATTATTATTCGGTTCTGAAATAAATGTGAATGCGCTGGTTCTCCACGTTGGTTATCAATGAATCAAGTATCACCACAGAGTCAATCAAATTGGTGGTGTAGCCGAGTGATTTTATGTGATAGTAATACATTGCACCACACTCCTCGGAAGCGAAATAGGGCTCGGAGGTGTATGTGAATGAAATCTTATCAGTTACAGTGGTACTGTCGGCAAGGAGATACTTGAAGTTGTAAGTTGTCTCGCTCTTATCGGCACGGAAAGGCAAGTACACTTCCGAGAGGCCTGCGCCGGTGTTGTAAAGAGCCGAGTCGTTGGGAACACCCTGACCGTAAATTTCCAAATCGGGCACCGAAATGGCCTGGCCGGTTGAGGATGAATAAAATCCGGCAAGGGGCAGGGCATTCTGATTGTCGGTGCAACCGGATGTGTTGCAACTTCCGGCAGCAAGAGCCAGCGCCACAACGGTCAATATAGGTATCAGAATCTTATGCATCGGGGGCGGAAGCTGTTATTTCCTCTTCAATCTCGTAGTCATTGCGCCGCGGGGAGTTGCGAACAATCAATTCACCAAGGAAACCGGTGAGAAACAGTTGTGTGCCCAAAATCATGGTCACAAGAGCCAGATAGAAGTAGGGCGATTCGGTTACAAGATTGTAGTCATTGCCCACATGCATGTTGTAGAGCTTCATGGCTCCAACCACCACAATGGCAATGAAACCGAGCACAAACATCAAGCTTCCGAGGAGTCCGAAAAAGTGCATTGGCTTAACTCCGAAGCGGTTGGTGAACCACAGGGTGGTCAAATCAAGGTAACCGTTGACAAAACGGTCCAATCCGAACTTTGATTTGCCATATTTTCGCGCCTGATGATGCACCACCTTCTCACCAATTTTGTTAAAACCTGCGTTCTTTGCAAGATAAGGAATATAGCGGTGCATATCGCCGTAAACTTCAATGTGTTTCACCACTTTTTGCCTGTAGGCTTTCAGCCCGCAATTAAAGTCGTGCAGATTTTTGATGCCCGAAACTTTGCGCGCGGTGGCATTGAACAGTTTGGTTGGGATTGTTTTGGAAAGCGGGTCGTAACGTTTCTGCTTCCAGCCGCTCACCAAGTCAAAGCCATCGGCAGTTATCATGCGATAAAGTTCGGGGATTTCATCGGGACTGTCCTGAAGGTCGGCATCCATGGTAATAACCACGTCGCCTTTGGCCCGGGCGAATCCGGTGTTGAGCGCGGGCGATTTACCGTAGTTTCTGCGGAAACAAACACCTTTCACAGCCGGATTTTTGGCTGCAAGTTGTTTCACGACGTCCCAGGAGTTATCAGTACTTCCGTCGTTTATGAAAAGAATCTCGTAGCTGAAACCGTTCTCCTTCATCACCCGGGCAATCCATTGCTCTAGTTCGGGAAGTGATTCCGCTTCGTTATATAATGGTACAACAACTGATATGTCCATTTCTTCTTATTTTTTTATTGTTTTAGGCTTTTTGCCAAAAGAATAGCTTCTAAGTTTCACCAACACGGCCATGAGTCCGGCCACCAGCGAACCGCTCGCCACAGTAAACAACCCAAGCGACAGGGTGATTGTCGAGGCTGTTGGCACGGCTTGATTGTCAATCAATGCGCGGGCCATTGTCGCCGCCTGCGCGAGTGAGGGGTCGGAGGTTGAATTATACACTTCAATGGCCCTGCGCAACTGGCGCACCACATATTCGGGGTCAATCCACTTGAGGTACACCATTATGAGCACCGAACTTATCAATGTTCCGCATGAAATCATCACAATGCCGTAAATCCACATATCGGTAACCTCAAAAGGCCCATAGGGACGCATTCCTAAAAACTCCGCATTCTTAATTTGATATTCAGACTTTTGCAATCGGTAAACAATAAATGGGAACCAGATGGCAAGTACGGGAACCAACAGGAAGAGCACGGTGAAGGATTCCGAAAAGACCCATGCAAGAAACATGGCCATAAAATATATGCCGAATATCCAACCGCAGTCAACACCGCGTTGAAAAGGTGATTTTAAAGCTTCGTCAGTTGGGCTCATATTCAGGGAGAGTGGTATTGTTAGGAGAGTGATTAATCAAGGTTGGTAGGAGTCTATGTGCCTGCGTTTTTTGGCTTCGAGAATCTCGGAGAAGGCAATGAATATGCCGGTTTCCTCCACATCTCCGAACTCGGTGTTTACGGCTGTGCCGAAAACTCTCATGGTTGGCGACAGACTCATATAGGCATTCACAAGCGGGGGTATGTTTAGCCCGTGCGAACGCACGGCCTTGTGCAGAATGGCATAATCCTCGTGGAAGTCTTTCCCGGTGAAAATCCGCGCCATAGCCTCGGTGTCAATGTCAGTGACCAGCGGCGTGATGGGGCGCACAAGGTTGTCGGGGTCCGGGAAATGACGGTTTAGGAAATAGAGAATCATGTTACGGCATTCGCGAGCGTAGCCGGGATACATGGTCACTTTCCCAAAGAAATATTTTATATCGGGATGTATAACCGTCAGAGCTCCAAGCCCGTCCCAAAGATTATCGAGCGTGTACACGGCTTTGTTGCCGGCGCGCGTGCTCTGATACTCCAGCCTTACAAAGGAGCGTCCGAGTTCAATGGTGTTGGGCAGATATTCGCGCAAGAATCGTTCCGAGAAACGAAACATGTGAGCCGTGGCTATACGGGGAGTTCCGTCAGGCAGAAAAGCAATGTCACGACCGGTAATGTATCGGTAGCCCCCGATTATTTGCTGCGACTCCGGATTCCACACAATGAGCTGCTTGCAGGGGGTATCCATCAAATCGAACTCATCAATGTCGCAATCTTTGCCTGTGCCACCGCCACCGGCGCGGAAGGCAATTTCACGCAATCGGCCAATTTCGCGCATCACATTGGGGGCCTCGCGTCCGTCAACAACATAAATCTCGTTGCCGGCCCGGTTGCTCACGCGCAGCAAGCGGTCAGCCGTAAGTTCGGCTTTCAGAAGGCTCAATGGCACGGGCGGGATTATTTCCTGATTCATTTCAATTGGTTACGACTTGATACTTACTCATTCGTTGACTCAGCCAGAAACTTCAACGGGGCACTCCTTAAGAGCCGAGCGAGTAACAAATCTCACGGATGGCAAGCGCTTCCTTGGCTGCCATAGGCCCGCCTTTCAGATTCTGCCATTTCACAGCGTTTCCAACATTGATGCTGAAGTGCTTGCCGCAGCAGCGGAACACTTCGGCCGGCAAGCGCACCATTTCAATGTTAAGCGGAATGCCCAATTGCGTTCTTAGTTTTGCAAAATTATAAAAAAACTTTGAATTATGACCGCTAAAGTGCATTGGAATTATATCGCGGTGCGAGGCAATGGCTTTGTTCACGAACATTTTCTGCCACTCAAGGTCGGCAATAACGCCTCCCTTACCTTTCCGCGACACCAATCCGGCCGGAAAAATCATTACCGGAGCGTCACTTTCAAAAGCTTTGTCAATTTCACGTAGCGACTCGCGCGACTGCTTCCCAAGCTTGTTCACAGGCAGAAAAACGCCCCTCAGCGGCTCTATTGCCATGAGCAAATCGTTGACAATAAACTTCATTCCGGAACCATATCTGCGTGAAAGGAAATCAATGAGCATCATGCCGTCAAGACCTCCCAGCGGGTGATTGCACACAAACACCGCCCTGCCACTTTCAGGCATCAGCTCTTCACCCGCAACCGAATAGGTTATGCCCAGATGCTCCAGCACGCCGCGGCAAAACTCCGCATCACGCTTGCCCCGGTTAACCCGCAGCATCTCATTGAGTTGAGCTTGACAAATAACGCGTTCCAACCACCTTACAACACACCGGGGAATGAAACGGCTGTAACGTGGCAAACGCGAGGAAATTACTTGTGACAGATTGATTTCTATTAAATCGGCCGGCATTTCAATTACTGTTTGCTGCTGCAAAGATAAGCACAAATGCCCACAGATACAAACTATTCGGACCGCGGGCCGCTGCCCACCAACCGGGCGCTGACAAACTCGGAAAAGGCCTGCTTGTAACTTTCGCTAATGGGTATGTAGACATTGCCGAACACAATGCGGTTACGCTCTATAACGGTGATTTTCTGCTTGTTGACAATAAACGAACGGTGAACCCGCATGAATTTAGACTGTGGCAGCGAGCGTTCAATGGCCTTGATGTTGAGCAGCGTCATCACCGAGGAATCTTTCGTGCGTATTTTCACATAGTCCTTCAGCCCCTCTACATATATAATATCGTCAACCGGAATCTGCAACAGCTTATACTCGCTTTTCACAATTATGGAATCAAGTTCCTCACGTGCGGGAGTGTCCATGGATTGAAAATAATTTAAAGCCCGCCCGGCCGATTTGCCAAACTCCTCGAAGCTGATGGGTTTCATAAGGTAATCAAGAGCGTTTACCTTAAAGCTTTCAAGGGCATAGTTCTCATAGGCCGTGGTGAATATAACCCTTGTTGTGGAGGGAACAATGCGGGCAAATTCAAGTCCGTTGAGCTGCGGCATGTTAATGTCGAGGAAAATGAGATCGACCTTTTTGTCAACAACCATTTTCACAGCTTCCTGAGCCGAGGAGAACGAGCCCACATCCTCCAAAAACGGGATTCGCTGTATGTAACTTGATATTAACCGGGCTGCAAGAGGCTCATCGTCAATCACGCAGCATTTTATTTTATTCATGGCGTTCAGAGATTGTTTGTTGGGTTAAGTGATTCAAGGGTCATTGTCGGACCGGTGGATATGTCAATCATAAGGTCGACAACGTAAAAGTTTCCGGCCGCACCCATTGTCAAGGAGTGGCGATTGGGATATAGCAGCGACAGGCGGCGACGCAAATTGCTAATGCCTATACCATTACTCTCGCCGGGCGAACCGGATGCACCACCGAACGGGTTCCGGGTGATGCATCTCACCTTATTATCATTGGCCGTTATGGATATTTCAATTTTTCCGGGAGTTGCCGCATTCAACCCATGTTTGAATGCATTTTCCACAATGTTGAGAAACAGCATCGGTGCCACCTGCACATTCTCACACTCACCCACATCAATCAGCACCGAAACCGGAAATGCAGCCGACATGCGTAGTTTCATCAGGTCAATGTAATTGTTAAGGAAGCGAACTTCCTCGCTGAGAGTCACGGGGGTGAGTATGTCGTTGAGCGTGTAGCGCAGCAGCTTGCTCAGGCTGTGCGTGGCTACCTTGGCTTTTTCAGGATTAATGTCAATCAGTGCGTAGATGGTGTTGAGCGAATTGAAAAGGAAGTGAGGTTTCAATTGCGCTTTAAGCATCTTCAGTTCAGTTTCGCGTTCACGGGCCTGAATTTCGCGCCGCTGCTGCTCGGAGCGATAAGAACGATACATAAATTTAATGGCCTGCCCCAGCCCTATGGTGAGCAGTGTCACCAAAATGTTTTGCATTACCGGAACGTAGCGCACTCCGCGAGGCGGAGGCTGATGATGCGGACCCATGTGATGCGGACCCGGTCCATGCCCCATGAGATGACACAGAACGTGAACCACATATTGCGCCGCAACGGCAATGGCCGCTGTAAGCAGAATCTGAAATGCGAATTTTGCAATGGCGTGGGTCTTACCGGTTGTAGGGTCTGTGATAAGATAGTAGCTCGCATAAAAAGTCGCCACCCAAATCAAGGCCTTCGCGTAAATGTCAATCACCATGGGGTTGTTTTTCTCGCTTGACAATGTCATGAAAGCCACCGGCACAATGAAGAGCAGCAACAGAGCCACAATGTGGATTGACACAAACGTGAGTTTGCGCGAATTAAATTGCAATTTGGATTTCAATATGTTGGATAATAATTTGCTCACAATGCAAAGTTGCACGAAAACGCGGAAACATCCAAATCATATAGATGTAATGCGGATGCAACAAGTGCAACCGGCTTAATTTAACACTTTTGCCGGAGATACAGGCTGGCGGTGTTAAAAGTCGTGAAAACTTTTATGTCTAAGGTTCACAAGCGGGGTTTCCGCAATGAGGCGCACAGCCTCGGCCACAGTGCCGGGCTTGGAATAAGGGTTCACCGCGTGGGCCGCAAACTGCTGCATCTCATCGGAAAGCGCGCGCCGGATTGAGTCCGTAATATCCTGAACAGTATCGGAGCAGTGTATCACCGACTCAGCGGCTAACCTGCCCGACTGACGGGGACCGATGTCCACCGTGGGGATGCCCATGGAGGGCACCTCTATAATACCGCTCGACGAATTCCCCACAGCAGCTCCCACATAGTGCAATGCCGACAGATAGCGCTTCATTCCAAGCGAAGGGAAAGCAACTGCACGGCCGGGGTGAGAGCGCACAAAGTCATTGATTTCACCAATAATAGCGGCACCGCGGGCATCATTGTTAGGATAGGTGAACACCACGTTTGAATCAGGGAACTTCTCCAATGCCTCAAGCAGATTTCCGAACAGTTGCGCCGGTGACTGAGAGCAGGCCGTGGCAGGATGGTAGGTCACGATGAGTGACCGTCTGTTGAGATTTACGCCCAAAAAGCTTTCCAGATCCTCCTTGGGAAGCGGCTCCACGGCAAGAACATTGGCCACGCCTACAGCTCCAATGTTGAACACCATGTCGGGATTTTCACCCATCTGAATCACCCGACGGCGGTGAGTTTCGGCCGAGGTGAGGTGAAGAGCTGAAAGTTTGGTAATGGCATGGCGGATGGAATCGTCAATCGCCCCTTCGGACACCTCTCCGCCATGAAGATGCACAATGGGAATGCGCATCACTGCGGCTGCCGAAGCCACTGCCAACATTTCGTAACGATCGCCCAAAATCACCACCATGTCCGGCTTGATTCTGGCAAAAGCGTCGGCCATTCCGGCTGTACACCGGCCCATTGCGACTGCAGTATCGGCCGGAGAGTCCGTGGTCGCCTCCATCGGGACCTCCTCGCAAACCGTAAACCCTTCGGCCCGAATGGTATCAATTGTATGGCCGTAGCGCTGAAGCAGATGCATGTTGGTGGCCACAATCTGCAACTCCACATCGTCCCGCTGCTTGAGACCTGCGGCAATGGGCGAGAGCAATCCCCATTCGGCACGGGTGCCGGTCACTATGCAAACTTTTCTTTTCATCACGGCAAATTTACAAACTTTTGAAAGAACCGCTACGCTATTTCTCAGATAAAAAAGTTATCTTTGCGTTCGTCCTGCACAGGATCATGCAAATGAAACAGACACTTCACATAATTGCACTGCGCACAATCCGCCACAACGAGAAGCACAATATATTTATAGGCTACTCGCTTGAACGGGGACGCGTCGCCATGGCCGTCACTGCAGGTTCGGGCAAAAGCGCTTCCCGGCTTCGGGCACTTCTGATGCCTCTATCGGTTGTGGAATGTGAAGCCGACATAAGCCCCGACCGCGAAGTTCATTCCATGCGTAGCGTCCATGCCGACGCGGCGCTTCATTCCATCTACTCACACCCGGTTAAAAGCGCTGTGGCCATGTTTTTGGCCGAAACATTGAGTGGCGTTTTGCGCGAAGGCCCTCCGGAACCCGCATTGTGGCATTTCATAGCTTCAAGCATAGGCCGGCTCAACGAGCTACCTCCGGCCCGGGTGGCCAACTTCCACGTTTGCTTCCTGTTCGGCCTGTCCCGATGTCTCGGAATTGCTCCTGACGTGGCGGAATACGGCCCGGGGCGTGTGTTTGACTTGCGCGATGGACGCTTTCGTCTGTCGGCACCGCTCCACACCAATTTTGTTACCGGCGAAGAAGCCACTGCCGTGTGGACACTCTCGCGACTCACCTACCGCAACATGCACCTGTGGCATCTGACCCGAAACCAACGCGCTCGCCTCATTGACACCGAGCTGGACTACATTTCCATGCACTATGCCCCGCTGCCTGCCATACGCTCCCTTGATGTGTTGCGCTCATTGTAAACCCATTTGGCACCATGATTGAAAAGCCAAAATAAATTTGCTGATACGGTTAATTTATTTTAATTTTGCACTTATTGAATGAACCATGAATTTCATTTCTAATTTTATATCAATACTAAATCCCTAACTGCTATGTGGTTAACATGTTCATCCGTGGGTAGGAAGCTTGTGATGTCAATCACCGGAGCTTGCCTTATCCTGTTCGTAACCTTCCATGCGGTGATGAATGCAGTAGCGCTGTTCAACCCCGCTGCCTACAATGACGTCTGCGAATTTTTGGGCGCCAATTGGTATGCGTTGGTAGCATCAGCCGGCCTTGCCCTGCTCTTCATCATCCACATTATTTATGCCGTTTGGCTCACCATCCAAAACCGCAAGGCTCGTGGCAACGACCGCTACAACGTGGTTTCCAAGCCTCCTCAGGTGGAATGGTCGTCACAAAACATGCTCGTGCTCGGCATTGTGATTCTTGCATTCCTTGTGGTACACCTTATTCAATTCTGGGCAAAAATGCAGCTTCAGGAGCTCATTCACGCAGACCTGTCTGCCCTGCCCCAAATCGACGGCGTTCCCGCCCAGCCGGCCATGGGTACACTCTTCCTCCAAATGGCCTTCTCGCAAATCTGGACTCCCATTGTCTACATCATTGGTTTCGTGGCCCTTTGGTTCCACATGAACCACGGATTCTGGTCAATGTTCCAGTCATGCGGATGGAACAACGACGTTTGGATCAACCGCCTCAAAACCATCGGCCTCTGGTGGACTTCAATTGTTGTTATATGCTTCATTGCTCAGGCCGTTGTGTTCTCCGTAATGGCAACCAACCGCTCATATCTCACTGACACCACTCTTCAGGAGCAATATGCTGAATCATGGAACAAGCAGGCTGAAAAAATCACCGAAGATTTTGAAGCCAACTATGCCAAAGCCCTTTCACCCCTCCAGGCCGAATTTGAAGCCGTGCAGATGAGTGGCGACCAGGGAGCAATGATGCAGCTGCAGAATAAAGCTCGGGAAACTGAAATGAACTACCTCAAAGAGGCAGCTCCCGCTTTCATTGAAAAAGCTAACAACATTGTAAATGCTTACAAAAAGCAGTGCCCCGACGTTCCCATGTCACAAGGCTTGCGCAATCTTCAGAACATGGCCATGCAATTCATGAGCTTGGACCGTCAGGCCCAAGAGTCCATGGTTGGCGCAGAAGCAGCCATGCCGCAGGACGACGCTGCCATGGAAGCCGATGGCGTTCCCGCACAACCCCAAACAGCAACTGATTCAGTAACAACTCAAAACTAACAACTCAAAGATATGGCCAAATTAGAAGACGTTAAGGGTATGATTGACTCTACCCCCATCATGAAGGATTACGCCGACATCGAGAGCTCCAAACTTCCGGAGTATCAGATTGACTCGAAAATCCCCGAAGGTCCTATCGCTGAGAAATGGACCAATTACAAAGCTCACCAGAAGCTCGTTAACCCCGCCAACAAACGCAACCTCGACATTATTGTAGTAGGAACCGGTTTGGCCGGTGCTTCGGCAGCCTCAACTCTTGCCGAACTGGGCTTCAACGTGTGGAACTTCTGCATTCAGGACTCACCCCGCCGCGCTCACTCAATTGCCGCACAGGGTGGTATAAACGCCGCCAAGGACTATCAGAACGACGGCGACTCCGTTTACCGACTTTTCTACGACACCGTTAAAGGTGGCGACTTCCGTTCACGCGAAGCCAACGTTTACCGCCTTGCCGAAGTGTCGAACAACATCATTGACCAGTGCGTACAGCAGGGTGTACCTTTTGCCCGCGAATACGGCGGTCTGCTTGCCAACCGTTCATTCGGTGGCGCACAGGTGTCACGTACATTCTATGCCAAAGGCCAAACCGGCCAGCAGCTTCTGCTTGGTGCTTACGCATCGCTCAACCGCCAGATTGAAAAAGGCACCGTCCGCTCGTTCAACCGTCGCGAAATGCTTGACTTGGTTATGATTGATGGCCGCTGCCGCGGTATCATTGTGCGCAACCTCATCACCGGTGAACTCGAACGCTACGCCGCCCACGCTGTGGTGCTCGCCACCGGAGGCTACGGCCGCACCTTCTTCCTGTCAACCAACGCCATGGGTTGCAACGGTTCAGCCGCCATCCAGGCTTTCCGCAAAGGTGCTTACCTTTCAAACCTCGCCTTCACTCAGATTCACCCCACATGTATCCCCGTTCACGGTGAGGACCAATCGAAGCTCACCCTCATGAGCGAATCGCTCCGTAACGACGGCCGCATTTGGGTTCCCAAGAAGAAAGAAGATGCCGAAGCCATCCGCGCCGGCAAAAAACGCCCCACCGACATCCCCGATGAGGACCGCGACTTCTATCTGGAACGCCGCTACCCGGCATTCGGTAACCTCTGTCCCCGCGACATCGCCTCACGTGCAGCCAAAGAACGCTGCGACGCCGGCTACGGTGTAGGAACAGGCAACGCCGTTTATCTGGACTTCAAATATGCCATTGAGCGCCTTGGCGCCGACGTGGTTCGCGACCGCTACGGAAACCTCTTCGACATGTATCAGATGATTTCCGACGACAATCCTTACGAAACTCCCATGATGATATTCCCCGCATCACACTACACCATGGGCGGTATTTGGGTTGACTACGAACTGCAAACTTCAATCAAGGGTCTTTTTGCCATTGGTGAATGTAACTTCTCGGATCACGGTGCAAACCGCCTTGGTGCCTCTGCCCTTATGCAGGGTCTGGCCGACGGTTACTTCGTTATCCCCTACACCATGCAGAACTACCTGGCCGACCAGATTAAAGTTCCACACTTCACAACCAACACTCCTGAGTTCGACAAAGCTGAAGCCGATGTCAGAGCCCGCATCGAGAAGCTGATGAACATCAAGGGCACCAAGAGCCCCGATGAAATTCACAAACGTCTGGGTCACGTGATGTGGAACCTCGTAGGTATGGGCCGCACACTCCAGAGCCTTGTTGAAGCTGTCGACGAAATTGAAGAGGTGAAGAAAGAGTTCTACACTGACCTCCGCATTGTGGGCGAAGCCAACGACCTCAACACCGAACTTGAAAAGGCACTCCGCCTCGAAGACTTCCTTGTTATGGCCAAGATGATGGCTATCGACGCACTGCACCGCAACGAATCGTGCGGCGCACACTTCCGCGAAGAGTATCAGACCGCCGATGGCGAAGCTGCCCGTGACGATGAGCACTACATGTACGTTTCCTGCTGGAAATACACCGGCGACAACGAGAAACCCATCCTGCTCAAAGAGCCGCTCAAGTATGAAGCCATCAAGGTTCAAACACGTAACTACAAGTCATAATCCCTTTTCTCACCACCTTAATAATAAGTAGACATCAATGGAAACTACAATAAGCGTAAATTTGAAAATTTGGCGTCAACGTGGTCCTAAAGAAAAGGGTCAGTTCGTCAACTACCACCTTGACAACGTTTCCACCGGAAGCTCGTTCCTTGAAATGCTCGACATGCTCAACCAGCAGCTTGTGGAGAAAGGCGATGAGCCGGTGGTGTTTGACAACGACTGCCGCGAAGGCATTTGCGGCATGTGCTCGCTCTACATCAATGGTCACCCCCACGGACCCGTGCAGGGAATCACCACTTGCCAGCTTCACATGCGCAAATTCAACGATGGCGACACCATTACAATTGAGCCCTGGCGCTCAGCCGCTTTCCCTGTGATTCGCGACTTGATGGTTGACCGCAACGCGTTCGACAAAATCCAGCAAGCCGGCGGTTACGTGTCGTTCAACTGCGGTGGTGCTCCCGATGCCAACGCCACTCCCATTTCCAAGGAAGTTGCCGACGTGGCCATGGACTCCGCCACCTGCATTGGCTGCGGTGCTTGCGTGGCTGCTTGCAAAAACGGTTCCGCCATGCTGTTTGTTTCAGCCAAGGTGAGCCAGTTTGCATTGCTTCCTCAGGGACAGGTGGAACGTGCACGCCGTGCACGCGCCATGGTTCGCCGCATGGACGAGCTCGGATTCGGTAACTGCACCAACACCGGTGCTTGCGCCGCCGAGTGCCCCAAGAACGTTCCGCTGAGCAACATCGCCCGTTTGAACCGCGAATTTATCAAGGCTAAAATAGCCGATTGATTTCCGGCTCATAATAGCTGATAAACAATCATCCCCTACATGTCCCGCTGTCAAAACTCCCGGCAGCGGGGCATTTGTTTATATAAAGCGGGACATTTGTTTATATAATTTGCGTAAAGTCCAGACGAAACCTGCCGCATCCGGTTGTCCGTTTCAACGTTCGTCTAAGAGCCCCATCCGATAAGGAATGGAACCTGAGAATTCAATTCGAAACGCAAATAAAAAATTAATTGGTAATTCTCAATAAATTTTGTAACTTTGCAAAGTTTTTTCAACCATTATTGTCCCTGTGGGAAAGTTTACAGAATTCAAGCTACCGTTAAAGAGCCTCCCCGAAGGCGTTCATTCATTTGAATATCACCTCGGTAAGAAGTTCTTTGAAAACATGGAGAGCCCGGATATCCACGATGCCGACCTTCATGTTGCACTAACTGTGACCTATAAGCGCGACTTGTACACGCTCAACTTCAAAATTACCGGAACAATCACTCTGATTTGCGACCGTTGCCTTGACGACCTGATTATGCCCGTTGACACGGACTACAATATCAACGTGAAGTATGGCGACGACTATAATGACGAGGCCGACGACTTGCTGGTGATTCCTTATGGCGACAATTACCTCAACGTGGCCTACATGCTTTACGACACCGTGGCTCTGACCATTCCCATGAAGCATGTTCACCCAATGGGCAAGTGCAACCGACAGATGAGCCAGATGCTCAGAAAGCACCGCACCCAACCGGCCGACGAGGATGCCGAGTTAGAGGAAACGCTAATCGACGAAATGGACTCCATGGACTCGGAGCCGGACAACCAGTCCACCGATCCCCGCTGGGACGCCCTCAAAGGTCTCGGCTCAGAAAAAACCGACACAGAATAACACTCCGGCAGAAGCGCGCAGCGCACGCTTTCCGCCGGCCAAATAAGAAACAAACAAATAACAATAACTTAACAGAACAATGGCACATCCCAAACGCAAACAATCAAAGACCCGCACAGCCAAACGTCGCACCCACGACAAGGCAGTGGCTCCCACTTTGGCACTCTGCCCCAACTGTGGCGCATGGCACATCTATCACACCGTGTGTGGTGAATGTGGATACTATCGTGGCAAAATAGCCATCGAAAAACCCGAAATGGCCTAACCAGCTCGCAGGCCCATGCGGCCCGATGCCGAAACAATTTCAGGTATTATGATAACCGGCGGTGATTTACTTGCTTAATCGCCGCCTGTAATTGCATAAAATTAACACAAAACACCACCCAATATATGACACATGCAAGAATTTCCGGCGTGGCATCGTACGTGCCGGAGGATATACTTGACAACGAGATGCTTTCCAAGATGGTCGACACGTCCGACGAATGGATCACAACCCGCGTGGGAGTAAAAGAACGCCGAATCCTCAAAAAAGAGGGCGCAGGCTCATCCTACATGGGCATCCAGGCAGTGAAAACCCTTCTTGAAAAAACCGGAACCAATCCCGAAGATGTGGACCTGCTTATTTGCGCCACATCCAACCCCGACTATCGCTTCCCCTCCACAGGCTCAATCATTGCCTATGGTTGCGGCCTTAAAAATGCCTATGCCTACGACATTCAGGCCGCTTGCGCCGGATGCATCGTGGCCCTTCAGGATGGAGCGGCTTACATAAAGTCAGGCCTTCGCAAAAAAGTTGTGGTGGTGGCTGCCGAAATGATGTCGTCAATGGTCAACTACACTGACCGCACCACCTGCCCGCTGTTTGGCGACGGTGCAGCAGCCATGCTTCTGGAGCCCACTGACCGCGAAGTGGGCGTGATGGACGCTGTGTTCCATGTCGACGGCATTGGCAAAGAGCACCTTCTGATGCGTGCCGGAGGCTCAGTGCTTCCCGCAAGCCACGAAACAGTCGATGCCGGTGACCACTTTGTTTATCAGGACGGCCGCTTTGTTTACAAACATGCCGTGATGGACATGCTCGAGTCAACCCTCGAGGTTTGCAAGCGCAACAACCTCACAATGGACTCTGTTGACTACCTCATTCCTCATCAAGCCAACCTGCGCATAATCGAGGCTGTGGCTTCACGCGCCGGCATTGCTCCTGAAAAGGTTCTTGTGAACATTGAATATCGCGGCAACACATCGGCCGCATCAATCCCATTGTGCATTTCGGAGAACGAAAGCAAGCTCAAGAAGGGCGACAAACTGGTGCTCACCGCATTTGGCGCCGGCTTCACTTGGGGTGCCATGTACGTGATTTGGGACATTTGATTCACCTTTTTAGCAAAAAATAAGACTCGGATAGCATCTTTTCAGGTGCTATCTGTGTTTTTATTCTGCGGGAGCTTGTTCCCGCGCAACCTCATAACCAAAACAAAATCATCATGACAGATAATCACAAAGCCGGCTTTGTAAACATTGTAGGAAACCCTAACGTGGGTAAGTCAACCCTCATGAACGACCTTGTTGGCGAACGCATAAGCATAATCACCTCTAAGGCTCAAACCACCCGTCACCGTATAATGGGCATTGTGAACACCCCCGATTACCAGATTGTGTTCTCGGACACTCCCGGTGTGCTCAAGCCCAAATACAAACTTCAGGAGAGCATGCTCGACTACTCCGAAGGCGCACTGACCGACGCCGACATTTTGCTCTACGTTACCGATGTGGTGGAGGACCCCACAAAGAATGCCGACTTCCTTGCACGAGTTGCTAAAGAAACAGTGCCCGTTTTATTGGTAATCAACAAAATTGACCTGCTCAGGGAACAATCGCAGCTTGAAGAGATTGTGGCCCGCTGGAAAGAGCTGTTGCCAAACGCTGAAGTGTTCCCTACATCGGCACTGGAGCACTTCAATGTTCAGAACATAATGAACCGCATTGTGGAGCTGCTACCTGTCAGCGCCCCCTATTTCGGAAAGGATGCTTTAACCGACAAGCCCGCCCGATTCTTCGTAACGGAAATAATCCGCGAAAAAATCCTGCTGAACTATCAGAAGGAAGTGCCCTATTCCACAGAGGTGATTGTAGAGAAATTCGATGAAAAAGAGGGAGCCATCCACATTATGGCCGTGATTTATGTGGAACGTGACTCGCAGAAGGGCATCCTTATTGGCAAAGGCGGCGCCATGCTAAAAAAAGTGGGCACCGAAGCCCGCAAAGACATTGAGACCTTCTTTGGCAAGAAAGTGTTTCTGGAACTCTTTGTAAAAGTGGAACCTAACTGGCGTAACCGCGAAAACAAACTTAAAGCATTCGGTTACATTGAATAAAAATTCGTAACTTTGCCGCTCACACCAAAACAAGTAACCAAATGTCACTCATAGCCATTGTAGGGCGCCCCAACGTGGGCAAGTCCACACTTTTCAACCGATTGACACGCAGCCGCTCGGCCATTGTCGACGACACGGCCGGTACCACCCGCGACCGTCAGTATGGCCACGTGGACTGGAACGGACGAGACTTCTCCATTGTCGATACCGGCGGATGGGTTGTGAACTCCGACGACATCTTTGAATCGGAAATCAACAAGCAGGTTCATCTTGCCATTGAGCAGGCTGACGAAATCATGTTTGTGGTCGATGCCATGAACGGCGTGACCGATCTTGACGACCATGTGGCCGAAATTCTGCGTAAATCGCGCAAACCGGTGCTTCTCGTGGCAAACAAAGTCGATTCCAACGACTGGCTCTACAACGTGCCTGAATTTTACGCTCTCGGCCTCGGCGAACCATACCCGGTGTCGGCCGTAAACGGATTCGGCACAGGCGACCTGCTTGACGAAGTTGTGAAAAAACTCCCACCTGTGGAGGAAGACACCGCCGAGCAGCTTGACGACATACCCAAGTTTGCCATTGTGGGACGTCCGAACGCAGGAAAGTCATCGATAATCAATGCCTTCATAAGCGAGGAGCGCAACATTGTGACCGACGTGGCCGGAACCACCCGCGACAGCATTTACACGCGTTACAACAAGTTCGGTTTCGACTTCTATCTGGTCGACACCGCCGGTATCCGCAAAAAAAGCAAGGTCAACGAAGACATTGAATATTATTCGGTGATTCGCTCCATCAGAGCCATAGAAGCCTCGGATGTGTGCATACTCATGATTGACGCCACCCGAGGAATAGAATCGCAGGATGTGAGCATATTCTCTCTCATTCAGCGCAATAAAAAAGGATTGGTTGTGTGCGTCAACAAATGGGATTTGGTCAAAGATAAATCGGAAAAAGCCATTAACTTTTTCCGCGACACCATTCGCGAACGTTTCGCACCCTTTACCGATTTTCCAATTATTTTCGGCTCCGCCCTCACCAAGCAGCGCATATACAAAGTGCTTGAAACAGCCGTCGAGGTCTATAACAATCGCAAACGCACCGTACCCACCTCGCAACTCAACAATGTGATGCTTGAGGCCATCGCCGCATATCCGCCTCCTGCCAACAAGGGAAAATATGTGAAAATCAAATATGTCACCATGCTTAAAGGCGCGCAGATTCCCACATTTATCTTTTTCTGCAATTTGCCGCAATGGGTCAAGGAGCCTTACAGGCGCTATCTTGAGAACAAGATTCGTGAGAACTGGGACTTCTCCGGAACTCCCATAAACATATATCTGAGGGAAAAATAACTCTTCACCCCAAAAACTCAACGCCCGCCGGACGCTTTTTCACGTTCCGGCGGGCGTTAATGTATTAGCGGATGGGGTTATTCTCCCAAAATATCTGAAACCGGTATTGAAGTGAACCAAAGGCGATAGCCCTGATGATGACGGTCATTAACATCGTGCACACCCTCTTCGGTGACCATGCCTATTGTTTTCCCGTCAGGCAAAAGGGTCATTGTGGAATATGCCGCCGGACCATGCATCACCTGATAGCTGTGCGGCCAGGTTTTCCCTCCGTCGTAGCTTGCGTAGATGGTGATATTGCTGCGCCACGGTCCGGCAGGGAGCGACTGAAGCAACACATCACGACCGTTATGCTTTAAAGAAATAATATCACCGTTGCACTTCACATCCTTCAAATTATCGTAACCGTCGGTCAGTTCCGTCCATGTCACGCCTTTATCTTTTGACAGTGAGAACTTGCGGGTGTTTTTGAAACGTGCCCGGATGCTCATGAGCAAATCGCCGTTAGGAAGCTCCACTATTTTCGATTCATCACCATCGAGCGTTGCCGGTGTTTTCGACACCTTCCAGTTCTTGCCACCATCATCGCTGTAAATTGCATAGCAAGGGAATGGGTCAACACCCTCTTTACGTGTCACCAGAACAAACATCAGCCGGCCGTTTTTGAGTTGGAGAGCACGGCCCGATGAAGCAAATGCGGCTGTGAGCTTTATGGGTTGTTTTCCATTGGGATCGGTGGTGAAAATCTGGTCAGAAATATCAACGGGCTTTTCCCAGGTGAGACCACCGTCGCGGCTGCGCGACACACTTGTGTGGCTGGGCGACTTGTCCCACAAGCCATTGCCATGCGACGAAATCACAATCAAATCACCCGTACGGCGGTCGTAAACAATTGCCGGATCGCCATAACCACCGGTTTCATCATGCTCGGCCACGGTTATGTAGGGTCCCCATGTTCGGCCGCCGTCGGTGCTCCGACGGGCCACCACGTCAATGCGTCCGGGCAGGTCGTCAAGTTTGTCAATGCGCTTGTCGGCCACTACAACAATTGTGCCGTCGGGCAGAGTTGTAATTGCAGGGATACGGTAAAATTTAGAACCGAAATCGCCTTTGTCCATCACGAGTGAGCGGACAATAGGGCCGTCGGCGTAACAGACTGCCGTTTGGGCTTGAATAGCAACAGGCATGGCATAGGCAGCCAAAGCCAACGATGCTGAGAAAATGATTGATTTGAAAATATTCATGGCATTTGATTATTTTGAATTTCACATCTGAAAACATGGTTCCATGTCAGTGCAAAGATAATCATAACTCAGCGTTTATGCGTGACTTAATGATATTTTTTATTCGCCTATAAAAATTTTTTTTGTATTTTTGCACGCTTTTTAGGACCAACAAATCTTTTTACCAAACCTATCATTATCTTTTATGAAACATTCTTTACTCCAATTTTCAACATTGGTTTGCACTGTTGCCGCCCTTGTTAGTGGAACGGCTAACATAGATGCATCAACACCGCGAGGCGTTCGCGTGGCTCCGACACAACCTTCTGTTAAAGTTACAGCTCCTCGTGCAATCGGCAGTGCTGCTTCCGATTACGAAGCCATCACCGACTGGCAAAGCATCGGCACCGGCCGTTACACCGACGGCTTCGTTGCATGGGCGGCTCAGGACACCGGCTATGAGATGGCCCCCTGGCAAGTGGAAGTTGAGGAATCGGCCTCTCACTCCGGGCTTTACCGAGTTGTAAACCCCTATTTGGGATGCTCCTACGCCGCCGACTACGATGAAGTGGACATGTCCAAGGATTACTACATGATTGTGGATGCCACCGATGCGCAGAATGTGTACATTCCCGAATTTGAGACCGGTGTGAAGCCCTACTACGCTAACGATGAAATGGTTTGGGGCCGCTCTTATTCACCCGGTGTGCTTGAGGACCTTGTAATAACATTTCCCTCAAACGGACTTAACTGCATGACACAATCGCAAGGCTGGCTAACAAGCAACAACGATGCCAACTTCACTCTTTACCTCCCCGGAGCCAAAGATTATTCAGCCTCCATTTCAGGAAGCGAAAGCTGCCTTAACGGCGAAACGGCCGACATAATAATCACCACCGGCGCCGACATTGCCACCGTAACTTACACAATGGGGCTTGAGAACCAGACTCCCGACGTTATAAACTCTGCCACTCCGGACAACGGTAACCTGGAACTCCAGTTCCCGGCCGACAAACATGGCAAATGGTTGTTCAGAGCCAACTGCTTTGACAGCGAAGGAAACTTGAAAGCAACACTTTCAATGGCTTTCTTCCGCAATCTCGACAACGATGCCAATTGGACCTCCCTTGGTCAGGCAACAATGACCGAAGGATTTGCCCTGGCATTTTTCGGCGACTACTACGGCCCGAACACCTACGAGGTGGAAATTCAGGAAAATGTCAACACTCCGGGATTTTACCGCATTGTAAACCCGGCATTGAACAATCCCAACGAGTATATTGCCGAGTACGACATTCACTACTGCTCGCTCGACCATTACCTTTACATTCACGCCGAGAATCCCAAGCAAGTATATGTTGAGGAATGGCCTGTGGGACTTGACATGTACTATGGCAACATGATTATCAAGCAACTCAATGGTTACGGGACCTTGGCAAACAACGTGATTGACATTCCGGGCGATGCCATTGGAATGTGGAGTTCAGACTTCAACGGCGGCTCTCCGGTGACCATGCGAACCGACTTTGTTGTAACCATGCCCGAAGGATATTCAGACATTGAAAGCATTGAAATCAGCAATGCCAACGAGCCCGAGGAATACTTCAACCTCCAGGGCATCAAGGTTGAGCATCCCGAAGTCGGAGGCCTTTACATTGTTCGCAAAGGAACAAAAACTTCAAAAGTGTTCGTAACTGAATAAACGCAAATAACTTTCACTGCCGGTTTGGTGAACAGCCCATGAATCAGGGCCAAACATCGAGCCGGCTTTTTTTGCGCCGTTTTTTGACATCTATTTTTTCGCAATAGCGGAATTTGTTGAAGATTTTCGCTAATTTTGCAGAATAATTGACATTATTCCTATTCATGATGCAGACTCAGCAATTTGAGATGGTGGCCAAGACTTTTCAAGGACTTGAAGAGGTGCTGGCCGAAGAATTGCGCTCACTCGGCGCACTGAACGTGGAGCCCGGCCTCCGCATGGTTTCCTTTGAAGGTGACAAAGCAATGCTTTACAGAGCCAACATGTGTTGCCGTACAGCTCTGCGAATCCTCAAACCCATCTATAAGTTCATTGCCCGCAACCCCGATGAACTCTATGAGCTTATCAAAGCCTACGATTGGAGCCGGGTGTTGAGTCTCGACAAAACTTTTTCAATTGACACTGTGGCAAACTCCGAGGAATTCAATCACTCCCGCTATGCCACTTACAGAGTCAAGGATGGAATTGTTGATTATTTCCGCGACAAAATAGGGCCCGAATCACGTCCGCGTGTGCGCCTTCAGGATGCCGACGTGCGCATCAATGTGCACATTCAGGGCGAACGTGTCACGGTGTCGCTCGACTCGTCGGGCGAGTCGCTACACAAACGCGGCTATCGCGTGGCCCAAACCGAAGCCCCAATCAACGAAGTGCTTGCCGCAGGCATTATCCTCAAAAGCGGCTGGCGCGGCGATTGTCCTTTCGTCGACCCCATGTGCGGCTCCGGAACATTTGTAATAGAAGCGGCCATGATTGCAGCCGGCATCTGGCCCGGAGTCTATCGCCGCCGCTTTGCCTTTGAAACATGGGCCGATTTCGACCCGGAACTCTTCGATGCAATCTACAACGACGAGTCAAACGAACGCACCGTAACCCAACCCATAATAGGATGCGACATGTCGCCGCGAGCCATTGCCATTGCTCAGGAAAATGTAAAGAGCGCCGGCGTGGGCAAGTGGGTACACCTTGAAGTCAAACCGCTCTCGCAATGGACCGAAGCTCCGGCCGACGGCATTCTTGTCACCAACCCACCTTACGGCGAACGAATCAGCTCGCCCGACATGGAGGGCCTTTACGCTCTCATCGGCACCAAACTCAAGCAAGTGTTCACCGGCTATCATGCGTGGATAATTGGCTACCGCGAGGAATACTTCCAGAAAATAGGCCTTGCGCCCTCTACAAAAGAACCAATTTACAACGGCGCGCTGGAGTGTGAACTGCGCGAATACGTTATCTTTGAAGGGGACTACCGCTCATTCCGCCGCGAAGGAGGACACCTGAAAACCGAACGAGAGAAACGCCGCGAAAAAGAGCCCCGTCGCTACAAGGGCGACCGCGAATGGCGCGAGGATGCCCGCAAAGCCGGTTTTGGAGGAAAGAAACTTGACCGTAAACGTGCAGGCGACTCCCGCTCCGGCGAGTTCAAGCGCGGAAACGACTTCCACCGCTCCGAAAAGAGCCACGGCACATTGAGCCGCGGAGAAGAACGCTACCGCCCTCAAAAGGGACGGTTCGCCCATCGGTTCAACGACGAGCCCGACAGAGCTCCGGCATCGGAGAATCCGCTGGCTGTGCGCCGCAATGAAATGGCGCTCAAGTCCATTACCGGTAGGCAGCCGTCGCTGTCGGAAGACAAGAATGCACCCATTTTCCGCCCTCGCCGCGGCTGGAAACGTCCGGGCAGCAACAACGAAACTGAAAACAACAACCAATAATAAAACTCTCACACCCCCACTTGAATCATGAACATTCTACTGCTCGGCTCAGGCGGCCGTGAATCGGCCTTGGCATGGAAAATCAATCAAAGTCCTCTCACCGAAAATTTATTTATTGCCCCGGGTAACGGCGGAACCGGAGCCTACGGCACCAACGTGAAGCTAAGCCCGCTCGACTTTGATGCCATAAAGGAATTTGTCAAAGCCAACGGCATTGACATGGTGGTGGTGGGTAACGAGGACCCTCTTGTAGCCGGCATTTTCGACTACATGGCCGCTGAATTGCCCGAACTGCTTGTTGTAGGCCCGTCAAAGGCGGGGGCCCGGCTTGAGGGAAGCAAGGATTTTGCCAAACAATTCATGATGAAGAATGGCATTCCCACGGCACGCTACCAGTCGTTCACTGCCGAAACAGCCGACGAAGGATGCTGTTTCCTTGAAACTCTTAAGGCTCCTTACGTGCTTAAAGCCGACGGACTTGCTGCCGGGAAAGGAGTGCTAATCATAAACAACCTTGAAGAAGCCAAGCAGAGCCTCCGGGAAATGCTTTCGGGCATGTTCGGAGGGGCAAGCGCCACCGTTGTTGTTGAGGAATTTCTTTCAGGCATCGAGTGCTCTGTGTTTGTGCTCACCGACGGCAACGGCAACTACCGTGTGCTCCCCGTGGCCAAGGATTACAAACGCATTGGCGAAGGCGACACCGGCCTCAACACCGGCGGCATGGGAGCCGTGAGCCCTGTTCCGTTTGCCGATGAAGCTTTCATGGACAAAGTGCGCGAGCGCATCATTGAACCCACAATCAAGGGGTTGACTGAAGAAAACATAACCTACCGCGGTTTCATTTTCCTTGGCCTCATCAATGTTGACTCTAACCCCATGGTTATTGAATACAACGTCCGCATGGGTGACCCCGAAACAGAAGCCGTTATGCTGCGCATCGACTCCGATTTGGTTCAGCTTATGAAAGCTGCCGCCCAAGGAAATCTCGGAGACCTTGAACTGCGCCACAGCCCGCTGGCTTCCGCCACGGTAATGATGGTGAGCGGAGGCTATCCGGGAAGTTATCCCAAAGGAAAACTCATTGAAGGAACGGAAAATGTCACTGATAGCCTTGTGTTCCATGCCGGCACCACTCGCAACGCCGAGGGGCAGTTGCTCACATCGGGTGGCCGCGTACTTGCCGTGAGCTCTCTCGGCGAAACTTTGCAGGATGCCCTGACCCGCAGCTACAACTCCGTTGATAAAATCAGGTTTGACGGTGCATATTTCCGCCGCGACATTGGCCGCGACGTCCTCAAATAATCCTCATCGCTCAGCCTAACCGTGAAGCCACTCGAACGAACCGCCACCCTGCTACTGCGCAGCCGCCTGGGAACTTACCTGCTGATATTCCTGGGCACAATGGCCGTGCTCATAGCCGCCGGGGTGGCCAAACTGCCGGCGGTCGCCACCGGCCGTGGCTTGGTTACCGGGGCTTCATCGCCCGACTTTCTCACGGGTCCACTATCGCTATTTGGAGCGCTGTCCATGGCCGCGATAATCATGTTCGCCATGGCCCTGATTAACAAGGCTTACAACCTTCTGCGCACCTCATCACAACTTTTTTTGGGAGTATTTGCCATTCTGCAAGCTGCCAACCCCATCATATCCACCCGCATTTGCGCGGGACTGCTTGTGGCACTTACGGTGCTGTGCGCCATGGGGCTTATGTACTCCGTTTACCAGCGCCCCGTTGAAGGGACCAAACGTATTTTCCTTGCCTTCACATTGTTATCGGCCGGAGCCATGATGCAATATGCATTTGTGGCTTACATACCCGTGTTCCTGGCCGGTTGCGCCCAAATGCGCTGTTTCTCCTTCCGCACACTTCTGGCGGCTGTGGTGGGCATGGTTGTACCATGGTGGATTGCCTTGGGACCGGGCATTATATCCATTTCCGACATCACGTTTCCCACCGGGCTGAACGTGTTCACCCACCTTGACATTGCCGACAAGGCGCAACTTATTGCCGTTATAATAGTTTCCGTGATAATAGGATTTGCGCTCACCCTCACCAACATGGTGAAAATCTACAGCTACAATGCCCGCTCGCGTTCATTCACCGGACTGCTCGTAACGGTCACCGTGGCCACGTTGCTGCTCACCATGGTCGACTTTGCCAACGTCACCGCTTATCTGCCGCTGCTCAATTGCTGCATTGCCTATCAAACGGCCCTCAACTTCCGCATAAATTACGAAAACCGCGGCTACATCACCGTTTGCACCATTCTTGCCATTTATTTCATAATGTTCGTATGGAGCATCCTCATATAATAATAGAGAGCAACATCCCTTTCTCTCGTGGCCTTTTCGATGATGTGGCCCGCGTGAGTTACCTGTCGCCGGCCGAAATCACTCCGGAGGCAATGGCCAATGCCGATGCCCTCATTACGCGCACCCGTACCCGCTGCAACGAAGCGCTCCTCTCCGGATCAAAATGCAAAATCATTGCATCGGCCACCATAGGGCTGGACCATGTTGACACGGAATGGTGTCGCAATGCCGGAATAGAGGTGCGAAATGCTCCCGGATGCAACGCGCCGGCAGTGGCCCAATATGTGCTCGCATCCATCATCCAGGCCCACGGCACCAATCTTTCAGGACTCACCCTCGGCATTATCGGGGTGGGACACGTGGGGAGCATTGTGCAACGCTGGGCCGCCGGACTGGGAATGAATGTATTGGCCTGCGACCCTCCGCGCGCTCTTGCCGAAGGCTCCGAAGGATTCTGCTCAATGGACCGCATTGCCCGCGAAGCCGATGTAATAACCGTGCATACCCCCTACACCAAACGCAGCCCATTTGCCACACACCACTTGTTGAACGCGGAATTTTTCAACTCGCTTCAGCGCAAGCCCATGGTCATAAACTCGGCCCGAGGACCTATTGCCGACACCGCCGCTCTGAAAGCGGCAATTCACACCGGGCGCGTGAGCCAAGTGGTCATCGACTGCTGGGAAGGTGAACCCGACATAGACTTGCAACTTCTTCAGCAAGCTTTCATTGCCACACCCCACATTGCCGGTTATTCCCGCGAAGGTAAAATCCGTGCCACAGCCATGGCGGTGGAAGCAGTGGCCAAGGCCCTGCAGCTGCCTAAACCTCACATGAGCGTACCTATTCCGGGACAAGCTCCGGAGCGGGTCACGGCCGAGGCTGTCCTGAAAAGCTATAATCCGCTCACCGACACCCGGATGCTCCGCAGCAATCCCGGCGACTTCGAGAAACTTCGCAACACTTACAATCTTCGTGCTGAAGTGCATTAACCAATCAGCCCGTACCGAAAAACCTCTCTTCCAACCATGATTGCCCTTATTGACTGCAACAACTTCTTTGTGTCGTGCGAACGCGTGAAGCATCCGGAGCTTGCTTCGCGCCCCGTGATTGTGCTCAGCAACAACGACGGTTGTGCCGTGGCCCTGTCAAACGAAGCTAAAGCACTTGGCATAAAACGAGGCGACCCATTTTTCAAAATAAAACCTATCTGCGAAGTCAATTCGGTGGCTGTGCTCTCAGGCAACCACCGTTATTATGGCGAAATTTCAGCGCAAGTAATGCAACTGCTGCGCACCTTGACCGATGCTGAAATCGAGGTCTACTCCATTGACGAGGCCTTCTTACAGATACCCGCCGGCACGGGTGATGTGGAGGGCTTCGGACACTATGTGGTGGACAGCATTATGGACCGGGGCGGTATTCCGGTGTCAATGGGCATTGCGCCAACCAAAACGCTTGCCAAAATGGCGGCTCACTTTGCCAAAAAGCACAAGGGCTATCGCGGAGTCTGTCTCATTGACTCCGAACCGAAACGGCTCAAGGCTCTGGAGCTCACAAACGTGTGCGATGTGTGGGGCATTGGCCGGCGATTACGCAAAAAGCTGACCGATCGCGGCATAACAACGGCCCTGCATCTTGCCATGCTTAAAAGCGATGTTGTGGAGCGATTGTTCAACGTTTCAGGCGTAAGGACATGGCGCGAACTCAACGGCGAGCCATGCATTGAACGCGACGCCACACCGGAAAACCGAACCATAACATCGTCGCGCTCATTTGCCAGCGACATTCGCCAACCCGAGCCGATTCGCCGCGCGGTGTGCACTTTCACGTCGCAAGTGGCCCGTAAGCTTCGCCGGCAAGGAAGTGTGGCGGCAGAAATCACCGTTTTCCTCCGTACCAACCGTTTTCATGAGCACGACCCTCAGTATAACAACAGCTGCACCATTAAACTTCCCGACCCCACCGACTACACGCCCCTGCTTGCCGAAGCTGCGATTGCAGCGCTGAATCAGATTTATCGCGAGGGCTACGGCTTTAAGCGTGCAGGCGTGACCTTAAGCCGGATTTCGCCGCGTAACGAGGTGCAACGCAACCTGTTCACCGACTCCTCGCGCGAAGACAAGCGTAACCGGCTAATGCAAACCATTGACAACCTCAACAAATCGCTACCGGATTCCAACAACATCCGCATGGCCTCAATGGGCAACGGTCTTGACAACCTCACACGCCGGGAACACTGATGCCGCACAGTTGAACACGCAACATATTATATGTGTTGATGAAATATGTTTTTGTAACAGGCTTTGAAACTTGCGAGATAAACTCCAAATGCGTAATTTTGCGGCAAATCAAGATTCAGTAAAAAACCTACTCTTAGACATAATCCGAAAACACTAACATGGAAAAGAAAAGAGAAATGCCCGTATTGCTGCTCACCGGCTATCTGGGGAGCGGCAAAACCACTCTGGTGAACCGCATACTCAGCAATCGCCGCGGCATCCGGTTTGCCGTGATTGTCAACGATATTGGCGAAGTGAACATTGACGCTGACCTCATTGCCCGCGATGGCATTGTGGGTGGCGACGACGATAGTCTGGTGGCTCTGCAAAACGGATGCATTTGCTGCACTCTGAAAATGGATCTGGTGCAACAGCTCACTGACCTGATGGAGGGCGACCGCTTTGACTACATTGTGATTGAAGCAAGCGGAATCTGCGAGCCCGAACCCATTGCCCAAACCATTTGCTCCATGCCCTCGATGGGGCCACAAGTGAACCGCTTCGGCACGCCTCGCCTCGATTGCATTGTAACCGTGGCCGATGCCCTGCGCCTCAAAAGCGAATTTAACTCCGGACAGGCTCTCACGGCCGGCAACATTGGCGAAGAGGACCTTGAGAACCTCATAATCCAGCAAATTGAATTCTGCAACATTGTGGTGCTCAATAAAATTTCAGAAGTATCGGCCGAGGAAGCCAACCAAATCCGCTCTACAATCCGCGCCATCCAGCCCAAGGCCGAAATTCTTGAAGCCGACTATGCCGACGTACCTCTGGACAAAATTCTAAACACCGGCATGTTCAATTTTGAACAAGTTGCAACATCGGCCACCTGGATCAAGGAAATTGAAAAACCACTCCACGAAATAGAACAGGACGAGCATGAGCACCACCATGAACATGACCACGAACATGATGAACATCATGGGCACGACGGACATGAACATCATCATCACCACCACCATCATCATCACCACAGTGAGGAGGGTGAGGCCGAGGAGTATGGCATAAGCACGTTCGTGTACTATCGCCGCCGCCCGTTCTCAATCAACAAATTCGATTATTTTGTTGACCGCGATTGGCCCGAAGGCGTTATCCGCACCAAAGGCGTGTGCTACTTCTCCGACGAGCCTGAAATGAGCTATCTGTTCGAACAGGCCGGCGTCCAGAAAAAACTCACGGCCGTTGGCCAATGGTACGCCACCGCGCCCGAGGAAGACCTCAAGCAACTCATGGAACATGAACCCGGCCTGATGCGCGACTGGGATCCCGAATATGGCGACCGAATGCAGAAACTCGTGTTCATTGGCCGAAACATGGATCGCGCAGCAATCACCGATGCCCTTGACTTTTGCCTTGACTGACCTGCAACAATTCACAAGCAAACAAGTTTCAAAACCGTGTCAAATTTTAACATAACTATTTTTTAGTTAAAATTCATTTAACCTTTTTGCAAATTAAAATTAACTTTTTACTTTTGCACCGTGTTTGAAAGGGATAAATCAATAATGTGAGAGACGCTCAAAAAAGAGACATCGCTGAATGAAATCCCAATCAACGCAGGTGAACAATCGGCGCGATTAATTATGTTGCCAACCGCTCGCCTCATAAAGATAGACAGACGTACAATAGTTGTTTTATAGATAATTGTGTATTTGAAGCTAAAGGGAAGTCGTGAGACTTTCCTTAGTTTTTTATATACCTCGCCAGACACCCCCCCCGCACAAACTCACAAACGCTTGCGCGACTGATGCAGATTTCAGCCGATTGTGTAGGCTTGTAATCTGATTTTTTGTAATTTTGCAAATTATAAAAAACATTGTCAACATTATGGAAAAAAACCATAAACGCACCCTTATAACCACAGCCTTACCTTACGCCAACGGCCCCGTGCACATTGGCCACCTTGCAGGAGTATATGTTCCTGCCGACATTTACGCCCGTTTCCTGCGCATGCGCGGCGAAGACGTGATAATGATTGGCGGAAGCGATGAGCACGGAGTGCCCATCACCATCAAAGCCCGCAACGAGGGCGTCACACCTCAGGACATCGTTGACCGCTACCACACCATAATCAAGGACTCAATGGAGGGCCTGGGCATTTCATTTGACATTTACTCGCGCACCACAAGCAGCATACACAACGAAACCGCATCGGAATTTTTCCGCCGGCTCTACGATAACGGACAGTTCGAGCAGCAGACTTCTCTCCAGCCTTACGATGAAAAGGCCGGGCAATTCCTTGCTGACCGCTACGTAACCGGCACTTGCCCTCACTGCGGCAGCGACCGTGCCTACGGCGACCAGTGCGAGGCTTGCGGGACATCGTTGAACGCCACTGACCTTATCGACCCCCACTCAAGCCTCACCTCCGCCCCGGTGACAATGCGTGAAACAACTCACTGGTATTTGCCGCTCAACCGCTGGGAAGATGCGCTGCGCAAATGGATTCTGGACGGACACAAAGAGTGGAAAACCAACGTTTACGGCCAGTGCAAATCATGGCTCGACCTTGGCTTGCAACCCCGCGCCGTGAGCCGCGACCTCGACTGGGGCGTGCCCGTGCCGGTGGAAGGCGCCGAAGGTAAGGTGCTCTATGTGTGGTTCGATGCCCCCATAGGCTACATTTCCAACACAAAAGAACTACTGCCTGACAGCTGGGAGAAATATTGGAAAGACCCCGAAACAAGAATAATCAACTTCATTGGCAAGGACAACATTGTGTTCCACTGCATTGTGTTCCCCGCAATGCTCATGGCCTATGGCGACGGCTATCAGTTGCCCGACAATGTTCCGGCAAACGAATTCCTGAACCTGGAGGGCGACAAGATTTCAACATCGCGCAACTGGGCGGTGTGGCTGCATGAATATCTCGCCGATTTCCCCGGCAAGCAGGACGTGCTGCGCTACGTGCTCACCGCCAACGCGCCCGAAACAAAGGACAACGACTTCACCTGGGCCGATTTCCAGGCCCGCAACAACAATGAGCTCGTTGCCATTCTGGGCAACTTCGTGAATCGCGCTATGGTTCTCACTCACAAATACTTCAATGGGACCGTGCCTGAACGCGGCGAGCTTGAGGACGTGGACATCAATGCCATGCGCGAAATCAACGAAGCAGCCGACCGACTCACAGCGGCTCTTGAAACATTCCACTTCCGCGAAGGACTCAAAGAGGCCATGGAGATTGCCCGCATAGGCAACCGCTATCTTCAGGAAACCGAGCCATGGAAAGTGTCCAAGACCTCCATGGAACGCACCGCCACCATTCTGAACATGGCCCTGCAGATTTGCGCAAACATTGCCGTGGCCATCAAGCCGTTCCTCCCATTCTCGGCCGACAAACTCTCATCAATGTTAGGTATGGGCGAACTCACATGGGCACAACTTGGAAGCGACAATCTGATTCCTGCCGGGAGCACTCTTGCCAAGCCCGAGCTGCTCTTTGAAAAAATTGAGGATTCAGCCATCCAGGCCCAGCTTGACCGCCTCGAACGCATCAAAGAGGAGAACAAAATCAAGAACTACAAAGCAGCTCCGCAGGCTCCCGACGTCGACTTCGAGACATTCATGAAAGCCGACCTGCGCGTGGGCACGGTGCTGGAATGTGTAAAAGTGCCCAAGGCCGACAAACTGCTCAAGTTCCTCATTGACGACGGCCTGGAGCAGCGCACAATCGTTTCGGGCATAGCCAAATACTACAAGCCCGAGGAATTGGTGGGCAAGCAGGTTTGTTTCATTGCCAACCTTCCGCCGCGCAAGCTCAAGGGCATTGAAAGCCAAGGCATGATACTCTCGGCTGAAAACGCCGACGGCTCCCTTGTGGTCATTGGCCCCACAGCACCTGTGGTGCCCGGAGCCCAAGTAAAATAATGTAACATCACGGCAACAAATCATGAACCAGAACAACTCGCATAGACCGCGCATACTTTTAATATATACCGGTGGCACCATCGGCATGATTGAGAACGCTGACACAAAGTCACTTCAACCATTTGACTTTGATCACCTGATTGACAACGTTCCCAAGCTCAAGATGCTCAACTATGTGATTGACAACGTTTCATTCAATCCTCCCATCGATTCAAGCGACATGAGTCCCGAACACTGGGAGGAGATTGCCCGGGTGGTGGAGCAGCACTATGATAACTACGACGGCTTTGTTGTGCTTCACGGCACCGACACCATGGCCTACACCGCCTCGGCACTATCGTTCATGCTTGAAAATCTGCGCAAACCGGTAATTATCACCGGTTCGCAGCTACCTATTGGCGAGGTGCGCACAGACGGTGAAGAGAACCTGATAACAGCCGTGCAGATTGCAGCCGCGCTTGACCGCCATGGAGCACCCATGGTGCAGGAAGTGGCCATTCTTTTCGAGAACTATCTGTGGCGCGGCAACCGTTCGACCAAACGTTCGGCCGACAATTTCAATGCCTTTAAAAGCCATAACTATCCGCAGTTGGCAAAGATTGGACTTGACATAAATTTCCACGAGGAAGCCCTTTACCGCTTGAAAGGCGACGAACCGTTCAGAGTGAACTACGGTCTTGACAAACGCATTGTTGTAATTGACCTCTATCCCGGCATGAGAGCCGAAGTGTTTCGCTACGCTCTCAACATGCCCGACACCAAGGGAGTTGTGCTCCGTTCATTCGGTGCCGGCAATGCGCCTACGGCCCCATGGTTTGTCAACGGGCTCAAGGATGCCGTGGAACGCGGATTGGTGGTGTTCAATGTAACCCAGTGTGTTGGCGGAAGCGTTTTGCCCGGGCTTTATGCGGCAAGCGATGCTCTTGCACACGCCGGAGTGATTTCCGGTGCCGACATTACCACCGAGGCCGCCATTGCAAAAATGATGTTTCTCTTCGGACAAGGCCTTGATGCCGCCGAGGTGGCCAAGCGATTGCCCAAATCTCTGCGCGGTGAAATGACAGAAGCCACGCATTGATTCTGCGGCATCCACATCACTTCACTCACTTATTCTTTGAACAATATGCCGTTAAACATACCCGAAATAACTCCCGAGGTTCAGCAAGCCAAAATGCGCTTTGGCATCATTGGCAACGCCCCGGCCCTGATTGCAGCAGTGACGCGAGCCATTCAGGTGGCTCCCATTGATCTTTCAGTGCTCGTAACGGGCGAGAGCGGAACCGGAAAGGAGTTCTTTCCCCAGATAATCCACGCCTTTTCGCCAAGGAAACATGCGCGCTACATTGCAGTTAACTGCGGCGCCATACCCGAGGGAACCATTGACTCCGAACTGTTTGGACACGAGAAGGGCTCGTTCACCGGTGCTGTTTCAGCCCGCAAAGGATATTTTGAGGAAGCCGACGGCGGAACAATTTTCCTTGATGAAGTGGCCGAACTTCCCCTCACCACCCAGGCACGCCTGCTCCGTGTGCTTGAGTCGGGCGAGTTCCTGAAGGTGGGTTCATCCACGGTGCAGCGAACCAACATTCGCGTTGTGGCAGCCACTAACGTTGACATGGTTGAAGCCGTGCGCCAGGGCCGGTTCAGAGAGGATTTGTTTTACCGCCTCTCCACAGTTCAGATTTCCGTGCCGCCGCTGCGCGACCGCGGAAACGACATTCTGCTGCTTGCCCGCAAGTTCGCCTCCGACTTCTCGGAACGATACTCCATGCCCCCAATCAACATTGAGGAATCGGCCCAACGGGCCTTGTTGCATTACCGCTGGCCGGGCAATGTGCGCCAGCTTAAGAACGTGACCGAGCAAATGGCCCTGTTCCAAGCCGGCTCGAAGATTGATGGCTCGGTTATAAAATCCTATCTGCCTGACTCAGACATGGACTATACTCCCGCCGTGAGCTCACGCTCGGCCCACACCTACGACCAGGAACGGGAACTGCTGTTCAACATGCTGTTCAGGATGCAGGAGGAAATTGACCGGCTGCACCGCCGCCTTGACCGCGAAGAAACCGAGCAATCTTCGGCCGCTCAACCGCAAAGCCGCCCTGTGGAAGTGATTGAAGTCCCCACAAGTCTGGTGAAATACACAGCTCCCTCCGAAAACTCCTTCCCCACCCTAAAACCGGAAGCGACTCACACAGCTCCCGCAATGACACTTGAGGAAACCGAGCGCGAAACCATTCGCCGGGCACTTGAAAACAATGGCGGCCGACGCAAGGACACCGCACGCGAGCTCAACATCTCCGAGCGCACCCTCTACCGCAAAATCAAAGACTACAACCTTGAATAGCCATGAGAAAATCAACGTTCGCACTTCTTGCCTTGATGCTGATATTTACAGTATCAAAAGTTGCCGCCGCAAAGTACACTAATATTATGTATGCCGGCAATGGGTATTTTTCAGTTTCCTACGACAGCGCCTTCAACCCTGATGGTAAGAAAACCATGACCTGGTACTTGATGAAAAACGGGAAAATCATCCCGAACATCAAGAGCGAAGATGCAATGGGGGTCTCTTCAAACAACCTGGTCAACGTAACGCAACGTGGTAAAATGCGTCTTGTGAACTTGCAGGGAGAAACCATCTTAAACGCCGGAAACTCGCACATTACAAACCTCGGAGAGGGACTGTATGGATTAACAACCGAAAATAGCAAGACCGGCAAGCCGAGTTTCACGATATGGAACAGCAATACCGGGACAAAGAGCCGGGCTGTGAGCGGAAGATGTGGGGAAAAGATTTCCAATGGCTTGATTATCTATTACCGCAATCAAAAATGCGGATTTGTAAACGCCTCTGGAAAAGTTGTGATTCCTGCTACTTATACTGAAGTTTGCGACTTCAGCGAAGGCCTTGCCGCAGTTCAAAAAAACTCCAAGTGGGGCTTCATAAACAAAACCGGCCGGGTGGTGATTCCTTTCAAGTATGACGACGACGATACCTGGTACGATGACGGTGGCGAACCGCCACTAATGTTCGTCAAGGGAACTTGTCCTGTGTTGAAGAACGGTGCGATGGGCGCAATAAATAAAAACAACCGAACCGTGGTTCCCTTCAAATATACATGGATAGAAATAAATCCGACAAATGGTGATATAACCGCCATGGATTATAGCATAGATAAACAAACAATATACAGCTCAACCGGCAAACGACTGCGAACCGAGCCCTTACGCTTTGAGCGGGCGCCCGGCTTGTTCTTAAAATCACGCGGAGGGCTATCCGGCCTTGTCAACCGCAAAGGTAAAGTTGTTGTACCCATGAAATATACCATCATCATGGATGTAGACAATTATATTATCTGTCAGTACTTTGGCTCTAATATAAACGAAGATAGCTATGTTGACATCTACAACAAATCCGGGAAACTAATCTACAGGAATATTGCCGTTCACTACACCTCGTTCCTCTACGGTTAATGCCGGAGTATTAAAAACTTTTGGCGCCTGAAAATCGTATATAATAATATGAAAAAGATATTAATAAGCATAGCCCTTTGCCTTGCTTTAGGCGCCACAAGCGTCCCCGCAAGCGCACAATTCAGTTGGACGCGTGCATTGAGCGGGCTGGTGAAAGCCGGCCAGGCCATGACTTTGACCGATGCCCAGATGGCCGAGTACGTCAAGGCATCGGTTGCACAGATGGACAAGGAAAACACCGTGCTTCCGGCATCGAGCCCTTACACACAACGTCTCAAGCGACTGACCGCCGGGATAACTAATGCCGGTGGAATCCCTTTGAATTTCAAAGTGTATCAAACCAAAGAGGTGAACGCATTTGCGTGTCCGGACGGCAGTGTGCGCGTGTTCACCGGACTGATGGACGTAATGACTGACGATGAGCTGCTTGGCGTTATCGGCCATGAAATTGGCCACGTGCTCAAGCATCATTCCAAAAACGCTCTTAAAAATCAGTTGTACACCGGCGCGTTGCACGATGCGATAGCCTCCACCGGCGGCCGGGCTGCAGCCCTGACTGATTCGCAGCTCGGTGCCATTGGCGAGACATTGATAAGTGCCAAATACTCCCGTTCACAGGAAAGCGAAGCCGACGATTGCGGATACGATTTCCTTGTTTCAAAAGGGAAAAATCCCTGGGGCATGGTTGCCGCATTTGAAAAATTAAGCCAGATGGAGCAGCAAGGAAGCGGCATTAACTATTACGTGGGCAAAATGTTCTCGTCGCACCCCGACTCCAAAGCCCGCATAGCACGCATGACCGAACGCTGCAAAAAGGACGGCTACGTGCGCACATCCTCCTCCACCAAATCCACCACTAAAAAAGCGGCCACAAAATCCAAACGAAAATAATCACCCGCAATCAGTTAAAATAATCAAGAGGCAACCGGCGCACTTGCAGGTTGCCTCTTTGGTTATGGGGTATATGTAACGGGGGACGTTACTTTTTGGATTTTTTCTTTGACTGCTTGGCCGCTTTTATAACGGGAGCGTCGGGGGCATTGGAGAATGAGTAGGGACGCGATTCTTTGGCAGTGCCGCGCACTGTGTTGGGCTTGGCAGCCATGGTGAAGTCAAGCGTGGGTCCCTGCTGCAGCTGCGAAAGGGTGAGGTAGGTGAGATCCGACACTACGCCATTAACCTTCAATTGGTCAATGTAGCGGTTGGTGTCGCTGTTGGCGGGGGCCTCGATGGTTACGGTTTTACCGTTCTCCAAATGGATTTTGGCCTTTCGGAAGAGCGGAGCGCCAAGAATATATTCCTCGGTGCCGGGTGCAACGGGGTAGAATCCGAGTGCCGAGAACACATACCATGCCGAAGTCTGACCGTTGTCCTCATCGCCGCAATAGCCGTCGGGGCCGGGGGTGTACATGCGGTTCATAACTTCACGCAGCCAATATTGGGCTTTCCAGGGCTCGCCCGACCAGTTGTAGAGATAAATCATGTGCTGCACGGGCTGGTTACCATGAGCATAATTACCCATGTTCATTATTTGCATTTCGCGGATTTCGTGGATAACCTGACCGTAGTAGCTGTCATCGAAAACAGGGGGCACGTTGAACACGGAGTCCATCATGGTGTTAAACTCCTTGTCGCCACCCATGAGGTCAATGAGACCCTGAGGGTCGTGGAACACGGACCATGTGTAGTGCCATGAGTTACCCTCTGTAAAGGCATCGCCCCACTTGAGCGGGTTGAAGGGACTCTGGAAAGTGCCGTCCTCATTTTTGCCGCGCATAAGTTTGTGTTCGGCATCGAAGAGGTTACGATAATTCATGGCAGCCTTGGCGTATGGTTCAAGCTCTTTTTTACTCTTGCCAAGCGCTTTGCCGAGCTGATAGATGCACCAGTCGTCGTAGGCATACTCCAAGGTGCGTGCAGCGCTTTCGTTTATGCCTACGTTGTATGGCACATAACCAAGCTTGTCGTAATACTCGTGGCCAAGACGACCGGTGGAGCTCACTTCGGGGTGCACCTTATGAGCACCGGAAGTAACAGCCTCCCAAAGTTTCTCAATATCATAGCCACGAAGCCCGGCAAGATAGGCATCGGCAACCACTGAAGCACTGTTGTTGCCCACCATGCAGCCGCGGTGGCCGGGACTTGCCCATTCGGGCAAGAAACCGCTTTCAAGATAAGCATTCACCAGACCGGCCTGAATCTTCTCGTTTTCCGAGGGGTAAACAAGGTTCAACAGGGGGAAGAGACAGCGGAATGTGTCCCAGAAACCGGTGTCGGAAAACATATATCCGGGAAGCACATCGCCATTGTAAGGGCTGTAGTGCACAATTTCACCTTGAGCGTTTATTTCATAGAGCGAGTGCGGGAAAATGACCGAGCGATACAGGCATGAATAGAATGTGCGCATGCGGTCGATGGTTTGGGCCGAAGCGGGCACAGGTTCCACCTCAATGCGTCCGAGCACCTCGTTCCAGCGGTCGCGACCCTCGCGCTTCACACGGTCAAAGTTGCCGTCGCCAAGTTCTTTCAAATTCAGGTGAGCCTGTTCAAGGCTGATGAACGAGGAGGCCACGCGGGCATTCACCACTTGCCCCTTATGAGTTCGGAAGCCGATAATGCCGCCTGCATGTTCGGCCGTAGATGAGGTTCCTCCTTCGGTAATTTTGCCGTCGGCAACGGAGGCAACGTAGGTGAACGGGGTGTCGAACTCAATTACGAAGTAGTTCTTGAAATTATCGGGAACACCGCCCGAGTTCTTGGTGGTGTAACCTTCTATGCGGTTATTGGCGCGGTCAATGCTCACCCGGGAACCTTTGTCGAACGCATCGACAACTACCGTTGACAGTTCACATTCGGGAAATGTGAAGCGAAAAGCGGCAGCGCGCATGGTGGGGGTCACCTCGGCAGTCACGTCATAGTCGGCCAGATACACCTTGTATGAATAAGGCGTAGCCTCCTCGGCCTTATGACCGAACCAACTTGCGCGGGCATCCTCGTCAAAGCGCACTTCGCCCGTAACAGGCATAATGGCAAACTGGCCATAGTCATTAATCCAAGGACTGGGCTGATGGGTTTGTTTGAAACCGCGAATCTTCTTGGCATCGTAGGTATAAGTCCAGCCATCGCCCATTTTCCCGGTTTGGGGCGTCCAGAAGTTCATGCCCCAGGGGCGGCCAATGGCAGGATAGGTGTTTCCGGTTGACAATGCGTATTCCGACTGTGTGCCCACCAAAACGCTGACGTAGTCAACAGGTTCGGTGGCCGACATCTGCACGGCCGCAGCACAACACAGAAACATGGAAAGAAGCTTTTTCATGTATTAATTAGCGTGTTTTTATTGGTTATGAATAATCGTGGTTTATGGTTTTTACAAAGTTACAACATAAAATGCCCCTTTGCAACACCTTAATTCATAAATAACATTAATATTTATGTGAAGTTGACTCCATTTCGTGCGGCGTGATGGGCTTGCGGTCCATCTTGAACCACACATAAGCAATATAAGCCGCAACAAACGGAATTATCAGTGACACCCAACTCATAACCTTGAGTGTGAACAGCGACGATGAGCTGTTTTGTATGGTGAGCGACGATGAAACGTCAATCAGCGAGGGATAATAGGCCGTGGAGTTATATCCTGCAACCAGGAATAAACATATCACCACCAACACCGTACCGATTCCCGAGTACCAGATGCCACCCTTGAAGCGCGGCAGAAGCGATGACCCGATTACGCCCGTCAGCACACTGACCACTCCGAGAAGGAACACCACGGCAACAGGCCACATATCAATGAAATTCCACAGATACTTGTTAGACACCCACCGCATGGAACCGTCCGAGTCAACCTGAACGCCATCCGCCGTAAGCAACAGAAAAAGGAACAGAAGGAAGAAGAGCACAAAAATGGCGCCGTTGACCAACACCGACTTGCGCTGACTGCTGTGGAAGCTGTCATCGTGCCCTATGGCCGAAAGAAAATAGAGCGAAGCTTGCGTGCGGGCAAGAAACAGAACGGCCACCCCGAGCACCAGACAGCGCCAATTGCAAATGGCTTCAAGTCCGTGGGTAGGAGCCCACCGCGAAATCACAGGCGAAGCACCGTTGAGCAAATTGGTTTTAACGACCTCAAATTCAGCTCCGAAAAAGAACATGCCCACGGCAACACCAAGCAGCACGCAACCCACACATCCGTTAATGAACAGAAAGGCATCGTAGGTGCCGGTGCCGAAAATATTGCCCGGCTTCGAGCGGAACTCATAGCTCACGGCCTGAATTATGAAGCTGAACAAAATGAGCATCCAAAGCCAGTAGGCACCACCGAAGCTGGTGGAATAAAACAGCGGGAAGGAAGCAAAAAACGCACCGCCGAACACCACCAGAGTGGTGAATGTGAGTTCCCACTTGCGCCCGAGCGCATTAACCATCATGGTGCGCTCCACCTGCGGCATTTTGCCAAGCAGCATGGTTTGGCCACCCTGCACAAAAAGCAGAAAAACCAACAGTGCACCCAACACGGCTATAAGGAGCCACCAATACATCTGAAGATATTCTAATAAATTCATAGCGTTCAGTCTTTAAGCGATGAGAAATCTTTTTTAGAACCCTTTGATATAGCCCTGAGCATAATGCCCACCTCGGCCGCAAAGAAGGCGGTAAACACCACGGCAAACATCCAGAACGTGAGCTGCACATCGCCCGCGGTTATATCGGAAATAGCCGCCTTACAAGGCATTATATCTTGTATAATCCATGGCTGACGGCCAACCTCGGCAGTTACCCATCCGGCTTGACTGCACACATAAACCAGCGGAATGGTCAGCATGCCAATCCACAACACAAGCTTGTTGTCCAGCCAACCGGTACGGCGGTAAGCCATCCACAGAGCAGCCAACATGAAAATGAGCAGATAGCCGCCAATAATCACCATTATGTGGAACGCATAGAACGTTATGCCAACCGGGGGCACAGCCTCGTAAGGAGAGTCAAGATACCCGTAACCGAAATAGGGGTAATATTTTTCAAGTTCAAAGGAGGCTGCAGCCATTGCCGCTGTGTCGTTTTGAGCCGAGGCCGCGTCGAAAGCCCGCAATGCTTCGTGCGCACGCCGTCCAAGCATTATTCTGTCGGCATAGCTGACGGTACGGGTCGTATCACCGGCTTCGTTTATTTCCACACCGTCAATCAAGTCGTTGATGCCCGGCACAAACGCGTGCGGATTGTGAGTGGCCAAGAACGACAGCCCGTACGGAATTGAAATGTCAAACGAGTAAGGATTCTCACTGTTTTGAGGCGTTTTGTCAGGATTCAAAATGCCGAATGCCACAATTTCCTGACCGCATTTGCCATTGTAGAGGCCCTCCATGGCGGCAAGCTTCATTGGCTGGACCCGGGCAACGTCAATAGCTGACCCGTCGCCGCTCCACAGCGTAAGCACCATTCCGGCAAGACCGACCCAGCCGCCGACCTTAATGGAACTGATGGCCATGGCACGGTTACGCTTCTTAAGCAGGAACCAGCAGCTTACGCCAACAACCACCACTCCGGCCAATGTCCAACCCGAGAACACGGCGTGACAAAACTTGTGCATGGCAACCGGCGAAAATGCCACAGCCCGGAAATTGTCCATCACATTACGCATCTGCGCCGGATCAAACTTCATGCCCACTGGATATTGCATCCACCCATTGGCAACCAGAATCCACAGCGCCGAAATGGATGCGCCAATGGCAGTGAGCCATGTGGCGGCAAGGTGGAAGCGCGGGCTCACCTTTTTCCAGCCAAAGAACATCACGGCAATGAACGTGGACTCCATGAAGAAGGCAAGCAAGCCCTCTATAGCAAGCGGAGCGCCGAATATATCGCCCACAAACCAACTGTAGTTCGACCAGTTGGCACCGAATTCAAACTCCAGGATAATACCCGTTGCAACACCAATGGCAAAATTGATGCCGAACAGCGTCATCCAAAACTTGGTGATTGCGAGCCACCGCTCGCTCCGTTTGCGCAGGTAAATGGTTTCCATCACCGCCACAATCACTGAAAGTCCCAGCGTGAAGGGAACGAATATCCAGTGAAACATGGCCGTCAGGGCAAATTGGGCCCTTGACCAATCAACCACGCTCATTAAATCATTCATAGGACAATGAGAAAGGTTTAGTTATTGTTATGTTAATTAATTTCAAATGGTTACGAGGTTCCGTCAGGCTGTGGCGCACAGCCTGTGCCCGCTCTGCATCAGTGTCATAATCCCGGGCAAGGCGGTCAGGGAAAAAGAAGAGCTTGAACACAAAGAAAAGTATAACCAACTTTACGATTATCAACGCCCACAGATAGCGCCCCACGGTCATCTGGCGAAAACCGTCGGCATAGAAACGCCACACCCTAAACAGTAGGTTTGCTTGAATTTTGTAGTTGTCCATGGTTACGACAAGGATATTTTGCCGAAGCAAATCTAAAAAAATAATATAATTTAACAAAGCTTTACAAGGCAAAAAAGTTGAGTGGAACCACATAAAATGTTATAAAAAAGTTTTCAACGCCCGCAGAAAACACATCTTTTGCGCAATTCGTTATCATATTCGGCATTTTTTCTTAAATTTGCACGATATTTCGGATAATAGCGATTTTCGCATAACCAAATGAAAACGAAAGCAACACATAACAAGGCCTTTGACGGCACCCGCCTCATCACAATTGTGAGCGTGGCAATGGTGCTTCTGATCATCGGAATCACCATTATGCTCGGGCTTGGCGCCCGCCGGGCCGCCTCGTTGATGCGCTCCGAAATAGGCTTCGTGGCAGTGGTGAATCCCGCCGGCGGCCAGACCTCGGTCGACAGCCTCAACCGCTTTCTCGCCACCGCCCCGTTTGTGCAGAAAGTCACTGCCCGCACCGCTGCCCGGGTGCTCGAACGCTGGGAGCAGATGATGGGGCCCGAAGAGATGCTTGATGTCAATCCCTTTCTACCCGAAATGGAAGTTCAGGTAAAACCCGCATGGGCGCGCCCTGACAGCCTTGAGGCAATTGTCGCCGAGGTAGAGAAAATGGGATGCGTTGACACCGTGCAAACCCACACCGACGTAGCTGCCGGACTAAGCCACTCGCTTTCAACCCTCATGCTTGTGCTCACCCTGGTTGGCGCAACTCTTCTCGTAATCTCCATTGTATTGATAGCCAACACTGTCAAACTTCAGCTCCACTCCCATCGCTTCGTAATTCACACCCAGCAATATGTTGGAGCCACGCCGTCCTACATTGTCCGCCCCTACACCACGGCCGGAGCGCTGAGCGGACTGCTGGCAGCCCTGCTTGCCTCGGCTCTGCTGAGCGCGCTCGTGTGGTATGCCGTAACGGTTCAACCGGCCATGAAGGCCATGGTGTCATGGCCTCAGGTGGGTCTGACCTCACTTCTGCTCATTGCCGTAGGGGTGATTCTTTGCGCTCTCACCGCCCGACTGGCTGCATTGAAGTATGTCCACCGCACATACGATGAAATTTTCAACTGACAACGCATAACATCTTTTTTTTGAAAACCAACTAACCCTAATCAACAGATATGGCAAAACAAACAGCCAACAAACCGGCACCGGAAACGCAACTCCAACGCCAAACCTACTCGCAGTTTCCGCTGGTGAAAACCAATTTCATTCTCATGGCCATTGCAGCCGCAATGATTGTGATTGGCTTCGCACTGACAGCAGGAGGCGCATCCACCTCTCCCGATGAGTTCAACCCCGAAGTGTTCTCGGCCCGCCGAATCATAGTTGGCCCCACAATTGCATTTCTCGGATTTATTTTCATGGGCGTGGGCATAATGTGGCCTTGCAAAAATAAATCGGCCGACCAAACCACTGACACCTCCAAATCATGAGCTGGCTCGACGCACTTATCCTGGGCATAGTGCAGGGACTCTCCGAGTATCTGCCCATCAGCTCCAGCGGACACCTTGAAATTTTCCGCAGCATCCTCGGCATTGACCTTGCCGGCGACGAAGCGCTGGAACTCGTCGTGGCCCTTCACGTGGCCACCGTGCTGAGCACCATAGTGGTACTATGGCGCGAATTTTGGCCCCTCTGCACATCTTTTTTCACCTTCAAACGCGACGCCAACACCCTCTACGTCCTCAAAATCCTTGTTTCATGCATCCCCATTGCAATTGTGGGACTCTGCTTCAAGGACTTTGTCGACAATCTGTTTGGCGGCTCGCTAACCATTGTGGGATGCTGCCTGCTCATCACTGCCGCATTGCTCGCTTTCGCTTACTACTTCCGCGGGCGCTCCAACAGCGCAACCACCTACTCGGCCGCCCCGCTCCTGCCCCGCGAACACTCTATAAGCTTCCGCGACGCCTTTATAATTGGCTGCGCACAAGCCGTGGCAACCCTTCCCGGACTGAGCCGCAGCGGCTCCACAATTGCCACCGGACTCCTGCTTGGCGACCGGCGCTCCGAAATTGCACAATTCTCATTCTTCATGGTGATAATTCCAATTCTCGGAGAAGCCTTGCTTGACACTGTTCATATTATCGACGGCACCTCGGCAGCCAACTCCATAGGGCTTGTGCCTCTGCTCGTAGGCTTTTTGGCCGCCTTCATTGTGGGCTGCATAGCCTGTAAATGGATGATTGAAATTGTGAAGCGCGGAAAGCTCATCTGGTTTGCGCTTTATTGCGTGATAATGGGCGTTGTGTGCTTAGTGTGGTAACCTATCAACCCGCAACATGGACTTTCTGACAGGAGAAACATTACTCATTGACAAGCCACTGGGCTGGACATCGTTCGACGTTGTTAAGCGCGTGCGCAGCGTGCTCACCCGCCGCTACGGCCTTAAGAAAATGAAGGTGGGCCACGCCGGCACTCTCGACCCCTTGGCCACCGGTGTGATGATTGTGGTCACCGGGCGCTCCACACGCCTCATCGAGTCACTCCAGGCCGGCGTTAAGGAATATGTGGCAACCATTGCACTCGGAGCCACAACCCCCTCCTTCGACCTTGAAACCGAAATCGATGCCCGATACCCCACTGCCCACATTACCCGGGATCTGGTCGAGCAAACACTCAGCCGCTTCACAGGTCGCATAGAGCAAATTCCCCCGTCGTTCTCGGCATGCAAGGTCGACGGGAAGCGGGCCTACGAAATGGCACGCAAAGGCAAGGAAGTGGAGCTTAAGCCCAAAACGCTTGTAATCGACGAAATTGAGCTACTTGAATTTTCGCCCGAAAGCATAACCATAAGAGTGGTGTGCAGCAAAGGCACCTACATCCGGGCCCTGGCCCGCGACATCGGACAGGCTCTCGATTCCGGCGGACACCTCACCGCACTCCGCCGCACCCGCGTGGGCGACTCGCTCATTTCCGAATGCATCTCCGTCGACCAGGTGGCCGAACTCCTCCGCACCGTGGTCATAACCCTCCCCGAGAACCCCGACCTCATCCCCGACAAACTAAAAAACAACCCGAAGCAACTGTAACAAACAATTATACAATGAAATTATCGCAATTCAAATTTCATCTGCCCGAAGAACTCATAGCCCAACACCCGGTGCCTCAGCGCGACGAAGCGCGCATGATGGTGCTTAACCGCGCCACCGGTGAGATTGAACACCGCGTTTTCAAAGACATTATAAACTATTTCGACGAAGGCGACATCTTTGTCTTCAATGACACCAAAGTGTTCCCCGCCCGCCTTTTCGGTTATAAGGAAAAAACCGGTGCACGAATCGAAGTGTTCCTGCTCCGCGAACTAAACGCCGAAAACAAGCTTTGGGACGTTCTTGTAGAACCCGCCCGTAAAATCCGAATAGGCAACAAACTCTACTTTGGCGACGGCGAAACAATGGTGGCCGAAGTTATTGACAACACCACCTCGCGCGGGCGCACACTCCGCTTCCTTTACGACGGCCCCCACGCCGACTTCAAAAAAGAGCTCTTCGCACTTGGCCAGCCCCCGCTGCCTCAATACATTCTCCGCGAGCCGCAGGAACTCGATGCCGAACGCTATCAAACCATCTATGCCGAAAAAGAAGGCGCCGTGGTGGCTCCCGCCGCCGGCATGCACTTCAGCCGCGAGCTTATGAAGCGCCTTGAAATCAAAGGAATCCACCAGGCATTCCTCACCGTCCACAGCGGCTTGGGCAACTTCCGCGAAATTGATGTGGAGGACCTCACCAAACACCGCATGGACTCCGAACAAATGGAAGTGACTCAAGCATTGGTCGACATGGTCAACGGCGTAAAGGACCAGAACCACCGCGTCTGCGCCATAGGCACATCTGTGCTCCGCGGAATTGCAAGCGCCGTAAGCATGGGCGGACACATGAAAACCTACACCGGCTGGACCAATAAATTCATCTTCCCCCCTTACGAGTTCACCGTTACCGACGCTCTGCTCTCCAACTTTCATCTCCCCTACTCCACAATGCTCATGATGGTGGCTGCCTTCGGGGGCTACGACCTCGTGATGCACGCCTACGAAGAAGCAATCAAGGAGAAATACCGCTTCGGAGCCTACGGCGACGCCATGCTCCTGATTTAGCGCCTGACGACTTCAACACAAGCACAATGCAGCCACACAGCAGCGAATACCGCACCTTGCAAGCCGACTCCCAGGCCGTTTTCCGCGAGAAAATGAGCCGGTTTCTGGCTTTCGCACACCCCGTCACCTCCGCTAAGGAGGCCCGGGAATGGGTGGCTGCTGTTGCAAACAAATATCACGACGCCCGCCACGTGTGCTGGGCCTACATGCTTGGCGCCGACAGTTCCGAATTTCAGTGGAACGACAATGGTGAGCCCTCCGGCACCGCCGGGAAGCCCATCCTGGGGCAAATGATGTCGAAAAACGTAACCAACCTGATAATTGCCGTGGTTCGCTACTTCGGCGGAATAAAACTCGGAACATCCGGACTCATTGCAGCCTACCGCGAAGCCGCACGCCTTGCCATTGAGGCCGGAACCATCGTCACCGCCTACGAAATGGCTAACGTGAGCTTCACCTTTCCTTACATTGCCATGAACAGCGTGATGCGCACCATTCGCGATTCCGGAGCTTCCATTGTCACCCAGCAATTCGACAACACCTGCTTCATAACCCTGGCCATCCGCGCCGACCAAGCCTGCGACCTCGCTAAAAAAATCGCCGCAATTGACGGCACTTCAATTCAATAACCCTCCATGGAAGAAAAAATCAAGCACCTTATATCCGACCCCGACGGACTTGCCACCTACGAATTCATTGCCAACAACATTGAAAGCATTGACCCCGTGCTGGCATCCTTGGTCGACAACATGATTCGCGTTGACGCCTCCGGGCAGTTCACCGTTTCGGCTGCCCGCTATCTCAATGCCATTGACTCCACAAAATACTCCGCTGAAATCAACAGACTCATTTCAGCCGCAATTGACAAGGACCGCGAACACGTCTACATAGGCTCGTTGCTCTCCGACATATGGGGTCCCGACTACGCCTCACGCATAGACTCTCTGAACGCCTCCGACAATAACTTCCGCCGAATCTACAAACGCCTCTATCCAGCAAGCCCAATCTGATGATGCAAACACTCCTCAAACTCTGCGCCATAGTCGCACTCTGCGCAGCCTCATTAACCGTTATTTCAGGCAACAACATCATGACTCAATCCAACACCGCTACAGCTCCGCAACCACGTGCCGACGTGCTCGTGGAAATGACAACTTCGCAAGGCCCCGTAACATTGCGCCTATTCGGCGACACACCCAAACACCTTGAAAACTTCACGAAACTGGCACGCGAAGGCTACTACGACGGCATGCTATTCCACCGCGTGATAAAAGATTTCATGGTGCAGACCGGCGACCCCGATTCCAAAAATGCACCCACCGGCAAACTGCTTGGCATGGGCAACCCCGGCTATCAGATTGATGCCGAAATTGTTTACCCGCGCCACTTCCACCGCCGCGGAGCCCTTGCCGCCGCCCGCCAGGACGACAGTACTAACCCGCAGCGGAAATCCTCAGGCTCGCAATTCTACATTGTCACAGGCCACACCTACACCCCTGCCGAGCTCGACAAGCTTGAAATGAACCTCATCCGCTCGCAAAAGCAAGCCGTGGTCAACAATCTGCTCAGCGCCAACCGCGACACCATAATGACCCTGCGCCGCAACCGCGACCAAGCCGGATTGCAGCAACTTCAGGACAGCCTTCAGGCCGAAGCCCGCAAAATAGCTTCCACGCTCACCCTCGGATTCACTCCCGAACAAATTGAAGCCTACACCACCGTGGGAGGTGCCCCGCACCTCGACGCCGCCTACACCGTGTTCGGGCAGGTTGAAAAAGGCTACGAAGTGATTGACGCCATTCAGCAAGTCGACGTTGACCGCAACAATCGCCCGCTTGACGATGTCAAAATCCTCTCCATGAAAGTTATTGAATAATGATTCAATACTCGCTCCACACCCTTCAGAACGGGCTCAGAGTGGTTCATCACCACGACCCCTCCACCACCCACGTTGTGCTCAACACTCTTTACAACGTGGGCGCACGCAACGAGGACCCCGCCCACACCGGCATGGCTCACCTGTTCGAGCATCTGATGTTTGGCGGCTCGGTAAATGTGCCTGATTTCGATAAAGCCGTGGAAATGGCCGGTGGGAGCGACAATGCATGGACCTCCAACGACTTCACCAACTTCTACACCATTGTCCCGGCCCTGAACGTTGAAACTGCGTTCTGGGTGGAGAGCGACCGCATGCTCTCGCTCGCATTCACCCCCGGGTCGCTCGAGGTTCAGCGCAAGGTGGTCATGGAGGAATTCAAGCAAGTGTGTCTCAACCGTCCATACGGCGACCTCGGACATCACCTGCGCGCGCTCCTTTACCGTGTGCACCCCTACCGCTATCCCACAATTGGCCGTGAACTCTCCCACATTGAAACCGTCAGTATGGACCTTGTGCGAAAATTCTTCTTCTCGCACTACGCCCCAAACAACGCCGTGCTCGCCGTAGCCGGCCCCATTTCAGCTGAACGCACCTTTGAGTTAGCACATAAATGGTACGACTCTATTCCCCGGCGCGAAATATCCCCCTTGGTCGCAACCCCGGAACCTGACATTGACTCGCCACGGCGCGAAACAATTGTGGCCCGGGTTCCACAAACGCGCCTCACAATCGCTTTTCTCATGGTTGGCGCCAACCACCCCGACTATCCCGCTGCCGACCTCATCACCGACATCCTTGCATCCGGACAGTCGGCTCGCCTGAACAAACACCTTGTCATGGGCACCGACCTGTTCACTTCAGCCGACGCCTCCATTTCCGGTTCGGAGCATCGTGGTTTTCTTATGGTCAACGCTGCCCTCCGCTCCAACTCACCTGCCGCTGAAGCCGAAGCCGAAAAACTCATCTGGGAACAACTTCAGCAGCTCGCCTCAGGCTCCGTCACCGAACAGGAATTGGAGCGGGCTCTCAACCGCTTTGAAACCAACCGCACATTCTCCCTCATCAACTATCTTGCCAAAGCCCGCGAACTGGCAAAATCAGTGCTCACCAATCGCGACATCAACAAAGTCACCGACCAATACCGCGCCGTACCCCCCGATCAAATCCGCCGCGTAGCTGCCCAACTGCTCCGTCCCCAAGCCTCAGCCACCCTCATCTACCGTAGCCCCCTCTAAATCATAATCCAATTTCTCAGAATAACGCTAAGAGTCCATTCGATAAGGAATGTTAAAGCCGGGGTCGCATATCCTCGAAGG
>JAMPBC010000001.1:517456-584903 GCA_023666905.1 Bacteroides sp. | reverse complement strand
TCCCACCGAGATATGCGACCTCAGCGTTAACATATATTATGGGACAGGCTCTAAACAAGGAGGCTTTCCCGCATGCATGGGAGGCCTCCTTGGTTTTGAGGGGCAATATGTTTCGGACAAGTGGGGATTTGACAACCAAACACTGTGGCCGGGCGTTATAAAGATGCTGTTTTAACTTCCCATAACACATATCATTATGCACCGACCATTCACTGCCTTCGTTCTGTTGCTATTGTCAGCAGCTGCTTATGGCGCAACCGCCGATACCGTTCCCACAACCGGTTCCCCTCACCCAATGCCAAATGCCATTGGTCTTACACTGAGTGGCGGCGGTGCAAAAGGCATTGCGCACATAGGTGTGATTCAAGCGCTGGAAGAGAACGGCATCCCTATTGATTGTATAACCGGTACGTCAATGGGTGCCATTGTGGGCAGCCTATATTCTATGGGATATTCACCCGATGAAATGTTGCAGCTCATATCTTCAAAACCGTTTCAATATTGGTCGACCGGCAGGATTGATTCAGACCTCACATACTATTTTTTAGAGAATGCCCCGAACCCTGCTAATGTGAATCTGTCGCTTGGGAAGGGTGGCAGCGACGGTGCCTCATCCGTACTCCCGTCTTCACTTATCAATCCTCTCCCAATGAATCTGGCGTTTGTGGAATTGTTTGCTCCCTACACCGCACGTTGCGGTGGCGACTTCAATCGCCTTATGGTGCCATTCCGGTGTGTGGCTTCAGATGTGAACAGAAAACGCAAGGCCATTTTCTCACAAGGTGACCTGGGCGATTGCGTTAGGGCGTCCATGAGCTTCCCAATGGTTTTTCACCCCATTGAAATTGATGGCCGGCCAATGTACGATGGCGGCATTTACGACAATTTCCCAATTGATGTGATGCTATCCGAATTCAATCCTCAGTTTGTGATTGGAGTGGATGTGAGTAGCGGTAACAGTCCTGATAACCCCAACTCCAATATGATGGACCAACTTGAATCACTCATAATGCAATATAGTGACTATGAGGTGCCTTCTAATCGAGGATTGCGTTTGAAAATGGATCTTGACCGTTTTGGACTGCTTGACTTTGGCAAAGCGCGGGAAATTTACAAGATTGGCTATGATTATGCCATGGCCCACATGGATTCCATAAAAGCCCGTATATCACCGCGCAGGGAGGTATCGGAAGTAAACGTCCGGCGAAAAAGCTTCAAAGTCGGCGTGCCGAAACTGTTGTTTGATTCTGTGGAAGTTACGGGTGGTAATCGAAGACAGGATGAGTATCTTAATTCACTGTTTCGCGAGCACCATTCAAAGGAGCTCACCATGGACCATGTCCGGGATGCTTACTATCGAGCTTTGACATCGGGGAAATTACGCAACTTTATGCCGCATGTGCATTACAACCCGTCGTCGGGCATGTTCAACATGAATTTGAAAGCCACGGTGAAAAATGATTTCAATCTTGGTGTAGGTGGCTTTCTCACCACCACTACAAATTCAATGCTGTATCTTTCAGGTGCTTTCCGCACACTAAGTTTCAATTCACTTGACATGAGTCTCAGCGGCTGGGTGGGTCAGAGTTATCTTGCAGCCGAAGCCAATGCCAAAATCCAGCTTTTGCGTTCTGTGCCTTCGTCAATAGGTTTTCAGGCCGTTGCTTCCCGGCAAAAATATTTCCCCGAGGACCGGTTCTTTTTCCAAACTTCGGACCCGACAGTGTTTACCCGCGAAGAGTATTTCGGCCGATTCAACTATGGAGTGGCTGTGGGCCGACACGGCAAAGCCGAGATTGGCATTGGCGTTGGGCACGATAACAACCATTTCCGCCATGTGGCCGAGGGTGACGAACCCACGCGTCTGCACCGAACCGCCGGTCAATTAGCCGCTCATTATGAACATTACACGTTGGACAATAGGTTCTTCCCCACATCGGGTAGCTTTTATCAGATTACTGCGCGGGGATATTTGGGGAAATACGCCATCAAGGATAGCCACGGTATGCCTGCTGCGTTTGGTATTGACAGCAAACGCGGGTGGGGACGCCTTGATGCGTCGTGGAAGAGTTATTTTCCGGTGACGAACTACCTGTCGCTTGGCACAAGCCTACAACTCACGGCTACCACTGACAAGATTCTGCCCGATTATTACGGCTCGTTGGCGGCTTCGCCAAGCTATGTGCCAACATCGTCCATGGTCAACGTGTTTACTCCCGATTTCAGAGCCCGCCAATTTGCAGTTGCCGGAGTGGAGCCGATATGGGTGTTTAGCAGCATGGTACAATTGAGGTCGCGTTTCGAGGGCTATTTGCCTTACAGAAGCATTCTCCGAGCTCCCAACGGCATGTCGCGCCTTGGGCGCCCGTGGCACGACCCGGAGTTTTTCGGTGAACTCCGTGGAGTGTTCCAACTCAGCTTCGCCTCAGTGTCGGCGTATGTGCACTACACCTCGGCAATGCATGGGAAGTGGAATTTCGGTTTGTCGTTCGGGGTCTATCTTCCCGCAGCTTCATTCTTTGATTAGTTGCAATCCTTTCAACCACGGAAGCACGTGTTCGGCTTTGAAATAGTGATTTGGCGGGTCCACGTTGACCAGACGGAAAAATGTGTCGCGGTCAATCCCTGTTGGAAGGGTATCGGTTTGCTGCCGCATTGCCGGGTCGGCATATTTTGCGTAATGGTGCCATGTGAAGGCATCTGGCGCGTTGGCAATGCCATAAGCTTTTGCAATGATGTTGAAATCGCGGTCCAGTCCACCTTCAGTACATATTACAGGCCGTGGAGCCAGGGCTGCCACAATGTCGGGAAAGTCGAAGTTGGTGAGGAATTCCGGAATGAGATGCTCAATGTCGTTAGGGTAGGGGCGATTGCCTTTGGCATCGGGAGCGTTCATAACCAGAGCGCGTTCGCGGGTGCGGCACAAAAAGTCGTTATAAATAAATGCGTGGATCGTAGGGTCCATAACGCCCAGCACCATCATTGGCTCAGTGCCAAGCGAGAATCCGGAAACAATGATTCGGTCCGGGTCAATGGCCGGTTGCTTTTTCATCCACTCCAAAATAACTTTGTCCTGCCAGGAGGCAAGCCCGAGATAGCTCCAACCCACCTCCAGCAGGAAGCGGGATGATGCCACATAGTCGGCACGCCCATTGTCGGAGAGCTCACCGCACGAGGGGTTGTCGACGGCTACAGCCACCATGCCTTTTTCGGCTAAGATCCGGGCCATGGCGGCTCGGCGTAATTCCGGATCTCTGTCACCTTCAAGCATGAAGTTTTTATCTTTTTCGCCTGCGAGCAATTCTTTGGTTTGTCCGAATCCGGGGATGCACAGGGCTGCAGGTGCCGGAGTTTCCACATTGAGGGGAATAAGAACATAGAATGCCACGGTGCTTCCCTCCAATGGATATGATTCCCAACGTTCAATGGTGTACCCGTCTCTTTTGCGGCTCAAAACTTTTCTCGGCTCAGCCACCTGGGCCTGAGGATGTTTCATAATCCGGGCCATGGCTGATGCAAGCCCTTCTTGCCATATTTTAAAAGAAGCTTCATCCTTCACCGTTGCCGTGTCGAACTGATGTTCAGGCAAGTGGTTGCGCATAAGAGCTTCCACGCTCGCACGTGTCGATGTTGACTCTGGATTGCTTGCTGTTGCCATGGCCGCTGCCAATGCAAGCAGAATCAGCGCTGTGAGTTTATTTTTCATTCCTTTATTTGAGTGGTTTCTGAGAGTGTGAAATCAGTGGTCGCGAGTATTTTTCCTGACGATGTTCCAATCAAAGCTTTGAAAGTGCCGGCTTCGGCAACGCGTTGATGTTTTTTATCGTCGAAATAGCTTAGTTCCTCAGGTGTGATTGTAAAGGTGACGGTTTCGGTTTCACCCGGGTGCAGAAAGATTTTCTTGAAACCCTTAAGCTCTTTTTCAGGGCGCATCACAGTGCATTTCGGGTCGGAGATGTATAGTTGCACCACTTCCGCCCCTTCGCGGTTACCCGTGTTTGTGATAGGTACGGAAATATGTATGTTTTCCTCGGCTGTCAATTTCTTCTTGTCACATTGGGCTTTGCCGTAAGCAAATGTGGTGTAGCTCAGTCCGTGGCCAAAAGGAAAGAGTGGGGCGACTTTTTGTGTGTCAAACCAACGGTAGCCAACGAGCAGCCCTTCTTTATAATCAAGGTCATATATATCGGCATCGGCTCGCTTTACACCGGGATAGGCGCCCAGAGCGTGCACCCCCACATCGCTTAGCTTCACGGGGAAGGTAACAGGAAGCTTCCCGGATGGGTTAACGTGACCAAACAGCACATCGGCCAATGCATTGCCGGCCTCCGAACCCAAATACCACATTTGAACAATGCCCGGAACCTTTTTTACCCAAGGCATTGCTACCGGATTGCCGGAGATATTCACCACCACCAAGTTCTTGTTGGCTTGCGAAAGGGCTTGAATCAAAGAGTCCTGTCCATAGGGCAATTCAAGTGTTTCGCGGTCGGAATCCTCGCAGTCCTGATGTTTGCTTTTGTTCAACCCTCCAATGAATACCACGCAGTCGGCTTCCCTGGCTTTCTGCACCGCCTCGGCAAACAGCTCTGCAGCGCTACGCTCCTCCTTCAGGTCTTGCTTGGCCACCACGCCATTATACTCACCCGTGGGATCACCAACGTAGCCACGTGCATAATCCACCGTGACGTTTGGTCCTGCTTGAGCTTTTATGCCTTCAATTGGTAAAATCTCCCGTTGGGCTTTCAGGGAGGAGCTTCCGCCTCCCACGGTCATCATTTTAATGGCATTTTCGCCCACAATAAGAATACGCTGTGTTTTGGCGGTGTCAAGTGGAAGAATGTTGCCGGTGTTTTTCAAAAGCACAATGCCCTCTTGTGCAATCTTTCGTGCGGCATTGTAGTGCTCGTCGCTGCAAAGAGATCCGAGGTTGGTGCGTCCATTCATGCTTGTGCGCATCATGAGTCTGAGAATTCTTCTCACTTTTTCATTCAGCTGTGCGGTGTCGGATTCTCCTGATTTTATCAATTCTTTGTAGGGATTAGCCATGAAATAGGAATCGTAGGCGTTGCTTTTACCTTTGGTCACACCGTTAGTCCATGTGCCGAACTCAAGATCAAGTCCGTTGGCAATGGCTTCCGGAGTACTGTGGGTGCCTCCCCAATCGCTTATCACCGCGCCGTCATAGCCCCATTCATCACGCAAAATTGTGCAGAGCAATCGCTTGTTGTGGCAGCCGTGTTCTCCGTTATACAAGTTGTATGAACCCATTATTGACCATGAACCGCCATCTTTAACAGCTGCTTTGAAGGCAGGCAAATAAATTTCATAGAGTGCGCGGTCGTCCAGCGTAACGTTGGTGGTGTGTCGGTTGAGCTCTTGATTGTTAAGTGCATAATGTTTAACGCACGTAGCCACACCGTTCTCTTGCACTCCTTTTATATATGGAACCACCATTGTTGATGCCAGATATGGGTCCTCACCCATATACTCGAAGTTGCGACCGTTCAAGGGCGTTCGGGCTATGTTGACGCCCGGGCCCAAAAGTACATTTTTTCTGCGATAACGGGCTTCCTCACCAATGGAGCGGCCGTAGAGCAGCGCCATTTCGGGATTCCATGTGGCTGCAAGGCAAGTGAGAGCCGGAAATGCAACGCACGAGTCGCTTGTCCAACCTGCCTGGCTCCATTTATCCCAGTACACTTCCGGACGGATTCCGTGAGGGCCGTCGGAAGTCCACAATTCGGGAACACCAAGACTTTTAACGCCCGGTGAACTGAATTTTGATTGTGCATGTATCATGGCAATCTTATCGTCAAGGCTCATGCGCGAAAGCAAATCGTCAACGCGTTGTTCAACGGGGGCAGACGCGTCCAAGTATAGAGCCGCGGGGCTTTGTGCAATGGCAGTAAACATGCCGGAGCCTGCGGCAGCGAGCATTAAAGTTGCAAGAGATAATTTCATGGTAAACTGATTGGTGAGGTGGATTATGAGAGAGTGTCGTCCCGGCCTTGTTCCGGGACGACACTCCGGTTATGGGTTGTGTTGGCGAAAGGAGTCCTTACTGTTTGTTGACACGATAAGGAGCTGCGCCGGTAGTGAAAAATTCCACAATCTGGCGTGCAGCTGCTATGCCGGCGTTGATATTTGCTTCAGCTGTTTGAGCGCCCATCTTTTTGGGTGTGAAGAACACACGTCCCGGAAATTCGGCGCTGAGTTCCGAAGCGTTGTCAGGTTTGACGTCGGCAACATATTTCAAGTCGGGACGTTCGCGAAGCGCTTTTGCAAGTCCCTCTTCATCCATCACCTCTTTGCGGGCTGTGTTTATGAGAACTCCACCCTTGGGCATGAGTGTGATAAGGTCGTAACCAACTGAACCTTTGGTTTCAGCCGTTGCAGGGATGTGAAGTGACACGAATTTGTTATCGCTGTAAAGGCTCTTTATGTCATGCACCGGGGCAACTCCGGTATCTTCCATCACCGAATCGGGGCAATAGGGGTCAAGGGCGCAAACCTGCATTTCAAATCCGCGGGCAATTCGGGCCACGTTGCGTCCCACCTGGCCAAAGGCATGTATGCCAAGGCGCTTTCCGCGCAGCTCGGTGCCCGATGTGCCGTCGTACATGTTGCGCACGGCCATCACCGCCATGCCGAACACCAATTCGGCCACAGCGTTGGAGTTCTGTCCGGGAGTGTTTTCCACACAAACGTTGTGAGCCGTTGCTGCGGCAAGGTCAACATTGTCGTACCCGGCACCGGCGCGTACCACAATTTTCAATTGTTTCGCGGCATCCAACACCTCGGCGTCAATTTTGTCCGAGCGAATAATCAAAGCATCGGCATCGCTTACTGCCTCCAGCAGTTGGTTGCGGTCAGTGTATTTTTCAAGAAGCGCAAGTTCGTAGCCGGCGCCTTCCACCACTTCGCGTATTCCGTCGATGGCAACTGAAGCAAAGGGCTTTTCTGTTGCAACAAGTATTTTCATAATTAATGTTTCTTTTCAAAGTCAGACATTGCTTCAACAAGCACCTTTACGCTTTCCATGGGCAGCGCATTGTAAAGCGATGCGCGGAAACCACCAACCGAGCGATGTCCTTTAATGCCTACAATTCCACGTTCCGTTGCAAAGTCAATGAAGTCTTTTTCAAGCTCCTTATATTCGGGAGTCATCACAAAGCAAACGTTCATAATCGAGCGGTCGGCGGGATCGGTTACGGTGCCTTCAAACATTTTGCTTGAGTCAATGGCGTCGTAAAGACAGGCAGCTTTATCCAAGTCCATTTTTTCAATTGCGCGAATACCGCCCAATTCTTTGTAATAACGCAGAGTTTGAAGAGCAGAGAAAATGGGAAGCACGGGAGGGGTGTTGAACATCGAGCCCTTCTTCACGTGGGTGCGATAGTCGAGCATGGTGGGGATGGCACGGTCAACATGGCCAAGAGCATCGTCGCGCACAATCACAATTGTAACGCCGGCAGGTGCCAGATTTTTTTGTGCGCCTGCGTAAATCACATCATATTTTGAAACATCCACAGGACGTGAGAATATGTCGCTTGACATGTCGGCAACCAGCCGTACGGGCGATTCCGGGTCGTAGCGCATTTCGGTTCCGTAGATGGTGTTGTTTGTTGTGAAATGGAAGTAGTCGGCATCCTTGGGAATGGTGTAGCCCTTGGGAATGTAGGTGAAATTGGCGTCGCGCGAGGAGGCTACTACGTCAACCTCGCCAAACAAGCGGGCTTCCTTTATGGCGTTTGAGGCCCATGTGCCTGTTTCAAGATATGCAGCCTTTTTAGCAAGCAAATTGTAAGGCAACATGCAGAACTGCATGCTTGCGCCGCCTCCAAGGAAAAGCACTGAGTAACCTTCGGGAACTTCCAGAAGTTCTTTGACAAGAGCCATGGCTTCATCAATAACTGCTTGAAACTCTTTGCTGCGGTGCGACACTTCAAGCACCGACAGTCCGGTGTTGGCGAAGTTAAGGATTGCATCGGCAGTGTTTTTGATTGTGTACTGGCTCAATATTGAAGGGCCGGCATAAAAATTATGTTTTTTCATAACTGTTGATAGGGGTTGACTATTATTTCACAAATATAATACATAAAAATTTCATTTGGCATATTAAAGCCGAAATTTTATGGATCAGTTCACTTCAATTTCGTCAATGAAAAGCCATGCTCCGGGACGGCTGTTACCTTTTGCTTTCACCTTTACATAACGGGCTTTGCCGGTGGTTGAAGTGCCGAAATTGCGCATCATTATTTTGGGGTACATAGGGTCGACATCGCTCCAAATGGTTTCCACGGGTGTGAATTGCTTACCGTCGGCCGATGTTTCTATTGTAACGGAATCCGGTAGATGTACCCATGCGCCGGGTGCATGCATAAAGGTGGCGTTTATCCAGTGGAGGTCGCGCTCCTCACCAAGGTCAACGGTGGCTTCAAAATCGCCCAAAAATCCTTGCCAGCGTTTGTCGCCATAGGTCCAGCCGCCACGTAAGCCATCAACAAGTGTTTCGGCTCCGGCTGCCGGATATTTCGAATGATAAGGTGTTGCGTAGGTTACTTTGGCTCCTTTGGCAATGTGATTTACAGGAGTCAGGCTCTCGCGGCGTTCGCCAAATTCATTTTTCAGGTTAAAAGTGGTATAACCTGCCGAGTCAAGGTGCTCGTTGAGCATCAATGCTCTGCGGTGGAAGTCGGGATAATCTTTCCCGGGGGCCGACCACCCGATCTCGGCAATGGCGTAAGCACGGGGATAATACATGTATTCGGCATGCTCATCGGTAGGCACGTATTCTGACCAAAGGTTGGCTTGGACTCCGAGCAGATGCCGGGCTTCATCGGCGGAAAGTTCCGGTTGAACAGGCTCGTAGGAATAAACTTTCGACAGGGGAATATAGCCACCTATCGACACCGGTTCTTTGAATGCGGCATCCTGCGTGTAGTCAATGTAGCAAAATTCCCCGGGGGTCATAATGACATTGTGTCCGCTTTTCAAGGCTTTTATGCCACCTTCGGTGCCGCGCCACGACATGACTGTGGCGTTTGGCGCAAGGCCACCTTCAAGAATCTCATCCCAGCCAATTATGTCGCGTCCTTTGGAGTTAAGATATTTCTCAACTCGTTCAATGGCATAGCTCTGAAGCTCGTCCACGTCCTTAAGTCCTTCAGCTTTCATGCGGGCTTGACAATCGGCACAGTTGCGCCATCCTGATTTGGAGGCTTCGTCGCCTCCAATGTGTATGTAGGCCGATGGGAAAACTTCAATTACTTCATCAAGCACATCCTCAATGAATTTGAATGTGGCTTCTTTGCCAATGCATAAATCCTCATCGGTGTATGGTTTGCCGCTACATGAAAATTCCGGATAGGCTGAGGTCACTTCCTTGCTGTGACCGGGAATTTCAATTTCGGGGATGACGGTTATGTGACGGTCTGCGGCATATTTTATCAAATCGCGCAGCTCATTTTTGGTGTAGAATCCACCGCTGGCACGGCTGTCAGACTGTTCGCAATAGCGGGCGCCGTTGTCAACCCAGTCCTGCCATTTGGCCTGCGGACGCCATGCGGCAAATTCCGTAAGGCGTGGATACTTTTCAATTTCCATGCGCCAGCCGGCGGCGTCGGTGAAGTGCAGGTGGAGGTTGTTGAGCTTCATCAGTGCCATGGCGTCGATTTGCTTTTTCAGAAAATCAGGAGTGCGGAAATGGCGCGAAACGTCAAAGTGCAACCCACGGTAGGCAAATCGGGGCGTGTCAACAATTTTGCAACAGGCCAGGTCTGTGGCATTATTTATGGAGCACATCTGAATCAGCGACTGAACAGCATAGAACGCTCCGGTAGCCGTGGGTGTTTTCACCTTTATTTTTCGCGGAGTTATTTCCATTTCATAGTTCTCGCCGGTACCATTTGTAATTTCAATTTGCAGATTAGCCTTCGATGCATTGGTCGCGGTCTTGAACAACTCGGGTTGCAAAGCAAGATAATTTGCAAGGCCCCCCTCGGAATCCCCCTTTATGCTGTAGGTGAAACCATCAGCAGGGATGTGGAACACAGATTTTGTCTCGATAACCGAGGTGGGTTTGGGAATTATGTCGGACGGACCAACGGTTATTGCCATCAGTGGCAATGTGGCTGAAGCGGCAAGGATGGCCGATGCTAAAATAACTTTGATTTTCATGAACAACCTCTTAAACTTTTATTGGTGTGATTGGTTTATATATTGAACTCATTCTCATCTCTCTTACGCGAGCCGGTGCTTCTGCAGAGTCAGAAGGCCGGTTCTGTTTTTTTGCCGGCTATGGCAACGCGCACATTCTCAGGCAAAAGATATTTTGAACTTATTGTGGCAATGTCATCGGACGTCAGCGAGGCTATAGCTTCAAGCTTGGCTTCGAAATACCCCTGAGGTATTCCCGAGGTCAGAGCCGTGACATGGTAGTCGGTTATTGAAAATGGTGAATCAAGAATGGCAGCCTGACCGGAAAGCAACGATTGTTTCAGACGCATCAATTCGTCGCCTTGGGGCGGATTACTCGCCATTAGAGTCAACTCGTTTTTAACCTCGTCAAGGAGACGGCGCGTGAATTTCGGGTCAGTGTCGGCCTGGATTTGAATGTATGAACCATCGGCCGTACCTAAGAGAGAGGCTGCTATGCCGTAAGTAAGCCCTAATTTCTCGCGTATGTTCAGCATGAGCCGGCTGCCGAAATATCCTCCCAAAGCGCTCACGGCAATGTGTAAGCCAATGTAGTCAGGATGGTCGCGGGACGGTGCGGGCAGAGTGGCGATGACCGCATTTTGCATCGAGTCTTCTTTTATGATAAACTCCTCACTTCCGGCCGGGATAGCTGCGTAAGGCCGGATGTTAAGATTCTGACCGACGTTGTTGATGGCGGCTGTCCCAAAAGTTTGCTCAACAAGTGTCAGGATTTGGTCCGTGACATTTCCGCACAAAAATATGGTGCCCTGTTGTGACAGAGTGCTGAACGATTTTCGCAAAGATTCTGCCGTGAGCTCCATCACTGACTCGGGGCTATCGATTCTTGCTCCGGGATGATTCGGCCCTTTAATCTGTTTGTCGGCTGCACAATTTGCCAAAAAATCCACATCGGTCAACGAGACTTCCAGATTCTTAGCCAAAGCATCTCGCCTCACGGCAAACGGAGCATCGGGAAATGTTGGCTGGAAAATCGTCTCGGCAAAAAGCGGAAGCACTTTTGGCAGAGTGCTGTTGAGCGAGCGCATTGACAAAAGAGAGTGGTGGTCGGTCATCCACGATTTCAGCCATGCTCCGTTATGGTCCATGGTGGCATTTATTTCTTCGCCCGAGTGCTTTAAGCTACCTTCCCTACGTAAAATGGAAATGAGAGCTCCGGTTGCCGGCGATGCCAATTCGGAATATCCGCCACGGCTAACATAAGTTATGTAGGTCACCGGGACATCGCACCCATTATAAATAACCAGCTCGATACCCGATGCCAGCACGCGGCGTTCAACGGCGGGGAGCTTGAACGTGTTCATTAATTCTATGCGGGGGGCTGTGGTGCGTAGTCTGTTTTCGGTCATTTGTTTTCAAACATTTTGCGGGCCTCATCAAGGTCGGCCGGAGTGTCAACGCTTATAGGTTTGTTTTCGGTTATGGCCACTTTAATCTTATAGCCGGCTTGCAGCCAACGCAGTTGCTCAAGGCTTTCGGTCTGTTCAAGGTCTGAAGGTGGCAGAGCGGCAACCTCGCGCAGAGTGTCGGATAAAAATCCGTAGGTGCCCACATGGATGTGGAATGTGGCTTTGTCAAGCCATTGCTGCCACGGTACGCTCCTAACGTAAGGTATTATGGAGCGGCTGAAAAGTAAAGCATTGTTGTTGCAGTCCATGACAACTTTGGGATTCGAAGGGTTGAAAAGAGCCTCGAATCCGTCGGCCGGATTAAATTTTCGAGCCAGAGTGGCAATACGCACATCGGGGCTGTCAAAACATTCCTTAACCTTCAGAATGTCGGCCGGATCAATGAGAGGTTCATCGCCCTGCACATTGATTACCATTTTTGCATCACGTCCAATCATGTCAAGCGCTTTAGCACAGCGAGCCGTGCCGCAGTTCACCTCGGCGTCGGTAATCACGCATTGACCGCCACGCTGTGTGACTGCTTGGTAAATTTCATTATTGTCAGTGGCAACGTACACATTGCCGCTTCCGAGTGCTTTTTCCGCCTGCCGATAAACATGCCACACCATAGGCTCCCCACCTATTTCGGCGAGTGGTTTGCCCGGGAAGCGTGTTGAAGCATAGCGGGCGGGAATTATGGCTATTGTCCGGCTCATGTTTTGCAAATTTAAGCCAAAAAGCTTTCAACAGCAACTTTTGGGCCACCTTTTAATTACGGGTGGCTGAAAAAGCATTAACTTTGGGGCATGAAACCGATTTACGACTATCTGATTGTGGGTGCAGGACTTTTTGGCAGTGTTTTCGCTCATTTTGCAAGCAAGGCCGGTAAGCGATGCCTTGTGATTGACAAACGCGCCCGCACAGGGGGAAATGTCCGCTGTGAGAATGTGGCCGGCATCAATGTGCATAAATACGGCGCGCATATTTTTCATACCTCCAATGCCAAGGTGTGGGACTTTGTGAATTCAATTGTACCGTTCAACCGATTCACCAATGCCCCTATAGCAGTGGCACCCGATGGCAGAATCTATAATCTGCCATTCAACATGAACACCTTTCACGCCATGTGGGGTGTGACTACTCCAACGCAAGCTTTAGCCGAACTGGACCGGCAGCGGGCCGAGGCCGCAGCAGCCATGAAGCGCGAAGGTGTGGCTGAGCCGCGTAATCTGGAGGAGCAGGCGCTGATGCTTGTCGGGAGGGATGTGTATGAAACGCTTATCAAGGGTTACACCCAAAAGCAATGGGGACGTGAATGTGATAAATTGCCCGCATTTATTATTCGCCGTTTGCCGGTGCGTCTTACCTACGATAACAATTATTTCAACGATGCCTTTCAAGGCATTCCAACAGGCGGCTACAATAAACTCATCGGCGGATTGCTTGACGGAGTTGATGTGCGCTTGCAAACCGATTTCTTTGCCGACAGGGAGCGTCTGATGTCTCTTGCTGAAAACATTGTGTTCACCGGTAAAATTGATGAATACTTTGGTTATCGATTCGGTAAACTGGAATATCGCACGGTTGAATTTGAAACCGAAATTCTTGACGAACCCAACCATCAGGGTGTGGCAGTGGTGAACTACACGTCGGAACATGTGCCATACACAAGAATAATAGAGCACAAGCATTTTGAAATGTTCGGCGATGACGTTTACGCCAATCCGCAAACGGTTATTTCTCGCGAATATTCCCGCGAATGGGGCGAAGGAATGGAGCCATTTTACCCTGTTAACGACCCGGATAATCAGGCGCTTTATGACAAGTACCGGCAACTGGCTGAGTTGGAGAAAAATGTTATTTTCGGAGGGCGTCTGGCTGAGTTCAAATACTATGATATGGCACCGATTGTTGAAAAAGTAATGAATATATGGACGTGAAAATAGCGGTGGCTTATCACAAGGAATCGCCTGTGGTGTCACACCCCTCATATCTGCCATTGCACGTAGGCAAGGCCATGAACCCTAATGTGGAGCTTGACATGCAAACTGATGCCGATGGCGATAATATTTCGGCTGAGAATGGCTACTATTGTGAATTGACCGGTTTGTATTGGCTATGGAAAAATGTCAAAGCCGATGTCAAAGGCCTGTTCCACTACCGAAGAATACCCGATGTTGGCGGACTGACAATGAAACAACATTTCAAGCAATCATTCCACACGCTTCTGCATCACAGCCATGTGGCCCGCCGCGTGGTTTCCCTTGCTGAATTTGAGGCTGTTGCATCCCGAACTGCAGCTGCCATACCACAGTTGCTTGAGTGTTACGATATTATTGCAGCCGGGAACTGTCGGTGTTATCCCAATGTTGTAGCTTCATTCGGCCGAATAGGCGATGAATACATTGATATTCTTCGCCGGGCCGTGACAAATCTGCATCCCTCGCATCTTGAAATTTTGGATTGCACTCTTGCTTCAAGGAAAATGTTCTATGCCAACATGGTGGTGATGAAAACCCCGTTGCACAATGAATATTGCAATTTCCTTTTCAGCACGCTTGAAGAAGTTAAGCGCCTGTTGCTTGCCGAAAGGTGGTTGGTGAATTTGGCGGAAGAGCGTATATTTAGCCGAAAGTTAGGTTATCTTGCCGAATTGCTCACCAATTCCTTTATATGTGAGCAGCGCCGAAAATCCGCCCTAAGGGTGAAGGAATTACCCATTGTGATGCTGAAATAATAACAGCGGGCTTGACTTTAATTGAACTGACGTTGAGCCTTTCTCATAAAAATTATTATCTTTGTCAAAAATTCTTACCAATCAATTTACCATTTAATGAGAAAGTTTTTTACTCTGTTAGGCTTGTGTGCTGCTATAGTAGGAGTATCATTATCAGCAACTGCTGCCGGCAAAAACTACAAGAGCGTGGTGTTCGAGCACACTGACAGCCATTTGACCAAGGTGAATTTTGAATACGGGTTCACCACCATGTTTGAAAACGGAGATATGGTGCTTTATTACACCAAAGGCACTAACTATTATGAAATCCGTCAACCTCTCGCCGAAATTCGTAACTGGGTGTTCTCAACCGAGGCCGGTTCCTCCGATTTGTGGGCCGGTATTGACGGCGCCTTGTCCGATGCTCCCGGTGTTGTCTTGAACTGGAGCGGCAAGAATATTGAATTGACAAATTTACCTGTGAACTCAACCGTTATGCTCACCGCTGTCAGCGGCCAAACTCTGTTGTCGGAACAGGCTACCGGAACTTTTACCGTGTCAACTGAGATGCTTGTGCCTGGAGTGTATGTGCTTACTATTAATGACAAATCCTTTAAAGTGGCTGTAAAATAATGAAAAAACTTTTTCTTTCGGCTTGCTGCGCCTTTTTTATGGCCGCCGGCGTTCACGCTCAAAACCAGGAGCTTTATCTGTTCCGCAACGACAAAAACTTTGACTATTTCAAACTTGACCAAATCAAAGACATAACTTATTCAGGCGGCACAGCCGGATTCAATAAGGTAACCGTCACCACCATGAATGATGCGCAATCCGTGTCAATGGATGTTGTTGACAGCGTCGTGGTGCGTCAGACCGCCATCCCTGACATTTATGTCAACCTGACTGATTATCCCGACATCACCGATCTGTTCAAAACCGGTGGCTTTACAAAGTCCACCATATATGCTGCCACACTCCGCATGGATGGCAACGGCATGTACGACGATCTGCCTGAGCAAACCGTTGAATTTCGTGGCCGCGGTAACTCCACCTGGAATTTTGCCAAAACGCCTTATCGTTTCAAAATGAGCAAGAAAACATCGGTGTGCGGCATGAAAAAGGCCAAGACCTTTGCTCTGATTGCCAACTACATTGACCCCTCGCTGATGCGTAATGCCATTTCGCTTTGGACGGCCAATGAACTCGGTCTCCCGTTCTCTAACCATTCCATTCCTGTTAACATGTATCTGAATGGTCATTACAAGGGGGCCTACATCATTACGGAGAAAATAGGAACCGGCAGTGGCTCTGTGGACATTGACGAGGCCACCGGTATGCTCTTTGAACTGGATTCCAACTACGATGAGGATTTCAAATTCACCTACACTTTTGCCAATAACAATCGCAAACGCCTGCCGGTGATGGTGAAGGACCCCGACCTCACTGAAGTGAAAGCCGATGCCTCCGAGCGTCAGGAATATTTCCGCCAGTGGACAAACGATTTTACCGAGATGGCCAACGTGGTTGTAAATCCCGGAACCAAAAAGCTTGCCGATTACATTGACCTCAAGGATGCGGCTGCTTACGTTCTTGTGAACTCTCTGGCATGCAACAAGGAGTTGTGCCACCCCAAGAGCTTGTACATTCATAAGGAAGGCCTTGGTAAAGATTATCTTTACCATTTTGGTCCGGTTTGGGACTTTGACTGGTCGTATGGCTACGACGGGCTCACAATCATTAACTACAACCGTGGCCTTTTTGATTCCGACGGCGACTATGCCGGTGGCTCATTCATGAAAGCCCTTGTGAGCAACAAGGAATTTCAGGAAGTGTACAAAGAAGTATGGGACAATTTCTACAAAGAAATTTATCCCCGCCTGTTGGTCTATATTGACGAATATGCCCGCATGATTGAACCTTCGGCCCGTCGCGATGGTTTGCTTTGGCCCGATGCCTATGCATCAGGCTATGCTTTGGCCGAAAGCGCTTTCGACACTAAAAAGAAAGTGGGCGACCTCAAAACTTGGCTCATGAACCGAGTAGAGTGGTGTAACCAACAGTCCAACTGGGGCCTTTATTAAGAGCCTGCTGATACATTAAACCGGGCGGTGAAATGTCCCTTTGGGGATTTTCATCGCCCTTGCCATGACTGTTTGGCTGTTATGGACAAATTGCGTAATTTTGCAATGCAATAAAATGCTGCATACATTTACGATTATAATATTAAAATGGAACGTAAGGTTAGGGTAAGATTTGCTCCGTCGCCCACGGGGCCTTTGCATATTGGCGGCGTCCGCACCGCTCTTTATAACTATCTGTTTGCGCGCCAGCATGGCGGTGACATGATTTTACGAATCGAGGACACGGATTCAAACCGTTTTGTGCCCGGCGCCGAAGATTACATCAACGAGGCTTTGGCTTGGCTCGGTATAGGTATTGACGAGGGTGTCCGCGAGGGTGGAAACTACGGCCCCTATAAGCAGAGCGAGCGCCGTGACATTTATCGCGAGCATGTGAAAATGCTTCTTGATGCCGGAAAGGCTTACATTGCTTTTGACACTCCTCAGGAATTGGAGCAGGCGCGAAAGGATATTCCCAACTTCCAGTATGACGCCTCTACACGTGGCTCTATGCGCAATTCTCTTTCGTTACCGGCCGATGAGGTTAAACGCCTCATGGATGCCGGAGAGAAATATGTGGTCCGTTTCAAGATTGAGCCCGGCCGCGATGTGGAGGTCAACGACCTTATTCGTGGCAAAGTAACCATCAATTCCTCTATCCTTGACGACAAGGTGCTTTACAAAAGTGCCGACGACCTGCCCACATATCACCTTGCCAATATTGTAGATGACCATCTCATGGAGGTGAGCCACGTAATCCGCGGTGAAGAATGGTTACCGTCGGCCCCGCTTCATGTACTTCTGTATGAAGCTTTCGGCTGGGCCGACACGATGCCTGCCTTCGTACACCTTCCTCTATTGTTGAAGCCCGATGGCAAAGGTAAACTTTCCAAACGCGATGGCGACCGCCTCGGTTTCCCGGTGTTCCCTCTTGAATGGCACGACCCCAAAAGCGGCGAAATTTCATCGGGCTATCGCGAACGCGGCTATCTTCCCGAAGCAGTGGTAAACTTCCTGGCTCTTCTTGGCTGGAATCCCGGCGACGACACTGAAATAATGTCAATGGACGAGCTGATTCAAAAGTTCTCGCTTGACCACTGCTCGCGTGCCGGTGCCCGCTTTGATTTTGAAAAGGGCAAATGGTTTAACCATAAATATCTTCAAATGATTCCGGCCGAAGAGCTCACGCAAATGTTCAAGCCTGTTATGAAGGCCAATGGGGTTGACCCGAATGCCTTTGACGATGAGTATATTACACGCGCTGTTGCCATGGTTAAGGACAGAGCCAACTTTGTGAGCGATTTTTGGCAACAAGCCCGCTTTTTCTTCGTAGAGCCCGTTGAATACGAAGCCAAATCAGTGAAAAAACGCTGGAGCGCCGAAATGCCCCGCATTATGGCTGAGCTGATTGAAGTGCTGAAAGGTCTGCCCGATTTTTCGGCAGCTACCGCCGAACCCATTGTGCTTGAATGGATAGCCTCAAAGGGTTATCATCTGGGCAACGTTATGAATGCCTTCCGCCTCACTGTGGTTGGTGAATGTAAAGGCCCGCACATGTTCGACATCACCGAGCTGATGGGGCTTGATGAGACAGTGCGCCGAATCAATCTTGGCATTGAGCGCATTAAACCGGTTGAATAACCCGGTCGTAGAAGACTAAAGATATATAAGCCCGCTTGCCTTCACCGGTAGGCGGGTTTTATTTTTTTCGTATCCACGCCGGAAGTCTTATAACTCCAATGGCAAGATAAATGTAGTAGGTGAGCAGTCGCCACAAAATTGCAATAACCAGCACCATTGAAGCATCGGTAATGAGGTCGCCATAGTAGCTTGTGAACAGCCACTCGCTCAGGCCACTTCCCCCGGGGGTGGGGCTTATGGTGAGCAGTGTCCACACTACAAACTGCCTTGCGAAAACAATTGTTTGAGGAGCCGCTGCAGAAAAGCCCCAAAACAGGGCGTTTACCACCAGGTAGCGGCAAATCCATGTGAACGCCGTGGCACCTAATGCTTCGAACCACCATGCGGCACCCCGTTGTCGGAGGTCGGCTCCCGCTTCCACCATGGCTTCGCCGGTTTCAACGGCTTGTTTGTGCCAACGCCGCAACAGTTTGTGACGGAATAGTTTTGAGATGAATCGGGCAATGGAACCGGGAAACACGAACGCGCCTAAAAACAGAAACAATGTCACCGCGCACACGCCCCCGTAAACAATCCAGAAGGCGAGGCGCACTCCGGTGCTGAAAGTGCCGGGGTCAAAACCGAAAATTTTGCCTCCCGGGAGCAACAGGAATATAATGGGGCATGCCACGACAATGAACAGTTCGTCAAGCATGAGCACAATCATTGTTATTATGGTTGCGCGGCCCAACGGAATTCCCTGTCGGTTCAGAAACACCATGCTCAGGGTGGAGCCTCCGGCCGTGGTTGGCGTTATTGCTGAGGTAAATTCACATTGCATTGTGACTTTGAGCGTCCGACGCCATGACAGCGTTCTGTCAGACAGCGTTCTGAAACGCCACATCATGCCCCATTCACGTCCGGCCACAAACAAAATGCCTATGGCTATTGCTGCAAAGGTGCGGAGCGTCCAGGGAATGGCCAACCACTGTTCCATGCTGAACTCGCGGCAAAATAGCCACACAACAACTCCTGCCCCTATTGCTACGGGCAGGAGTGTCTTTAAAATTATGCTGCGGTTCATGCAGAGTCGGTTCTTTTTTGGCTGGATGTATCGGTTATTCAGCCTTTGTCGGCTCGCTTTTTGCCGGTTCGTTCTTTTCAGGCTCGGTCGGTTTGGGCGTGTCGGTTTTAGCCGGTTCTTCTGCGGCATTTTCCTTGACAGGTGCTTCCACATTTTCTGTGGCGGGAGTGGTTGTTGCGGTGCTGTCGGCCTTGGTTTCTTTTTCTGAGGCTTCCTCTTTGGATTTGTCCTTTTTGTCTTCTTTCGGCTCCGGAGTATTAATGCCCTTGCCAATGTTGAGTTGGGTCACGTGCACGCCTTCGCTTTCATTCACCTTGCGGTCGCGGTCCGAGGGGTTCACAATGATGGGCATGCCTACTGTGGCATATTTCACAAGCTCGAGAATCTGCTCGTTTTGAATGCGGATGCATCCGTGGCTCACGCGGTGTCCGGGAGAGTGGCGGGCCGAGGTTCCGTGGATACCTACCTGAGTGGTTACAGGTGTTTTCAAGCGGATAAAACGAGGACCGAATTGTCCGCGGGCCGGAGATGTGTAGCCATCGTCGTTGGTGTAAAGCCAGTCAGTTGAATTGTAAATACCGGAAGCGGAGAAGAATCCTTCGGGAGTGCGGTTGTCGCGGCGCTTGTGTTTTGTGCCGTAGTAGCGTGAGCAAGCCATTTTGTAGCATTTTTCTTCGCGGCCGTATTTGTCGTAAAGAATCACGTTCATGGATTGCTTGTCGACAATGATGAAATGGTCGTGGGTGCTTCGTAGCAACCGGCGGGCATAGTCAAGGCTCTGGTCCATGATGGTGGGGATGATGCCCTGCCGGTATTTGTCCCAGTGACCCGAATTTTTCATGAAGTTGAGTGTGGTTTCCGCTGAAGCGAGGGAGTCCAGAAGCGGACCGGCCGGTTTGGACTGTTTGGGAGTGGAGTCGGGGAGAGCTGTGGCGGTGTCCATGGCAGTAACCACCGAATCGGCTGCAACGGTCATACTGTCAGAGCTTTTGCCTGATTGAGAGCAGGCCGACAGCAGTGTGAGCACTCCGGCGGATAGGAGAAATAGAGTACGCATAACGGGTTGTCTTAAAAATAAATATAGATTGTTGGAATGTTATTCGTTGAAAAATTTGCCAAAGGTAGTGATTTTTATTGACATAACATGCAATTCGTTTGGTTCATTTATGTCCATTTCATTCATAACCACTATGGGTGTGGATGGGGGCGTGTTATTTGAGCCGGAAATCGCGTTGTTCGGCACTGAATTCAATCCCTCTGTTTGGGAAGATGCTGTTCATAGAGCCATTATTTACAAGTTCTTGCGCCGGGCCGGCAGTGATGTGCCCGTTGGGATTCACGAGCCAGAGTTGCGACGCTATTGCCAGCGCCCCCGGAACATCGTGGGTTGACAGAAGAATGGCCATGTTTTGTTCTCCGGCTAGCTTCCCAAGCAGGGCCATGACCTCAAGGCGTGATGCAACGTCAAGAAAAGATGTTGGCTCGTCAAGCAGCATTACGGGTGTTTGCTGGGCAAGTGCGCGGGCAATCATCGCTTTCTGTCGTTCACCATCGGAGAGTGTCCCCACGTAGCGCTGTCGCATCTGCTCCAGTCCCACAAGTCTTAACGACTCTGTGACAATGCTCTTGTCGGATGGGTCGAGGCGCCCGAAGAAGCCGGTGTATGGTTGTCGGCCAAGTCCCACCAACTCTTCCACGGTCAGAGCCCCGGCATGTGTGCGCTCGGTGTACACTACGCTCAGAAGTTTTGCCATTGCCTTGCGGCCGGCCTTCGCCGGGTCAACGCCTCCAATTTCTACTTTTCCCTTAAGGGGGGCCTGCTGTCCGCCAATGGTTCGGAGCAACGTGCTTTTCCCCGATCCGTTAGCGCCGAGCAAGCAAGTCACGCTTCCGGGCATCAGGCTGAGCGAGGCATCCTTTATCACCTCAATGACGTGTGATGATGAGCTGTAGCCGGCCCACAGATGTTCGGTTCCAAGCAATGGCTGTGTCTCAAGGTTCTTCATGAAAAATAGAGCAAGCGTTTACGTCCAACAATCACGTAGATGATTACCGGGACTCCGATTATAGGTGTGATGGCGTTGATGGGAATCACGCCTCCTTGCGAGGGCAGGAGCGACAGGAATGCGCAGAGCAGGCCGGTGGCGGCTCCGCACAAGGCTGTGGCCGGCAGAAGAATGGTGTGATTGGATGTGCGCAGAGTCATTCGGGCAACGTGTGGCACAATCAACCCTATGAATCCAATCGGTCCGCAAAAAGCTGTCACAAATGCTGTGAGCGCACCTGATGTGACAAGGAGCCAGCCTCTGAGGCGAGAAATGTTAATTCCAAGACTTTCGGCATAGCGGGCGCCAAGCAACAGCGCGTTGAGAGGTTTTATCAACAGCATTGCGGCCAATGTTAGCGGGACGGTGATAAGTGCGAACACCATGGTCTTGCCCAAAGATGTGCCGCTGAAGTTGCCCAATCCCCAAATCACGTAGGAGTGCACCCCCTCTTGTGTTGAGAAAAAGTTGAGCAGCGATATGGCCGAAGATGTGAAGTAACCCACCAGCACACCTATAATAAGAATCATCACGCTTGAACGTACCACTCGGCTGAAAGCAAGCAGAATGGCCATCACCACGGCGCTTCCGGCAAGGGCTCCGGCCACGGAACTGGCATACTGTCCCATACCGGCTCCAAGTGTACCGCCGAACCAAAGCATCACAATGGCCACGCCGAGCGAAGCCCCTGTGGATATGCCTAAAATGGATGGACCCGCCAGCGGGTTGTCAAAACAGGTTTGCATAAGCAGTCCGGCAACCGAGAGTGCGGCTCCTGCCACCAATGCTGTTATCATCATGGGCAGACGGGTTTGCATCACAATAACCTGCCAAGCTTCGCGTTCGACGTCGCCCCCGGTCAGGGCTGCCCATATCTGGGCGAGCGGAATCTTCACGGCCCCGGCAATGAGGCATCCGGCCGCAAGAATTATTATCGCAGCCACTAAGGTCCATATAACAGCGGCATGCCGCAGGACGGACGTGGTCATTTCTTTTTGGGGTCCTTCTTCGGACGGATGAAGTCGTTATAGATCTTAATGGAGGTCACAATCACACAGCACACTGATGTGATGGCATTTGTTATTACCAGCGGCATGTTCTTGGTCAGTATTCCCTGAACCACAAACAGCACGCTGCCCACACCCATGAGCAGGAAGGTGGGTAGTGCTATGGCATCGGTTTCGCGGGTTCGTATGGTGTAGATGGATTGTGGTAAATATCCGCAAACCATTGCAATGCAGGCTGCGTAGCCCACGGCGTTAATCATTTGTTCTGTTACCATTTTGTTTTTTTCTTTTGGGGTTGCAAATGTACAATAATATTAACACCAAAATGGAATTTTTGTTTAAAATATGTTAATTGCGTAAATTTGACACAAAATAATTTGTGTAATATTGACACAATCCTTACCTTTGCGTCAAAATAACACAAATAGCAATTCAATGGCAGAAGAAAAGAAATATTGTTATCAGTATCCGCATGCGGCTCTCACGGTCGACTGCGTGATTTTCGGTTTCGACGGAGAAGCACTGAAGGTACTCCTTGTGGAGCGCGGTCTGCCCCCCTATCTTGGAATGTGGGCGCTTCCCGGCGGATTCATGCGCATGGACGAGACCGTGGAGCAGGCTGCCGCGCGAGAGCTCCGTGAGGAAACCAATCTGAGCAATGTTTACCTCGAGCAGTTCAGAGTGTTCAGTGATGTTGGTCGCGACCCTCGCGAACGCGTGGTCACCGTGGCATTCATGGCGCTTGTCCGGCCGGCCGAATGTCGGTTGATTGCCGGCGACGATGCCGCAAATGCGCTGTGGTTCGATGAATGCCGGCTTCCGCCAATGGCCTTTGACCATGAAGAGATTATCAAGGCCGCTCGGGAATACCTTGCTGAAAAACTCAAGGTGAGGCCGGTGGCATTCCAGCTTCTTAATAAGGTGTTCTCACTCGGCGAGCTTCAAAAAGTTTACGAGGCTATCAACCGCACCACTTACGACCGCCGTAACTTCCAACGCAAAGCTCTTCAGAGCGGCATGCTTGAAGAAACTGACGGTGCTGAGCCAATGTGCGAATGTGGCATGCCTTCCCCCATGGCGGAGCGAATGGATAAAAGTTCCGGAGCTTTTGACAGACCGGTCTCGGCCGGACGCCCGGCAAAAAAACTATTCTCATTCCGTAATCTGTTCAAAAACAAGAAAGAATACGGCTCCGATGAATCTTCCACCAAAGATTTATTTGATTTCTAACACTGATGCTAAATGTAAAACACACATTCAATTCACACACTTTTTTTCTAACTACTTAAATCACCTACAACAATGGATGCAATCAACAACACTTCCGGCAATGCAAAACACACACCCAAAACCACCGTGTTCAATCTGATTATTCTTGACGAAAGTGGCTCGATGAGCGGTGTGGTAAAGCAAACAATTTCGGGCTGCAACGAAACGCTCAACACCATCCGGTTCTCAGCAACCGAACATGCCGACAGAATCAATTCGTTTGTTTCAATCTTCGCATTTCAAAACGGAGGTCCGGTGAAATCACGTTACCTTGTGAAAAACGCACGCCCCGACAAAGTGAATGATGTGACGGAAAATGATTATCGCCCCTGGGGCAACACTCCGCTGCTCGATGCCGTTGGCTCCACACTGACCGAACTCAAAACCGTTGCCGCAACTCACGAAGATGCCACCGGCATCATAACCATCATTACCGATGGCTATGAAAACTCTTCCACACGTTTTTCCGGTCCGGAAGTGGCAAGGCTCATAAGCTCGCTCAAGGAGTTGGGTTGGACCATAAACCTGATTGGTGCCAATGTGGATGTTGAATCTCTTGGCCGGGCCATGAACATTGACAATAAAATGGCCTTTACGCAGGATGCTGAAGGCACGCAGGCAATGTTCAGTAAGTTTAGTCATGATTCCGGAGCCCGAATGGCCGAAATGGCAGAGGAAGCCGCAATGCCTTGCGCTGCCAGAATGGAAGTGCGCAAAAAGAAATCGAAAAATTTCTTCAAATTCTAACAGCCGGCTCTTTACTCCATGTTAGCCCTGTGCCTTTAATCATCACGGCCGCCCTTGTGCAGGGCGGCCGTGTTCGTTGCTGACTCGTGAAACGAGCCGTTAACCGCGAGCGTTATTTTGTTTCATTATACTCTTCCCACACCAAGGTCGCAAGATATTTTTCACTGCGGCAATGAAGGTCGGCAACTTTTTCTTCAATCAGTTGGGCTGTCTCCGATTGATAATATATGTTGGTGGCGTCCTGAATGGAAATACCAAACAGTTCGTTCAAGGCACGGATTATGCCGGCATTTTTATTTCCCCGGAGATACAATTCGGTTTCGCTCATAATTCCTCACTGTTTTTATGTTTCAGGCATTCATTGAGCACACGTTGCGAACGAATGCAAAATTGATTATTCGGTTTCTCGTATTTGAGAAGTCCAAGTGCATCGTTTTCCGAAATCTCACCTGCAAAATATCGTTCGATGGTTTGAATAACCTCATCGTTGGCTATGCCTCCAATTATTAGGTCATAGTTGGAAACATCGTTGCCACTGCGGCAATTGGAAACAAATTGCAACCATTCGCGGTTGTAGGATTCAAACGTAAGAATTTCCCAATCGGTAGGATTGAATTCCAATTCGTATGTTGAAAGCCACGCCGGTCTTTTTCTGCGTTTGAAACGTTGGGCGTATTTTACGGCTTGTTCATGCAGAGTGGTAAGGTAGAAGCCTTTTCCGAAATCCAGATAGCCACGCGAAAAACTAACGTCAGGTGTCTCAATGGGTAATGTCGATGCGTGGTAGATAAGCATTAGTCAAGCACTCCCTTCTCCCGCATATAATCAGTAATGTCCTCCATGAGATATCGGGAGCCAAACGTATGGAGTACATCGTAAGAGGGTACAATATAGCTATATAGAATCCCTGATTTATAAAGCCGTCGGAACACTTCGGTTTGTGGCATATTCAGAAAATGAGACAATTTGCTGATAAGCCAAGTAACAAATTCAAGTATGTTCTTATCTTCCATATAATTCACTAACTACGCGATTCTGTTTTATGTTCATCTACACCGTAAGTGTCTGTAAGATTTGCTAAGTGATTCCTCAGGCTGCAGAACATCCATGGTAAGCTGATTTGAATATGGCAAATTTACAATTTTTTTTGCAACTTTCGGCTAAGTTTTAGGATTTCATAGTGAACCCGTTTTTTACATTGACGTTGGAAATGCGCCGATATTGGGAGTTGAGGGGGGATGGGGAGGAGGGGATAAAAACAAAGGACACTCTCACGAGTCTCCTTTGGGATTTACACATAGTACTTAACGTCAGTGGATGTATTATTTTGTCTAAACTATACTTATGAAAAAGCGTTTTTGGTGTGCTGTTGAAATAACAATGGCAAAGGTAAATCATCGTTTCCTTAAATCCAAATGCCGTTCAAGGCACGTGTTGAATTGAAAAATGACAGATTGGGGCTGAGGAAGCGAAAATTCGTTTCACAATGCGGCTTTTCGGCCAAAATAACGGCTTTATTTATTCTTATTTTTCAAAGCGAAAGTTGCAAAATGACTTTAGGTTAAAATAAGTTAACGTTGTAAAATCCCTTTTCCAAAGCGCTTTTTGCGCATTTGGTTTCGCTGCGAAATACTCCTGAAATGCCTCTGACAATCATTCAGAACAAAAATCGGTGAGATTTCTTTGTGATTTGATAATAACTGCTTAAATTTGTTGCGAAATGAAATGATTTCGTTTCGTAACTAATCAAACAAACCAATAATTTAATATTTTTTTGCATGAAAAAATCTTTACTTTCTCTTTGTTTTGCAACTGCTGCTCTGTTGGCAGGTGCAAAAAGTTACACTGGTGCTCTCACTGCCAATTTGGGAACCAATGTGATTGAATCGGAAGCAACTGTAACTATCGAGCCCTCTGGAGCCAACTACACTGTAACAATTGGTGAATTCCCTGCAGAAGTTATGGGAATGGATGTTGTAATGGGCCCCGTGGCTTACAACGATGTTGTTCTTGAAAACGGCGTTTACAAAGGCTCCGCTTCTGATGTTAAAATTGCTCAGCTCCCCCGCTTCGGTGCTGTGAAACTTGTCCAGGTTGACCTTGAAGCCAAGGAAGAGGGCGGAAAGTTCGTGCTTGCAAGCAATGGTTCCGGTACAATTGGTGGCCAAACTGCAGATTGCTCAATCAAGTTTGAGGCAGCTGCCGGTGCCTCTGAAACAGCCGAAGGCGTTTACTACTCGGAAGACTTTGAATGGCTCGCAGAACCCTGGGGCGCTTACAAGAGCGGTGAAAAGGAAATTGGTAACACCGTTGACGATGACAATCTTGATGCTTACTGCCCCTTCATAGACACTCCCAAATATGAATATAACGGAGAAGCCAATGTTACTCCCAAAGCTGCTTTGGAAGCTACCGGCATGAGCTTCCTTTATGCTCAAAACGGCAAAACCGAGGCTGAAGCAGCAAAATCTTGCTATATGCAGAAGTACTACCTCAAGTTTGGTAAGGGCAACCATCAGTCAGGTATCGCAATCACCGGTGTGAAAGGCGTTCCTGCCGGCAAGGAAGTTGCTGTTGCTTTTGATTGGAGCACAATGCGTCAGGGCGATGGTACAATGGACCCCACCAAGCTGGTTGTTATTGTTGAAAACGGTACTGACAAGAAAACTTACGATGTTCCCGAACATGGACTGGAAGCAGATTCCAGACTCCGCTGGATTCACGCTGCCATTACGCTTACCGGTGTCACCGTTAATGAAAATACCAAAATCACCATCCGTCCCGAAGATGCTCAGTGGGGTGTTGCCGGTCAGCACCGTTGGTTCATTGACAACATTAAGGTTTGCGATGCTGAACTCGCAGCTATTGGTGAAATTGCAGTTGAAACTGAAGTTGACGTAAACGCTCCCGTTGAATACTTCAACATCCAAGGTATTCGTGTGAATGGTGAAAACCTCCCCGCAGGTCTTTACATCCGTCGTCAGGGCAACAAAGCTACCAAAATTCTGGTTCGCTAATTCGCTCTGAAACATAAGAAATAAATCAGGAAGCTGTCCCCTCGGTGGGGGCGGCTTTCTTTTTGCCTTTGGCCGCGGATGCCATCTGCTCGAGCAGTTCAGGTGTTAGCACCGTGTGGCGGCTGTAGCAGCGAATTTCATTTAGCTGCAAGGGCGTAAGGCGAGTGGCGTTGGCCAGTGTGGGGTGATTTATCTGTTTAACCTTATTCATTACGGTTTGTTGATTGATTCTCAAGTAGAGGCATCAACGCATTCACTGCAAGCATAACAGTGACATAGCAGAGGCCCAAAACAATAAATTCAATGGTGGGAGGCCAAGCCTGGTGCACAAAGCCACCTCCCAGATAGCCGAAAAACAGCAGCCAAAGCGAGCACTGAACGCATACGCAGAGCGTGCACCAACGGTGAGCCCGGAAGCGCTGGTACCAGATGCTCCACGCGGTGAAGGGTAGGCAGCAAATGTCGCACAGCGCAAGCATGGGCAACGTCTGTGGAAACATGAGCAGTGCACCAAGACTCACAGAGAAGTAAGCAAACCCTACCTCGCTCCATCCGAAAAGACCGAAAAATTTTGACGCCTTCATTTCAAGCACATGGTCACATCCGTGAGCTTCAAGCACGCCGCAAACTTTGTCGGCCGCGCCATTGTGGATTTTAAGCGATTTTTGAACCAATAAGTATGTGAGATATAATCCGGCCAAATCCACGGCGGCAATCCAAATGGTGGAGAATTGAGCGTAGAGGCGGTTGGTTATAAACGCATAAAGGAACAGCAGCACTGCTCCAATGGTCAACACCCACCGCTTGGATTTCATGAGAAACTCAATGCGTGAGTGCGGTCCGTAGTCGGGTTCCTGAGCATTAGGCCCGGGAAACGACAGCATTACATTGCCGCACCATGCACCGGTGAACTTGTCAAGCGGCATTGACTCCTCAACCCCCTGAGTAAGATAATGAATTGTGTCAGAGTCCATGCCGGTTACAATGACAATTCCGCCGGCCGTGCGGGCAAGAAACGGCGGAGTGAGTTTGCTTATCTCCTTGCGGTCATTGAGCAGATAACCCTCGGACTTCACCCCGTATTCTTCCAGCAGTTTCGACACGCCGAACAACGTGTGAAACGGCATCTCGGCAAATCTTTTTTGCGAGTAATTGCACGTGTACGGCACACCCAATGCCTCAAGATAATCGCACAGCAAGTTATGAGGTTCTGCAGTCCGGGACATGGCGTAAATAACTTAGCCTGAAATTATTTTTTAGAGATAAGACTGCACTTTGGCAAGTAATACCTGACCATCCATTTCGCCGCTTTGTCGCCACTGTTCCCGGCCGTCGCGATAAACAATAAACGTGGGAAGTGATTCAATGCGTTCCCTGTCGGCTAATTCACGGTTGAGGTCAATGTCCAGTTGAAAGACCTCGGCCGATCCTTGAAGAAGTTCCTTAACTTGTTCAACAATAGGCATCATGCGCTGGCAGTGAGGGCACCAGGATGCGTAAAATTCAACTAATACAACACGACTTGAGTTTATAGCTTCAGTGTATTCCATAATTACTAAAATTTTTAGATTTCACTTTTTACAACAAACAAAACCCTCCAAAGTTTCCTTTGAAGGGTTTCGATTGCTGTCCAATAATATAAACTATTCTCAGCCTATCGATTAATTGACGGGGTTATTCCCACTCAATGGTTGCCGGTGGCTTGGAGGAGATGTCGTAGGTCACGCGATTGACACCGCGGACTTTATTGATGATTTTGTTCGACACTTCGGCAAGGAAATCGTAAGGCAACCGGGCCCAGTCGGCAGTCATGGCATCGGTGGATGTGACGGCACGGAGAGCCACAGCACGTTCGTAGGTGCGCTCATCGCCCATCACACCTACACTTTGCACCGGCAGCAGAATCACACCGGCTTGCCAAACCTTGTCGTACAGGCCGTGGTCGCGAAGGCCCTGAATGAAAATGTGGTCGGCTTCCTGAAGCACGGCTACTTTTTCGGGGGTGATGTCGCCAAGAATACGCACAGCGAGCCCCGGACCCGGGAATGGATGACGGGTTATAAGGCGTTCGGGCATGCCGAGCTCACGCCCCACGGCACGAACCTCGTCCTTGAAAAGGAGTCTGAGCGGTTCGCAGAGCTTAAGGTTCATTTTCTCCGGAAGTCCGCCTACGTTGTGGTGGCTCTTTATGGTGGTGCCTGTGATGGAGAGCGACTCAATGCAGTCAGGGTAAATGGTTCCTTGACCGAGCCATTTCACATCGGTGAGTTTGTGGGCTTCTTCATCGAACACTTCAATAAAGTCGCGTCCAATGATTTTGCGTTTGCGTTCCGGTTCGGTGACGCCGGCAAGATCGGCAAAGAATTTGGCTGATGCGTCAATACCAATCACGTTAAGGCCAAGGCCCTCGTAGTCACGCATCACATCGGCAAACTCATTTTTGCGGAGCATGCCATGGTCCACGAAAATACATGTGAGATTTTTGCCAATGGCCTTGTTGAGCAACACGGCGGCCACTGAAGAGTCAACGCCTCCCGAGAGACCGAGCACAACTTTGTCGTCGCCCAAAGTAGCCTTGAGTTCGGCCACGGTAGTTTCAATGAAAGAGGCTGCGCTCCAGCTTTGGGTGCTTTGGCAAATGTCAACCACGAAGTTGCGCAGCAGCGTCATGCCACATTCAGAGTGATACACTTCCGGGTGGAATTGCACGCCCCACATTTTTTCGCTTCCGGCACGGAAAGCTGCAATGGGAACCTGATCGGTCGATGCAATAATGTTGAATCCTTCGGGAAGCGAGGTGATGGTGTCGCCGTGGCTCATCCACACTTGTGCTCCGGGCATTATGTCGCGCATGAGTGGATCGGCTTCATTGACTTCCGATAACAATGCACGTCCATATTCGCGCGAGTTGGCCGGTTCAACAGTGCCTCCGCATGTGTGGGCCATGAATTGGGCGCCATAACAGATGCCGAGCAACGGATAGCGCTCGCGGAGTTTTGACAGGTCGGTGCGGAATGCTTTCTCGTCGTACACTGAGAATGGCGAGCCCGAGAGGATGACTCCGATAACCGAAGGGTCATCGAATGGCATTTTGTTGTAAGGCAAAATCTCGCAATAGGTGTTCAGTTCCCTGACTCTGCGGCCAATAAGCTGCGTGGTTTGGGAGCCGAAATCAAGTATGATTATTTTTTCCATTTTGAAGAAGTTAGATTCTTATCAATGTCCCACCTTGGTGATGGCAAACTGTTGTTTCCAAAAAGTTTCCATTACGGAGTTGGGGTCTTCCACTCCGGGCAGAAGGGCCTGGGCCTTGGGGCGGCTTTTGGTTTTTGTCATTACGCAGAAATAGTGGCCCGGGCCGTAGTCTGAAGCTGATATGCGGTAGCCCTGTGTCTGATTGCGCATAAAGAAATCAGAGAAATCCTGAGCTGCCACGGGGAAGTCGTAGATTTGTCCAACAATGTCGGGGTCGTATGTGGCAACGGCATACCAGGTGTTCCCACCACAAGCCACATCGGTTATGAAGGCCCCTTCATCGGCCATCTGTTTGATCACATTGTCCATTTCAGCCCTGCCTTCCGGAGTGGTGGGATCGTCAAACTCAAAGAAGGTTTGTGTAGGCGCTTCCTCAACTTCCGTTGCGATGGCAAGCCAGTTGGCACCGTCGGTTGAAAGTTCTGTAATGGTATAGCCTTTTGCATTCATATCCTCTACAAATTGTTTGGGATATTCATGCGAAAACTCATATCGCTGATTACCCCATCCGGGATATTTGCTTGTCACAATCTGGAGTCCGTGATAGGTGAACCCTGCGGCCACAATATGTTCGTCCATATCCCACACCCGGCGGAGTGCATCTTCAGCAAACACCGAGTCGTAGCTCATGGGGATGAACTTCTGCGCGGACATGTTGGTGCCTTGCGACAATATGTAGTGTACACGCTGTCCCATCAGTTGGGATACGGCGAGGACACTCAGAAATGCGAAAATTAATATGATTCGTTTCATGTTGAAGTGTTAAGCGAGTGGTTTGGGGGTTGATTTGGAATTGTTATTTTTGCGCGGAGGCACACTCTTTGAGTCTGCTTTTTGTGGCTTTTTTGGCACGGAGCCGGTTGAGCCTGTCTTTTGTTTGGGTTCAGGGACCGTTTTAGCCGGCTCGGCTGCAGGCGTCGGTGTTGTAGCGGGAGCGGCGGCAGGTTTTGCTTTGGATGTGCTGTCCGGCACAGCTGTTGCAGGCTTCGGTTTGGATGCCACGGTATCGGGATTGACAGGCGCCTTCTCCACAACGTTTTCAACCGGTTTAACGGTGTCAGCCGGCAAGGTGTCGGTCAATGGAACCGCAAGCACAAGAGTATCAATTGCCGAGGTGTCGGATTTCACAACCGCGCTGTCGGGCACAATTGCGGTGTCAGTGTTTGGATGAAAATAGCCTGCGTAGTAAGCCGCTATTCCGCATCCTGCAATTATGATTATTGCAGTGAGGATTGCCAAGGGTACAATGTAATTGGGGCGACGGGGCTCGGTTACATCCTCAACCGGAATGAGCGAACAGGAGTAATTGTCGCGCGTGCCCAGGGCACATTCGGCTTTAATGGCATCAATTTTTTCAATGTCGGTAAATTCCGGCGTAGCCAAAATTTCACACAAGGTCCGGTCAGTTATGCGTTCAAGGACTCCATCGGAACAGAGAAAGAAATAGTCGCCCGGCTGAATGTCGGAGCACTCATGGATGGTGGCTTTGAAGCGACGCTCAAGGCCGGGTTGCATAGCCCGGGTAATCACATTTCGCCGTGGGTGTGTGCGGGCCTGCTCCGGCGTGATTTGTCCGGCTTTTACAAGGTCGTTGACCAAAGAATGGTCCTCGCTGCGATAGAGTATGCCTGTTGAACCGGCTTCGGCATCGAACAGTGAGGGTCGGATGTGATAGATGCGGCTATCGCCTATGTGAGCGGCAAGTACGCTCGAGTCGTTGAAGCATACAGCTGTGAGGGTGGTGCCGGGTTTGCGTTCGGAGTTGGCTGAAGGAATTTTTTCCAGAGCATTGTAGGCTGCGGTCAAAGCATCGTCAAATAGTTCGGCAGTTATCGCTTTTCCACTTTCAATTGTCTGGTCAAGGTGTTGTCCCAGAGTGTTTCCCACGGTGGAACTTGCAACTTCGCCCCGTTCATGGCCACCCATACCGTCGCATAGAATGAACACACGGTTATCAGGGGTTGGATTGACGGGATATACGTAATCCTCTTGATTGTCCTTTTGTCCTATTTCGCTGAACCACAGCGGTTGTCGAATTGTAATCATGGTCTAAATCAGTTTGTTGAGGTTAAGGCTCGCACACCACGCGAAATCCAAGGAATTCAGAGGCGTAGTCGGCCGAATTGGAGTTGCGGAAAGCAACACGGCAATAGCCTTTGTTGGAGCGGAAGGAGCCTCCGCGATACACGCGGTCGTCAAGACTGGGCTGATGAACTCCGACCGGATCGGTGGTTTCAACTGTGGGGTAGGGCGCGTAGTAATCATAGCACCATTCACACACATTGCCACTCATGTCAAAAATTCCAATTGCATTAGGTGACAGTGTTGTAACCGGGTGAGATTCGGGATTGCCCCGGTTAAAGCGATCCATGTCGGCATTGTCAACGTACCATGCCACGCTGTCAAGATTGTTTGAACCTGCGAAGTTGGTGTTTCCTGTGCATCCACCGCGTGCAGCAAGTTCCCATTCGGCTTCGGTGGGAAGTCGGTAAATGAGTCCGGTGAGAGCCGAGAGTTTGCGGCAGAAGTCAGTTGCATCGTTCCAGCTTACGTAGTACATGGGGCGGTCCGGACCTACGCCATGTTTGCCATACTCAAGTGCGGGCTTATATTTGTTGTACATATCCTCCAGCGAAGTTCCCATAACTTTTTCCCATTGGGCTTGGGTGATTTCGGTGGCTCCGATGTAGAACGGACTGATTGTTACGGTGTGGACAAGTTCATCGTCCTCAGGATTCTCCTGCTCGGGAGTTGCACCCATTTGAAAAGTTGTGTGGTCCACATAAACCATGGGTATGTTCAGCCCGTCGGTGGTCTCCATAAAGTTGGCGAGTTCATATTCGGCCGCGGAAGCGTTTTGCCAAAAAGCGCCAAGCAACGCGCCGGCGCAGATTATGTTGAAGATACTTTTCATAAGGCAGTGGTGTTCGATGAAGATGGAACAAGAAGAGAGGGGAGGATAATCTCGGTAACTTGACGCTCTACGGAAGGACTGTAGATTAGTCGTGCCACATAAAGTTTGTCGCCGTCGGCAACCATGGCAACGCGGTAGTTGCGGCTTGATTTGGTGTCGTAGCCCGACAATTCGGTGCGGTTCCCGTTGGCGTTGTTCTGTTCAAGACCTCCGTAGAGCTCTTTAATATAAGCAGTGTAAGCTTCCGGCGTGTGGATTTTGTAAGAAGAGTCAAGTTCTATTGCGTTTATTTCAAATACATTTTCCATGCCACCGATAAGGAAGTCGGGGCCCTCTTCAAAAATAGTGATGCTTTCGGGCAACGTCACCGTGAGATTTCCTATGTTTCGGGTGTTTCGGTTCCCTTCAGCCAAAGCTTTGCCCCGGGCTTCGGGACGAGGTGCTGTGAAACGTTCGGGGTTGAGACGCGGGGTGTTGTCAGGCATTTCAACCGTGTTGAATTGAAGTGGCGGCAACTCGTTGGTGTTGGTTATTGTTACGTTTGGCCTATGGGTGCGACGCTTCTTGGCGCTTTGTCGTGCAATCAATTTGGCCTTCTTCTCCTTGATTACTGTAGGAGCCTGGACAATGTTGACCGGAGTGACTGAAGGCTTAGCTGCGACTTTAACCGGCCGGATAATTTTAGTTTGCGCAAGCATTGCCGGTGCAATCATCAAAAATGCGATTATGGCCAGTGGCTTGAGTAGCTTGGTTAATTTTTTCATTGACTGGTTTGGTTTATGAAGAGCTGTTGGATTATTCTATTACGTTGCCATTGCGAAGACGTTGGGTGACGGTGCCATCGGCGCTGTACCACGAACCGGTTATCGCCGTTCCGTTTTCAAATTCGCCGGTGAAGTGTTCGCCATTGCCATTCTCATCAGCGTTAATGGTGTAGGTTCCGGTGGTGAAGTAATTATTGGCAAAATCGCCCACGTAAACATCGCCATTGCGATAGGTCAACTTTCCTTTACCATGATACATTCCGTCCTGCCAATCGCCTTCATATTTGGTCCACTGTCCGGACTTGTACACAGCGGTGCCTTTCCCGTTGGGAAGGCCATTGGCTCCGACTGTACCGGTGTAACTGAAACTTGTCACGCCCGTGGAAATCTGCTTGTCGGTGACTTCTGTTTCAGCCGGAGCGTCTTCCGGAACCACGGGGACAGAAAGCGAATCTGTCTCTCCGGATGTTACGGCAACAGAGTCAACCTCAACAACATCCGTGTTTTCAGAAGAATTGTTCAATGCATTGATCCCATAAACAATTCCAATAATCAGGCCGAGTGCAACTAATGCGATAATTGCTATTCGGCCGCGCTTGTTATTGTTGCCACCGCCGCCGTCATTGCTTTCTTTCTTGGACTGTTTGATTGATTTTGATTTCTGTTTTGCAGGCCTCGGTTTAACTCTTACAGGCTCCGGTTGAGGTTCGGGTTCGGGTTCCGGCTCGACAATGGGTTCAAGTTCTGGTTCGGCAATTGGTTCCTCTTCTTGGATTATTTCAGGTTCGGGTTCAGGTTCCGAAACAGCTTCCGGCTCAACAATTGGTTCAGGTTCAACAATTGGTTCAGGTTCTTGGTGAGGTTTCGGTTCCAGTTCCTGTTCGGGTGTGGGTTCGGGTTCCTGAATGGGTTCGGGCTCAGGCTCCAGTGCATGTTCTTTTTTCAGATTTTCGGGAAAAGGAAGGGTTTTTATTCTTCGGGTCTCATCGTCGAACTCTTCCTCATCCTCTTCTTCTTCGTTTGTCTGATTAAATTCTTGCGGCTCAACAACAGCATCTGCAACAGGTTCAGGTTCATGCATTGGTTCCGGCGCAACGATGGGCTCAACCGGTTCGTTTTCAACTTGGGGTTGCTCATCTTTATCAGCGTCGGGGTCGTAATAAGATAGCATGCCGGTTCCTCCGAGTGGGCCGGATTCAAGTTCTTCAATCAACTCTTCAGGGCTGAAATAGCGGTTGAGCAGTTTGGGTTCCATTGCGCGTTCAATAACCTCGGCAAGTTCATCACTTACATTGTTGGGGTAGCTCAATCCTTTGAGTGAAATCTCACCTTGAAGTGGAGGCGTTTGTCCTGTAACGCAGCGATATAAAATCGCCCCCAGCGAATAGACGTCGAGCGATGTGTTGTTGCGTCCGGAAGGTTGGTATAGTTCCGGGGCAAGATATGGGTTCTGCTCATCGTCGTCAACAAGAAGAGGCAGCGGTAACGAGAAAGATGCTATTACCGGGTTTGCGTCGGCTGACTTGACAATTACCGTTTCGTCAGATAGCGCCAGGTTGGGAACTCCGGCCTGATGAAACTGTTCCAATGCGTCGGCTAATTCGCGGAGGAACAGTTTGGCGTCTGACACAGTCATCGGTTTTCCTTGAGTGAATGCTTTCAGCGACTGACCGGCCACCGCCTCGGTGATGTAGTAGGCGGCCTCGCCATCAATGAAAATGTCGACCACTCGGGCTACGCCGGGGTGATTGAGTTTTCGCATCAGGCGAGCCTTGTCAAGGAACATATCGGCATATCCCGCAAAATTATCATGCAGGCGATGAATGTGGATTTTTTGGCCTGTGGCAACCACCAAACCATCGTAAATATCCGTACATTCAGTGGTTGCGACCATTGAGTGTATGACGTATTTGGCGGAGTTCAGAGTGGTGCCTTGTGAGAGTTTCATGATTGGAATGTTGTTTGCAATGATTGGCTAAGTGAGTTAGGTGAGAGGGGTGACGCCAATACCCGGGCGGTCGGGGAGAGTTATACGGCCATCTACAATTTTCAGGCCGTCAAAGCGGTCGTTGGTAATCAATAGATTTCCGTCAAGGTCGGCAAAATCGGCCAGCGGCGACAACTGGGCAGCTGCAGTCACGGCGCATGAAGTTTCGGTCATACACCCGAGCATGACCTTAAGTCCCATGGCACGTGCCAATGTTGCCATTTGGTAAGCCTCGTGCATCCCCGTGCTCTTCATCAGTTTTATGTTTATGCCTGAATAAGCCTGGGCAGCACGGCTCACATCAGGGAGCCGTTGCAGAAATTCATCGGCAATAATGGGTAAGGGGGAGCGCTCGGTGAGCCATGCCGTGTCGTCAATTGCTGCTTTGTCAAAAGGCTGTTCCACAAACAGACACCCCTGTTCCTTGAGCCAGTGGCACAAATCAAGAGCCTCATTGCGGTCAGTCCATCCCTGATTTACATCAACGCAGATGGGGACATCGGTCATGGAGCGTATGGTTTCCACCGTGGCGCGGTCATTATCCAGCCCCATCTTTACTTTCAATACTTTATAGGGGGATGCTTCGCGCACTTTGGTGCGAACCACATCCTCCGTGTCAATGCCTATGGTGAAAGATGTGTGGGGACATTTCTGAGGATTCAAACCCCATATTTTGTGCCAGGGTTGATTCATTATTTTGCCTGTGAGGTCGTGAAGAGCAATGTCGACGGCAGCTTTTGCAGCCCGATTGTCGGGAGCAACGGAGTCCATGTACTCGTGAATGTCCTCAATGCGGAACGGGTCGGTGAACTGGTCAAGTTTCAGTTTAGATAGAAACGAAGTTACCGATTCCACTGATTCGCCCAAATAAGGCGGCATGGAGGCTTCGCCATAACCGGTAATGCCATCAAGAGTTATGGTGCACTGAACGTCGGGTGTTACTGTGCGTTGCGAACGTGCCAGGTTGAAAGAATGGCGTAACTTCAGCTCGTATGGTTCAAACTCAAGTCTGAGCCGTCCGGGCAAAGTGGAGTGACGGGTGGGCGAGGCGGCGGCCGAAAAGGTTGTGGTGGGTGCCACAGCCAGAGCTGTGGCTGATATGGCGGCTGATTTCAGAAATGAGCGACGGTTCATTATCGTGGAGGAGATTATGCGGTTGATTTTATTTTAGAGGAGCAAGTTGGTCGGGATTAGCCACAAGCCACAGAATGTCGTGAGGCTGGAACCGGGTTGTAGGATCTGGGTTCATGAACTCTTCGCCCCTCATCACACTTACTAACAGAGCGTTGTAGGCAGTAGACAGTTGGGATTCCGCCACGGTTTTTCCAATAAGCGGCGAGTGGTTGGATAGCTGGATGGATGTGAGCTTATAGTCAGAGGGCGAAGGTCCGTTGTCATTGTCGTCAACCGGGGCTTCGATTACAGGGATAAGACGTTGAATTTCATCGTCGGTGCCAATCACGCCTAATACGTCGCCAGGGAAAATGCGTGTTTCACCGTCGGGGGCGGTTATCAGTTTCGACCCGCGCTGAATGGAGGCCACACTGACACCGTAGTTGGTGCGCAACCCTGAGCTGAGCAAGCGGCGTCCTACCATGGGACACGCATAGCTTACCGTCATGAATGCCAAGTGGAGATTGGAAATAACATTGTTGTTTCGTCCGGAACGGCGTAGTTCCCGCTCGTTCAGGTTGTTAAGAAATTTCTTTTCAATGGAGCGCATTTTTGTTCTCAGTTTGCGTGAGAGAACAAAGATGAGAAGAAGGAAGACTACAAGCCCCATTGACGCTGCCACTCCCCACGAATAGAAAGACTTAAGCATCCAAATCACGAATCCGAGCGAAAGAAACAGTCGGAAAAATGTCATGACAATCAAGGGTAGGTCAAAGCGCGCGTTGGCTTTGATGAGGCGTTCTCGCTCAGTCTTTTTAGAGGCGGGATAGGACAGGGCAATCAGGAACGGTGCCATTATAAAGAAGGTGACCAGTGTGGACAGGAACCGGCCCCAGTTGGGGAAGAAGTGCTTCAGAATGGGGTAGATGCACTCACGCGAAATCAGCGTTATGGCAATTAGCACCGAAGAGTAAAGGAGTATGCGCCAAAGGTAGCGCTTGAGCACTGTTTTCCACAACAGTCCGCTCTCACTTTCGTTTGAAGCTTTGTCCGAGTATCGGTCAATGAGGAAATGAAGTTTTTCAGGAAGAATACGCTCAACGAAGTTGTAGACCGGGTCGGCCATACGTATAAAGTAAGGTGTGGTGAACGTTGTTAGCACTGAAACGGCCACCACAATGGGGTAGATTGAGGAATCAAGTACGCCCAGTTGCATACCAAGGGTGGCAATGATGAAGGCAAACTCACCTATTTGTGTGAGTGAGAAACCTGATTCAATGGCTACTTTAAGCGATTGTCCTGTAACAAGCATTCCGGTGGTTCCGAAAATAATCATGCCTACTATTACCACAGCAGATAGTATAAGGATTGGTCCGGCATATTGAACAATAACGTGGGGATTGACCATCATGCCCACCGAAATGAAAAATATGGCGCCGAAAAGGTCCTTTACCGGAGTGGTTACGTGTTCAATGCGTTCGGCAAAACTCGTGCCCGCAAGAATGGAACCCATTACAAAAGCTCCGAGTGCCAGTGAGAATCCACAGTAAACGGAGAACACTGCCATGCCAAGGCAAAGCCCCATTGACACAATAAGGAGGGTTTCGGAGTTGAGGTAACGGCGGTTGAGATTGAGCAATGAGGGGAGAATGAACACACCCACGGCAAACCAGATTACGAGGAAGAACACCAGTTTGCTTATGTTCATGAGCATTTCGCCTCCGGCCACGCTGTTGTTTATAGCTATTGACGACAGCACAACCATCATTACAACGGCAAAAAGGTCCTCGACAATCAGCACTGCAAACACAAGCGATGAAAATTTCTTGTGGGTGAGATGCAGGTCGTTGAATGCCTTTATTATTATGGTGGTGGAGGACATTGACAGCATACCTCCAAGGAACAAGCTGTTGATGTTGGTGAATCCGAGGAATCGCCCAATGGCAAAGCCGCAACACATCATTCCCATCACAATGATAAGCGCCGTGACCACTGCCGAGCCGCCGGCATTGATGAGCTTTTTGAAACTGAACTCCAATCCCAGCGAGAAAAGTAGAATAACAATGCCAAGTTGAGCCCAGAACTCAATGTTTTGTTCGGTGGTGATTGAAGGGAGGTAGGAAAAGTTGGGACTTGCAAGAAAACCGGCCACAATGTAGCCTAACACCACCGGCTGTTTAATCCACTTGAAAAACAGAGTTGTCACGGCCGCAAGGATAAGCAGGAACGCAAGGTCGGAAATCAAACTCTCAATTTGAATTTCGGGAGCGTTCGATGCTGCAGTTGTTGCCGTGAGAAGTATTGAGGCTAATGTCATTGGCAGTCAGGGTGTCAGGATGAAATTTTTGTCAAGCCGGAAAAGATGTTATATGGTGAGTTCTTTAGCAATTGAAATGGAGGAGGTTGGGTGGAGGTGTCGCAAGTCGGAGAACAGGGAAATGAAATTGGTTGTTTCGCGTGCAAGCACCACAAGGTTCAGACTTGTGGTTTTTTGGGCGAAGTTGTAGTCAACGTATGTGTTGACAAGTTTCACATTATGCTTCCAAAGCACTTTGTCGTATGGTTCAATGTCAGTGACAACGCTGTCAACCCGGATTCTTATAATTCGTGATTCACCGCCTAAATGAATGTGACGTTCAAGTCCCTCAATACCTGCAAGCACCAGGATTATGAGCAAGGTGGCAATGATGGAAAGTGTGTACATTCCCACACCCACGGCCATGCCGATTGTTGCAACAATCCAGATGCTGGCGGCCGTTGTGAGTCCGCGCACCGAGCCTTTACTCTGAATAATGGCTCCGGCTCCAAGGAAACCGATGCCGGTGATAACCTGGGCAGCTATACGGCCGGGGTCGCCATTTTTCAAACCGAGATATTCCTGTGGAACATATATGGACAGAATCATTGCAAGCGTCGCACCCATGGAGATGAGGGCGAAAGTGCGCAGTCCGGCAATCTGGCCTTTGCGCTTTCGTTCAAGTCCAACGCAGCAACCCAGCAACAAACTCAGCAGAAGTTTGTAGACGGAGTTGATGCCGTTGACATCGATTGCGTTGATGCTGTCTATAATGTAGTCCAAAGTCAGTTTATTTCTTTAAAGTGAAACGTCGGGAAGCAAGCCGATAATTGTCGGCGAACAATTCCACAGTATAATCACCGGGATTGAGTGTGGTGTTCACATCCCAGTACATTGTTATGCCTGATATTTCATCGCCGGCATACTCAACTGTCTTCTTAGCTGAGCAAGCAACATTGGAACCCTCGAACGAGAAGGAACCGGCATTGCCGAGCAGAGAGCCTTCGGGACCGGTGAGGCGCATGTAAATGGTTTTCGGGCCCACGGGGGTGGAATTGTTTTGAGGAATGGTGAATGTCACTTTCAGTTGCTTGGCCTTGGTCACGTTCTTTTCATTCTTGCCTTTGCCATTAAGCGCCTGCAGCGACACGCCCGTCACGTTCAGTTTCTCGGCCAACGTCATTCGCTGACTCAGAACCTCGGCTTTCTGCGAAACTTCTTGAACTTGAGAGGAGAGTGACTCATTGGCGGTGCGTATTTCCGCGTTCTCGGCGCGCAGTCCGGCATTCTCTTTTCCAAGTGAATCAACCTGAGCTATGTAATGGCGCAAAAGACCGCGCAGCGTTTCAATTTCGCCCTGAAGTTCCTTTATTTTCTTGGATTTGGCCTCGATTTCAGCGTGGGATGTGGCTTTTTGTTGCTTCAACTCCTTCATGAGTTGTTCAACTTTGGCTTTTGCCGCCGTGTACTTGGCCAAAATGGTGTCGTTGGTCAATTTCACGGCCTGGTCCTCATATTGCTGAAACTCAGAGTTGATGGCACTTAGCTCATTGGAAAGTTGTAATTGGTCGTTGGTGATTTGAAGCTGCTCGTTCTGAGCCTGTGCTTCAGCCACTTCTTGACGAAGTGAAGTAACTTGCTTTACGCTGAAAAAGATTGCTCCGGCAAGTAACAACAGGAGGACGGCTGCAATGGCAATGATTACTTTCTTGTTCATAATGATTGCAATTATAGATTGTTACATTCCGCGACCATGGCAGTTTTTGAATTTCTTGCCGCTACCGCAAGGACAAGGGTCGTTACGTCCAACTTTAGGGCCATTGACAACCGGCTGCGGGCGTTGCTGGCCTCCCTGTGGCGAGGATGCCGCAGCACGCTGGGCGTTCTCGCCGGGCAGGGCTTCCTTTGAAGCCTTGTACTGGGAGTAATCGTTCTTGCGCTCCGGCATGGCGCGTTCAACCTTGGGCTGAGGCTTGGGTTGAGACTCGGCTTGCGCTTCGTCGTTTGCCGGAGTGTCGGCAGGACGCTGAGGCATGTAAATTTGTCCGCGGGTAAGGGCCGATGCCACTTTCACGTTCAAATTATTGAGCATCTCCTCAAACAGGTGGAACGACTCCATTTTATAGATTACCAACGGGTCCTTCTGCTCATACGATGCATTTTGAACCGACTGGCGCAACTGGTCAAGCTCGCGCAAGTGCTCTTTCCAAAGTTCATCGATAGAAACAAGGAGCACGGCTTTGTGCCACTCTTTGACAATGGACCTGCATTCGGAATCGTAAGCCTCTTTCAAATCAGCGCGGAGGTGGAATATGCGTTTCCCGTCTGTCATGGGAACAATAATCTTTCCGGTCATGCCTTGCACCTCAACGCAGTTTTTAATCACGGGGATGGCAACGTTGCGAATGGCATCGCTCTTGCGGTCAAAAGCGGCAATAGCAGCTTCGTTTATGCGGTCAATAATGTCCTCCTTGGCCATTGAAGCAAATTCCTTTTCGGTGAAAGGAGTTTCAATGGTGAGAATGCGCATCAGCTCCATGGAGAGGTCCTGATAGTCGGTAGGAGCGGAGTAGTTATTCACCAGGTTTTCAATAACATCGAAGAACATATTGGCAATGTCAATGCCAATTCGTTCGCCAAGCAGAGCGTGATGGCGGCGTGAATAAATGTAGGTGCGCTGCTTGTTCATAACGTCGTCATATTCAAGCAGGCGTTTACGAATACCGAAGTTGTTCTCCTCCACGCGTTTCTGGGCATTTTCAATGGCGCGGTCAATCATTTTCGATTCAATCATTTCGCCCTCTTGGATGCCGAATTTGTCAAGCATCTTCATCACCTTGTCAGTGACAAAAAGGCGCATCAGCTGGTCCTCGAACGAGAGATAGAACACTGATGAACCAGGGTCGCCCTGACGTCCGGAACGTCCTCGAAGCTGGCGGTCAACACGTCGGCTTTCGTGACGTTCTGTACCGATAATTGCCAAACCGCCTGCATCTTTTACTTCGGCAGGGAGCTTGATGTCGGTACCACGGCCGGCCATATTGGTGGCAATTGTAACGGTGCCTGCTCGACCGGCCTGGGCCACGATGTCGGCCTCTTTCTGGTGGAGTTTGGCGTTGAGCACATTGTGGGGAATGTGACGCATGGTGAGCATGCGGCTGAGCAATTCCGATATTTCCACAGAAGTTGTACCTACGAGAACCGGACGACCTGCTTTTACAAGGGCCTGAATCTCATCAATAACGGCAGCGTACTTCTCTTTTTTGGTTTTGAACACGCGGTCCTTCATATCCTCACGGGCAACCGGGCGATTGGTGGGGATGGTCACCACATCAAGTTTGTAGATGTCCCAGAACTCGCCTGCTTCAGTTTCTGCTGTACCTGTCATGCCGGCAAGCTTGTGATACATGCGGAAGTAGTTCTGAAGAGTGATAGTGGCAAAGGTTTGCGTGGCGGCTTCCACTTTCACTCCTTCTTTGGCCTCGATGGCCTGATGAAGTCCGTCGGAGTAACGGCGACCTTCCATTATACGGCCGGTTTGCTCATCGACGATTTTAATTTTATTGTCATCAATGACATATTCCACATCCTTTTCAAATAATGTGTAGGCTTTCAGGAGCTGTGTTACCGTGTGAACGCGCTCGGCCTTAACGGCATAATTCTGCATCAGTTCGTCCTTGCGTCGGGCACGCTCTTCAGGGTCGGCGATTGTCTCGGCTTCCGAGAGCTGTGAAGCAATGTCGGGGAGAACGAAGAACGTAGGGTCGGCCTGAGTGCCCGTGAGGGCATCGATACCCTTGTCTGTGAGTTCTACGCTGCGGTTCTTTTCATCAATAACGAAGTAGAGCGGCTCCGTAGCCTTGGGCATCTCGCGGGAGTTGTCCTGAAGGTAGTAGGCCTCAGTTTCAAGCAGAATGTTTTTCATGCCTTCCTGGCTGAGGAAGCGGATGAGGGGAGTGTTTTTGGGGAGACCTTTGAATGCGCGGAACAGGAGCAATGCACCTTCTTTACGTTCCTCTTTGTCCTCACTGGCAAGTTTGGTTTTTGCATCGGCAAGGATTTGGTTTACCAATTTGCGCTGTGCGTTCACAACCTTTTCCACGTTGGGACGATACTCGTTGAAGAGTTGGTCGTCGCCTTTGGGAACGGGGCCGGAAATGATGAGCGGTGTACGGGCATCGTCAATGAGCACGGAGTCAACCTCATCCACAATTGCATAATAGTGCTTGCGCTGCACCATGTCATCGGGCGACATGGCCATATTGTCGCGCAAGTAGTCGAAACCGAATTCATTGTTGGTCCCGAACGTGATGTCGCAGTTATAAGCGGCTCGGCGTTGGGGAGTGTTAGGCTGATGCTTGTCAATGCAATCCACGGTTGAGCCATGGAACATGTAAAGCGGGCCCATCCACTCGGAGTCACGTTTTGACAGATAGTCGTTGACGGTTACCACATGAACTCCCTTGCCGGAAAGAGAGCGGAGGAACACCGGGAGGGTTGCCACGAGGGTTTTACCTTCACCGGTTGCCATTTCGGCAATTTTACCTTGATGAAGAACCACACCGCCAATAAGCTGAACATGGTAATGGATCATGTCCCATGTGAGCAGATTTCCGCCTGCAACCCATTGGTTTTTCCAGATGGCTTTGTCGCCTTCAATGCTGACAAAGTCTTTGCCTTGTGCGGCAAGTTCGCGGTCAAGGTCGGTTGCGGTTACCTCAACGGTGGGATTGTTGGCAAACCGTGCGGCGGTTTCGCGCAAGGTGGCGAACACAATGGGGAGGTGCTCGTCAAGCTTGTGCTCTATGATGTCGAGCACGTTTTTTTCGTGACGGTCAATCTCGTCCCAAACGGGTTGGCGTTTGTCAATGGGCAATTGTTCGATTTCAAGGCGCTTTTTGGCGGCAGCCTCTTCATCGGCGCTCACTGCCTGACGAATGTCGGCACGCACGGCGTCTATTTTGGCCCTGAGTTCATCGGGGCTGAGGTTTTTCAATTCAGCGCTCAAGGCCTCTATCTTGTCTACAATAGGCTTGATTTCTCGCAAGTCGCGGTCCGACTTGTTTCCGAAAATCTTACTCAGAAATGATGTTACTGACATTTATTTAATGGTCTTTCTTGTTATTAATCAATTAGTTGAGGAATCAAACCGATGGTCCGACTCCAAAATTAATGCAAAGATAGTGAATATGGGCGAATTAAAGGGGCCATTGGCCGATTTTTTTCATGCAAAAGTGGCACGAAAGTCATTATGCTTTTTCAGGGGTGCCGACGGCGGAGTCGAAATGAACGTCCATCTGCGGAAACGGGAAACTCAGTCCGGCAGAGGGGAGGGTATTGTAGATTTTTTCGTTGACTTCGAAATATGTTGCCCAATAGTCGGGTGATTTAACCCATGCCCTTACTGAAAGATTCACGCTTGAGTCGGCTAATTCCGACAGCACCACTTGCGGGGTATGATTGATTTTTGGTACAAGCGCTGTGATGTCGATTGTGGGGGTTTCAATGGCTGACGGGTCGAGCATCTTTTTGCGGGAGTGAAATATGCGGTTCCAGATGCTGCGTTTCGGCGCTGGAATGTTATGCTGTGAATCAGAGCTGTCTGCTGTTGTTGAAGCTGTGCCGTTTTCAATGGGGGCTTTGACAATACGAGGGTCGGTGTCAAGTATGTTGAGAATCACTTCACGGGCTGTGGCAACGCTGTCGCCGTAGCTTATGCCTACGGTCCAGTCAATACGGCGATACTCTTCGCGTGACCAGTTGTTGATGGAGCCCGTGGAGAGTGGCCCGTTGGGGACGATAATTGACTTATTGTCGGGGGTGGTGATGATGGTTGAGAATATCTGAATCTCTTTAACCACACCGGCATATCCTTGGGCTTCAATATAATCGCCGACTTTGTAGGGCTTTAACAGAAGAATCAGCACTCCGCCGGCAAAATTTTGCAGAGTGCCGCTCAGTGCCATACCTATTGCAACACCGGCCGAGGCAAAGATTGCAATGAATGAGGTGGTGTTTATGCCAAGTATGCCAATTACAGTTACAACCAAAATGAAGTAGAGCACCATGTTGACCAACGAGAGCACAAACGTGGTGAGCGACTTGTCGACTTTGCGACGGTATAGAATATTGGCTGTGAGTGTATAGAGCTTCTTTATCAAGAATTTACCCGCATAAAACACCAGTATGGCTACCGCCAGGTGAATGGCGAAATCAACGAGGGTGGAGGCTATGCGATTGATGAGGTCGTCGAACGACACTGCCTCCAATGCGCTCCACGATTTGTTCATTGCGGTGGAGGTGGTGTCGGCCGGTTCGGAGGCGGCGCTTGGTGTAAGGGGAATTTGGCTGAGGTTCATGTTATGGGAAAATGGTTATGGGGTTACGGTTGAAACAACGTCGTTGCACCATTGCAATTCGTTGTAGCCATTGTAGGTTATGGGGTATTTTGGGGTGGGAATGTTACAGCCGAGCCCATGGAAATTTGTGGCCGGAAGCATGAACACGGTGGGGGAAGTGTACGTTTTCAGCACCACTCTGTTGAACGTCTTTTCCCATTCAGCCCAAAGGGCCGGAGCGTTGGCCGTGAGTGCCTGGAAATAGTGATACATGTCAAAAATTCCGGTGCTCATCACCAGCGAACGGAAGTAGGGAACCGGCGTGTAGTTGTCGGGGGCTGCGCACACTTTAAGAATTTCGCGGCTCACTCGTGCTAATTCATCAAGATCATCGGTGGAAATGAGGCTTATGCAGCAGCCGTAGTAGCCGGGCCGGGAATAGAGCTCGAACACATTGTTTATGGCTGTGGAGAGGTTGGAAACTGCCGAGAACAGGTAGGGGAGATTGCGGTCGTATGGCATTCCGTCAATGTCAAGTTCAGTTGGGCAGCCCACAATCAAGGGAGTGATGCGACGCAATTCGTAAGCGATTTCAACCGTGGCCATGTGGCAACAGTCAAAGTAGATATAGTCGAAGTTGAAATCTTCCAGAGCCTTGGCTAAAGAGGTGATTTTCATCTTTACGGGATTTCTCACGCCATCTTCGCCAAAAGCCAGCGGTGAGAGGCCGGTGCGGCTCTCGTTGAGTGTATGGGAATCGCTGTGCCAGCCCGTGCCGTGGCTCCACAGCACAAGCCCGTAGGTATCTGCCGATGAGGCTGCGATGGCATCGTGAATCACGGTGTTCATGCGGTTGATGCTAAGGGAGGATTCGCAAGTGTCGTAAGTCTTTATAGTGCGCTCGGTTCCTTGCGGGGTTATTTCAAAAAGTCGTGGAGCCGCATCGGCCGGATGATGATAAACAATCAGCGAGCTGTCAGCAAGTCCGTTGGCAGCCAGTTTCATTTCCATTATGTCGCGATAGGAATTAGTTGACAGGTTGTTATTGGCAGCCATGTAAACAATCACAGCTCTTTTAAACTGGGGCGATTCGGGCTCGTCGGAGCATGAAATCAGGAAGATAAAAAGGGTGCACAGCACCAGTGTAAATCGTAAATTCATAATTGTGAGGCAGGCTCGATGAAGCGCAAAATTAAGCAAAATAGAAGTTATAGCCAAATTGATAGTTAGGATGATGATTCGGTGGCGAGCTCATGCGCAAAGACTTTGCTGCTATGTATAACGAAAAAAGTTGGAATAAATTTGCCGTTCGTTGCACTTTTTTAATTACCTTTGTCACAAATCAATCAAACCATAAAAACAATGACAAACTCTAAACCTTACGTAATCGGCATTGACATGGGTGGCACTAACACAGTGTTCGGCATTGTTGATGCCCGTGGCATTGTGCTTGCCAGCAACTCTATAAAAACCCGCAAGCACTCCAATATCACTGATTATATCAACGAACTTAGCGATGAACTCAATCGCTTGATTGCTACCATCGAGGCTCAGGATAAAATTTACGGTATCGGCGTTGGCGCTCCTAATGCCAACTTCTTTACAGGTATGATTGAGGATGGTGTGAACCTTCCCTGGCCCACTCCCATTCCCTTTGCCAAATTGCTTTCTGACAAGATGGGCCTCCCGGTTGCAATTACCAACGATGCCAATGCAGCTGCCATTGGCGAAATGACCTACGGCGCCGCCCGCGGTCTGAAGGATTTCATTATGATTACGTTGGGAACCGGTGTGGGTTCAGGCATTGTGGTAAACGGACAGCTCGTTTACGGTCACGATGGCTTTGCCGGCGAACTTGGCCATGTGATTGTTAAGCGCAACAATGGCCGTTTGTGCGGCTGCGGACGCACAGGCTGTCTTGAAACATACTGCTCGGCTACCGGCGTTGCCCGCACCGCGCGCGAGTATCTTGAAATGACCGACACGCCCTCGACCCTTCGCGAATTACCCATTGAAGAAATCACCTCTAAGGATGTTTACGATGCAGCCATGGCAGGCGACAAGCTGGCCAAGAGCGTGTTTGATTACACCGGCACTATTCTTGGTGAGGCTCTTGCCGATTTCACCGTGTTCTCATCGCCCGAAGCATTTGTTATTTTCGGAGGTCTGGCCAAGGCCGGAGAGCTGTTGCTCAAGCCGCTCCGCGAAGCTATGGAGAAGAACATGCTTTCAATTTGGAAAGGCAAAGTGAAAGTGATTCTTTCAGAGCTTAAAGAAGCCGATGCCGCTGTGCTTGGTGCAAGTGCACTTGGCTGGGAAGCCAAACCTATCACAGCTCCCGAGGCTATTGTAAATCCTGAATAAGGAAACGAAATAAAACAGCATCCCGACCAAGGCAATGGAGTCCTGGCCGGGATGTTGATTTTTTTCGTGAGGTTACTCTTCTACTTTGGCAAACTGGTCTTTGCCCACACCGCAAAGGGGGCATACCCAGTCGTCAGGTAAATCTTCAAAAGCTACTCCGGGCTGAATGCCATTCTCCGGGTCGCCGATGGCGGGGTCATATACCCAATCGCATACTTCACAAATGTATTTGTCCATAGTTGTAAATTTAAATAGAAATTTTAAGATGTTTTCGGTTTAACAAAGCAATGGAAATTTTTGTTCAGCCAAAGGCCATTGTGCGGAATTCGCGAACCAAAAAAGTTGCATTGTCGTTAGAATGGCATCCAACCGCTTCAACTTTGAAAATATGGAATGGCTTGCTGAGATTTTTCGCAATAATCCGGTGGTGCCCATTTTTCTCACCATTGGAATCGGATTCTGGCTCGGAGGATTAAAATACAAAAACTTTTCTTTGGGCCCTATTACTGCCACGCTTATTGTGGGAGTGGTAATCGGGCAGTTGGATATTCCCGTTTCCGACACGTTGAAAAATGTGTCGTTTATGATGTTCCTTTTCGCCATTGGCTATAGTGTGGGGCCGCAATTCTTCAGGTCGCTTAAAGGCGACGGGTTGAAGCAGATTTGCTTCGCACTGGTGGAGGTTTTGCTTTGCATTGCCACTGTGGTTGCCGTAAGTATCATAATGGGTTATGATAAAGGTATGGCAGTAGGACTGTTTTCAGGCTCGCAAGCTTTTTCGGCCGTGATAGGAGTGGGTTCCAGCACAATCAAGGCGTTGAGCTTGCCCCCCGATGTGCAGAAGCAATATCTTGACATAATCCCGGCTTGCTATGCGGTTTGTTATGTTTTTGGGACCATCGGTTCGGCATGGGTTATTGCCAATTTGGGACCCATTTTGCTTGGTGGCCTTGAAAAAGTCAAGCACCGGACGGCCCAACTGGAAGCTGAGATGGATTCGGGCGATTTTGTGCCGGAACCGGGCACGTTTGTGGCCAACAGACCCATATCGTTTCGTGCCTATAAGGCCGAATCGGACTTTTTTGCCAGGCCGCGCACTGTTGCTGAAATAGAAAAACATATCAAGGCGCAAGGGCTGCGTCATTTCATTGAGCGGCTTCGTGTCAGAGGTGAAGTGATGGACCCCGAACCTGATTTGAAAGTGCGTCGGGGCGATGTGGTGGTCCTTAGCGGGCGGCGTGAAAGTATCATTGACGATGCCGGGTGGATTGGACCTGAAGTTACCGACCATGAACTGCTTGACTTTTCGGCCGAAAATCTGCCGGTCACAGTGTCAAAGAAGGGCATTGCCGGGATGACGTTGGATGAGCTTCGCCACAAGGATTTCATGCGCGGCGTGATGGTTCACAAGATTGTGCGTGACGACATGCGGCTTCCTCTCCGTGGCAGGACTCGCCTGGAGGCCGGCGATGTCATTACACTCATTGGTCTGCCTCAGGACGTAGCTGAGGCTGTTCCCGAAATTGGCTTTTCCGACCGCGCGGCCGATGATTCCGATGTGTCGTTCATCGGGCTCGGCATAGCCATCGGTTGCTTTATCGGTGCGCTCACAGTGTATATAAAAGGAGTACCATTGTCATTGAGCACAAGTGGAGGGGCCATTCTTGCCGGATTGATTTTAGGGTGGTTGCGCAACAAGCGGCCCACGTTTGGCCGGATTCCGCGCCCGGTGCTTTGGTTTATGAATAATGTGGGGTTGAACCTGTTCATAGCCGTTGTTGGCCTTGGCGCCGGCCCTACGTTCGTGTCCGGGCTGAAATTGGTGGGAGTTGAAATGTTCCTCGTGGGTATGGTGTGTACGTCAGTCCCGCTGATTTTGGCAATAATCATAGGTGCCAAAGTGTTCCGGTTCCCGGCGGCTGTGACGCTGGGGTGCGTTGCCGGCAGCCGAAATGCTGTGGCTGCACTCGGGGCCATTCAGGATAATCTTGACAGCACGCTTCCCGCTATGAGTTACACCGTGACATACGCAGTGGGCAGTATAACGCTGATTTTTGCAGGTATGATTGTGCCTTTGCTTGTGTGATGTACTGAAATTATGTCCTAAACAGGAAATTATAGTCTTGTTTACCACTAAAAATATTAATTTTGCAAGATATATTTGGAAGAAATATTATAAACATAGCTGCATTAACATGAAGAAGTTTTTAATGATATTGATATTCACAAGCCTGATAGCCAATGCGCAAGCGGCCATTGAGCCTATAAAATATGGTAATTTCAACTCATGGGTCACGCGCCACATGAAAGAATCGGGCGTGATTGGCGGCGATTCCAAAACCGTTTATGAAATTGGACCCACACAAACAATAAACGGCAACAAGGCATACGCCAACCTTGGCGGTTCGCCCTGGGCCACGAGTAACGTATATGCCAAGGTGAAAGGCGTGGAAAAGTGCTCCAACGCAGTTTTCCCGGCCAATCGTGGTTCATCGGCCAATAAATGTGCCAAGCTTTGCTCCAAACTTGAAACCGTAACGGTGTTGGGACTTATTGACATGAAAGTGATGGTTGCCGGTTCCATATTCCTTGGCCGGATGATTGAACCGATAACAAGCACATCGAATCCCTACACCAAAATGGAAATGGGAGTTCCATACACCAAACGTCCAAAGAATCTGGTGTTCGATTATCGTGTTGAGATGCCCAATGTCAACAAACGTACTAAAGCAAGCGGTTTCGGTTCGCCCAAAACACTTCAGGGTCGTGATGCCGCCGTGGCGTTTGTCTTGCTTCAACACCGTTGGGAGGATGCCAACGGCAACATTCACGCAAAACGTGTTGCCACCGGCGGCGAAATGTATCATAAGGCCACCAATTGGGTAAACTCGCATAAATTGCCACTGGTTTACGGCGATTGTTCTAAAAAGGCCGGATTGGGTTGGCTGGGTTTAAAGACGAAAAAGAATGCCTACTATGCACGCAACTCCAAAGGCAAAATGGTTCCTGTTATTGAAGAGGGCTGGGATGGAACGCTCCAACCAACCCATCTCATTGTGGAAATGAGCGCCGGGAGCGGCGAACCCTATGTGGGCACCGAGGGGCTTACGCTCTATATAGATAATGTGTCCCTTGAACTATAATTTCGGGCCACAAAGCATTGATAATCCAAATAAATAACGTAAATTTGCATCCGATTACGGCAGGCTGCCTGTGGCGGCGTGCCGTATGGTACGTTAATAAACTTATAATCAATGATAAATATTACATTTCCCGATAAATCGGTTAAGCAGTTTGAAAGCGGAGTCACTCCGTTGGAAATTGCTGCAAGCATCAGCCCGCGTCTCGCTCAGGATGTACTTGCCGCTTCTGTTAACGAACAGGAGTGGGATTTGACCAGGCCCATTGCTGAAGACGCTGAGATTAAATTGTTCAAGTGGGATGATCCGGAAGGCAAGCATGCTTTCTGGCACAGCTCGGCCCACCTCTTGGCCGAAGCGCTTCAGGAATTGTATCCCGGCGTTAAATTCGGTATAGGTCCGGCTATTGAAAATGGTTTCTATTACGATATTGATCCCGGAGAACATGTGATTACCTCGGCCGACTTCCCTAAAATAGAGAAGAAAATGCTTGAGTTGGCCCGCCGGAAACAGGAAATTGTAAGAAAAGATATTTCAAAAGCCGATGCTCTGAAAATGTTCGGCGACCGCAACGAGGAGTACAAGTGCGAACTCATCAGCGAGTTGGAAGATGGTCACATCACCACTTACACTCAGGGTAACTTCACCGACCTGTGTCGCGGTCCGCACATCCCCACCACAGCCCCCATCAAAGCTGTCAAAGTGATGTCGCTTGCCGGAGCTTATTGGCGCGGTGACGAGAAGCGCAACCAGTTGGTGCGTGTTTACGGCATCTCTTTCCCCAAGCAGAAAATGCTTGACGAGTATCTGCAACTGCTTGAGGAAGCCAAAAAGCGCGATCATCGCAAACTTGGCAAAGAAATGGAACTCTTTGCGTTCTCTCAGAATGTTGGCGCCGGTTTGCCTCTATGGCTCCCCAAAGGAGCTGCTCTGCGCGACCGCTTGGAACAATTCCTCCGCAAAATCCAAAAGCAATATGGTTACCAGCAGGTGATCACTCCACACATTGGTAACAAGATGCTATATGTGACCTCGGGTCACTATGCCAAATATGGCAAAGATTCGTTCCAGCCCATTCACACCCCCGAAGAGGGCGAGGAGTATTTGCTTAAGCCAATGAACTGCCCTCACCACTGTGAGATTTTCCGCGCATTGCCCCGCAGCTATCGCGATCTACCCCTGCGTTTGGCTGAGTTCGGAACCGTGTATCGTTACGAACAGAGTGGTGAGCTTCACGGTCTGACCCGAGTGAGAGGCTTCACGCAGGACGATGCCCACATTTATTGCGCACCCGATCAGATTAAGGACGAGTTCCTTAAGGTGATGGATATTATTTTCTATATTTTCAAAGCATTGAAGTTTGAAAATTTCGAGGCACAAATATCGCTCCGCGATCCAAAAAATAAAGAGAAATATATTGGTTCCGACGAGAATTGGCACCTTGCCGAGCAAGCTATTATTGAAGCTTGTGAGGAAAAAGGCCTCAAGGCTCGCAAAGAACTTGGCGAGGCCGCTTTCTATGGGCCGAAGCTTGACTTTATGGTGAAAGACGCTCTTGGCCGCCGTTGGCAGCTGGGTACCATTCAAGTTGACTACAATCTCCCTGAACGATTCCAGCTTGAATACACCGGTTCGGACAATCAGAAACATCGCCCGGTAATGATTCACCGTGCGCCGTTTGGCTCTATGGAACGTTTTGTGGCCGTACTTCTCGAGCACACTGCAGGCCGATTCCCTCTGTGGCTTGCGCCCGATCAGGCTGTTGTGCTTCCCATATCCGAGAAGTTCAACGACTATGCTCACGAGGTGGCACGCCAACTCAATGCCGCCGATGTAAGGACCATTGTCGATGACCGAAACGAAAAAATTGGAAAGAAAATCCGCGATAACGAGCTCCGTCGTATCCCTTATTTGCTAATTGTTGGTGAAAAAGAGGCCAACAATGGTGAAATTTCTGTAAGAAAACAGGGCGAGGGTGATAAAGGTACGATGAAAATCACTACCTTTGCAGAAAATTTGGCTCGCGAAGTCGATGAAATGATAAACAACAATTAATTCACTGAATGCAAAAAAAGCCCTTCAATCCCGGCGGCCCTCGCCGTCCAAACCCTAACAGAGGTCCCCAGCGCCGTGGCCCGGTTGCTGCAAAGGACCAATATGTGATTAACGAACACATCCGCGCTCGTGAAGTGCGACTGGTGGGCGACAACGTTACCCCGGGAATATACCCTATTCAGGAAGCACTTCGCATAGCCGAAGGGCAGGAACTGGATTTGATTGAAATATCTCCCACTGCCGAACCGCCTGTATGCAAAATTTTGGACTATCAGAAGTTCCTTTATCAGCAGAAAAAGCACCAAAAGGAGCAGAAGGCCAAGGCGACCAAGGTGGTGGTGAAAGAAATCCGTTTCGGTCCGCAGACTGATGACCATGACTATAACTTCAAGCTCAAACATGCCATGGGCTTCCTTCAGGAAGGTGCCAAAGTGAAAGCTTACGTGTTTTTCCGCGGCCGCTCAATTCTGTTCAAGGAGCAGGGTGAAGTCCTGTTACTCCGATTTGCCAATGACCTTGAGGATTATGGCAAAGTAGAACAAATGCCCGTGCTGGAAGGCAAGCGAATGATTCTGATGCTTTCACCCAAAAAGAAATAATTTAACCCGAATTAATAATAATTTTTAACGTAACAATGCCTAAGACTAAGACTAACTCCGGTGCCAAAAAGAGGTTCGCCCTTACCGGATCAGGAAAGATCAAGAGAAAACACGCTTTCAAGAGCCACATTCTCACCAAGAAAACCAAAAAGCAGAAACGTAACCTCACTCACTTCTCAGTGGTTGACAAAACCAATGTCAAGGCAGTGAAAGAACTGCTCGGCCTCAAGTAAGCAAGAGATTTCTCTGAGCAAATTCTACTTTTTAATTCGTGTTTTTATACCAATTTTATTAACCGAATGTTTAGCACTAAAGAGCAATTGCCGCTAACTTTCACAACTCATTAAAAAATGCCAAGATCAGTAAATCATGTAGCTTCACGAGCTCGCAGAAAGAAAATCTTAAAACTTACCCGTGGTTATTTCGGCTGCCGTCGTAATGTATGGACCGTTGCCAAAAACACTTGGGAAAAAGGTCTCACTTACGCTTACCGTGACCGCAAGGACAAAAAACATAACTTCCGCTCACTTTGGATTCAGCGCATTAATGCCGCTGCCCGTCAGGAAGACCTCTCATACAGCAAACTTATGGGCCTTATCCACAAGTCCGGCATTGAAATTAACCGTAAGGTGCTTGCCGACCTTGCCCTCAACAACCCCGCCGCTTTCAAGGCCATCGTTGCTAAGGTAAAAGGAGCATAAACAGCGCGTATTTTTCCAAACCACATAAAGAGCTGCGTCCAACTCGGGCGTAGCTTTTTTTGATTTATGCTACCAATATATCAATGAATTGGAAAGTGACAATCTGAAGTTAGCCATTTGTTCATTCAATCAATGAATTTCTCTGATAATGGTAAGGATAATCAGCGAATTAGCAAAGTGTTAATAAATGCAAAGAGGGCTGTGTCTTTGTTTTTTCAATCAGAAATATGTGTATGTATCATTATGTAAGCGAATGAGCTATAATTGTGTAATTTGTAGGCTTCAGGGCTGTTATTTCTTACAAATATATTAAAATAATGTTAAATTGCTGGATATTTATCATTATTCTGCTTGCGTGGCCAAGAAGATGTCATTATCTTTGCATCGTGTTTTTCATGGTATTAGATTTAAGGTTAACTAAGGTTGGTTGTCGTGAGACAATCAATTTTTTTTTGTGCCTAAAGAAGACGGATGGCCATGATTAAAGCCATTGTTGAGGCTCGGTCAACTATGCGTTCCCTGTTTCCCGGAAAGTGGTATGTTTGCGAAACTGTTTTACCATTGGCCGTTGCTACGGCAATGCACACGGTTCCAACCGGCTTTTTATATGTTCCTCCGCCCGGACCGGCTATGCCGGATGTGGCGATAGCAATATCGGTTCCTAAAGCTTTGCATGCCCCTGCGGCCATTTGCTCGACCACAGGAATGCTCACCGCTCCATGTTCCGTAAGGGAATCTTCTTTTACTCCAAGAAGATTAGTTTTCACTTCGTTGCTGTAGGCCACAACGCCTCCATTCATGGCTTGTGATGCACCCGGAATGGAAGTGATTAGTCGTGCAATGTTTCCCCCTGTGCAGCTTTCGGCTGTGGCTACTGTCTGATGACTGGATATGAGTTTTTTCAACAGTATCTCGGCTGGGGTGAAATCGCCTTCGCATAGCAAGTTGTCACCGCAAAGTTCTTTCAGAGAGGTCCAATTGGCATCCATGGCTTCTTCCAGCTCTGTTTTGTTTGAGCTGTGGCCATCAAGTCGCAATCTGATTATGCCCGACTTGGGCAAATAGGCAAGATGCAATTGAGGTGGAAGTTTCTCCTCCCAGTCTTCAAGTCGGGCGGCGAGCGCCGATTCGCTTATGCCGGTAACAAGCATCGTGCGGTGGGTTATGACGTAAGGCTGAGGAAATGTTTCAAGCAATTTTGGGAAAACGCTTGATGTGAACACATGTTCGGTTTCAAATGGCACCCCCGGCATGGCCACAAGAACTTGTTTTGAAGTGGCGGCGTTCCGTTCAAACCACATGATTGGTGCGGTGCCAACGGGGTTTTGGATAATAACAGCGTTGTCAGGCACCATTGCCTGTGCAGCTGTTAGCCGGTTTAGCTCAAGTCCGCGTTTACGAAACACTTCGCGAATGTTTTCAAGCACCTCGGCCGATTCCTTGAGTGTTCCTTCAAAAATGTCGCACAGTGTTTGCTTGGTGATGTCGTCCTTGGTTGGACCGAGGCCTCCTGTGGTGAGCACCACGTTGCTCTTCTGAAATCCCTGTTCAATTCCTTGTTTGATAGCCTCGGCCGTGTCAGACACAACCTGGATGTTGTCAACTTCCCAGCCGTAAGGGGCTATGTGCCGGGCAATGAAGCCCGAGTTTGTATCGGTTACCTGGCCAATGAGAAGCTCATCGCCTATTACCACAATGGAAACTTTCATTTTTTTCAAATTGTTACACGTGCGTATGGCACCTCGTTATAACCACAAAATTGTTTGTCGAGATATTTGTAATATCCGGCCATGGCCACCATTGCGGCATTGTCGGTTGTAAAGCTGCGCTCGGGAATGAAGGCTTTGAGCCCGTGGCAAGTGCAGTAGTCGGCCACGGCATTGCGCACACCGCTGTTGGCTGAAACACCTCCACCGATGGCTACGGTGCGAACACCGGTTTGCTTTACGGCTTTGTCAAGTTTGTCAAGCAAAATTTCAATGATGGTGCGCTGGAGCGATGCGGCTAAATCCGCACGATTTTTTTCAATGAACTCAGGGTCGGCTTTAAGCGCATCGCGCAGTGTGTAAAGGAAAGATGTCTTAAGCCCCGAAAAGCTGTAGTCAAGGCCCGGAATCCGAGGCTTGGCGAACTTGAACTTGTCAGGATTGCCCTCTGCTGCGAGTCGGTCAATATGCGGGCCGCCGGGATAGGGGAGCCCCATAACTTTGGCGCACTTGTCAAAAGCTTCTCCGGCAGCATCATCGATTGTTGCACCAAGAATTTCCATATCATTATAGTTGCGCACCAAAATGAGCTGGCTGTTTCCACCTGAAATGAGCAGGGTGAGGAATGGGTACTCCGGCACCTCGTCGTCGGGATTACGTCTTATGAAGTGAGAAAGAACATGTCCGTGGAGGTGGTTCACATCCACCATGGGGCACCGAAGGCCAAGGGAGAGCCCTTTGGCAAAAGATGTGCCCACAAGGAGTGAGCCCAACAGTCCCGGCCCGCGGGTGAACGCAATGGCCGATAGTTCATGTTTGTCAACTCCGGCTCGCTTCAAAGCCGCGTCCACCACCGGCACAATGTTTTGTTGGTGAGCCCGTGAGGCCAGCTCCGGCACCACGCCGCCATACTCTTCGTGAACACTCTGTGATGCAATGACATTGCTGAGCAGGAGTCCGTTTTGGACAACTGCGGCGGAGGTGTCATCGCACGATGACTCTATGGCCAAAATGGTTATGTTGTTATTGCTCATGGTGAGGTTTGTTTTTAGTGCTACAAAATTAGTGAATATTCGTCACACCGCCATGCTTGTTTTCCTTTCGTTAGTTGCGGTTATTCCATGATTTCTGCGTACCTTTGCATCCGAAAATAGATTAGAACGCATGCAGAAAATTAGAAATGTAGCCATTATAGCCCATGTGGACCATGGCAAAACAACTTTGGTTGACAAGATGCTTCTGGCCGGAAACCTTTTTCGTGAGAATCAAAATGCCGGCGAATTGATTTTGGATAACAACGACCTTGAACGTGAACGAGGCATAACCATTCTTTCCAAGAACGTTTCAATTAACTATAAGGATTACAAGATAAACATAATCGATACTCCGGGACACGCTGACTTTGGTGGCGAGGTTGAACGAGTGCTCAACATGGCCGACGGCTGTCTGCTTCTTGTCGATGCTTTCGAGGGACCTATGCCCCAGACTCGTTTCGTGCTTCAAAAAGCCATTGAAATGGGGTTGAAACCGGTTGTGGTAATTAATAAGGTTGACAAGCCTAACTGCCGCCCCGACGAGGTGCAGGAGATGGTTTTCGATCTCATGTGCAACCTTGATGCCACTGAGGAACAGCTGGATTTCCCCACCATCTACGGCTCGGCCAAGCAAGGTTGGATGAGCCTTGACTGGAACGCTCCCACCGATAATATAACCGCCGTTCTCGATGCCATTATCAAATACATCCCGGAGCCGGAAACCCTTGAGGGACCGGTACAGATGCTTGTGACTTCGCTTGACTACAGCAGCTACGTGGGACGTATTGCAGTGGGTCGCGTGCACCGCGGCGAACTTCGCGAAGGCGCTGACATTGCATTGTGCAAAAAGGATGGCTCAGTGGTTAAGCAGCGCATCAAGGAGTTGCATGTGTTTGAAGGCATGGGCCGCAAGCGGGTCAGCAGCGTCAAGAGTGGCGACATTTGTGCGTTGATTGGTATTGAGGGCTTTGAAATTGGCGATACAATTGCCGATTTGGAGCATCCTGAACCGCTTCCACGCATAGCCATTGATGAGCCCACCATGTCCATGACGTTCACCATTAACGACAGCCCATTTTTTGGCAAAGATGGCAAATATGTAACCTCGCGCCACATCGGCGACCGCCTTACACGTGAACTTGACCGAAACCTGGCGCTACGCGTGGAGAAAGGTGTCGATGAGGATAAATGGGTGGTCTACGGCCGTGGCGTGCTTCACTTGTCGGTGCTTATAGAGACCATGCGCCGCGAAGGTTACGAACTTCAGGTGGGCCAACCTCAGGTTATTGTGAAAGAGATTGACGGTGTGAAGTGTGAGCCCGTCGAACTTATGACCATTAACGTGCCTGAGGAGTATTCATCGAAAATGATTGATATGGTCACACGCCGCAAGGGCGATTTGGTGTCCATGAACGTTCAGAACGACCGTGTGCACATGGAGTTTCATATTCCTTCACGCGGCATAATTGGCTTGCGCAACAATGTCCTCACAGCATCGGCCGGCGAGGCCATCATGGCTCACCGTTTTCTTGAATTCCAGCCTTGGAAAGGTGCCATTGAACGCCGCACCAACGGTTCGCTTATTGCCTTGGAGGCCGGCACGGCATACGCCTACGCCATTGACAAACTTCAGGACCGAGGCCGCTTCTTCATTTTCCCGCAAGAGGAGGTCTACGCCGGTCAGGTGGTTGGCGAGAATGCCAAGGACAATGACATTGTGGTGAACGTTACCAAATCAAAGAAGCTTACCAACATGCGTGCTTCGGGAGCCGACGACAAAGCCCGTATTGTCCCTCCCGTTGTTTTCAGCCTTGAGGAGGCTTTGGAGTACATTAAGGAAGATGAATATGTTGAGGTGACGCCTCACCACATCCGTCTACGCAAGATTATTCTCGATGAGTTGGAGCGTAAGCGTGCCAACCGTTAACTGAAAAATTAAAACTAACGCCGCAAAGTAACCATTATGTTAGGAGTGAAAAGACTTTACTGGTTTGTGCTTAAAAGCTTTGTTCCGCTTTTTTGCATGACCTTTTTCATTTGTCTTTTCATTGTGCTCATGCAGTTCCTGTGGCGTTACATTGACGATTTAGTGGGCAAGGGGCTCACCATTGATGTGATTGGCGAGCTGTTTTTCTACGCTGCGTTGACCATGGTGCCCATGGCGCTTCCACTGGCCATTTTGCTGGCCTCGTTGATGACGTTTGGTAACCTCGGAGAGCATTTTGAGCTCACGGCCATGAAAGCATCGGGGGTGTCGCTCATTAAAGTTATGCGTCCTCTGATTGTGCTGATGATTGGCATTGCCATAGGCGCGTTCTTTTTTCAGAACAATATGCTACCCATAGCGCAGACCAAGATGTGGACATTGCTTTTCTCCATGCGCCAGAAATCGCCCGAACTTGAGATTCCCGAAGGTGTGTTCTACGACCAGATTCCCGGGTATAATTTCTTTGTCGACCACAAGAACCGCGAAACCGGTACGCTGTACGAGATAATGATTTACGACATGTCGCGAGGGTTTGACAATGCAGGCATCATACTTGCCGATTCGGGACGTTTGGTAATGACTGAGGATAAGTCTCACCTGTTTTTAAAGCTTTGGCAAGGAGAATCATTTGACAACTTGAAGGAGGCGGGAACATCAATGAAAAATGTTCCTTACCGGCGTGAAACCTTCCACGACAAGTCAATCCTGCTTCAATTTGATGCCAATTTCAACCGAATGGATGAGGAGGGGATGCGTAACCAATATGTTGGAAAGAACATAGCACAGTTGCAGGCTACTATCGACTCGGTTGGTCATCGTGTTGACAGCATTGGTAAAGACCAGAGCCATGTCTTGCTCACGGCTCCCCGCATGGGTGTCCGTCAGGTTCAGGACAAGTACGACAAGGGCGGACGTTACACACAGATTCCTGTTCCGGATGTGCATCCTGCCAAACTTCCCGATGTCGACTCGCTGATGAAAGGCCCTAATTCCGGAGCCAGAGTGAATTATGTGAGCCAGGCACTTAACAAGGCTAAAAATATGCAGCAGGACTATCAGTTCCGCACCATGGTGATTAAGGATGAACTGAAAACCGTGAGGCGTCACGACATAGAGCTTCAGAAAAAGTTTACACTCTCGTTTGCGTGCATAATTTTCTTCTTCATTGGCGCCCCGTTGGGTGCCATTATCCGAAAAGGTGGCATAGGTACACCGCTTGTCATTTCGGTGATTCTCTTTATTTTCTATTACATCATTGACAACACCGGCTACAAGATGGCCCGTGATGGACGTATTGCCGTTTGGGAAGGAATGTGGCTGAGTTCGGCTGTGCTTCTGCCGTTGGGAATATTCTTCACCTATAAGGCGGTGAGAGACTCGGCTGTGTTCAACAAAGATGCTTACCTGAACTTTTTCCGACGTCTGACAGGTTCCAACATGGTTCGCCATTTGAAGGTGAAAGAGCTGATTATGGAGGAATGTGAGGCACCCCGCGCAATTGAAATGCTTACGCAACTTCAAGAAAACACTGAAGCTTATCTGGCTCGGCATCCCCGACGGCCATCGTACACGGATTATTGGTTGAACGGTTACTCACGCACTGAACTGAAAAAACTTTCAGCTGAGCTGGAGAACACGGTGGCTTACATTTCCAATAGCCGTTCCAAATTGGTCATAAACAAGCTGATGGATTTCCCCATTTTGCGAAGTTTGTGGTTGTATCATCCCACGAACTATCGTCGTGTTGCCTGGGCGGCAATTGTAATTTTCCCCGTCGGGCTTGCCGTTTATTTTGCCGGACTTTATCAACTTGACAGTCTCCGTCACGAGCTGCAAACCATTATATCGGTGTCTAAACAACTTGAGGAACTGCTTGGTAAAGCCGACCCCGATTCGTTTAACGAGCCTAACTGACAACCCAAACAGTTATGGTAGAATAATATTCCAAAGAACAAAAAGAAATACAAATAGATATGGAAACTCCCAACATTAAACTTGACACTATTGAGGAAGCAATTGAGTCATTCCGTCAAGGCCGGTTTGTGATTGTTGTCGACGATGAGGATCGCGAAAATGAAGGCGACCTCATTATGGCAGCGGAGAAAGTGACCCCCGAGCATGTGAATTTCATGATTACCAACGCTCGAGGCGAACTGTGTGCACCGCTCACCATTTCCCGTTGCCGTGAGTTGAACCTCACACATCAGGTGGAAGATAACACCTCCATGTTGGGAACCCCATTCACCATAACGGTTGACTTGCTCCCGGGATGCACCACCGGTGTGTCGGCTCACGACCGTGCAGCAACCATTCGCGCTTTGGCCAATCCTGATGTAAAACCATCCGACTTTGGTCGTCCCGGCCATGTGCACCCGCTGTATGCTCAAGATGAAGGCGTGCTCCGTCGTCCCGGACACACCGAAGCAGGTATAGACTTGGCGCGCCTTGCCGGTCTTCAGCCCGCAGCTACGTTGATTGAGATTCTCAATCCCGACGGCACCATGGCCAGGCTGCCGCAGCTGAAGAAAAAGGCCGAAGAGTGGGGATTGAAACTCATATCCATACGCGACTTGATTGCCTACCGACTGCGCACCGAGTCGCTTGTCGAGGAGGGTGAAGAGGTGGACATGCCCACGGCTTATGGACACTTCCGCCTGATACCCTTCCGTCAAACCAACAATGGGTTGGAACACATAGCTCTGATAAAAGGTGATGTAACCACTGACGAACCTGTGTTGGTACGAGTTCATTCATCGTGTGCAACAGGCGATATTTTCGGATCAAAGCGTTGCGATTGCGGTGAGCAGCTTCACCGTGCCATGCAAATGATAGAAAAGGAGGGTAGGGGCGTTGTGCTCTATCTCAATCAAGAGGGAAGAGGCATTGGTCTGATGGATAAAATCAAAGCCTATAAACTTCAGGAAGAGGGCCTTGACACCGTTGACGCCAACCTGCACCTCGGTCACAAGGCCGACGAACGTGATTACGGAGTGGGCGCACAGATTTTGCGCAGAATCGGCGTTAAAAAAATGCGTCTTCTCACCAATAATCCCGTGAAACGTATTGGTCTTGAAGGTTATGGACTTTCTGTATCGGAGAATGTACCCATAGAAATACTGCCCAACGACTACAATCTGCGTTATATGCGCACCAAGAAAGAGCGCATGGGCCACACGCTCGACAACGTGGATTAATAATAGGTTCCGACAGTGAAGAGAGCTTATTTCTTCATTGTCGATTTGATATAATCAACCATCGCGCCGGGATTCTCACAACCGAGAACGTATTTGTCGCCATTCTTCATCCGGATTAAAAAACAATCGGATGCTTTGCCATAAAAGGCATAGTATCTGCCAACGTCGGCCTCCTTGAACAATTTGTATTCGGTGCCTCTACGTTTGATAACATGGGCAACGCTGCGCAAAGCCTCAAGTTTACCGGGATTCAATACAATAGGCGATATTGAAACGGTATCCGGTGACGCCATGAGTGGAAACATCGAATAATAACACCGGGGATTTGTGCTGATCATCAGGTCAAACTCAGGCACGAGTTCCCGGTTGCACGCCGGTTCGTAGATTATTGGCTGCGGTTCGAATAATCGATTGTGTGCATTGTCGTGTGCTTTTCCATCAATGATGTATGGGAGCCGGTTCTTGAAGAAATCGGCATTTGTTGATGCTCGGAAAAAAGTATAAAGATAGTGGAGATGATATGACGGATTGCCAATAATCCCACTCACGTTTGGTTTGTAATTGAGGGAGAAGTAGGTTGGCACGCTCAACAGGTCCTGCTACGAGTTGCGGAAAATAGGCAATGAACGTAAAGAATGTAACAACATCGCGGCAAGGAACTGTTTGCCCACGATACACGTCGACCGTGTAGCCAATGGCCTGGAACGAATAGAAACTGATTCCAACGGGAAGAAGAATGTCAAGTGTGAACCAGTCCAAATTACATCCAAACATGGAAAACAATCTGGCGAAATTCTCTCCGAAAAAGTTGAGATATTTGAAAATGAAGAGTATGGCAAGATTTATTGCCCCATAGCCAGACACTTGCCGTCCACGGTTACGCTCCATTTGAATGGCACATAAATAAGTAGAGGCCGAGGTGAGAATAATTAGAAAAAGAAATCGCCAATCCCACCAGCCGTAAAACAGATAGCTTGCCATAAGCAACCACACATTTTGAGCCTTTAGCCTGCTGGAAAGCGCAAGCCAATATACACCGAATACTATTGAAAGGAATATTGGAAATGTGAGATTAATAAAATCCATTTGGCATGATTAGCGGCATCTTGACATTATTTTCAGCAAAAAAACTTCTTGGTGGTAGCATCCTACCCGTAGAACAAAATTAGCCAATTCCCGCCTCACTCACAAGATCTCCTGCAATTTTTCTCAAAAATAGCAGGAAAAATAGTGTTAAAAATGGTGCGTTTCAACATTTGTTGAGAGTTATTGATTATTTTAGCGCTAATTTTGCATTTTAAAGATAAGAAAATATCACAATTTTACACATAGAAAACAATGAATAAACTGTTTGTCACGATTTTTGCTATGATGGCATTTTGCTTTTCATCGTGCTCGGGCGACAACGATGAGATGTCCGACCGGATGTGTTGGTCGGTTGACAATCAATCGCCGGACAATATTAAATATGACTGCGTGCTTGATGCCGTCTGCAAACTGCATGTTGAAGTTAATTACAAGGGCGGAGATATAACTCTCATCTGCAATAATTACGACAATCTTCACCCCATAGGCATTAATGGCTCCAATACGTACGATTGCGGTTGGGGTGTTTTCACGGTCGAGGGGCGGATGGTGAAATGCCATTTCCCCGAAGATGCTTCCGGACGGGAGCCGGCATGGGATCAAATCACAATTTCGGCTATGCACGGAAAAGAAGTAGTGAATACAATTTTACATGTCGAGAGGTCGTTTGGTGAGCTTGTTCCGGAACCGGGCGCTGAAGAGTTGGCTGATAACTACAAGTTCAAACTTGTGCAGGGTTCGTTGATGCCATTCATGAATGATGATTTCGGTGCGCCGGCCCCGTTCGATAACATTACCTATCGAATCACTGATTTCTATGGCCGCCACCAGGTTTTTGGATTTCCGGAGTTCACTCAGCCCTATGACTCCATTGTGTGGTGTGCCGATGGGTTCCCGAACACAGTGCGTATTTACGAGCGGCGAAACACAGCAACTTCAGCTGAAGAGCATTTCTCATCGCAGTGGAGCACTCATTTCTTCAAAAGTGGCGAGGTAAAGCATCAACTAAAAGGGTACAGGCACGGAGAGGTGATTTATTCAACTTCGCTCACAACATATCTGTATGAGCGTGATTTCTTATGCTATGATTGGAATGAGGGTAGCGTAGTACTGCAGAATCCGGGCAATACCGGAATTTATTGTCAGTTAGATTCCCGGTACGAGTATCAGGCCGGGCACACTCAAGAAAAAAATGGAACGCGCTATGCCCACATCAATGTTTGGAATAAGAACGCTGTCCCCGAGAAGGAATTTTTGTTGGCAAAACAGGATGCACTTATTAAATTGATGGCTGATATCATTGGCGCAGGAGTGAGTGCCTTGGGAAGAGTTGAGTCATTCAAATGCCTGCCAACCGAGGGGGTTGAAGCGGTGAAGTTCTGGGAGAACAAAACCACCCGCATTCTCCTTCTGCACGAACTTCCTGATGAGGATTATGGCCTTGAAGATTACTATCTACACTTTGAAGCGAAATGAAAAGACACACATTAAATAACCTGCGGTTCCCGATTTGTATTCTCGGGTGCGTACTGATGGCTGCGTGCAACAGCGATATTTTCGTGGAGCCTGTCCCTGAAATGGAGACAACAATCAGTTTGGAGGGTAATAATGGTTCAAAAACCATAAACTTCTACAAGAAAGGATTGAAAAGCATTGATTTCGGAGATGATTATGGCATTGACTGGATGCAGGAAACCACTTATTACGGCCATAATGGCGAAGTCATCAATTATCCGAAAAACATTGATGAGGTGGAGAAAGTGATGTTCACTTCAAGATTTTTTGCTGTTGAATTGAATCTCAAAGATGATGAGGCTGAGATTATTGCGCTCAACAATGCTTATAGCTCCCCGGTCAATCTACGATTGTATTTCAATTATGAATTTGAAATGAGGATTGTGGAAATTGAAATTGGCGTAGGTAAACCTTTGGAAATTCATGATTTCTACTACTTCATTGATGAGTATGTAACAACAACTGAAACATCGAGGAGCATTCGGCAGACCGTCCATAACAACTCCGCGCAGACAATCAAAACCATTATATATCCTTACAAAGAAGCCCCATCCGCGCTTATTCTAACACCGGATGAGGATGATGACTGGAGCAACAGGGCATGCGGCGTTGTCAATGTGCCGTATTTCAAAGACGGCAACTGGACAATATATCAAACTGAAGAGCTCGAAGCCACAATAGGAAGAGCCACGTCGTTTAATTCCCGCGTGGTTGATGTTGAGGAAAAAGCTTACGTGGAGGTGCCCCCAAACTCATCAGTGACAGTGGAGATTACCATGACATACGCCGTCCTTAAAACCGGTTACGTTACCACTGTGAGGATGCCGAACACCGACATTGATTGGATTGTTACCGGCACAATGATACTGGGGCAGCCGATAAGTTATGAGATTGAAACAAAATTACTTGAGCCATGAATTTGAAACGTTTAACAGCTTGTTTGCTTTCAGTGGCAATGTCATGCGCGGTATGTTTGGCCGAGCCACACGATTCCATCCCGTCGAGTTTTTCCCGTTCACTTTCATGGCGCGTTGGTGCGGAGACAAATCCCGCATGGGTTCCAGGCACAAACAGTTTTTTGGATGGGCACAACAATGAGAAGAAGAGAATCAACACGAGCTTTTCAGGTGACATGCGAGCCGATTTCAGTTTCTCGTCCAAGTCAAAAGAGGGGTTGCTATTCCCGGGGACTTATCAAGGCGTTGGTTTGGGCATGAACACCTTTTTCGCTAATTCCATCCTGGGAACTCCTGCTACGGCCTATATTTATCAGGGAGCTCCCATAGTCCATTTTTCTCCACGCCTGTTGCTGGGCTACGAATGGCGTTTCGGAGCCGCTTTTGGTTGGAAGCATTATGATGAAGAAACTGCCGACGATAATGAAGCCGTCAGCACGCCGGTCACCGCCTTACTTGGTTTGGGCGTGAAGCTTCACTATGCATTGTCGCCTCGCTGGACGCTTTCAGTTGGTCTCAATGCCACACACTATTCCAATGGAAACACGTCCCTGCCCAATGGAGGTGTTAACTCAATAGGCGCGACGTTTGGGGTTGCTTACGCCATAAATCCTCAGCCGCATAATGGAGAGGCGCCTTCATGGCTTGAGGAGGAGGCCGACAGAGGCCGATGGATATACGACATTATGGCATACGGTGCATGGCGCAAGCGGGTGTCCTACGCAAGAGAAGATCCGCAGGTTTGTCCCGGAAAATTCGGGGTGGTGGGCCTGCAGTTCTCCCCTTTGCGGAAACTCAACCGCTACGTGGCTGTGGGACCATCGCTCGATCTGCAGTGGGATGAGAGCGCCGATCTTGATCCTTACTGGATTGAGGGTACCACGGGCAGCGGCATCAAATTCAAGCGCCCGCCATTTGGCAAGCAGATAAGTGTTGGCGTTTCAGCCCATGCCGAACTTACAATGCCTATATTTTCTGTCAATGCAGGAGTGGGCTACGATTTCTTGCGCCCCAAAGGTGAGAAACGATTCTATCAGTCGCTGGCGCTTAAAACGTTCGTGTCGCGAAACGTGTATCTGAACGTAGGCTACCGCCTTGGCGATTTCAAAGCTCCGCAGAATCTTATGCTCGGCATTGGCGTGAGGTTGTGACGGATTTAGAGCCTGTCCCATAATATATGTTAACGCTGAGGCGGTCAGCCATTGAGCA
>JAMPBC010000001.1:501440-517356 GCA_023666905.1 Bacteroides sp. | reverse complement strand
GAGTTACCTTGTTGAAAACTCGCAATATGAGGTCTATTCCACCGACGACCCTGCCAAAGGCCAGCTTGCCGTTACCCGTTACAAGACCTTGCAGAGCAACGGTAAGTTCTCACTCATGGAGGTGGAACTCGACACCGGTCGCAAAAATCAAATCCGCGTGCACTTCAAAGACCTCGGTCACCCCATTTCGGGCGACCGTAAATATGGCGCCGAGGCATCGCCCTTACATCGTCTTGCCCTGCACGCCCGCACACTGAAATTTGTCCATCCCACAACCGGAAAACTCATGGACTTTTCCACCGACATCCCCGCCGGCTTCTCCCGAATCACCCGCTGATTTTCCCCATAAAAAACATCTCTAACAGATTTCAAGAGCCTCATATTATTTGAAAGGCTCTTGAATTCATATTTTATAATCTGAAAAATAATCATTAAATTTGTGGCAATTAACACTCAATAAATCTATCTAACTAATTATTTATGGCAACGAAACCGTTCAAATATCAGGAAATGTTCCCCATGTCGCCGGACACCACTGAATATTATCTTCTGACATCTGACTACGTGAAAGTTGAAAAGTGGGGCGACCGCGAAATGCTTGTCGTTGACCCCGAAGCTCTCACAGTGCTCACCCGTCAGGCCACTCACGACAATGCGTTCATGCTCCGCCGCGAACATAACGAAATGGTGGCCAAGATTCTCCATGACCCCGAAGCAAGCGCCAACGACAAGTTTGTGGCTCTTACAATGCTCAGAAACGCTGAAGTGGCCGCCAAAGGCCAGCTCCCCTTCTGTCAGGATACCGGTACAGCCATAGTGATGGGTAAAAAAGGCCAGCAGGTGTGGACCGGCGGTGGCGATGAGGAAAAAATTTCCAAAGGCGTCTACGACACATACACCGAAAATAACCTGCGCTACTCGCAGAATGCTCCTCTCAACATGTACGACGAGGTGAACACCGGTTGCAACCTCCCCGCACAGATTGACCTTTACGCCGTCGACGGCATGGAATACAAGTTCCTTTACGTGGCCAAGGGCGGCGGCTCGGCCAACAAAACCTATCTTTATCAAGAAACAAAGGCCCTGATCAACCCCAAGACTCTTGTTCCCTTCCTCGTTGAGAAGATGAAGACACTTGGCACCGCCGCATGTCCTCCTTACCACATTGCAATTGTGATTGGCGGTACTTCGGCCGAAATGAATCTTGCCACTGTGAAGAAGGCTTCTGTTAAGTATTACGACAATCTTCCTTCCAAAGGCAACGAACTCGGTCATGCCTTCCGCGACCATGAACTTGAAAAGGAACTGCTTGAGGCAACCCGCAAAATCGGTCTCGGTGCCCAGTTCGGCGGTAAATATTTTGCTCACGACATTCGCGTGATTCGCCTTCCGCGCCACGGCGCTTCCTGCCCCGTTGGTCTCGGTGTCAGCTGCTCGGCCGACCGCAACGTCAAAGCTAAAATTAACCGCGAGGGCTTGTGGATTGAGAAACTCGATGCCAATCCCGGTGAACTCATCCCCGAATCAATGCGTAAGGAAGGTGAGGGCGAAGTGGTTAAAATCGACCTTAATCGTCCCATGCCCGAAGTTCTTGCCGAATTGAGCAAATATCCAGTTTCAACACGCCTGTCGCTCAACGGAACCATCATTGTGGGTCGCGACATTGCCCATGCCAAGATTAAAGAGCGCCTTGACCGTGGCGAGCCCATGCCTCAATATCTTAAGGACCACCCAATTTACTATGCCGGCCCCGCCAAGACCCCCAAAGGACTGCCTTCAGGCTCATTCGGCCCCACCACTGCCGGACGCATGGACCCCTACGTTGACCAGTTCCAGGCTGCCGGTGGCTCCATGATAATGATTGCCAAGGGCAACCGCAGCAAGCAAGTTACCGACGCATGTCACAAGCACGGTGGTTTCTATCTCGGCTCAATCGGCGGTCCTGCTGCCATTCTTGCTCAAAACAGCATCAAGAAAGTGGAATTGCTCGAATATCCCGAACTCGGCATGGAAGCCATCTGGAAAATTGAAGTCGAGGACTTCCCCGCATTCATCCTTGTGGACGACAAGGGCAACGACTTCTTCACCGAAATATCGGAGAAGTGCGCCTCATGCGGCCTCAAAAAGTAATAGCCGAATAACGCATAATAATCTTTATAAAAGGCATCGGAAATTCTCTTCCGATGCCTTTTTAGCTTATTGAAGTTCGGTTACTCCTAATGACAAGACACTGATGGTGGTTGAGGGCGATGCCCGGTGAATGGCTTCGCAGCAGGCCAGCATTGTGGCACCGGTGGTTATCACATCGTCAACAACAAGCACATGCTTTCCTGCAAGCTCTCCGGAATTCTCCACATCGTAAATTCCCTTTGCATTTTTCCATCGCTGAAACGCGTTGCGGCGGGTTTGAGTGGCATGCGCATGCTTGGCAATCAAATTGTTAGCTGTCCTGATACCTGTTGCGTTACTGATTCCTGCGGCTATATGGGCTGACTGATTGTAGCCTCGCTTGATGAGTTTCACGCGGTGGAGCGGCACGGGGAGAATCAAGTCTATGCCGTTGAAAAATCCGTCCGCTTCAATCTCCCGGGCAAACATTTCAGCCAATTCCCGTCCCAAGCGTGGCCGTCCGTTGTACTTCGCCGCATGAATCATTGCTGTGTAAGGCGAGCCGCGGTAATAAAAGAAAAAACCGGCCGCCCGTTCAATGGGAGCGTGTCCTGCCAGACGCTTGTGCAGGGTGTTGAAATCGTCCGTGTGAATGTTGCATCGCGGCATTTCGTAATTGCATTGAAGGCACATCACGCGCTCACCCTCAACGAGCGGCGCCGAGCACACTTCGCAGCAATTCGGGTAGACCATGGAGCACAAGTCGCCCCACCACCGCTGAACTACTCCTCCCCATCCCATAGTTTGGGGTTGTCAAGCAGTTTTATGATGAGGCCGGGTTCGTAACCCCGGCCCGCGGCAAAGCGCAACAGCCGCTGCTTTACATCGTACGGATCCGTTATCTTATTGAGCTGTCGCCGCTTGGACTGTAACAGGTTGTAGCAGTTGAGTCCATATTGCTTAATGTCAATTTCTTTAAGCGCCTTGTCAATGGAATCGCGGCTGATACGCTTCAACATCAGTGAGCTGACAATTTTTTTTCTGCCCCACCGGTCAAAGCGATACTTATCCCGCACAAAGGCACACGCAAATCGCAACTCATTCACAAACCCTTGTTCCTCAAGGTGATTGAGAATTGTAGCTGCCGTTTCCTGAGACACTCCTTTCTTGTAGAGCTTTTGTGCAAGGTCATAGCGACACTGTTCCGACCGCGCACACAACTCTTCAAGCCATTGCGTGGCAGCTTGTTCCGACATTGGCTTTTTCATACGCTTAATGTTGCGCTCATGAAGCGTTTATGCTTCTGTGAATCAGTAAAAATCTGAACGTCTTGCCATCCGCACCCCTTCATCCACCGCGCAAGTTCATCAGCGTAAAGAGGGTTCAGTTCAAAATAAATCATGCCGCCGTTTTTCAGCGCCTTCTGCGCATATCCGGCAATGGCTTTGTAGAACTTAAGCGGATCATTGTCAGGCACAAACAGGGCAATGTGAGGTTCGTGGTTCAACACGTTCGGCTCCATAGCGGCTTGTTCATGTTCGGCAATGTAAGGCGGGTTGGACACAATAATGTCGTAACTTCTTTCCTCCGGCTCCGGTAATGCAAGCGCATCGGCCTGGAAAAAGTCCACATTCGTTTTCAGCGTGTGGTTGTTCTCCCGAGCCACTTCAAGAGCCTCGGCGCTCACATCAAAAGCATCCACGCGGGCAAATGGTAGATTCCGGGCCAATGCAATGGCAATGCATCCTGAGCCGGTGCAGGCGTCAAGCACCCGCAAATCCGGCTGTCCGTCATGCTCCTTCACCACCATGTCAACCAACTCGGCTGTCTCCGGCCGGGGTATAAGGGTGGCCGGAGTCACTTTCAACTTCAAGCCATAGAAGCTGGCTTCCGAAAAAATGTACTGGATAGGTTCATCGGTGAGCAGCCTGTGAATAACCTCCCGCATTTTCCCACGCAACCAACCGGTGGCTTCCGAATCGCCCCGTAGTGCAATGTCGGTGAGCGAATAGCCGTTGAGATGTTCCATTGCCGTGCGGACAAGCCAACGTGCCTCACTTGCACCGAAATGGGGCGTAAGCATTGCAATGGAACTGTTAAACAGCTGCACGAGTGTCATTTTTTTAGTCTCGGAATTCATTTGTCAATACTCATCCCAAGAACGTATGTCAATCGGAGCCGAGCTAAGCTCAGTGAAAGCTTTTATGAACGCCGAAGCCAGGCGTGAGTTGGTAAGGAGAGGCACGTTGAGGTCAATGGCCGCACGACGGATTCTGTGACCGTTGCCCAACTCCGTGGGAGTGAGGTTTTTGGGGATATTCACCACAAGGTCAATCGCTTTCTCATGGAGCAAGTCCAGAGCCTGTGGCTCGCGCCCGGTTTCCGACGGCCAGTAAACTCTCACGGATGGAACTCCATTGTCAAGCAGGAAACGGTGAGTTCCTCCGGTGGCGTAGATGGTGTAGCCGGAGTTGGCAAGAATCTGTGCGCTTTCAAGCATCGATGCCTTTTGCTTGGCGCTGCCCGTTGAAAGCAGGATTCCCTTGTCGGTGCGCGGAACGCGCAAGCCCACGGAAAGCATGGCCTTAAGCACGGCCTCGGAGGTGGTGGTGCCGAGACATCCAACCTCGCCTGTCGACGACATGTCAACGCCCAACACCGGGTCGGCACCCTGCAGTCGCGAGAAACTGAACTGCGACGCCTTCACCCCAACATAGTCAAGGTCAAACAAGTCCTTCGACGGACGCTCCGGATGCAGTCCGAGCATTATTTTGGTTGCCAGATCAATGAAGTTGATTTTGAGCACTTTCGAAACGAACGGGAAGGAGCGCGATGCACGCAGATTACACTCAATCACCTTAATATCATTGTCCTTGGCCAGGAACTGTATGTTGAACGGCCCCGATATGTTAAGTGCCTTGGCAATCAATGAGCTGACTTTCTTTATGCGGCGCATGGTTTCCACATAAAGCTTTTGGGGCGGGAACTGGATGGTGGCGTCGCCCGAGTGCACCCCCGCAAACTCAATGTGTTCCGAGATGGCATACACCACAATGTTGCCGCTGTCTGCCACGGCATCCATCTCAATCTCTTTCGCTTCCTGGATAAATTCCGTAACCACAACCGGGTGCTCTTTCGACACGTTGGCCGCCAACTGCAGGAACCGGTGAAGCTCATCGGTGTTGGAGCAAACGTTCATGGCCGCACCCGAAAGCACATAGCTTGGGCGCACAAGCACCGGAAAACCAACCTGTTCAATGAACGTGTTGATGTCTTCAAAACTTGTCAGCTCGCGCCATCGCGGTTGGTCAATGCCCAACCGGTCAAGCATGGCCGAGAATTTGTTGCGGTCCTCGGCATTGTCAATGCTCTTGGCCGACGTCCCCAGTATCCTCACGTGCGCTTCATCAAGCCGCGTGGCAAGATTGTTCGGAATCTGGCCGCCAACCGACAGAATCACCCCGTGCGGACGCTCAAGGTCCAGAATGTCCATAACGCGCTCATAAGTAAGCTCGTCGAAGTACAGCCGGTCGCAAATATCATAGTCCGTGGAAACTGTTTCCGGATTGTAGTTTATCATCACCGAGCGCCACCCCTCCTTCTTCACCGTGAGCAGCGCGTTCACCGAACACCAGTCGAACTCAACCGAGCTGCCAATTCTGTAAGCGCCCGATCCGAGAACCACCACCGAGCGCTGATCGTCCTCATAGTCAACGTCATTCTCCGTGCCGTTATAGGTCAGGTAAAGATAGTTGGTCATAGCCGGATATTCAGCCGCTAAGGTGTCAATCTGCTTCACCACCGGCACAATTCCCAACTGCTTGCGCATCGCCCTCACGGCAAGTGCCTGAGCCGGTGTGGCGCAGGTACGCGCAATCTGGAAATCGGAAAATCCCTGCTGCTTGGCCGTGCGCAGCAGTTCAGGAGTCAGAGCCTGCACACCGTTGCACTTTTCAATGTCGCGGAAAGTCTCCACAATGTTTTGCAACCGGCTCAAAAACCACCGGTCAATGCTCGTGAGCCTGTGAATACGTTCAATCTCCATCCCCGCGAGCATGGCCTGAGAAATGGCAAAAATGCGCTTGTCGGTGGGGCGCTCAAGTGCTTCGTCAATATTGTCGAACTCAATTCCGGGATTGGCCACAAAACCATGCATGCCCTGGCCTATCATTCTGAGGCCCTTTTGAATAGCTTCCTCAAAGGTGCGGCCTATGGCCATGACCTCGCCAACCGATTTCATCGACGAGCCTATTTCGCGGCGCACCCCGTGGAACTTCCCGAGGTCCCAACGCGGAATCTTGCACACAACATAATCCAGCGCCGGTTCAAAGAATGCCGACGTTTGTTTGGTCACGGCATTTCGCAAGTCGAAAAGACCGTAGCCCAGCCCGAGCTTGGCAGCGACAAACGCAAGCGGATAGCCCGTGGCTTTCGATGCCAGAGCCGACGAGCGGCTCAATCGGGCATTCACCTCAATCACCCTGTAATCCATTGAATCAGGGTCAAAGGCATACTGCACGTTGCACTCGCCCACAATGCCTATGTGGCGAATTATTTTAATGGCCAACTTACGCAGGTAGTGATAGTCCTCGTTGGTGAGAGTTTGCGACGGCGCAACCACAATCGACTCCCCGGTGTGAATGCCTAACGGGTCGAAATTCTCCATGTTGCACACCGTTATGCAGTTGTCAAAGCGGTCACGAACCACTTCATATTCCACCTCTTTCCACCCCTTCAGCGATTTCTCCACAAGCACTTGCGGCGAAAATGAAAGTGCTTTTTCGGTCAGAGCCACAAGCTCCTCCTCGTTGTCGCAGAACCCGCTGCCCAGGCCGCCCAAAGCGTATGCGGCCCTCACAATCACCGGATAGCCCAGCCGGCTCGCCGCTGTGCAAGCATCGGCCACCGTTTCCACGGCATGGCTCTTGATGGTGTTCACGCCAATCTCGTCAAGCTTCGCCACAAACAGCTCGCGGTCCTCCGTGTCCATTATGGCCTGCACCGGAGTGCCGAGCACCTTCACTCCGTAGCGCTCGAGAACTCCGGCCTTGTACAGTTCCACGCCGCAGTTCAGTGCCGTCTGCCCTCCGAAAGCCAGCAGAATCCCCTCGGGACGTTCGCGGCGTATAACCGCCTCCACAAACTCGGGAGTAACAGGCAGAAAATAAATTTTGTCGGCAACACCCTCCGAGGTCTGCACAGTGGCAATGTTGGGGTTGATAAGCACAGTTTCAATCCCCTCCTCCTTCATGGCTTTCAGTGCCTGCGAGCCGCTGTAATCAAACTCGCCCGCTTCGCCAATTTTCAGTGCGCCGCTTCCAAGTAGAAGCACTTTGCGTATTGAAGTGTCCTTATGTGTGCATGTTTCTTTACTCATAATCTGTTGGAATTTATGGGGATTAAAGGAGTGAAATGAATTCGTCGAAAAGAAATTCCGTGTCCTTCGGACCGCTGCTCGCCTCGGGGTGGAACTGGGCCGAAAAGAAAGGCTTCGTCTTGTGCCTGATACCCTCGTTCGTGCCGTCGTTCATGTTTGTGAACAGCGGCTCCCAGTCGTCAGGCAGTGTCGCGGTGTCAACAGCGAATCCATGGTTCTGCGATGTTACGTAACACTTGTCCGTCCCAACGCGGCGCACCGGTTGGTTATGGCTCCGGTGGCCATATTTCAGCTTGAATGTCGATGCTCCCGCGGCTCGCGCAAGCAGTTGATTCCCCATGCAAATTCCGCAAATAGGTTTGTCGCCTTCAAGCGCCTTGCGCAGGTGTGTCACCGTGGCATCCACCATGTCAGGATTGCCCGGACCGTTGGAAATGAAAATACCGTCGTGCTCAATGCTGTTGAAGTCGTAATCCCACGGCACAAGCACCACTCTCACACCCCTTCGGGTAAGGCAGCGGATAATGTTATGCTTCACTCCGCAGTCCACAAGCACCACCGTCTTCCGGCCATCGCCGTGAACCTCCACCTTGTCAACACTCACTTTGGCAACAAGATTCTCCAAATTCGGATTGTAAAACTCCGGAGCCTCCTCGCCGTCAACCATAATGCGCCCCAGCATGGAGCCGCAGTTGCGCAAATGTTTTGTCAGAGCGCGTGTGTCAATGTCATAAATTCCCGGAATCTTCTCCTCCTTGAGCCAGTCGGCCAGCGAACGCTCGGCCAGCCAGTGTGAGTGAGTCCACGAATAATCCTGTGCCACAATGGCACGGCAGTGAATCCGCGAGCTCTCGTAAAATTCGCTCACATCGTTCTTTTCGCCTTGCGGAGGAACCCCGTAATTACCAAGAAGCGGATAAGTTGTTACCAGAATTTGTCCTTCATACGATGGGTCGGTCAGACTCTCCGGATAACCCGTCATGGCGGTGTTGAACACCACCTCGCCCGATGCCGGGCCGCTGAACCCAAACGACTTTCCCTTGAAGCGTGTGCCGTCCTCTAATTCCAGCACTGCCGTTAAGTGATTGTGCATGCGATGATTGGTTTAATTGGTTTTTGCTTTGGCGGTTTCGCATGATCTCTTGGGTGGAAACCTTGCAAAGTTACAACTATTTCCCCAACCTTTCCGCATTTATCCTCATAAATTTATTCCCCATCTGTGCTCCACCCCTCAATTTCCCTTTCCGCCCTTGCTTCCCCCCCCCCGCCGACGGTTCTCCTCGCGGACCTCCCCATCGGACTCCTCCCCATTCTCCTGATAACACGAACCGGGCGGCAGAAGTGTCTCTGTCGCCCGGCACGGGATATTGTTCAAATGCATCGGCTCTTTACGGGGGCCCTGCTTTTAGTCGCGATAGAAGTCAAGTAGGTTGTTCTTCACCTTCTTGTTGCCCATCAGCACTGCGGGAAGCATCTGGCCAAGAGCATCGGCACCGCGGGTGCGTGCAAATGCAGCCGAGCTTTCCTCAAAGTTGTACGGGCGGCCGTTGGGTTCAACGTCAACAACCTGCATCACAACAACGCCGTTCGAAGCCTGAGTCGGACCGAACATAGCGCCCTTCTTAGCTCCGTAAAGCTTGCCGGCAACCTGCGGGCCAACGTAGTCAGGATAGCTGTTCATCGAGAACTGGGCAAAGTTCACTGCGGCAGTGTCGGCTTTCACGTTCATGGCCTGGGCATAGCCGGCAACATCCTTGGCTTTGCCGTTATACTGGGCAATCAGCGCAGCGGCCTTCTTGTCGTTCATCAGCTTGTTGGTAAGCATCTTCTTAACCTGCGGGTCGGTTGCGGGAAGATAGTCCTTGTAAATATCGTTAAGGGCAACGGCAATAAACACTCCGGTGTTCTCATCGCCGAACACGGGCGAAACCTCACCCTTCTTGGCCTTGAGAGCCCAGCGCACAGCAGCACGGGTGTCGGCAACGCCGGCCACCTGCGGAGTTGAAGTGGTTACCTGTGCGGGGAACACCTGCAATCCGTTCTTTATGGCGTTGGCTGCAAAGTCGGCGGCGGTAGTGTTTTTGTTAATGTAATCCTGAAGCTTGTACTGAAGCTCATTGATTGTGGCGTTCGAGGGGTCGATGGTGTAGTCGATAGCTGCAATCTCAACCACCGGAACGGCTGCGCGGCGATTGTTGATGCGAACCAGGCTCGTACCCTGAGGCTGGTCATAGTTATAAGTGGTGTCAGGCATGAAGAAGGTGCCGGTGGCTTTCGTGGCCAACGCATCTTTCATTGTAACCAGCGAGGGGTCAACGAGCGACACCCATGCGCTGTCCTGCATGCCTGCTATGTTCGCTGCGAATTTCTTCTGAACATCCTCAAGCGATGTCCCTCCGTTAAGGGCCATAATCACTGAGTCAACCTGAGCCTTGTTGCCGGTCACCTGTACAACGTCAATGTTTACAGAGTCCACCTGAGAGTCGCGGGAAAGAAGCTTGGCAATGTTGAAGTTGTTGCCCACGCGGTTAATGATTTTGGCTGAACCAACTGCGGCCGAGTCAACGAACTGACGCAGTTTGCGGTCGTTGATGCGGCTTGCGGGAACAGTCGAGCGGCTGCTCACAAATTCATCAAATCCTTCAAGGCCTTCAGTGCCGGGCTTGCTGTTCAAAGCGCTGATAAGGTCGTTAACGCGGGTCTCACCCTTTGTAACGTCAGCGGCCGAGGGCTGGATGTTCACGGTTATGTAATTCACATCGCGAACCTCCTCGTTGATTTCATATTGTTTCTTGGTCTTGTTCCATTCGGCCTGAATCTCTTCGTCGGTAACGGCCACCTTCGGATCATTGTCGGCAATGGCCGAGAATGGCTTCAGAGCGTAAACCACCTTCTGGGTGTTGGCCGATTCATCATAAAGAGCTTTGGCATCGAGCTTGTTGGCCACGAGGGTACCGTTGAACAGGTTGCCGAATTTGTTCTGGAGCAAACGCTGCTCCATCTCCTTCTCATACTGCAGCCACATTTGGCGATACTGCGCCGACTGCTCCGGCTGGAGCTGATATTTCTGAGGATTCATAACCATGTCATGGAACTGCTGAGCGCTAAGCTGGCCCTGCGACATTTGCATTATCATGGCGTTGAAGCCCTGCGAATGTGCGCCAAGCATAGCGTCGGTAAGTTCCTGATTGGTAACTGTCAGTCCAAGTGCCTCAATCTCTTCGTCAAAAAGAGTCTGGGCAATCATTTGGTTGAGCACCTGCTGCTGAAGCACGGCCTGGTCCACTTTCTGACCCTGGGCCTGTGCCTGCTGGCTGGCTGCCTCCATCTGGTTTTGGAACTGCTGGAAATCAATTGATGTGCCGTCTACTTTGGCGACGGTCGTTCCCGAACCGAACAATGTCCGGCTCGAATTAAAGAAGTCACCGATAATGAACGCTAATAGCGCAGCACCGATGATGATGAGCAAAAGCACTGATTTGCTTCTGATTTTCTCTAAGGTTGCCATTAATTATTGTTATGTAAATTACTTATTTGCAATTATTTGTCACTGTGTCGCCGTTGGCGTTGGGACACACCGCGGCGATATAGCGCACAAAGTTACAATATTTTTTCCATTTTTACAAAAGCATCTGCCGCCGGGACACTTTTTTATCCGCGGTCAAGCCATGATTTATAAAAACCCGGAGAGGCTTTTGGCTCCCCGGGCTTATGGAACGATTTTTAGTTGTTAATTTGCGGCGCCTTCCCAGTTCAGTACAATCTTTTCGCCTGTGCCGCCTGTGCTGCCATTCATGGTGTAATAATTGGTCACCTCTATGTGAACCTTGTACACGTCACCCTCCTGGCTTACGTTGAGCCATCCGTCCTTCGGGTGGTTTTTCCATGCGTCAGCGCTGTCGTTGGGGTTTGAAGCATGTAGCTGAATGGTATTGGCATAGAATGCATAGCAACCGTTGTCAACTGTGGCCATGTTAATGTTACCCTTGTTCACAACCTCATCAGCAATTACTTCAAGTTTCACACTGTTGGCACCGAATGTTGGCGCGTTGAACGTTATGCGAAGCGTGTATTTCGATGAGCTCCACTGGCTCGGAGTCAGCTTGGTAACCGTAATTGATTCAATCGGGTAAGATGTTGAGCCCGTCCCGGCAGGATTAATCATCTCAATCTCGTTGGAGTAACGCTTGGCGGGAACCATAGCGCCCACAGAGCTCACGTCAACAGGCTTGCCCGTGTATTCCGAGTGAAGCACGGTGCCGTCGCTGAATGTGGCGTCGATGTTGATGGTTAGGCGTTGACGCTGCGGCTTCCAGTCATATTTGATTGAACCGGCCGTTACAGTTGCCACTGAATCCACAGCCTGACCGTCAACATATGTGTAAAGCTTTATTTGATAACTGCCGGCATCCGCGGCAAGGTCACTCACACCACCCGCATTCATGGCGCCGGGGGCAAGTGCAAGGTAAATGCCGTAAGTGCCCTCCGCCAGACCGGCCGGCTCGGTAGCTTCCACTGTGCCGAACGCATATTCGTTAGGCGCCCCGGTAGTGGTGCCCACAGCGCGGAACATGGTGGGTACAGCCTGCTCCGCAACCACATATTCACCCTTGGAGTCAACAATGGTGAAGGGCAGGGTGCTCACATCCACAAAACTCACGTTGGCAATGTCGGCAATGTCGGCAACCTTCTGGCCGTTAACCTCAAGGGCATCGTTGGTAAATGTGCCCTGCTTCACATCGCCCACATCGTATGTGGTTTTTTCACCATCGGTTTTGAGCACAATCATTTTATTGGTGTCGGCAAATGCGGTGGCACACAGCGTCAAAGCAAATGCCGGAATGATATATTTCAGTTTCATAGTCTTTCTTATCGGTTTTGTTGCACGAATTTATTTCTTGAGCTTGAACGAAGGATGCCCCGGGATTTCAATCACATACACTCCTGCAGGCTGCTCCTCCACGCTCAATGTTATAATGCCGTTGGCAGCAGTAGCGCTTGCCACCTTGCGGCCGGCCACATTGTAGGCGGCTGCGCTGTGAATGTCGGTGCCGCTGATGCGCACAAGCCCCGTGCCCGAAAGTTCCACGGCATAGTCGGCATCGGCGGCAAGCTCGCCTATCGACACCGTCTCGCCCATGCTGAAATCGAAATGCTCCACGGCGCTGCGGTCGTAGATGCCCTCCACGTTGTTTGATGTGCGAACTGTCAGTTTATCACCGTCAAAAGTCATCACCGGACTCTCCGAAATGGCAAATTTGGCAACATCCCCTCCTGTGAAGTGAAGCGTAAGGCACAGACTCTCGGCGTTTGCGCTGAGTCCGGCAACGGCAGCCATCACAAGAAGTGTGATTAATGTGTAGATTTTGTTCATGGATTTAATGAATAAAAAATTAGTTTGTATCTGTTTTAGGTTTGCATCAGGCTATGGAGAAAAATTAACCCGTTGCATTGATTAACATTCTCCTAAACGTGTCATTTTGCAATATATTTTGGCAAAAGTAGTAAAAAATCGCAACATTCCTCCATGTTTTGCCTCAAATACTGTCACTTTTCTCTCTTTTTACCTCCAATTACCACAATTTTACCTCCCGCCAAGAGTTAAAAAACCGTTCCTCCATGGTTAAAATATTGAAAATCCCCGCGCCTCGCTGAACTTTTACGCTCTCCGCCATTCATGACGCCGGGCCGGCTCCCTCAGCCACCTTTATCCGGCGGAGCACTCCCGCCTCGTCCCCGCTTTTTCAAACAAATGCTAAAAACCGCGGCCACATTTTCAATTGCTTAACTTAAAAAGAGTTTCCCTCAGTTTGCCCTATTGCATTCCGGCTGAAAATGTTGTAATTTTGCATTGCGAAAAGATAGAAACAACTTATTGAAAGACCATAGAAAACTACACACGCACAATTATCTTATCACTCCACTGAAACAATGAATGACTCAATGCAAAAGTGAAAGTGATGCGGCTCGAGAAGCCGTACCATGATTCAAAGCACGTCCGTTGCCTAATTCGGATACGGCTTTAAATACTTGAAAATGTTGATATAATAATTAGTTAGAAAGGGAGAATTCCGCTCGCCCGCTCAGGCAGTGATGCTGTGGCCGGTGTTGCGGAATTCATTTTTTTTTATAAAATCAACCCACCCTGTCCTTTATTTTCGGACAATATTCGCTATATTTGTCCCAAAATTTAGGACACCATGGATAAGCTGTATATAAAATCCCAAATTGCAATGCGCCAGTCGGAGTTTCCAACCCACTTGATAAAGCGTGATAATCCTTTACCCATCGGAGTGAACAAAATCATAACCATCCCCGGAGTGAGGCGATGCGGAAAGTCGTCCCGAATGGAGGTTGTTGTTAATGAGCTTCTCAGTATGAATGTCGACCGCGCCCGCATACTTTGGGTGAGTTTTGACGATGAACGTCTTGTCAGAATGAAATCAGATGAGCTTTACCGGATAATTGAAGCATATCGTGAAATGTATCCCGATGTGGACATGGCCTCGGTATATATGTTCTTTGATGAAATACAGCTTATTGAAGGTTGGGAATATTTTGTGATGCGATTATATAAGCATTACTCCAAAAACATCTACATCAGTGGTAGCAATGCAACCATGCTGAGTTCCGAGCTTAAGTCAGCGCTTCGCGGGTGGCCATTGGAAGAAGAAACATATCCTCTTTCATTTCGGGAATATTGTGAATTTACCGGGGTGAATGTTAATGGCTGGTCGGAAAGTGATTTGGCAAAGATACGAAATGCTTTTTTCGCATATAATAACGAAGGTGGATTTCCTGAAGTTGTACTAACGAATAACCCTCTGCTTAAATTCAAAATCCTCCAAGGATATTTTGACACAATGCTTCTAAAGGATTTGGTGGAGCATTACGGATTGTCCAATATCGAGGTGCTTCGTTACTTCCTGAAAAGGATTATGGCAAACCTCACCAAGCCAACTTCAATACGTGCAATACATGGCGATATAAAATCAAGAGGGCTGAAAGTAAGTAAAGACATTCTTTACGATTGGGCAAAATATGCCTGTGATATTTTCATGTTTTTGCGCATTCCCAACTACAGTAAATCACTTCAAAAAGTGGAAAGTTCCCAACCTAAATACTATTGTATTGACAATGGGCTCAGAGACTCCGTTCTTCTCCCCCAAAGCAACGACGACGGCAAAAAACTTGAAAACACCGTGTTTCTGCAGCTGTATCGTCAGCGCACACCTGTCGACAGTATTTATTATTACCAAGGAGCCGGAGAGTGCGATTTTGTGGTTCAGCGCGGTAATAACATTGAACAACTCATTCAAGTCACATGGGATATGAGTGATGCAGCCACGCGGAAAAGAGAAATCAGCGGCCTTCTTGAAGCTTCTGTCGCAACAAACTGCGAAAATCTTTTAATCATAACAGCCGATCACCGTGAGGAAATAGCCGAAGTCAACGGAAAAACAATTCAAGTCATCCCAGCCTGGCAGTGGCTGCTCAATAAATAAACCTCTGTAAATAAGTATATGTCAAAATAAAGTCCGTTTTCATATATTTTCATCTTGCGCTCAGGCAGTGATGCTGTGGCCGGTGTTGCGGAATTCATTTTTTTTTATAAAATCAACCCACCCTGTCCTAAATTCAAGGACAGAAACAGCCAAATGTGTCCTTGAATTAAGGACAGCGCTATCAAAAATTAAACCATTTTATATAGAAGTTTTTCTTTTTGGCAATCGCTTTCTGCAGCTTTTTTAGTTTTTGCAACACACTCACTCATTGACGCTCTTCATTCTTCTCACACTCGCCCGACAAGTCAGACCTGTCCGACTTGTCCGAAACCTCCAACCAATCTTCAAATTTTTCCCTCTCAAAAATAGTATTTGACACAGGAACGCCCTCCGCACCCACTATCTTTGCCCCGTAATTTCTTTTCTTGTCGCACATGTCCGACTCGTCCGAAATGTCCGACTCGTCCAATACCTCATCAAACACATCACACTATGAAACACACTGCCAAACACCTCCACCAACCCCGCAAAGCCACCCTCGATTACTGCCACCCCTTTGAGCAATGGGTCGGCTACAAGTTGCACCCCCATGCCCGCCGCGTAATCACCGCCATTGAGCGACAGCGTGCCTTGGGCCGCAAGCAGCGCATCATTGTCCGCGAACCCCTGGACAACCCTTCGGGTCTCCACCGAACCCTGGCCGATTATATCCGTTGGCGCGCAACGGTAGTTTTCCCCGGAATCCCCTTCTTCGCCTCCGCGCCTTCAATGCGCGAACTGCGCGACATGTTCCCACGGCAGAAGCTCCGCCGCTTGCCCGACCGCAAGTGGCAGCCGATTCTATTCTCCCAGCGCCGACCCAACAACGCTCGCGGAGTCAACTTCCGCCTTGCCATGCTCACCGGCGTCGACCTCTCCTTCCGGC
>JAMPBC010000001.1:493170-501340 GCA_023666905.1 Bacteroides sp. | reverse complement strand
TCTGCTCAATGGCTGACCGCCTCAGCGTTAACATATATTATGGGACAGGCTCTAACATTATCATATCGTTTTAAGAGCCAATTTCTCTATAAAACATTCCCCATTTCCGCAACTTAAGTGTAGCGGAAGTGGGAATCTTATTTACGTATGTTAATTATTGTTAATTCATATCGTTATATCAAAATAAATCAATGATTAATAACAAGAAAACACTAAATTTGGGAAATTCCATTACAAAGCACCAGAAAGAACTTATTAAATAAATCAATTAATTATTAACCCTTAAACAACTTCTCATGAAAAGAACTAATTATTTTTTATTGTTAGGACTAATGGCACTAACAATAATTTCATGTCAACATGATGAAGAAATGTTTGAAACTATTGAACAGAAAGAAACATTAATAATTACTGATCAAGAAGATGCTATTGGAATTGACCCTACAAAACTAATTCTAAATGAAAGTGACGCAAAAACCATTGGAGAAATATTCATCAAAACAGCTACAAACTCCCGCAGTGGAAACTCTATAAAAAACGTCATCCCAATAAGAGATAATTCCGGCGATATTTCATTATATGCTGTTAATTTTGAATTTGGATATTTTCATCTAATAGGCAATTCATCAAAATAACTAATAAATAAACACCTATGAAAGAAGTATTTAGAAAAATATGCGCCAGCATGCTTTATATTGTTATGGTCGTGCTTTTTTCAAACTGTGGCGATAACGATGAGCCCGAAATTGGCGGTCAATTGAAAACGTTGCCCGGAGCTGTCAAAATGGAGATTGACGGCTCAATGCAAGAAATTGATAAGGCTACATTTGAAATACCGGAGAATTCCGATTTCATTGACTTGACTGTCTACTCCGACCGTGGAGGCCTGAGGGAAAAACAAATTAATATTGAAAATTCCAACTCAATGACTGTAGAGCTTTTGGACCCTGCAACGCCTGAAACCGAACCATATCAAACTTTTGGTTATGGCGAAAACAAAATTGAACGTTTCCGCCACACCATCCGCGTATCTACCTCCACAAACACCACAAACACCAACTCAGTGGAATTCTACGTAGAAAATGGAGGAACATGGTACACATTTTACCAGTCCAAGTTCACTGTGACAAAATAGCCGGTCTTCCCCGTTAACTTTATTTAAGGCTCGGCGTAAGTATCCGAAACAACAAGATTGCACATGCCCTCGCGGGTGTGTGCAATCTACTATTATAAGCCTTTTTGGCAACTTTTGGAGCCTGAAAAGCCAAAAGGCGCACACGCCGCCCGGCAGCGTAAATCAAAGTGCGCCAATGCGCTGAACATCAAAACAATTTGCTTGTTTGGAGATAATTATGTACTTTTGTGGGGTGAAATCCGCCTGGCGGTCTTCACCATAACCATTGAGAACGAAACCAATCTGTGTAACAAATTAATAATTATCCAATAATTTTGTCTTATGAGTTATAACATCATTGTGCTCGCCAAGCAGGTACCTGACACCCGCAACGTGGGCAAAGATGCCATGAAAGAGGACGGCACTATCAATCGCGCCGCCCTGCCGGCCATCTTCAATCCTGAAGACCTCAACGCTCTTGAGCAGGCCCTGCGCATCAAAGATGCCAATCCCGGAACCAAAGTAACCATACTCACAATGGGCCTTCCCCGCGCATCGGAAGTGATTCGCGAAGCAATGTATCGCGGTGCCGACGCCGGCATTGTGCTCACTGACCGCGTGCTTGGCGGTGCCGACACTCTTGCAACATCCTATTCACTGGCTTGCGCAGTGAAGAAATTCGGTAACTACGACCTTATTCTCGGTGGTCGTCAGGCAATTGACGGCGATACTGCTCAGGTAGGGCCCCAGATTGCCGAGAAGCTCGGTCTTCCTCAAATCACTTACGCCGAGGAAATCCTTGACATCACTCCCGAGAACATCACTGTGAAGCGTCGCCTTGAAAACGGTGTCGAAACCCTTCGCGCTCCCCTGCCCTGCGTGGTTACCGTCAACGGTTCGGCTGCCGAGTGCCGCCCCCGCAACGCCATGCGTCTGCAGCAATACAAATATGCCGCATCAACCTCCGAAAAAGCCAAGCTCAGCGAGCAGCGCCAGCAGCTTCTTGACAAGCGTGAATATCTGAACATCCCCGAGTGGGGAGCTGCCTTTGTTGAAGCCAACCCCGAGCAGATTGGACTTCCCGGTTCACCCACAAAGGTGAAAGCCATTGAAAACGTGGTGTTCACCGCAAAAGAGAGCCGCTGCATTGAAAACAACGATGAGCAGCTTGAACAGCTCATCCAGGAACTCATTGCAAATCACACCATTGGTTAAACCATCCAACCAACATTCATTTTAATTATGACTGACAACAACAACCTTATAGTTTATTGCGAGTTTGATGAAGGCCGCGTGGCCGATGTGAGCCTGGAACTTCTCACCAAAGGCCGCCAACTCGCCACCAAGCTCGGTGTGAAACTTGAAGCCATTGTTCTTGGCGACAAGCTCGACGGAGTGGAATCACAGCTTTTCCCCTTTGGAGTAGACACTGTTTACAAAGTCGAGGACAAGCGCCTTTACCCCTACACCTCCAATCCTCACGCAGCAGTGCTCATTAACCTCTTCCGCGAAATCAAGCCGCAAATCTGCCTTATGGGCGCCACATGCATTGGCCGCGACCTCGGCCCCCGCGTTTCATCGTGCCTGCACAGCGGTCTTACTGCCGACTGCACCTCGCTTGAAATCGGACCCCACAAGGACCCCAAAACCGGCAAAGAATACACCGACCTTCTTTATCAGATTCGCCCCGCCTTTGGTGGCAACATCGTGGCAACCATTGTGAACCCCGATTGCCGTCCACAAATGGCCACCGTACGCGAAGGCGTTATGAAAAAAGAAGTGTTCGACCCCGAATATAAAGGCACCGTGGTCGCCCTCGACGCTTCAAAATATGTAAAGCCCGAGGACTTTGTGGTTGAAATCATTGACCGCCACATTGAAAAATCAAAGGTGAACATCAAGGGCGCACCCATCATTGTTGCCGGAGGCTACGGAATGGGCTCCAAAGAGAACTTCGATCTGCTTTTCCAACTTGCCGAAACACTTGGCGGCGAAGTGGGTGCATCGCGTGCAGCCGTTGATGCCGGCTTTGCCGACCATGACCGTCAGATTGGACAGACCGGTGTGACCGTCCGTCCCAAACTTTACATTGCCTGCGGCATCTCCGGACAGATTCAGCACATTGCCGGCATGCAGGAAAGCTCCATTATCATTTCCATTAACAACGACCCGGACGCTCCCATCAACACCATCGCCGACTTCGTTATAACCGGAAATGTCGAGGACATTGTTCCAAAGCTCATTAAGTATTACAAGAAAAACTCCAAGTAACATCCATCAGCCATGGCTAATTTCTATACTGACAACCCCGATTTGAAGCATCACCTCACTCATCCCCTGATGCAGAAAATCGTTGCGCTCAAAGAGCGTGACTTCACCGATGCAGAAACCTACGACTATGCCCCCCTTGACTTTGAGGACGCTATGGACTCCTACGACAAAGTTCTTGAGGTGGTTGGCGAAATATGCGGCACAACCATTGCCGACAATGCCGAAAGCGTTGACCACGATGGCCCCAAAGTGATTGACGGCCACGTTGACTATGCCGAAGGTACAAAGCAAAATCTTGACCTTTGCCGCAAAGCAGGCCTCATGGGCATGTCAATGCCCCGCCGTCTCGGTGGCATGAACTTCCCCATCACCCCCTACATTATGGCGGCCGACATTGTGAGCCGCGCCGACACCGGTTTTGAAAACCTTTGGGGACTTCAGGACTGCGCCGAAACCATTTACGAATTTGCCAACGAGGATCAGAAGCAGCGCTTCATTCCCCGCGTTTGCAAAGGCGAAACCATGTCAATGGACCTCACCGAACCCGATGCCGGTTCCGACCTCCAGTCCGTAATGCTCAAAGCCACCGAGCAACCTGACGGCACTTGGCGCCTGAATGGCGTTAAACGCTTCATCACCAATGGCGACAGCGACATCCACCTTGTGCTTGCCCGCTCCGAAGAGGGAACCCGCGACGGTCGTGGCCTCTCAATGTTCATTTACGACAAGCGCGACGGTGGCGTAACCGTTCGCCGCATTGAAAACAAAATGGGTATCAAAGGCTCCCCCACTTGCGAACTCGTTTACAAAAACGCCAAAGCCGAACTTTGCGGCTCACGTCGTCTGGGCCTCATCAAGTACGTTATGGCCCTTATGAACGGCGCCCGCCTGGGCATTGCCGCCCAATCAGTGGGTGTGAGCGAACGCGCATACCGCGAAGCCCTTGCTTATGCCAAGGACCGCAAGCAGTTTGGCAAAGCCATCATTGAGTTCCCGGCCGTTTACGAAATGCTCGCCGTTATGAAAGCCAAGCTCGACGCATCACGCGCATTGCTCTATGAAACCTCGCGCTTCGTCGACATGTACAAAATTTACGAAGACATTGCCAAGGAACGCAGCCTCACCCCCGACGAGCGCAAAGAAATGAAACATTACTCCAAACTCGCCGATGCCTGCACTCCCCTTGCAAAAGGTCTTGGCAGCGAATATTGCAATCAGAACGCCTACGACTGCATCCAGATTCACGGCGGTTCAGGCTTCATGAAGGATTATGCCTGCGAACGCATCTATCGCGACGCCCGCATCACCTCCATCTACGAAGGAACCACCCAGCTCCAGGTTGTGGCAGCAATCCGCCACGTCACCACCGGCACCTATCTGTCAATGATCCGCAACTATGAAGCTCAACCCCTTGCCGAAGAACTCGAGCCCCTGCGCGAAACCCTCAAAGGCATGACCGAAAAATATGAGAAAGCCGTTGCCAAAATCCTTGAAGCCAACGACCAGACTCTTACCGACTTCATGGCCCGCCGCATGGTGGAAATGGCCGGCAACATCATTATGGGCTACCTGTTGCTCAACGATGCCAACCGCAACGCCGAGTTCAAGAAATCGGCCGAAGTGTATGTGAAACTCGGCGACGCCGAAGTAGCAAAACATGCCGACTTCATTTCCAACTTCACCCCCGCACAAGTCGAAGCCTACAAAGCATAACCCCACACATACCCCATCAAAAGGCGGCCCGGGAACTCCCCGGACCGCTTTTTTTTTGCTGCATAAAACCACCTAAACACCGTGCAAAATCCCCCAAAATGTCATAAAGCACGTTAACATCCATATCATGCATAATCGGCTTGCCGCTTTGCTACGCAAAGAAATCTCGCCACCCCCGAAGCTACACTGCACGACCCCTCATGGGCCCGAGGAGTACAAACGTAAAAAAAACTCAGAGGTGTCCGAGAGTGCGAATAAGTTATGTAAAGCTAAAGAAAAAGATTACATTGTTTTTTCAGAGATGAGTGCCTTTGCTTGTTGCATCACTGCAATGAACTTATCTATGTTTTCAGTGTTAATAAACGCTGCTGAACGAGATGTGTATCCCTTTGTGTAGATGTAGGCAGTCCATTTGTTATTGGCATAGTATACGCCAAATTTTACGTCGTCATTGGTTTTATACTCAACCTCGGTATAAACTTCGGGTGTAGAAGGAAGCAGTGTATCTTTGATGTATTGCAAAGATTGGATGCATGCGTCTAATTCATCGGACTTCAAGGTGCCAATGTAGCTGTCCCAAGAATAAGAACTGCTGTATTTGGCTTCCTGACGAAGGCAACCGATTTTCTTTTTTGATACCACGTTAGTGATAATGAGGACTTGACATTCTACGCCTTTAATTTTTTCAAAGTCATAGAACTCTTTAATGAGTAATGAGCCATCTGTCTTTAAGAACTCAATGGCTTTGCTTCTTGATTCGTGAACAGCATCCTTTGCTTGTTCTTGAGAAAAGCGGTTACCGATGCAAGAACTGCAATCAGCAAGGTAAACAATACTTTTTTCATCTTGAGTTGATTAAATGATTAGTTATTTTGACTGAGTGGTAGAAGTCCTACCACTCAGTGAGTTTATTCAGTAGCTACAACTTCTTCAATCAAGGCAACAGTGTCAACCGCAGTAGAATCCATTTCAAGGCCAAAGGTATCGGCGTAATCTACTTGAACATCGTCCTTAGATGAGTCTTCGCGAGGTATTCGTTTAACTTCGATATTCATAAATCGATCTGAATAGGCACACATAACAGAAACGGTGCTGTCATCAAAAGAAAGACCTACGCACATGCCTGTTTTATCGTTCTTAAACCAATTAGGTTTCCCCTCCACAAACTTAAATCCTTTCTCTTGGATTTAAGCATCAAAAGCCTTTGCTAATTCTTCTTCTGCACCAGACTGAAATCCTTTGTTTTAGAGAATTAAGCATGTTGAAATATTGAATAGTGTCAATTAAAGTCTTCAACTGGATTGGTAGTAAATATGGTTTCCAAAACTTTATCTGAAAGCATAATAGCTTTCGGATTAATAGTCTTGGTTGAACCATTCTTATAAGTAACGGTAATAGAACGAATCTTAGCGTATTCTACAACGTCAGAGAACCAAACGTATTCAAATTCATAACTCGCGGTTTCCTTAGGGTCTATTGGCCCAATACAACGCTTAGAAACTGGACGACCATAAGGATCGTCAACCGCATTATAACCCTGGAATGATATTGAAATGTATTTGATTACTTGCTCTGTGGGGTTAAGGAAAGTAATGCGAATACCTGTACCATCGGTATATTCGCTTTCATCATACACTCCCCAATTTTTTATAGCCAAACCGTACTTTGAGTATGAATCTACTTCTTTAAGAGCCTCATCTAACCGATTATAATAAAATGCTTGATTTAGAAGAAGCGTTTTATTCCAAAACTGACTCTGAACTTCAGAACTGCTATTTTCAAGGGAATCTAATTTCGCTTTATTCTCTGGTGTTAGTTTTACATCATCAGCTTTCATAAAGAAAGCCTTTCCATTGAATATCATCTTGAAGAATTTTGTGCCTCTCACATTAAGCGAGCCTCCAACAAAAAGTAACCCATCTGAAGGTGCAGTCTTGTAAGATGACGTCCAAGAATAGGAAGTGATTCTGTCAGGGTCAATTCTTTGAGCCATATAGGACGAATAACCTTTACGCTCTCCAAGAATATATTTAAAATTAAATGGGAGCGGGGTTTCAGACTGTGCTAAATCAAAATCAACATCCGAGTTGATTGTTCTGACTGTATGTTTGTCTTCGTGTTCAGCTTTACCTACGATTTGTTCTTCCGAATAATACCCACTATATGAACTTTTTTCAAATTTAAAAGGAACTTCGAAGCCCTCTTTGTCAATAAAATGAAGTTGGACATCGGAACGGATGGTAACATCTCCTATGTGGCCGTCAAAGAGAATTGTTTGCTCACCATTATTGAGCATGGCAAGAGTGTATTTGGGAGTAGAATATCCATTGCCGGTTTTAATATAAAATTCATTTCCCAAAATGCTGCTTAATTCTCTCTCAAATTTATTAGAGGATATTGTAAAACTAAATTTGAGATTGTGAGGAATCAAACAGTCTATGACAGAAAGGTCATCCAAATCTATGAGTTTTAAGAGCATGTCCTTGTGGAAAGAATAGTAACTCCCGTCACTGACATTGTCAACGGAAAGTACTCCAAACTTCTTACCATTGATGGCGGAAGTTGGAGTGCGGTATTCCCCCGATGCGTTTGGTCCTCCTTTATACAAGTAAGATAACTTAAAGTGCTTCCCCTCCTGTGGGTTCTTTTTAGGGCGTTTCTTAATCCAAATTGTATCTGGAACTTCTTTAGTAAAGAGGTTGACATCATTAACCGCCGTAATATTAAAAGATATAGTATCTCCTGCTAAAGAACGGAGAAATCCAAGAATGTCGGAATCAGAAACGTAAACACCTTGCCTATTGAGCAAGTTAATAGCTGTATTACTTGCTTTATCTGCTTGAACAGATATACAGAAAAGAATAGAGAGAATGATAAGCGAAAATAACTTTTTCATGATATATAGGTTTTGGCAAATTCAGACAACATCTTACGCTCCGAGGGGGTAATTGCCCCATCGGAAGCCGCGACTCTTGCAAGCCATCGCGCAGCAACGATCGGTGTGATAGTTGCATTTGAATAAAGAAACCGCAATAGTCGCCACTATGCAAATCCTGTGATTTCACGTCTAAA
>JAMPBC010000001.1:479852-493070 GCA_023666905.1 Bacteroides sp. | reverse complement strand
GCAAGACTGACACTGGCTCACCTGAAGCACAGATTGCATTATTCTCCATCCGTATTGCTCATTTGACTGAGCACCTCAAGTCAAATCACAAAGATTATACCACTGCGCGCGCTCTTAAGGCATTGGTTGGTAAGCGTCGTCGCTTGTTGGATTATCTTATCCGCAAGGACATTAACCGCTACCGTGCCATCATTGCACAAAAGGAGCTTGGTATCAGAAAGTAAGCCGCAGGGTCTACTTGAAGATTACACGTTCGGAGATGTTGCTCAGCAGCCTCTCCGAATTTTTTATCTTAAAATAGGTCGCAACATGAGTTTGTCGTAACTATTTACTACCTTTGTGCGTTGTTACAAAAACAACCCTTCGCTCCATTATGGAACAACAAGTTCATAAACCCACCATATCCGAACGCATTCAACGGCTCATAACTTTCGGCACCGAATTGTGGCAATACTGCTCCGAAGGTGTGTGGAACGATACCCGCAAAACATGGAAGGTGAACCTGATAAAAACGGCCAACCTCTCCATAACATCTTTCCTGGACCAGGATTTACAATCGAAATCATGCGCTCTGACTTATCGCACACTGCTTGCCATTGTTCCGGCATTAGCTCTGCTTTGTGCCATTGGCCGCGGTTTTGGGTTGCAGGAATTGCTAAAACAAGAGCTCATCAAGTATCTTCCCTCGCAGGCTCAAGTGCTTCAATCGGCTTTCGGTTTTGTGGACTCTTATTTGAGCGAAGCCTCAGGAGGAGTATTTGTGGGCGTCGGCATCATATTCCTGCTATGGACCCTTATATCACTGCTGTCGTGCGTTGAAGATTGCTTCAACACCATTTGGCAGGTCATCAAGGGACGTCAGTTCTGGCGTAAGGTAACTGATTATCTTGCCATATTTATTGTTCTGCCGGTACTGATGATATGTGCAAGCGGTTTGTCGCTGTTCATGACCACCTCACTAAAAACGCTTCTCCCCTTTTCGTTCATAGACTCGGCTCTGTCGGTATTATTCGACTGCCTGAGCGTGGTGCTCTCCTGCCTATTCTTTGCAGGTTCATACATGCTCATCCCTAACACTAAGGTCAAACCCGTTCCGGCATTGATTTCGGGTGCAATTGTGGGCACGGCATTTCAAATTCTTCAATGGGTGTTTGTCAGCGGGCAAATGTATGTTGCCAAGTACAATGCCATATACGGTAGTTTCTCTTTTTTGCCATTGATGCTTATCTGGCTACAATTGGTTTGGCTTTTCACCCTTATAGGTGGCGTGATGTGCTATGCCTCACAAAACATTTCCGAATTCAACTTCAGCGACAAAATCAAGAAAATATCCACAAGCTACAAGCTACAGATTACCCTTATGGTGATGGGTATAATAAGCAATAGATTCGTTAAAGGAGAGAAGCCTATGTCCGCCGCAGAGATTTCGCTTAATTACAATATCCCAATCAATCTTATGAAACCTATTGTGATTAAGTTGCATGAAGCCGGACTTATAAACTATCTTCACTCAGCTGACAACGATATGTCGCAACGCCCGCTGCAACCGGCCATGGAAGTGGAGCATCTCACAGTTGGCGATGTCTCCGACCGTATCTTCAACCAAGGTGAAAATGGATTTTTGCCGGACCTTGACATGAGCTATCCCGAGATTGTGCGTATTAGTAAAAGCATGCGCCAAACCATAAAAACGGCTGAACAAACACTTCTTGTCGATGCATTTGACACAGCAGCCAACACTGCAACAACTCTTAACAAAACCAAATAATTTCAAGCAATGAAAAAACAAATTTCCACAACTAACGCGCCCGGAGCAATCGGACCTTACAGCCAGGCCATTTCCGTAGGCGACTTTCTGTTCATCTCCGGTCAGATTCCCGTAAACCCTGCCGACGGCACAATTCCCGAAGGAATCGAGGCCCAAACACAACAGTCAATATCCAACATCAAAGCTATCCTTGCTGAAGCCGGAATGACCATTGACAATGTTATCAAAACAACAGTTTTCCTCGCCGACATGAGTCTATTCACTCCCATGAACGAGGTTTATGCAAAGAATTTCACCGCCCCCTTCCCTGCCCGTTCGGCCGTTGCGGTAAAAGAACTACCCAAGCAGGTGTTAGTGGAAATTGAAACAATCGCAGCTAAGTAAATCGGACACCACAAAGGTGCTTCCTCCAACGAAAATCATCTCAGAGTCCTTGTTGACAACGTCGGCAAGGGCTTTTTTGTAGGCTTGTTCAACGGAATCAAAACAGCTTCCGTCAAGTCCACATTCACGCGCCAATTGTTGAAGTTCGCCGGCCGGCAAAGCGCGCGGTGTCGACGGCATGGTGAAATAGAGCGAAGCATCGGGCACGGTGGCTATAAGCTGAAGGACCCTGCGCACATCCTTGTCGTTAACAAAACCCACCACGATGCGCTTATGGCCCGATACGGCCGATAGTTGAGCGGAAAGATACTCCCAACCGCCCGGATTGTGCCCGGTATCGCAAATTGTGAGCGGGCTATTGTCAATCTTCATCCACCGGCCCATAAGCCCCGTTAAATCACAGACATGGGCAAATCCTTCAGCCACGGCATCCGAGTCAATTTCAGCGGCTGAAAGCTTATTGATTTGCTTCACTGTTTCAAGCACGGTCAGGGCATTTTCCCGTTGATAATTGCCTTTAAGCTGCCCGTGCAGCGTTCCAAATGAACGCGTGTTGTAAATCACGCTGCTATCGGCATCGGTTTGGATGTTCTTTATTTCGTCCGTTTCTGAGGCAAACACTATAGGAGCATTCATATCCCGGGCCTGCCGGAGAAAAACATCTTTTACGCCCCCCGCGGCTTTTCCAATCACCACCGGGACACCGGCTTTTATAATCCCGGCTTTCTCCGCAGCAATGGCCTTGGGTGTTGAGCCCAGTAATCCGGTATGGTCAAGCGATATGTTTGTGATTACTGACACCAGCGGCGTGATAACATTAGTTGAATCCAATCGTCCACCAAGACCAACTTCTATCACAGCAAAATCAACCGCCAATTTTTTGAAGTAGTTGAAAGCCATGGCTGTGGTTAGTTCAAAGAACGATGGCGACAGTCCTAAATCTTTATTGACATAAGAGCGGACAAATTCCACAACCTCATCCTCTTCAATCATTTCACCGTTAACCCTTATGCGCTCACGGAAATCAATGATATGGGGCGATGTGAACAATCCAACCTTATAACCTTGAGATTGCAAAATAGCCGCTAAGGTGTGGGCTGTGGAACCCTTGCCATTTGTGCCGCCAACATGGATGCAACGAAGAGACCTGTGCGGAGACCCGAAAGACTCCAGTAAACGCGTAACCGTTTCAAGCCCCGGTTTATAAGCACCTTGCCCCTCGCGATGGAACGCCGGGAAAGAACCGTAGAGAAAATCAATGGCTTCCTTATAATTCATTGAACCAAAATCAATATATTAGAAATCCGGCGATGCCACTCATCACAATCACCAATATGGGATGAACTTTAGCCCAATAAACCAAAGCGAAAGCTCCTACACATATGAGAATAGAGGCAACCACCTGAGGAGTTTCATTACCAAAATTTGCGGCATTCATAAGCAGCAAAGCCGCCGAAGCGATAAGGCCCACAACCACAGGACGCAACCCGGTAAAAACGCCCTTCACCACCAAACTGTCACGGTGTCGGTGTATGAGATGGCTCATGTAAAGCGTGAGAATAAAAGATGGCACTACTACAACCAGAGTACAGATAATAGAGCCGAGCAGTCCGAACAGAGGTGTGGCTATTTCAGGGGAATCAACTCCGGGGGCCACATAGCCAATATATGTCGCCGAGTTGATGCCGATCGGTCCGGGAGTCATTTGCGATATGGCCACAATGTCAGTAAACATTTGTTCCGATACCCATCCGGGTCCAACAATCATGCGTTCAATAAGCGCAAGCATTGCATACCCACCACCGAAGCCAAAGAGTCCTATTTTCAAATAGGCCCATATCAGTTTTAAGTAAATCATTTCTCAGTCTCCTTCCTTTCATTCACTGCGCCAAGTGCATCGTGTTTATGTTTCAGGTAAAAATAACCGCAAGTCCCACCCAACACAATGAATACGATGGGGTTGGACAGATAGGGCACCTTAGAACAAACCAGCAATGCCACAACAACAGGAATCCAGATTGTTTTCCATCCAATCTTGGCAGCCCGAGCGGTTGTGAGCACTGGAGCAATAATCAAAGCCACCACAGCTGGCCGGACACCTTTGAATATTGCCGACAGCGTAGGATTGTTCTTAATTAAATCGGGTGTCAGGAAAGTGGCTATGGCTAAAATAATCAGAAATGAAGGTAGAATTGTGCCTAATGCCGCAATTACGCTTCCTTTAAGCCCGCGGAGTTTGTCGCCGATGGCCACGGCGATGTTCACAGCCAGAATTCCGGGCAACGATTGCGCCACAGCCAACAAGTCGAGGAAATCGTCCTTGGCTAGCCACTTATGCTTGTCAACAATTTCTTTTTCAATAATGGAAATCATGGCCCATCCTCCGCCAAAGGTAAAGGCTCCAATCTTGACAAATGTTATAAACAGCTTTGCCAGAATGTTTTTACTATCAGAATCCGGATTTAAATCGTTCATATTACACACTTAAGCATCAGTCCGGGAATGTTAAAACCACAAGCGGTCTTAACATCCGAGTTGCAAAATTACAAAGTTTACATTGAAAAATCTTACCTTTGCTGCAAAAAGCATGCGGCTTTGCGCGAACAAAATGCGCTGTACGCTGTAATAAAATAAGATAACCATAACCAAAATATAATGATGAGAAAGCTAAGCATAGCCCTTACCGGACTTTCAGTAATGATATTAGGCCTCACGGCATGTAATTCACAAAAGAAATCGGTTAAAGATGTAGCCGGGCAAGTTGCCGTGGCAACTCCGGCTCAGACCAATGCCGCCGTGCACAAAATTTTCTATGGCGAATGGATTGCCTACAAAGTGGGTAATCAGCTTGTGGATGGCTCAGACCGCCCTTATGTGATTTTTGACGGCGAAAACACCGCCCACACACCGAATTACATAAAAATGTACGGTAACGACGGATGCAACATAATCAACGGCACTTTTACCATTACTCCCGGCGGCAAAATGCAACGTGCATCCGAGCTAATCTCCACCATGCGCCTGTGCCCCGATGCGCCTTACGAAATGGGCATTAATTTAGCTTTCAACAATGTGGAACGCTATGAACTGGACAAAATCGGGAATGATTATTTGCTGAATCTCAAAGGTGCAAACGATTCCACTCTTATTGTGCTCCGTAAATATGACCTTAATTTCATAAACGGAGCCTGGGCCGTGACCCACATCAACGGACAAAAGGTAACAGCCGAAAGCGAGCCCCAACTGGTGTTTGACACTCCCGAACAAAAGATACATGGCAACGTTGGATGCAACACCATGAACGGTAAGATTGTAATAAATCCCGACCGACAGAACGCCATGAGTTTCACCGACATGCTGACAACGCGCATGACCTGTCCGGATATTGCCACAGAACAAGCCCTCCTGCTCGCTCTTGACAAAGTGGTGTCAGTATTCCCAATCAACGATATGGCCGGTGCCCAGCTCAAAGATGAAGCCGGAAACACCGTTGTTACGCTCAAGCGCATCCAACTTCGTTAATCCACCACAATCTCGTCAAGGAAAAACCATCCGGGCGACCCAACGCCATAGTGCCATGTCGGGCAAACTTCAATGCCTTTGACATGCACGCGGATGTAACGCGCTGTGACCGGTGACTCCACACTGCAGCCAAGTGCTTTGAACTTAACCTGCGGACTGCGATCTTCCGGGTGCTGCACTTCACCAAACTCAGTGAAGTCAACACCATTGCCAGATGTTTCAAATCGCACGTGCGGTGGCAGAAAAATCCATTGTCCCAGCTGGTGAAGGAAATCGCCATGAATGTGGCTGAACGTTTTGGGTTCACCTAAATCCAAAACGAAATCTCCATCCGTGCCTTCCCATCCAACCCAGTTTTCCACAAAACTCGTTCCGCCATAAATGTCATCGGCCAAAGCATGTTCGCCCAGCTCTTTATATCTACCCGTGGGAGCAATCCCCCACTTCACCTTGGCCCCAAGAGCTTTGTTAACGCCTTTAGGACCCAAATATCGCTCTCTGTAAAGCTTCACATAATCAAGTGGTGAATTATGTCGTTCGTTCAATGTCGGGACGTTGAATTGTCTAACTCTTTGTTCAAACAAAGCCAGGAGAGCTTCCGTGCTCTTGTCGGTTCGCCCCTCCGCCCGTGCAATTTCCAATTCGGGAAATTGCAATGATAAGCGCTGACGCTGAACGCGGTTAAGTCGCACCGAATCCAATGCCACAGCTTGTTCTGCCCTATCAAACAACTCATTATAGCGTTTGCGGCATTTTTCATTCAACATTCCTTCCTTATGGCTCACCGGTGAGTCATAAATCCAAAGGTCCTTATTGGAAGCCAACAAGCCCCCCTCCAACAATTTCTCATATTCATAAAGATATGGAGCTGCATCACCGTAATACCCCTCCATAAATGTACGCATCAATGAATCGACATTCAGGTCCGGGTTCCACATAAGCTTAGACGCCACATAGGTACGCATTTCAGCGAAATCGCCTCCGCGCGACCCGGCTATCTGCGAGAAATGCATCGTAACATTATTATCCCTAAACAATTGGATATTCTTTTGCATTATTGGGAAATTGGGGAACGGCGCAAGATAGCCATCAAAATTAATGCCGTAGTCCCACACAAAAATGTTTTGCGAAATATCTGCCCAATCCTTCAATGCCTTCACAAAATCTTGTCCCGAGGCATTGTCGGTGAGCGGTACTTCACGCTTGGCGTCGATGTCACACAACATAATGTTGACATTGGGAAGTGGCTTAACATGCTTCGGGGCATGCATGGTGAAAAGATAAGCCAACGTGGAAAACTGCTTGTCGGGGCGCCGGGCTGCAAGCTTGTTGAGGAATTCTACATAAATTCCAGCCGGGCCACCCTCCCGTTCCATTACTTCGCTACATTTTTCACACGTACAATAGGTGTGATTGCCATCATTTTGAGAAACGGAAATCATGTTCTTTCCGGGATTGGCATTGAAAATTGAATCAATGCGCTCTGCCACAATTTCAAATACTTCGGGGTTCGACAAGCACCATTGACTTGCACGTCCCGGCCTGCGCTCTCCGTTGATATAGGAATAATATTCCGGATGTACAGTGCCATATTCATGCGAAGGCAACAATCTGTCGAACGTATGAACCCAAAGTCCTCCGGCAAACTCATCACGCGGCTCCTCCAATCTCATCCAAAGTCTGTAGATTGGATCGGTTGCCATGGCGTAGAGCTGGCTTTGTCGGTAACGGAACGCAGGATTTTCAGCAATTTCCAAATCGTCAGACAATTCCATGTCACTCATTGGGGTCAAGGAATACTCATGTTCACCATAATAATTCACTCCAAGGCGTTCAAGCAGTGTTACAACGCCATATATCGCACCTTTGTCGCCTCCGGAGCTTATATACAGAGCGCCATTGCAAGCTTTGACACGGAACCCGTCCTCTGAAAGGCCTTGAGTATCAACGCCCGGAATAACAACATCGCCTCTCTTAATTTTGCTATTCCGTTCCGCTATCGGAAGCTTGGCTCCGCTAATTCTTTTAACAAAGTCCTGCAATAACACCGCAGCCACTTGATTCACCGAATCATTATCCACAACAATTCTACCCACAGGTTTACCATTCCGAACAATAGTCACAGCCATTGCAGCGGAAGAGAAGCCTAAGGCAAGCAAAAACAACAAAATCAACTTTTTCATAACTTACTTGGACTTGTTAAATAACTTCACCCATCAGAAGTTCGGGGTATCGTAACATCAGAGTGATATGAAGGATTATAGCAGGATTTGTCAGGGACCTGACCTTTGCACCCCCAAAGTTAACATTTGTTTTAGTTTTTAACAAACTGCCGCGTCGTTTAATGGAATTTTTTCAACAAGTTATGAAATGTGATTGGCAAGCTGAAAGATTATTAGTAATTTTGGTGTGATTTTATCAAAACAGTATCACACACATGGAGTCGGCGCCAAAAGCAGGCATCTCTCCCCTGAAAGACAAAACTCAAACACAGCGCAATAGCCAATGAGCAAATTCGTACATCTCCACGTCCACACTCAGTATTCTCTTCTTGATGGACTCTCCTCCGTGCCTGCAATTGTAGATAAGGCACTGGCCGACGGTATGCCCGGTGTCGCCATCACCGACCACGGAAATATGTTCGGTGTCAAAGAAATCTACAATTACGTTAACGGAGGTTGCCTGAAAGGATATAAAAAGAAACTTGAGAAAGCAGAAAAAAGCGGCGACACCGCTAAAGCCGAACAACTAAAAGGTTGGATTGACCGAATCAAAAACAAGGACTTTACACTCATAATTGGCTGCGAGATGTATGTGGCGCAGAAAACGCTGCATGAAACGGTGGACAAGCGCGACATAGGCCGCCACCTTGTGGTTCTGGCCAAAAATAAAACCGGCTATCAGAACCTTATCAAGCTCGTTTCCAAAGCTTGGACCGAAGGCTATTATTATCATCCGCGCACCGACAAGCAGGAACTCGCAAAACATCACGAAGGGCTCATTGTAGCATCGGCATGTCTCGGCGGCGAAATTCCCCGTCTTATTAAAGCCGGACGGATTGACGAGGCCGAAGAACAGGTAATGTGGTGGAAAAGCGTTTTTGGCGATGACTATTACATTGAACTTCAACGCCATCCTTCGGCCGCAATAGGATTTGGCAACAGTGTTTATGACGACCAGAAAATAGTGAATCCGGTGCTTGTTGACCTGGCAAGGAAACATAACATCAAACTCATTTGCACAAACGATGTGCATTTTGTCAATGAAAAAGATGCCGAGGCTCACGACCGCCTGATTTGCATAAACACCAACAGCAACCTCACCGACCCTAAACGAATGCGCTACACCAAGCAGGAATGGTTCAAGACCACTGCTGAAATGGCAGAGCTGTTCAAGGATTATCCTGAGGCATTGGAAAACACCGTGGAAGTGGCTCGAAAAGTTGAGCATTATAGCATTGACCATGGTCCCATCATGCCCAACTTTGAGATTCCTGAAAGCTTCGGCTCAGAAGAAGAATACAGGCAAAGACTCACTGAAGAGGACCTTTTCAATGAATTTACGCGCGATGAAAATGGCAACGTGGTTCTAAGCCTGGAAGATGCCGAAGCTAAAATAAAAAAGCTTGGCGGTTACGACAAGCTTTATCGCATTAAATTCGAGGCCGATTATCTCGCAAAACTGGCCTACGAAGGAGCAAGAAAACGTTACGGCGAACTAACCGAGGAACTCAGCGAACGCATAAAGTTCGAACTTCACATAATGAAAACCATGGGTTTCCCCGGCTACTTCCTCATTGTGCAGGATTTCATAAACGCCGCCCGCGAAAAACTTGGCGTGAGCGTGGGCCCCGGACGTGGTTCCGCGGCCGGCAGTTGTGTGGCCTACTGTCTTGGTATAACACAAATTGACCCGGTCCGTTACGACTTGCTGTTTGAACGCTTCCTGAACCCTGACCGTATTTCGCTCCCCGATATTGACATTGACTTTGACGACGATGGCCGTGCCGACGTTCTGCGCTATGTAACCGATAAATATGGTGAAGAAAAAGTGGCACATATCATCACTTACGGCACAATGGCTGCCAAATCGGCAATAAAAGACGTTGCACGCATTGAGCAACTGCCGCTTACGGAAAGTGACCGCCTCACAAAGCTCATTCCCAAAAGAATGCCGGCTGTTGATGGCAAGGAGCTGAAACAAACTCTTGACAATTGCTACAACTATCTCGACGAGTTTAAGCGGGAACTGACATCCGGAAATGAACTGATTAAAGAGACCCTTCAATTTGCACGGCAACTTGAGGGTACAGTGAGAAACACCGGAGTGCATGCTTGCGGTGTGATAATATGCCGCGACGACATCACCGATTGGGTACCTGTGAGCACGGCAGTCGACAAAGCTTCTGACTCAAAAGAAAAAATCATCGTTACCCAGTATGAAGGCCGAGTGATTGAGGAGACCGGCCTCATAAAAATGGACTTTTTGGGACTGAAAACCTTGTCAATTATCAAAGAAGCCGTGGATAACATAAAGTTAACCCGCGGAATTGACATTGACATGGAACAGATTCCCATCGATGACCCCAAAACCTATCAGCTTTACTGCGACGGACGCACCACGGGAACATTCCAATTCGAGTCGGCCGGCATGCAGAAATATCTGCGCGAATTGCAGCCATCCACGTTCGAGGACCTTATTGCAATGAACGCACTGTATCGTCCGGGCCCCATGGACTACATCCCCGACTTTATTGCGCGCAAACATGGACGTGAACCCATTGTCTACGACATCCCCGTAATGGAAAAGTATCTCAAAGATACTTACGGAGTCACCGTGTATCAGGAACAGGTCATGCTGCTGTCACGTCTGCTTGCCAACTTCACTCGCGGCCAGAGCGATACTCTTCGCAAAGCCATGGGTAAAAAGATGATTGAAAAAATGAACGAACTCAAAGCCCTGTTTCTTGACGGTGGACAGAAAAACGGGCACGATGCCAAGGTGCTTGAAAAAATCTGGGCCGACTGGGAAAAGTTCGCGTCATACGCTTTCAACAAAAGCCACGCCACATGCTACAGCTGGGTAGCATTCCAAACAGCTTACCTTAAAGCCAACTATCCGGCAGAGTATATGGCAGCAGTGCTTTCACGTAACCGTAACGACTCTGAAAAAATGTCGGGCTTCATTGACGAATGTAAAAAAATGCATATCCCCGTCAAAGGCCCCGATGTCAATGAAAGTTTCGCCACATTTGGTGTGAACTCCCGCGGTGATATTCGTTTTGGAATAGCAGCATTGAAAGGAATTGGAGAAAACGTGGCAGCAGAGATTCTTGCGGCTCGCAAAAAAGGAGGACCGTTTAAAGACATTTACGACTTTATTGAACGCGTGCCGTCATCGGCAATCAACCGCAGAATCATCGACACCATGGCCATGGCCGGAGCATTTGACTGCTTCAGCGATGAGATTCAACGCGAGGACTTCTTTGAAACCGACACCAATGGCCGCTCTTTCTCGGAACAACTCGTAAAATATGGTCAGCTTTATCAAAATGACCAGCAAAACCGAGGCATGTCCCTTTTTGGCGACGACATGGAGTCCATGTCCACAGCCGGACGTCCCGCAATTGTCCCCGGACTCCGCTGGGTCGATGCAGTACGTTTGGAAAAAGAGCGCGAAATCGTTGGCACATATCACTCGGCCAACCCGCTCGACCCGTTTTTCATGGAACTGCATTTCGGAACCACCGACCTTAAAACATTCTCCGAAATGGCACCTGTTGAAAACGAAGAATATGTGCTCGGCGGCATGGTTGTTGAATTCACATCCCGTCCCTCTAAACGCGGTGGCAACTTCGGAATTTTAAAAATACAGGACTACTCCGGCTCAGCAGAATTCATGCTGTTCGGACAGGACTACATTGACTACCATAACTATGGTGTTGCAGGCACACCGGTACTTGTAAGAGGAACATTTGCCCGACGTTTCCAGTCATCCGACGTGAAATTCAAAATAAACTCCGTGCGATTATTGCAAGAACTAAAAGGCAAAGTGGTGGAAGGAATTGTTATTAATGTAGATACCGGAACACTCACTGAAGACCTTCACGGAGTCCTTGCCGAGCATGCAAAATCAACATCCGACGAGCTTGGCAGCCTCAGCTTCCGAGTCCACGACTCAAAAAGCAACCGGCACGTGAAACTCACCTCCTCACTGAGAATACCTGTCAATAAAGAGCTGGTGGAAAAGCTCCAGGACCTTGAAGTGGACTTCACCATAGCCACAAACCATTATTGAATTCAAACATCTAACAAACATCATAACAAAACACTATGGCATACGAATTTACCGACAAAAACGTTAAAGAAGTCATTGAATCGGGCCACGCCCTCGTGATTGATTTTTGGGCCACCTGGTGCGGTCCCTGCATGAAACTGAGTCCCATTATTGAAGAACTCGCCGAAAAATACGCTGATCAGGTTGTAATAGGCAAATACAACGTGGAGGAAGAAACTGACTTCGCAACCGAAAACAGAATCATGTCCATCCCTACCCTACTCTTCTTCAAAAATGGCGAGCAAGTGAAAGACCTGCGCCTTGCCGGAGCCACCCGCGAACAAATTGAAAAAAACATCGAGAAACTAATCGTCCTCTAACACGGCCCAGGCGACACACAACTCTCATCCGCCGTCAAAAGAAGAAAGTAAAATCCATCGGAGTCCATAATCCGGCCCTAAATGAAGCCGGCTTATGGACTCATTATTATTTGCCTTTATAGGGAAAGCTTAGCGTGGAGGACCATCCGGAGATAATCGGGGGGGGGAATGCGAAGCATGTCTACAAATCTATGTCAAGATAAATGGGATTGCTGTTTGATGCAGTAACGTAGTCAATGAAACCGCAGTCTTTTACCAATGGGATCAGTCCTTTGGATATGAGAAAATAATCTATACGAACACCTTGATTGGTTGCACGGTAATCGGCCCGACTATCAAAATATGAGTATCTGCGCTCTTGTGGATATAGCAATCGGAATATATCCACTAAATCACATGATTGAAGCAGTTGATTGAAATTTTCACGTTCCCATTCATAATAACATGGCGCTTTTTTGATGTGCTTTTCATCCCAGGTGTCCCAGTATGAGTGAACAACATTGAAGTCTCCACACATGATTTTTGGCATGTTGGAAAAGGCACGGTCAGTCATCAACGGGCGATGGAGAAAGCCGAGCAGGAATACCGCCTGTTTCAAGTGCGCGAACTTTCCCCTGTAGAGCGAGCTTATCTTGACACGATAAAAGCCCTCAACGAAAAAGCGAAAGGAAAAGGCAAGAGTTCCGAAAAATAATGGGCGAAGCCGCCTGTTGAGGTTCAAGGGGAGGGTGAACAGCGGACTTCGGTTGACACCATTTGCACGTAATATGCACGTAGAAATTAAAATCAGCGAGTCAACTTTCAGTTTATCTGATTGTTAACTCGCTGATTCAGTGCCCAGAACAGGAGCATTAATATTGAATCAAAATAATTAGTGCTGAATTTTAG
>JAMPBC010000001.1:455160-479752 GCA_023666905.1 Bacteroides sp. | reverse complement strand
CCTTCGAGGATATGCGACCCCGGCTTTAACATTCCTTATCGAATGGACTCTAAAAGAATTCATAAATAAAAATCGGGATGAACAGCAGCCAACTGCGGCCGAGGTTCGTCCCGATTGGTTTTCTATAAACCCAAAACTTTAACCGAGTTGTGAAGCGGGGTCGATGTTTGCGCTTTCAATGTCTTTGAAATAGCGGTAGGTGCCAACTTTGAGTTCTTCGCAAGCAGCATCGTCGGCAACAATGATTGCCTTGGGGTGCATTTGCAGAGCGGAGATGGTCCACATTTGGCTGATGCCGCCTTCCACGCCGTGGCGCAATGCGCGGGCTTTGTTGTGGCCGTTAACGATGAGCATGACGCTGCGGGCAGCCATGACCGTGCCTACTCCTACGGTGAGGGCTGTCTTGGGGACGAGGTCGACGTTGTTGTCGAAGAAACGGGAGTTGGCAATGATGGTGTCGCGGGTGAGAGTCTTCATGCGTGTACGCGATGTGAGCGAAGAACCGGGCTCGTTGAATGCGATGTGGCCGTCGGGGCCAACGCCACCCATAAACAAATCGATGCCGCCATAGCTTGCTATTTTGGCTTCGTAGCGTGCACATTCTTCTTCAGGGTTTTCGGCATTTCCGTTAAGAATGTTCACATTCTCGGGCAGGATGTCGATTTGATTGAAGAAGTTGGTCCACATGAAGGTGTAGTAACTCTGTTCATGGTCGCGTGGAATTCCGCAATATTCGTCCATGTTGAAGGTTACAACATGCTTGAAGGAAACTTTTCCCTCTTTGTTGAGTTTGATGAGCTCTTTGTACATGCCCAGAGGAGAACTTCCGGTGGGACAGCCGAGCACAAAAGGATGTTTGGCAGTAGGTTTAGCCTCGTTGATGCGGGATGCTACATAGCAAGCTGCCCACTTTGACACATTCTCGTAGTCAGGTTCAATGATTAGTCGCATAGGGAAATGATATGGTTAGAATTAATGGTTAATCAACATTTGGTTTTCTTATTTTGCAAAAATACAAAAATATTTTGTCAACAAACGGAAGTTTATTAATTTTGTAAAAGAAATCTCACATACCATTATGAAAACCAACCTAAGTTCACAAATCAAGCTGGAACAGATTCCCAGCCGGTATTATGACCCTCAAGGTGAAGTGGAACTCACGGCTCTGACCAGGGAAGAAAAAGTCTACACCCGGATATTTGAAACCGTCAACCAGGGAAGTGTCTACATTGCCAAAAACATTGTAAAGTACATTAAGCGCAACGTGGCCGAAAAAGGCAAATGCGTTTTGGCCCTTGGAGCCGGGATGAACACTCACAGCGTTTATGCCGAACTGATTAAACTCTATGAACAGGGCCAGGTTAGCTTCAAAAAAGTGGTGGTGTTCTCGATTGGAGAATTCTTCCCGCTTGTTGCCAACGGACCATGCACACTGAACATGCTTAAGGAAGTGTTCCTGAATCATGTTGACATTGCCGCTGAAAACATCCGCACTTTCGACCCCTCCGTTACAAAAGAGGACATGTACGAATGCTGCAAGGCTTACGAACGTCAGATTGCCTCGGAAGGTGGCATTGACATTTGCGTGTGCGAAGTTGGCGCAGTTGGCTCGCTCGCATTCAATGAGCCCGGCTCGCCCGCCACAAGCCTTTGCCGACTGGTGCTGTTGGGTAGCGAAGCCCGCCACAAAATTGCCGGCGACTACAAGTGCGACGAAGTGCCCACAACCGCCATCACCCTTGGCATTGGCAACATTCTTTCGGCCCGCAGAATCCTCACCATGGCATGGGGCGAAAACGCCGCTCACATTGTAAAGAAAACAGTGGAAGGCCCCACGGATGTTGCTGTTCCCGCCTCGTTCCTTCAGGGGCACCCTCAGGCAAAAGTGGTTGTTGACCTCCCTGCTGCCGAAGAGCTCACCCGCATAAGCCGTCCGTGGCTTGTGACTTCATGCGATTGGAACGACAAGCTGATTCGTCGCGCCATTGTTTGGCTTTGCCACAAAACCAACAAGCCTATTCTGAAACTCACCGACAAGGATTACCGCGACTTTGGTCTTGGCGAACTTCTGGCACTTTATGGCTCGGCCTATAATGTGAATATAAAGATTTTCAATGACCTGCAGCACACCATTACCGGATGGCCCGGTGGGAAGCCCGACGCGGACGACACTTACCGTCCCGAACGCGCCAAGCCTTACCCCAAGCGAGTGATTGTGTTCAGCCCGCACCCTGACGATGATGTGATTTCTATGGGCGGCACGCTCAAGCGCCTCGTTGACCAGAAGCACGATGTGCACGTGGCCTACGAGACTTCCGGAAATATTGCCGTGGGTGACGAGGACATGATTCGCTACGTGATGCTCATGGACCAGATTGCCGATAAATTCGGTTTCAACACTGAGGATTTCCGCAAGAAGAGCAAAGAAATTCATGAGTTCATTGACAAGAAAGTGAGCGGAGAGGTTGACCTCCCTGACATTCGCTTCCTGAAGACCATGATTCGCCGCGGCGAAGCCCGCATTGCCTGCAATTACATTGGCGTGAAGCCTGAAAACGTTCATTTCCTGAACCTTCCGTTCTATGAAACCGGCACCATTAAGAAAGGCGACCTTTCAGAAGCCGACATAAACATTGTGAAGGATTTGATTGAATCAGTGAAACCGCAGCAAATATTTGTGGCCGGCGACCTTGCTGACCCCCATGGAACTCACCGCGTGTGCACCGATGCCGTGCTTGCGGCTATTGATGATTTGAAGAGTGAACCTTGGATGGCCGACTGCCGCATTTGGATGTATCGTGGAGCATGGGCTGAATGGGAAATAGACCATATTGAAATGGCTGTGCCCATTTCGCCTGAGGAGCTCCGCTTCAAGCGTAACTCAATTCTCAAGCACCAGTCGCAAATGGAGAATGCGCCGTTCCTTGGTGATGATGACCGATTGTTCTGGCAACGTGCCGAAGACCGCAACCGGGCCACGGCTCAGCTTTACGAAAGCCTTGGTCTTGCATCGTATGAAGCCATGGAAGCGTTCGTTCAGTATCATCCACTTTAATTGACTCAGCAATTCCCATCTGCAATAATTTACACAAGATGGACCAATAATAAACGGGGCGGGCCTCTTTTTTGAGACTCGCCCCGGCTAAATATGATTAAGAGTGCATTTGATAAGGAATGAGTTCTTAAGTAGCACGGCCCGCTAAAGTAGCGGGCCGTGTTACTTATCTTGCTATGACTTTTTATCAGTTGGTTTGAATAACGAGGAAGTTTGAGGCTTCCCAGAAGCGGGTGGGATTGGTGATTTCAAGCACCTTCATTCCTTTGGCATCATCCTTAATTACATAAGAGTCCTTGGGCTGGTTGGTGAGCACTTTGGCTTTCTTGCTGTAAGTTTGAATGGTGGGTGAGGTTCGCTTGTCAATGGCAGTGAAATAGCTCATTTGATAGTCGCCTTGCAAAATTTTGGTTTTGCGCAGGAAGCCTGTTTGAATAATATTATGGGTTTCAAGTTCTTTTTTGGAACCGATTGCATAGTAGCAAGTGTTGAGTTCAGTGGTGAGGTTTGATGCTTCGGCCTGGGCTTTTTCCTTGCCGGCTTTTTCAGTTGCCACCGTGGTGTTCAGTGAATCGACGGCGACATTCAGAGTCTTGATTTGTACATTGGCGTCGGCCAACTGCTTGGTGAGACTTTGAATTGTAACTTCGTTTTGCTCTATCTGAGCTTTAAGATTTTCAATTGTTTTAAGGAGCACACTGTTTTCCTGTGAATTGTCCTTAAGTTTCTTTTCAAGTTCGGCAAGACGATTGCGGCGCTCGGCAAGAGTCTGCTTCACGGCGGCCATATCGTTGAGAATCTGCTGACGTTGCGAAGGTGTTTCGCCGTTAAGACCGGCGGGGGATGACACAATCATTTCAATATTCTTCAGCTGAATCATGTCGGCGGAAATGTCGTTGACAAGCGAAATGAGTGTGTCCTGTGTCATGAGTGTGGCTTCAAGCTCTTCACGACTCATTGTAACAAGATTGGTGGAATCAACAAGGTTCTCTTGAGAAGTTTGTTCGGTCTTATCCTTGCAGGAAACCATGAGCATGGCTGCAACTGCTACTGTAATAACGGGTAATTTTCTCATCTCTGTTAAAGTGTTGTGATGGATTTACAATTTTTTCAGTCTCTAAATTTATTGCGGTGCACCCGTGGCCGGGTATCTGTTTCCGCACCGGCTAAAACAATAACAATCTCCCCCTTGGGATTGTTTTGAGAAAAATGTTCGACAAGTTCTTGCAATGTACCACGAACTGTTTCCTCATGCAGCTTGGATATTTCCCGCGACACTGATGCTTGCCGTTCAACTCCACACTCAACAGCCAGTTGCTCAAGGGTTTTAACCAGGCGCAGGGGCGATTCATAGATTACGGAGGTGCGCTTTTCAGCTGCAATTTCTTTCAAGCGGGACTGCCGACCTTTTTTTTGCGGCAAGAAACCTTCATAGCAAAATCGGTCAGTGGGCAAGCCGGAGTTGACAAGGGCGGGGACAAAGGCGGTGGGCCCGGGAAGTGTAATCACTTCAATCCCTTCGCGCCTACATTCGCGCGACAGAAGGAAGCCGGGGTCAGATATGCCCGGGGTACCGGCATCACTTATCAAGCAAACGGTGTCGCCCTGTTTGAGGCGGTCCATAATCTGCCCAAGCGACTCATGCTCGTTAAATTTATGATAGCTGAGCATGGGTGTGGAGATAGAAAAGTGGCGTAAGAGCACGGAACTTGTGCGCGTGTCCTCGGCGAGAATAAGAGATGCATCGCGAAGGACATCGACGGCACGTTGACTCATGTCGCCGAGGTTGCCCACCGGTGTGGGCACCATGATAAGTTTTCCGGACATATATCGTGCAGGTGAAAGGGGTCAGAATCTCTTTGTGAGCAGTGCAATGAAATCCTTTACGGTTTGATTGTCGGGGTCCATGCACAGGTCGTTATAGAAATAGTCCTCGATTTCTTCGGCCGATGACATTTGCGAAGCTATTATCAGCGCTTCGTTGAGATCGACATCGCTGTTTGAGAACAATTCGCGGCGGAAGCGGAACTTATCGTTGACGGTGAGTTCCACCATTTGTGGCAGCTCGGACTTCTTGGCCATTACGGGAACGGGCAAATCATCTGAAGGGGTGTCTTCGTCAGACTTTGATTCGGAATCCTGCGATGGGTTTACGTCGGCATCCTCTGTAACTTCCATTTGCACGGCATCGGCAATGGCTTCGCCATCGGCAATTTGGTCTTCAACAAGTGATTCACAGGGGTTCTCGTCGCCGGCATGGATTGGCGCAGGGACATCGAGACCAACGAGTTCACAGGAAACAGGTCGCAATTCGAGTTCGGGAGAATTTTCGGTCTGGATATGTTCAATAGCTTCAGCCAATTCCTTTGATTTGGCTTTGAGCAAACTGCCAATTTGTTCCGGGGCTGAGCCTCCGCGGCTGTTTAACAACATGAGCAAGCCTTCAATTTCAAGGCAAGTGTTGATGAGTGAATTTATGTTTGCTTGCATTTTGGGGTTATGAGTTTGAGGTACAAATTTACGAAAGTTTATCCAATAACAATTTTTCAAGAGCTTTTTTAAGCTTGGCACGGTCGGAAAAATTGTTCAGTAAAAGAACAACAAGATGAGTAGGCTGCCCGTTGTCGTCAAGTTTGAATCCGGCATAACATTGGACGTTTCTCATGCTACCGGTTTTCGCTGCAATTTTTCCTTCAAGCTTGGTGCCTTTGAGGAATCCGCGCATGGTTCCGGACTTTCCGGCCACAGGAAAAATATTAACATACTGATTGTTATTGTTTTTGTGTACGCGCATCCAGTCAAGCACCTCGGCAAGGAAGTAGGGCGAAATTTTGTTGTTGCGGCTCAAACCGCTGCCATCTTCAATGACAATGCCGTTGGTGTCGACGCCCTTGTCGCGCCAAAATTCCAATTCGCGCTTGGTGGCTTCGTTACGGGTTTTGCCGGGAGCTGTGGCCCGGAGCATTCCTTCGGCCATCAGATTATCGCTACGGTGCATCAGCGATGTTATTATTTCCAGCATTGTGGGAGAGGTATGGGAATAGACGGTGACGGATTTGCCGGAATCGGCAACCGGAGTGTCGCCAACTTGCACCCCTTGCTGCTCAAGAGCTTTTTCCACGGCTCGGCAAAGAGTTGACTCGGGGACAGGATTGGCTATTTGCTGCGAAGCAGTTGCTTCGACAACCGTGGTACCGCGAGCGCGGCGATTACGGCCTGTGCGCTTCACTGTCAAGCCGGGTGTTTCGGGGATGGTTCGTCCTGAGGGCATGGAAAGACTCACAACATTGTCGGCATAATTCACTGCGTGGAACTCCGTTCCATAAGGATGTATTAGATCTTCATCCATCCATCCGGCAGGCGTGGGTTGCTCATATTCAGCTTTGTAGCGAGCCACCACGGTTCCGGTTATGCGTGTAATGCCTTTTTGCTTAACGGCGACGGCAACTTTTTCGGCAAAGCCTTTGTTGGCAGGAAAATGCCTGGATTCAATAGTTGGGTCACCAACTGCCTTTATGACAAGGTTGCCCTCAAGCACACCATTTTTTATATTTCCCTGGGCCACTACTTCGGTAACGAATTTTGTTCCCGGTTTAGAAGTGTTTAGCGCCGTGCTGGTGGTGACAAGTTTGGTTACAGAGGCCGGCGTGAAAAGCTTTTCGCCATTCACGTCAAGAATCACATCACCGGTGCGGAGATCTTCAATGTATATGCCCACATCCTTTGCCGGGATGGAAGGAAGTGCAGAGGCGTAGGGGTTGGATTCCTCAGAACGACCCGTGAAAGGAGTGAGGAACATGATGAATCCAAGCAGGAACAATATGCGGCGAAGATGCATTGGCGGAGTTATTGTAGCGTAAATAATCACGAATTTACTCAAAAATGCCGGTATAGTGCAAAAAATTAATAAGAATTTACAGTAATCAAGATTTTTTGAGTAATTTCGCGCTATCAAAAGCCAAGTCTTTAAAAGCCTATGGTAAGCAAAACTCGTGAAAGGCTCATAGAGGTGGCAAAACAACTCTTTGCTTATAAAGGAGTTGAGAACACCACGATGAACGACATTGCAGCCGCCTCGGAAAAGGGACGGCGCACCATTTACACCTATTTTAAAAATAAGCGCGAGATTTACAATGCCGTAGTAGAACAGCAAGGCACGCAGATTGTGAGCCGACTTAAGACCATAGTTGCATCTCCGGACCTGAACAACACTGAAAAATTAAGGGCTTATATGCTTGAGCTTTTCGACATAATGAGCCAGTCCACTCCCCGACCGGAAGGCTACAAGCGATTGCTGCTTCGCGACCATAAGCGAATTAATAGAATATATAAGGTGGCTCATGACAACGAGAAGGCCATGCTCGAGCAATTGCTGATGGAGGGTGTGACCTCCGGAGAATTTGACCCACAGCAAGCATTGCGACTACCATCGCTGATTTCGTTTGCATTGAGTTCAGCAGTGTTTTACCACTCCGAGGATGCCGGGGAATTAACGGAGCAGCAACGGCTCAAACAAATCACAGACATAACTGATTTTGTGGTGAACGGTGTCATAACCTCACCCGATAACAACCAACATAATTCTGAATTACAATGAAATTACTTGAAGGAAAAACAGCGCTTATAACCGGAGCAGCCCGTGGTATTGGCAAAGCTCTCGCTCTGAAATTTGCTGAAGAGGGCGCCAACATTGCATTCACTGACCTTGCAATAGATGAAAACGGAAAACAAACCGAAGCTGAAATAGCTGCGCTTGGTGTTAAAGCTAAAGGATATGCTTCAGATGCTTCCAACTTTGCCCAAACCGAAGCCGTGGTGGCTCAGGTTAAAGAAGATTTCGGACGCATTGACATTCTTGTAAACAATGCCGGAATCACCAAGGATGGCTTGATGATGCGCATGTCGGAGCAGCAATGGGATGCCGTTATAGCCGTTAACCTCAAGAGTGCTTTCAACTTTATCCATGCAGTTCTGCCCATTATGATGCGCCAGCGCTCGGGTAGCATCATCAACATGGCATCGGTTGTTGGCGTCCATGGCAATAGAGGCCAGTCGAACTATGCAGCCTCCAAAGCCGGCCTCATTGCTCTTGCCAAGAGTATTGCCCAGGAAGTAGGTTCACGCGGCATTCGCGCAAATGCAATTGCTCCGGGCTTCATCGAAACAGCCATGACAGCCGCCCTGCCCGACGATATCCGCGCTGAATGGGTTAGCAAAATTCCTCTTCGTCGCGGCGGACAGGTTGAAGATATTGCCAATGTTGCAACCTTCCTTGCCTCTGACCTTTCAAGCTATGTCACCGGACAGGTTATCCAGGTTGACGGCGGCATGAACATGTAATTGGATACACCTTAACTTTTCGGCACATTATATCCCACCAATATCGGGAATAATGTGCCGATTAGTTAAAAACGCTTTAAATCCAAACGTTTTTAAAGAAAAAAGGCGTATCTTTGACAAAAATAACGAATTGACAAATGCTAACATATAACACACAGTTGCGCCTCCTTCCCTTACCCGAGTACGGACGTAACATCCAAAACATGGTTGACTATTGCGTGACCATTCCCGACAGAGAGGAACGCACCCGCTGCGCCTACTCCATACTTTCGGCCATGGCCACTCTTTTCCCCGAACTCAAATCGCAGGGTGGCGAGCAAAACCACAAGCTATGGGATCATTTGATGATAATGTCGGATTTCAAACTTGACATTGACTTTCCTTGTGAAGTCATCAGTAAGGAGAATCTCCATACACAACCTGACAAGGTTGACTATTCGGAATCAAAATTCCGTTTCCGCCATTATGGTCTGACAATTGAACGCATGATTAACGAGGCTTGCGCCATGGAACCGGGAGAACAACGCGATGAACTTGTTCGACTGATTGCCAACCAAATGAAGAAAGCAATGCTTGAATCAAATGGAGAAGGCATTGACAACTCCAGAATTTTTGCCGACATTGCCGCCATGTCACACGGCGAAATCAGAATAGACCCAGAACAGATGAAGCTCCGAGACTTCGTGGAACCGCCCAAACCAACAGGCAAGAAAAAGAAAAAACGCTGAAAAACAAAATCAAGCGCAACGGCATGATAACTGACAGTGACATAATAATGATTGGCACTCTTTCAAAGCCCCACGGCATAAAAGGTGAAATAACCGCCACACTTGATTACGATGGGCTTGACCTGATGGAACTCAAGTGCATAGTGGTGCCGGTGGATGGCATAAACGTGCCTTTTTTTCTGAAAGGCGTAAGGCCAAAATCAACGGAAACCGTTATTCTTGCCATTGACGGAGTTGACACCGACACTGATGCAAAAGCTCTTTGCGGAAACAATTATTATGCTCTACGTGAAGATGTTGATATGGAAGGTTACCCCGATGAACAGGGAGGGTTTCTGGAGGATTTCATTGGATTCTCACTTCACGACACCGACGGCCGATTGGCAGGCACCATAACTGACTATGACGACTCAACGGACAATGTTCTGTTCATTGTGGATACTCCGGCCGGAGATAGGATATATGTTCCCGTTGCAGATGAATTGATTGAAAACATTGACGCTGCGGAACGCACCATATCAATGAATTTACCATTGGGATTGCTTGATTTGTAGCGCAGTGACATTTAACAGAACAGGCTTTCCCGCAAACAAATCGCACGTTTTTATACAGCTATGAACGAATTTGATGAAAACGAAGTAGTTAAACATATCCGCCGGATGCTGCCTCAGGAAGCGGCCACGGCCTACAGTGACGATGACTTGCTCAACATTGTGGATATGATATGGGACTACTATGAACTGAACGGACTTCTCGACATAGACTTTGACGAGGAGGACGAAGAAGAAACTGACATTGTCAACGAACTAATTGACTACGCCGGACGTATGTTAAAAAAAGACAAGGCTTGCAACGTCAGGCCCGTACATCTTGAAGCCATTATAAAAGCCGAACTTGATTACGAGGACACCCTTGGCTAAGAGCAAGTATTGGAACAATTGATAACCAAGAGTATATTGAATTATGAAACGGTTCTGCTTTCTTCTGCTAATTTTCAGTGCCATAGCTGCATATTCACAGCCTGCTGAAAACCCATATCCCGATTACCTTGAAGAATTGTTTCTTGACATGGACTTCAAGCAGAATCTTGCCACACCCGAGGTACCTGACGACCTCAAACCGGCTCTGAACTCCTACATGAAAAAGACTGCCGACCAGTTTCAAAAAAAATTACCCGATGCTCTGAAAAAGGTTATTAAAGTGGGCCTCGTGCGCAACGGAGAGGTAATGGTGGTTACATATCCGGCCGATGAACTGTTTAACCCGAACGACACATTGTTTTCCAAATATGCCGAGCGCGCGCTCCAGGAGATTATCCCCCTGATGAAAGACCCTTATATTTATAAGGTGGTTTATGCGGTAAGCACTGATAACACCGGCTCGGATCTGTACAGGGCATCACTTACCGATGCACGTATGAACAGCATTTACGATTGGTTCTGGAAACGCTTCGACGACAACAAAATACCCGATGAAATTGTGGTTATCCCCGAATCGTTGAGTTCCGATGAACCGGTTGCCGACAATCTAACGAGAGAGAACAGGAGGAAAAACCGCCGCATTGACTTCTATTTTGTTCCCGGCCCCAAACTCATATCCATGCTCAAAGCAAAATAATGGATGAATAAAAATGGGATTGTCGTGGAATATTCTTAATTTTGCATTGTGAAATAACAGACCTTGATTCATTATCATACAGCAACAAATAATGGCAAAAGAACTAAAAGATTTGACTAAGCGAGCCGACAACTACTCGCAGTGGTACAATGACCTTGTTGTAAAGGCCGATCTGGCTGAACAATCGGCAGTCAGAGGATGCATGGTCATCAAACCCTATGGCTATGCCATTTGGGAAAAAATGCAGAACCAACTTGACCGCATGTTCAAAGAAACCGGCCACCAGAACGCATATTTCCCTCTTCTTATTCCAAAATCATTCCTTAGCCGCGAAGCCGAACACGTTGAGGGTTTCGCCAAAGAATGTGCAGTGGTTACGCACCACCGTCTGATGAACGCCCCCGACGGTTCAGGCGTGGTTGTTGACCCAGATGCAAAACTTGAGGAGGAACTCATAATCCGCCCTACTTCCGAAACAATAATCTGGAACACATATCGCAACTGGATTAATTCTTATCGCGACCTGCCCATACTTGTCAACCAGTGGGCCAACGTGATGCGTTGGGAAATGCGCACCAGAATGTTCCTGCGCACAGCCGAATTCCTTTGGCAAGAAGGACACACCGCTCACGCCACCCGTGAAGAAGCCGAGGAAGAAGCCATAAAGATGCTCAACGTCTATGCCGACTTTGCGGAGAAATACATGGCCGTTCCCGTGGTGAAAGGCGTGAAAAGTGCAAACGAGCGTTTTGCCGGGGCCCTTGACACCTACACCATTGAAGCCATGATGCAGGATGGCAAAGCATTGCAGAGCGGCACATCGCACTTCCTCGGGCAGAATTTCGCTAAAGCATTCGATGTAACGTTCATCAATAAAGAGAATAAGCCTGAATATGTCTGGGCTACATCCTGGGGCGTATCCACCCGCCTGATGGGTGCGCTCATAATGACTCACTCCGATGATAACGGACTGGTGCTTCCTCCCCACCTCGCTCCTATTCAGGTGGTAATCGTGCCCATTTACAAGAACGCCGAGCAGCTTGACGCTATTAACAATGCCGTGGCTCCTATAATTGACAAGCTTCGCGGCTTTGGCATTTCGGTTAAGTATGACAATGCTGAAAATCGTCGTCCGGGATTCAAATTCGCTGACTATGAGTTGAAAGGCGTTCCGGTCCGTCTTGCCATCGGGGCCCGCGACCTTGAGAATGGCACCGTTGAATTGATGCGCCGCGACACCCTTGAGAAGTCAGTGCATCCTCTTGAAGGCATTGAGGAATATGTGAAGAACCTGCTTGAAGAAATTCAGGAGAACATTTTCCAAAAGGCATTGAAACATCGTCAGGCGATGACCCGCACGGTTGAAACCTACGATGAATTCAAACGCGAAATTGAGAAGGGGGGCTTCATCCTTGCACACTGGGACGGAACACCCGAAACAGAAGAGCTTGTTAAAGCCGAAACCAAAGCAACCATTCGTTGCATACCGCTTGACGGCGATAAAACTCCCGGCAAATGCATGGTGACCGGTAAACCATCCAAGCAACGCGTTATCTTTGCCCGAAACTATTGACAATGGACACGAACCAACTACTGGAAACAATTAAAACACACGCCGGGGATGATTCCAATCAGTCCCGGCGCGTGCTTGAATGTTTCACCGAAGCGTTGAAAGAATGTTACGCCAACGGCGACTCGGTGGCTATTCCCGGATTCGGAACTTTTCAAACTGTCAAACGTGATGAATGGATCAGGACCGACGACATCTCCGGCAAACGATACCTTATGCCGCCATGTGTGGAATTAGTTTTCAAATCAAGCGTTGTGCTTAGGAAAAAACTGTTAGGATGAACACCAAAATACCTGTAAGCCAGCTTGCGCTGATTGTTGCTGAAAAATCGGGCATATCCCGCAATGAAGCATTGCAATTCATCAAGGATATGTTCACCGTTGTGGAAGAAGCCGTTTCAAAAGGTGAAGTTGTGACCATTGATGGCATTGGAACTTTCAAAAAATCCACAATGCAAGGTGAACCTATAGCCTACACCCCTGATGCAGAGCTTGCCGGAAGCCTTAACGAGGCCTTTGCTATGTTCACACCTACGGAACTTAACGAAGAAGTTACGGAGGAAGCATTGAACAATGTTGACAACGAAACGGACACGCATGAGCAGGCTGAGCCTGAGAGTGAACCCGAGCCGGAGACTGTGATTGAATCTGAAACAACTGTAATCGAGACGGTTGTTTCGGAGGATGTGACACATGAAGAGGAAGTTGTTCATTTGGCCGAGACAAAAACAGACGAGTCGGACATATCTGACAATTCGGACAATTCAGACGAGTCGGTCATGTCTGACAGGTCTGACAATTCGGGCGATTATGAAGATAAAGCCAATCATGAACCGGAAGCTGAACTCGTGAAAGAAAACATTGAAGAGCAACCTTCTGATGATGCAACCACCTCCGCAAAGATTGATGAAGATGATGTGGAATACGTTGTGGTCAAGCACCGTAAGCGTTTGTTCTGGCCCGGTATGATTCTGGGGCTGACAATTGGTTTCGCGTTGGGTGTGATTGCATTTTTGGCCTATCTTGTCCACATACTGCAAATACCGGTTGAAAACATCATTACTTATTGAAAATCAATGCAAAACCACATTTTAGCTATTGTTTTGATGTTTCAATGGTTAAAACCATAAACTTTAAATAGCTAAATTTAACATCTGATTTTACAATTCCGCGTGTTATAATAATTAAATTTGTGGTTGGAAATCGTGGATTCGGTTTCCAACCATAACAATTAACAATACTTCAATTTCAACTCAACAAAATATGAGTACCGCTGTCAACATTAGAGAGCTTAACGAACTCGTAGCCAGTAAAAACAACTTTGTCAACCTTATAACCCAAGGGATGAGTCAAGCAATTGTGGGTCAAAAACATCTTGTTGATTCACTGCTTATAGCACTGTTAGCCAACGGACACGTCCTGCTTGAAGGTGTGCCCGGTTTGGCAAAAACATTGGCCATTAAAACTCTTGCGCAAGTAATCAATGCAAAGTATAGCCGCATCCAGTTCACCCCCGACCTGCTTCCGGCCGATGTTATAGGTACAATGGTTTACAGCGTTAAAAGTGAACAGTTCCAGATAAAGCGAGGTCCAATTTTTGCCAACTTCGTTTTGGCTGATGAAATTAACCGTGCTCCGGCAAAGGTTCAGAGCGCATTGCTTGAAGCCATGCAGGAGCGTCAGGTCACCATTGGCGAGACCACATTCCGCCTTGACGAACCGTTCCTGGTAATGGCTACTCAAAACCCTATTGAACAGGAAGGTACATATCCTCTCCCCGAAGCTCAGGTTGACCGCTTCTTGCTTAAAGTGGTTATCGGCTACCCAACCAAAGAAGAGGAGAAACTTATTATCCGCCAAAACATTTCGCCGGTGCACACTGACATCCGCCCGCTGCTTGACCCGGATGAGATTCTTGAAGCACAGGCAATTGTGGAGAATATTTACCTTGACGAAAAGATTGAGAAATACATTGTCGACATAGTATTCGCCACCCGTAATCCCGCCGACTATGGACTGAAAGATTTGTCAAGCATCATTTCCTATGGAGCATCGCCCCGTGCATCAATTGGTTTGGCCCGTGCAGCACGCGCATACGCCTTCCTTCGCCAGCGTGGATACGTGGTTCCTGAAGATGTCCGTGCAGTTTGCCACGATGTTCTGCGCCACCGTATAGGACTTTCATACGAGGCAGAAGCCAACAACATCACCGCCGATGAAATAATTTCGGAAATCCTTGACAAGGTTGAAGTGCCCTGATAACGGCACGGAAGGTCAATAAACCGATGTTTATAAACTTCAACGATTAAACTTCATGGAAGCCAACGAACTTCTCAAGAAAGTTAAACGAATTGAAATCAAAACCCGCGGATTGTCACAGAATATATTTGCGGGTGAATATCACACTGCTTTCAAGGGACGTGGCATGACATTCTCTGAAGTCAGGGAATATCAGTATGGCGATGACATTCGCGACATTGACTGGAACGTAACTGCCAGGCACAACAGGCCGTATGTTAAAGTGTATGAAGAGGAGCGCGAACTCACCGTGATGCTTTTGGTTGACGTGTCAAGCTCACGGCTTTTCGGGGCTGTTGGCGAAGAAAAGCGTCAAATGATTGCCGAAGTTGCCGCCACCATAGCCTTTTCGGCCATTCAGAACAACGATAAAATAGGTGTGATTTTCTTTTCAGACAAGATTGAGAAATTCATTCCACCCAAAAAGGGGAAGCGCCACATCTTGTTTATTATAAGTCAACTTATAGATTTCAAGCCGGAAAGTCACGGTACTGACATTGCCAATGTGCTCCGCTATTTCACCGATGCAATGAAGAAACGCTGCACAACGTTTCTAATCACTGACTTTATTGATGAACATGACTATTCAACGGCTCTTTCGATAGCATCGAACAAGCACGATGTTATTGGCATTCAAATCTACGATAAGCGCGATGAATCACTTCCCGACATAGGACTTGTCCAAGCCCGCGACCTTGAAACAGAGAGCACCCGGTGGATTAACACATCATCATCGGCAGTGCGTAAAGCCTATAACCGTTGGTGGTATGACCGTCAGCAAGTTATGACCGAGACTCTTAACCGTTGCAGGGTTGATTTAGCCTCCGTTGCAACAAACGAAGACTATGTGAAAGCATTGATGTTGCTTTTCCAGCGGCGGGGAGTCCGATAAATTAAATGAACGCAGTATGAGGATAGGATTCAAATACATATTGACAATTGTGTCATTAGTTGCCTCAGCCATGTGTGCCGGTGCCGCAGGGATAAAGGCTACTGCCGCACTTGACTCCGCTTTTTTGCTAATGGGTAAGCAGACACCGCTTCACGTTGAAGTGGTGGGCGAACTCAATGAATCAGGGGCACTTGAGGTGATTGACTCCATGTGGAAGGAGATAGAGATAATCGACATGGGCAAGCCCACGGTGACCGATTTGGGCAATAACCGTAAACAGCTTGTGCAGGACATTATTATCCAATCATTTGATTCAGGAATGTATGCCGTGCCACCTGTTATCTACATTCAGCCCGGTGAAACAATTGCAACAAATTCACTAGTGCTGAAAGTGGTGCCGGTTCCAATTGATACACTTGTAACAGTCCATGACTATGCCGACGTTGCAAACGTCGACCGGGAATTTTTTGATTACTTACCGGATTGGGCAACAGACTATGGAATTTGGATTCTGCTGGCAATCATTGTGATAGGCGGATGCTTGTTTGTGTATTTCAAATGGCTCAGAAAGGGCAAATTGCCTTCAATACTCAAACCGAAACCGGAACCGCCATACGTTGTGGCAGTTCGCAGACTGAACAAGCTTAATGGCGAAAATCTATGCGAACGCGGTGAAGAAACACAATTCTACACCAGGTTGACCGATATTCTCCGAACCTATCTTGACGGACGCTTCGGCATTAACGCTATGGAAATGACCTCTTCACAAATTCTTGAGGCTCTCCGACACAATTCGGACACACGTGATTCAGAACAACTGATGCAACGCGTTCTTGAAATAGCGGACTTTGTAAAGTTTGCCAAGGTGCGTCCGTTGCCTGACGACAACACACTGGCAATGAGATCGGCAATGAAATTCGTTGAAGACACGAAACCTGTGGAAAATCCGCAACCCACGCAAAACACCCAACCGAAAGATTCTGAAAAATGAACATGAATTTTGCACATCCGGCTTACTTGTGGCTTCTGCTTCTGCTGGTGCCTGTGATTGCATGGCACATTTATCAGCAAAAGAAGAAATATGCTTCGTTGGGACTTTCCACCACGGCATCTTTTGCCAAAGCTAAGCGTAGTTATAAAGAAGTGTTGCTCAAAGGTTTGTTTATTCTTAGAGTACTTACCATTGCTGCCTTAATCATTATTATTGCACGCCCGCAAGTCAGAGACAAATGGAGCAAGACCAACACGGAAGGAACAGACATTGTGCTTGCCATTGACTTGTCGACAAGTATGCTTGCGCGCGACTTCACCCCCAATCGCTTTGAAGCCGCTAAAAAGGTGGCAGCGAACTTTGTTTCGGGACGCGAATCGGACAACATGGGACTGGTTATTTTTGCCGGTGAATCGTTCACGGCCCTACCAATGACCACCGACCGTTCGCTTATGGCCAACTATATTAATGATTTGAGCATTGGCATGCTGGAGGACGGTACTGCCATTGGCGATGGCCTGGCCACTTCCATTAACCGCATTAAGGATGGAAAGGCAAAATCAAAAAGCATAATACTCCTCACCGATGGATCTAACAACACCGGCAACGTGGCTCCCCTCACCGCTTCTGAAATAGCAAAGAAGCTTGGCATAAAGGTTTACACCATTGGCGTTGGGAAAAATGGCAATGCCCCCTACCCCGTTCCGGATATAGCGGGCCGCATCACATATTCCATGCTCCCGGTTACTATTGACGAGCCGACGCTGAAAAGCATTGCCCAGAACACGGGCGGCAAATATTTCCGAGCCACTGACGGTTCAGTACTATCCGATATTTTTAAAGAAATTGACCAACTTGAGAAGTCAAGAATAGATGTCCAAAACTTTTCCCACACAGAGGACAATTATATGCCGTGGGCAATCCTGGCGGTGATTCTTTTGGGACTTGAATTGCTGCTTCGACACGCATGGTTGCGTCCCATACCTTGAACATCTTCATCTAATCTCAAAACAAATTATCGTATATGATATATTTTGCAAACCCGGAACTTCTTTACCTTTTGCTGGCAATCCCGGCAATAGGTCTTGTCTACGTTCTGGACAGAATGCTTCGCAACAAGAGGCTCGCAAAATTCGGCAACCCCAAAATCATTGAAGCTCTGATGCCGGATGCTTCAAAGTACATGCCTACAGTTAAAATAATTGTGGAACTTTCGGCATTGCTGCTTCTCATAATTGCATTGGCACGACCATTCGTTATGAAGACTGACCCTGACAGCGCCGACTCCAAGACCAAAGAAACATCGGCCGGCATTGAAATTATGGTCTGCCTTGATGTTTCAAACTCTATGATGGCATCATCTACAACCGATCCGGCCGGAGTGTCGCGCTTGCAGCGTGCCAAGTTTATCCTTGAAAAAATGATAAACACAATGACCAACGATAAAATTGGTCTTATTGTATTCGCCGGCGAGTCGTACACTCAGCTTCCCATTACAAACGATTATCTCTCGGCCAAAATGTACCTCAACAGCATATCGCCGGACATGGTGCCCACTCAAGGCACAGCCATTGGTTCCGCTATTGAAATGGCCATAAATTCATTCAACCCCGAGAGTAAATTCCAAAAGGCCATTGTGGTAATAACCGATGCCGAAAATTTTGAAGATGATGCTCAAGAAATGGCTAAGGCGGCCGCAAAGGCGGGAATCCAAGTTGACGTTGTGGGATTGGGCACAACTGAAGGTATGCCTATTCCCGTTCCGGAAGCCCCGGGTGAGTACTTAACGTTTGACAACGGTGAGCAAGTTCTTACCGCGTTTGACCCAAAAATTGCCGAGGCAATAGCCAAGGCCGGACACGGTATATACATTGACGGCTCTTCAAACGGAGCGGTCAACGAGCTTGAAGAACAACTTGACAAACTTGAAAAAACCGAATATACACGCTTGGGGATGCCCGACAATACTCTTGAACTGTATCCCATTGTTGCGAGTCTGGCACTGATTATGCTGCTTATCGATGTATTTTTGCCTTACAGCAAAATCAAATGGCTTCGTAACATAAATTTCTTCTCAAAATGAATGTTTGAACTTTGACTCATGAAAATGATTTTCAAAATATTTTTGTCAATGCTTTTGCTAATGCCCTCCGTGGCACTGGCAGGTAACACCAAGCAGGAACGAAATTATATTGTGGAGGGTAACAACCTCTACCGCCAGCAACGCTATGCCGAGGCTGAAACCATGTATAAGAAAGCCCTGACGGTGTCCCCGGCAAGCGAGGTGGCAAAATTCAATCTTGCATCAGCGTTAATTCGCCAAAACGGCTCAACCGATGCCAATAACGGGAACACGCCTCTTTCCGATGCCGAAAAACTGTTGACTGAACTTGCCGAAAATGCCCAACTCGCATCGATTGTCGAGCGCTCGGCCTACGACCTTGGCAACATTGCATTCAACCGTCAGGATTACAAGGGTGCGATTGAACGTTACAAACAGGCTTTGCGAAAGAACCCTGACAATGACAAAGCACGTGAAAATCTGCGACTTGCACAGAAGAAGTTGCAACAGCAACAGCAGCAAAATCAGGACAAGAACAAAGACCAAAACAAAGAGCAGGACAAACAGCAACAGCAGCAGCAACAGGACCAACAACAAAATCAGCAAAACCAAAACAAGGATCAGGATAAGAAAGATTCAAAACCTGACCAGCCACAAGACAAGAAAGACTCCAGGCAGCAACCGCAACAGCAGCCGCAGGGAGGCATAAGCGATGAGAATGCCAATAAAATTCTCAAAGCTATGGAAAATGAAGAAGCGGCAACCCGCAAAAAAATTGAGGCAAGAAAACAAAAAGCTGATAATTCCCGACGCAGACAGGTGTCACGCCCATGGTAAATTGCGCTGCCGATGACTCCTCTTTATAACTAATTACATTTCAACATTGCCCATACACCACAGATGAGAGAATGCATTAAAAGAATATTCACCATATTGATGACGCTACTGAGCATGACTGCTATGTGCTATGCCCAGCAAGTTTCGGTCATTGCACCACAGAGAGTATATAAAGGTGAAAAATTTCACGTGACTTTTCGCGTGACCAACGGTCAGGGAAGTGAACCTCGCAGACCGCAAATAAATGGGTGCGAATGCATTTTTGGTCCTACATTCACAACCCGTCAAAGCTATCAGGTGAATGGCAACGGCCAAACCTCGGCACAAAGCTCTACGGAGTACACCTTTATATTCAGAGCCGATAAGAGCGGAGAAGTCACTATCCCATCAATGGCAATGCAAGTGAATGGGAAAATATTGAAAACACGTGCACAAGCACTTACCATTGTCGACGGGCCGGGCAATTCCAATGTCTCAAATCCATACCAGACCTCCCGACCCAATAATGGTCCGGTGTCAATTGACGATATTGAAAGCCAAACGGCCGACAGGCAAGTTTCGTCCAACGATGTTTTTGTAAGAATCATTCTGTCAAAGCCTACCGCCTACGAGCAGGAAGCCATTGATTGTACCATCAAATTGTACACCAAGTTCAATATTTCACAATTTTTGGTTACCAAACAGCCGAATTTCGATGGATTCCTCATTGAAGAAATCAATACTCAAGCATCGTTGAATCAAGAGGAAACATACAATGGCCAACGTTATCGCGTCGCTATATTAAAAAAATGTATAATTTTCCCGCAAAAGGCTGGTAAACTCACCATCAATTCCGGAACGTACGACATTAATGTGGTACAATTTAACAGTACGAATCTTGGATTTATTCAACAATTCAGCCCTCGTGAACGCAAAATCCAAGTTACCTCCAACACTGCTTCGGTTGACATAAAGCCACTCCCCTCGCCCCGGCCGGATGGGTTCACCGGTGCCGTTGGACAATTCTCCGTATCGACAAGGCTTATCGGGTCCCGTTTCCTTACCAACGACCCGGGCACTCTTTTATACACCGTTTCCGGTACTGGCAACATTAAATATGTGAAGGAGCCGGATGTTGATTTCCCATCGGAGTTTGAAGTCTACACCCCCAAGAGCAATTATGACACTCACATGGCCGGACAGAATGTGACCGGTACCATGACCACGGAATTTACATTCGTGCCTCAATCTGTTGGAAAATTCACCATTGGTGCTGACAAATTCGTTTATTTCGACCCTACGAAAAACGATTATGTGACAATTGAAACGCCCTCATATCCCATAACTGTTGGACAGGGTGCAGAATCTGCCTCTCAAAAGAAGGACGTGGAAGTGAAAAACAAAGATATTCAGCATATTGTCAACAGCAGCAGCGAGAACCCCTCGTTCCACTACACCATGATTATAACCCAATGGTGGTATTGGATATTGTACATAGTGCTGGGAGCAGGATTATATACTGCCATAAAACTCTACGGTAGGAGCATTGCCCGCGCGGCCGATATTCGCGGTATGAAGGTAGCCCGGGCCAATAAGGTTGCCCGGCAACGATTGAAAGCGGCTCAAACATTCATGCAGGCCAACCAGAGCGATAAGTTCTACGAAGAATTGCTCAAGGCCATTTGGGGCTACCTGAGTGACAAACTTTCAATTCCGGTATCGCAACTTTCGCGCGACAATGTGGCCAGTGAGCTGACTGCCTACGGTGCTTCGGAAGAGTTGTGTACTGAGGTGTTGTCACTTATCGATGAATGTGAAATGGCCCGTTACACACCTGCCACCACACAAGAGCAGCTTGAGAAAACTTATGCAAAAGCAGCTGATTCAATCAACGGATTGGAAACCATTAAGAAAAAGAGAAAATGAAACTTAACATACTTTTTACATTCATTCTTATAGCACTGGGGCTGCAAGAGGCAACGGCTTCGGCCGATTCCCTTTCGCTGCAAGCCGACTCCGCATATTTGCGTGGTGAATATGATAAAGCGGCAGCTCTGTACCAGCAACAGATAGCCACTAACGGAACATCGGCAGCTTTGTACTATAATTTAGGTAACAGCCACTACCGGATGGGCAAACCGGCCAAAGCTGTGATTGATTATGAACGCGCGCTGCGCATTGACCCTTCCATGAAGGAAGCGCGCTCCAACCTTGAATTTGTAAACTCCAAGTTGATTGACAAAAAAGGATATGAAGGCTCGTTCATGTCAAGAACATTCAATGACATCACTTCACTACTATCGTCCAACGCATGGGCCTGGCTTGCATTTACGCTGTTTGCCCTGACCATTATCGGAGCTGCATTATATCTTTTCAGCAGCGGCATTGTGATAAGGAAAGCTGGATTTTTTGGAGGTGGATTGACTCTTTTTTGCTGCATTGTTTCCATTGTAATGGCGGTGAATGCGTATAAAATTGCCACAACACGGTCTGTGGCAGTGGTAATTTCTTCATCATCGATTCTGAGCACATCGCCTCGCGCTCCTCAAAATCGCAGCGAAGAAGCCATGCTACTGCATGAAGGAGCACGAGTAAACATACTTGATTCGATAAGTTCCCCCACCGATTCGCTGAAAACGGTGTGGTACGATGTAAGTTTTGACAACGAACACCGCGCTTGGATAAACTCGGCTGATGTGGAAATTATTTGAATTTTTCAAAAAACAAGCAATAATCCTTTGTCATAACAAATATTCCCCTTATATTTACGAAAGAAATATAACCCGGACAACAAATCCTTAACTAATAAACATATTACTATTATGGCTAAAACAATCACATTCAACGAGCTCCGTCGAATCAAAGACAGCTTGCCCGATGGCGCAACTCATCAGATTGCTGATAAACTCAACATAACAGTACAGACCGTGAGAAACTATTTTGGCGGCAGCAACTACGAATTTGGTAAAAACGTAGGCGTTCACATTGAACCCGGACCTGATGGAGGTATCGTTGTTCTTGACGATACCACAATTTACGATATGGCTGTTGACATCCTCAAGGCTCAAGAAGCTGACAAGGACTAATAAACGGCTCAACCAAACTCAACACTCATTCTCCTCTCCCTCTTCTTTTTTAACCCTCTCCCCCATCCAAACACCTGAAGCACAATGCAGGAAAAGAATCCACTTATAACCGTTGCAATACACACCCTGCACTATGCATGTTCCCTTAAATCGCTACTTGAAAAAGAGGGAATTAAAGTCACGCTTCAGAATGTTAACCTTTCCAACCCCACCATAGCAGCCGGCGTGAGGGTTAGAATACAGGAATCGGACCTTCCCACCGCTTTAAGAATCATTGAAAATCCGGAAGTGTTTTCAAAAGAGCAGCTTTTGGACAGCAATGAACTCCCAACCATTTTGGTTCCAATAGATTTCTCCACACATTCGTCGGCAGCCTGCCACACAGCGTTTCATTTTGCAAAAGCACAGGGAGCAACAATAACATTGCTTCACTCATTTCTGGACCCCATTTACAGCAAACGCTCGCAACTTAACGACAGTCTGACTTTTGACAACGATTCCGTTCATGACGCAGCCACGTCCCAGGAAATCAACCAAGCCGACAAGTTGATGGAACTTTTTGAGAACTCGTTGGTGGAGAAAATCAAAACAGGCGAGATTCCTGCAATAAAATTCGCGCATGAAATTTCGGAAGGCATTCCGGAAGATGTTATAAACGAATTTGCCCGTGAGCACCATCCGCTGATGATTGTTATGGGCACACGTAACGCCAACGACAAAGCCCGCGATCTGGTGGGCAGTGTGGCTGCTGAAGTTCTTGATACGTGCCGCTACCCCATAATGACCATTCCGGAATCAGCAAAACTCGGTGATATGGGAACGCTTGACAACATTCTGTTCTTCAGCAATTTTGACCAACAGGACATACTTGCAATAGACACCATGTTCCATCTGTTACCGCCAAAGGCGGTAAATGTGTGCCTTGTAAAACTTCCGTCAAAAAAATTCAACGGTGATGTGGAAGCTCCACTTTGGCAACTCAAGAACTATTGTGAGGAGCACTACCCTATACATACCTTTGCCATTGACACAATGGAGTTCAACTCCGTCGAGGATGATTTTTTACGGATAATCAAATCAAACGCCGTTGACCTTATAGTGGTGCCGAACAAAAAGAAAAACATGTTTGCACGGTTCTTCAACCCCGGCGTGGCTCATCGGCTCCTTTTCCACACGGACATGCCCATGTTGGTTATTCCAATTTAACGACAAATTTTCACAGACTCATTCAAATATAGACAATTAAGTTTGGCGAAAAGCGAAAAAAGTTGTAATTTTGTGGGAATTTTTCCATGAAAGGCTCGTAGAAGCGCTTGAGGACTTATGAAAGCCGCCTTTCGGAGTAACCTATTAACGTATTAATCAATAAAATGTACGCAATCGTAGAAATTCAGGGACAGCAATTCAAGGCTGAAGCCGAGAAGTTCCTGTTTGTTCATTATCTCGGCGAAGCCGTGAAAGAAGGAGACAAAGTGGAATTTGACCGCGTTCTCCTCGCTGACGCTGATGGTGACGTTAAGGTTGGTGCCCCCACTGTTGAGGGAGCCAAAGTGGTATGTGAAGTGCTCACTCCCCTTGTAAAAGGTGAGAAAGTGATTGTTTTCAAGAAGAAACGCCGCAAAGGCTATCGTCGCAAAAACGGTCATCGCCAGTATTTCACCAAAGTGTTAATTAAAGAAGTAGTTGCTTAACCCCTCAAAAATCTAAAAAACAATGGCACATAAAAAAGGTGTAGGTAGTTCTAAGAACGGCCGCGAATCGGAAAGCAAACGACTCGGCGTTAAGATTTTTGGTGGCCAGTATTGCAAGGCCGGCAACATTCTCAAACGTCAGCGTGGAACAGTCCATCATCCCGGTCTTAACGTGGGTATGGGCAAGGACCACACTCTTTATGCCCTTATTGAAGGTACAGTTGTGTTTACCGAAGGCAAGAATGGCCGCCGGTTCATCAACGTAAAACCCGTGGAAGCATAAGAGATTTCACTGATTAAGAAACAAACACTTCAGTCCCCGCAGATGATTATTCTCTGCGGGGATTTTATTTTACCATGAGCAGAGGAACACATAGACTAAGAGCCTGTCACATAATATATGTTAACGCTGAGGCGGTCAGCCATTGAGCAGATTTGTTTGGGCGA
>JAMPBC010000001.1:422869-455060 GCA_023666905.1 Bacteroides sp. | reverse complement strand
TGCTCAATGGCTGACCGCCTCAGCGTTAACATATATTATGGGACAGGCTCTAAAAATCGAACAGGATGTTGGCCGACAGGTAGAACCCCGAGGTGCGCAGCTTGGCTTGAGGCGATTGTTCAAAGCGGTGCAAGGCGTTGCCCAGCCCAAGCCGGTAGCCGAATTTCAGCTGGAGAATGTTCGCGGCATCGAACCCCACTCCGAAGTTCCATGCCGGCTGAAGGTGCTTTTGCTTGAACATTGGCGTGCCGTGGTCTGAATCAAGATTAACCATTAGAGCGGGGCCTGTCTCTATCATGGGGGCGAACAGATTGTTGAACTGACTGAGCCAGAACTTATATTTGACATTAAGCGGCAGCTCTATGAAGTTACGCCCGAAGCACAGGTTTTTGTCGGAGGCTGCCTCATGCAGCCGGGTGTTATAGCGCTCATACAGAACGGCAAAGTCGAAGGCCCAGCCTGATGTGGGCATTTGATACTCCAGCATCAGGCCCCCGCGAAACCCGCTGCGATTGTTCATGGTGTAGCCCGGTGCATGGGAAAGGCTCGCCTTGGCAAAGCTTCCGCCAAAGCTGAACCCGTAGCGAAGCTGGGCATAAGCTCCCGAAGCGGATGTGAGTGCAAAGAGCATAACGGCAATAAGCCGGAGGGCGATGCGTTTAGTGTTGGAGCGGCGTGTGGTGGTGTTCATGTTCAATGGGTGGATGGTTATGTGTTGTGGATGTTTAGGGCGGAGCTGTGAAAAAAAGCTGTTGCTTGGGCGAACGATTGTTGCCTTGCGAGCGTTTGCTTAGAAAACAACTAAACAACGTGATTTGATTATGTCGCAGAAACAATTATCAGGTACCGACCGCCATGCCGGAGCCACCAAAGCTAAAGTTTCCCTTGGGTTGATTATATTTCTACTTGGAGTCGTTGCAGGTGTGATAGGCCTGTGCGGTGCCATTAAAATAATATTTTACATTGGCCTGACCGTTGCCATCTTGGCTGCGGTGGCTCTTGTGTGGGGTATTATCGCAGTGCGTAACCGGTTTGACGAAGATGTGGACAGCGGCACAGAATAAGCCCGATAAACTCCGGTGACTTCGCGGGAGCAAATCGGGCTTTAACGGTTAACGGCGTTAAACCTGGTTATTTCTTCGAAACCTTGTTATAGCGCTCGTTGAGGCCTTTGAGAACCTCGTTGGTGATGTCGAGCGACGGATTGAAGTAAACGCCGGCGGCTTTGAAAAGGATTGCGTCGTATCCCTTCGCTTTATTGTATTCCTTGATGTAAGCTTCAATGGAGTCGTTGAGTTGCTGCTGTTGCTGGGCAAGTTCCATTTCAGTGTTGCGCTGAAGGTTGCCGAGATAGTTTTCAGCGTCGCCCTGCATTTTTTGAAGTTTCATCATGTCGGCCTTGTAGCTCTCCTCTGACAGGTAGCCGTTGGTCTTCATTTTTGATTCGATGCTGCGGCCGAAAGTCTGGATTTCGTTCTGGCGCGATTGCTGTGCGGCTTCAAGTTTGCTGTATGCCCGCACGGCCGATTCCTTAAGGTCCTTGGCAAAGTTGTAGTTGGCGGTGATTGAGTCGCCGTCGATATATCTTATTTTCAAAATCTGAGGCTCTTCAGCTTTTTTCTCGGGGGCGGCGGTTTGTGCCGTTTTTTCATTGTCAGCTTCGGTTTGGTTACCGGCGCACGACATTACGGATGCAGAGGCCAGAATAGCGGATAAGGAGAGGGTGGCAAAAATAAGTTTTTTCATTTTAAAAAGTGATATACTTTTTGTGATTCGGTTTATCTTGTTTTATGTTTACGGTTCTCAATCATGCTGACGCGAAGCGCAGCCGATGTTCTTTTTTCGCAGAGCCGGAATGTCATGAACATGCCCCGAGGGGAATTTGCCGTTTTTAACAAAAAACACTTTTACACCCAGAAGCACCACCGCCACGGCTATAAGAATGAGGGTTAAAAACAGTGTTTTCATCAACATATTTGGCTTTTGCAGTGCAAATATAGGAAAGAAAGCGAAATTTTTAGGCAAAAGTCAATTTTATTTTGTAACTTGTGGTGCTCTTAGCAGCATATTTAACATATTTTTTCCTTTGCGCCTGTGTTGGCGCGGATGTAATGCATTATTTATTAATAAAAACTGAAAAAATAACCATAACCTAAAAACAATGAAAGTATCAGAACTTCAACCCCGCGAGGTGTTCACCATCTTTGATCAGATTACCAAGATACCCCGCCCTTCAAAAAAAGAAGAAAAAATCCGCAAATTTATCCTTGACTTTGCCAAGGAACACGGGCTGGAAGCCAAGACAGATGCAATTGGCAACGTCGCCATAAATGTGCCCGCTACTCCCGGACATGAAAATGCCCCCAAGGTGATTCTGCAGGGCCACATGGACATGGTTTGCGAATCGAACGATAAGAATTTCGACTTCAACACCACTCCCATAACCACAATTGTGGATGGCGACTGGGTGCGCGCCGACGGGACAACGCTCGGAGCCGACAACGGCATTGGCGTGGCTGCCGGTTTGGCGCTTCTCACAGACCCCACCGTTGTTCATGGTCCGGTAGAAGCCCTGTTCACCATGGACGAGGAAACCGGCATGACCGGTGCGTTCAATGTGGGCGAGGGAATGATTGACGGTGACATCCTTATCAATCTTGACTCGGAAGATGATGCGGAACTCTTCGTGGGCTGTGCAGGCGGTGTCGACACGGTGTGCACGTTCCATTACAACCGCACTTTCGCACCCAAAGATTTCCACTACCTGAAGCTTGATGTGCTCAACGGACAAGGCGGTCACTCCGGCGGCGACATTCACCTCGGCCGCGCCAACGCCAACAAACTGCTGTGCCGTTTCCTCTTCAATGTGTCGAAACTTCATCAGGTGGTTCTCTCGGAAATTGATGGTGGCAACTTGCGCAACGCCATTCCGCGTGCCGCACACGCTGTTTTCGGTGTTCACTCGTCGAAGAAAGATGAGCTCTGCGCCATGTTCAATAAGTATGTGGCCGATATTAAAGATGAGTATGGCGACATCGAACCCACTCTGGAACTCACCCTTGAATCGGTGGACATGCCGGAATTCTGCGTTGATTCCGAGACATCGCTCTCGGTAATCCGCTCAGTTTACTCAGCGCCTCACGGCGTTGTTTCAATGAGCCGCGACCTTGAAGGACTTGTTGAAACTTCAACCAACCTTGCATCGGTGAAAATGGCGGCCGACAACACCATAGTGGTCACCACAAGCCAGCGCTCATCGGTTGAAAGCCGCAAATGGGACATTGCCAATCAGGTCGAGGCGCACTTCCTTCTTGCCGGCGCCGAAGTGCAGCATGGCGAAGGCTATCCCGGTTGGAAGCCCAACATGAATTCGCCCATCATGAAAATGGCGAGCGATGCCTATAAGGAACTTTACGGTGTGACACCTGCCATCAAAGCCATCCACGCCGGCTTGGAATGTGGACTTTTCCTTGAAAAATATCCGCATCTGGACATGGTGTCCTTCGGCCCGACATTGCGCGACGTCCACTCGCCTTCGGAACGCATGTACATTCCTGCCGTTGACCGTTTCTATCAGCAACTTAAATTAACTTTGGCTAAGGTTGCCGACGTTAAAAAGTAAACTATAAATAATTTTATCCGTGGCCCTTGTGCGCAATGGTATGTGCAAGGGGTCACGGATTCCTTTTTCTGACCATGAACCGAACACTCGTAACCATTCTCACAGCATTTCTCCTTGTAGGCGGCACGGGATGTGCCGACGGGGCAAGCAAGCGAAGCCACTCCAAACTCAAACCGTCAATGTCGGCCTCGGCCGATTCGGTTGTCACCGGGGAAAAACGCGGCTCCACTGAGGTGATTCGACTCAGTGAGGAGGACTACGTAGAGGTGGCAAAGCGTCTCGGTATAGAGGTGGCCACCATAAAAGCGGTGGTGGAAATCGAGGCGGGAGCCACCCATCAGGGTTTTTTCAAGGCCGGACAGCCCCTCATTAATTTCGACATGTCAATGTTCCGCAAGTTCGCACGCACCAAGGGCATAAACCTGGCCAAATACAACAAGAGCCATGCCGTGGTTTTCTCACGCCCCAATGTGAAACGTTACGGCTCCACCCAGGCGGGGCAGCAGGAGCGGTTGCGGATGGCACGCACCATCGATGCAGCCACAGCCATTCAGGGCTGCTTCTGGGGAATGTTTCAGATTGGCGGATTCAACTGGAAGCGTTGCGGCTGCGAAAGCATTGAAGAGTTTGTGGAGCGGATGAGTGTTTCGGAGCGGGAACAGCTTGAGCTGTTTGCCAACTTCGTTACAAACAGCGGCATGTTGCCACATTTGAAAAACCGGAACTGGAGCGCTTTTGCCCGAATGTACAACGGCCCGTCGTATGCTTCGCGCGGCTACCACACCCGCCTTGCCAACTCTTACCGCAAACATGGCGGGAAAAAGTGACTGGAACCACGTAATTAGGTGGCCCTCCCTGAACACAAAAAGCCCGGAGAAGTGTTAAACTCTTCCGGGCTAAAATTTTTTTTACGGGAGCTGCGTGTTAGATGTTTGCAGCGATTTCTTTAAATTTGTCAAGGCTGACGGTTTCTTCATCAAGTGAAATAGCTTGCTTCAGAGCATTGTAACCCTTAACTTCGCCAACCTGCTCGCGGATGCGGCCAATGTAGTTCTTGTCGGTAAGAATGTTCTCGGCATAGCGGGTGATGGTTTCATCGTCCATGTTGGTCATGCCGTATTGTGCGAACTGACGGGCGGCCAAACCTTTGGCAAACTCAAGGAGGTCCTCTTTCTCAATGGTAACACCGAGTTTCTCCATCATGCGGTCGTAGATGAGTTGCCATTTGAGGTCGTTCTCCATGCGCTCGTATTCAGCGTCAACGTTGGTTTCGTTAATGTTTTCGTTGGTGTTGATGAGCCATTTCTTAAGAAGGGCGGCGGGAAGCTCCATGTTGCCATATTTTTCCATGTAAACCTTGCGGGCGCTCCAGCGGAAAATCATGTCGCTGTTGCCTAAGAGTTCGTTGGCAATCATTTCTTTTACGCCATTGCGGTATTCCTCCTCGTTGGTCACCTTGTCCTTGCCAAACACGTTGGTGTAGAATTCTTCGCCAAGTTCGGCAGGTTTAACAACGATTATTTCCGAGATGCTCATTTCAAAATCGCCCTGCACTTCGGCAACGCGGTTCTTGTCGATGTTGAGCATCGATGACAGTTCGGTGATGTTGCCACCGGTGGCTTTGCGGGGATTGAACACCACTTTGTCGCCAACCTTCTTGCCTTCGAACTTGGCAGCTTCATCCTTGTCAGTGAAGTACATGGGAGCAAGAATGCCGCTTACAACCTGAATGGCGTCGTCGCCTTCCTTCACCGTGCCATCCTCGTTAAGCTGCATAATGGCACCTTTCACAAGTGCGTCCTTCTCGAACTCTTCACCGGGCACCTGTGCGCCGAAGCGTTTGCGGAAAGCTGCATCTTGCTCGTCAATCATCTGCTCGGAAACCTCAATGTTGTAGAACGGGACGTGGATGTTCTTGTCAACTTCCACATCAAGTTCGGGTGCGAGAGCAATGTCATATTCGAAAGTGAAATTCGTTTGATTCTTCAGGTCAAGTTCCTTGACTTCAACGGGGAGTGGCTGGCCGAGCACATTCAGCTTATTCTCCTGAATGTATTTTATAACAGCTTCATAAACCACATTGTTAATCACGTCGCTGGTTACCTGTTTGCCAAAGCGGCGCTCGAGTTCCTTTACGCTGATGTGGCCTTTGCGAAAGCCGGGTATCTGGTGGGTGCGACCAATTTTCTTGAGTTCTTCGGCCACCTTAGTCCGATAATCGCCCTCTTCAACCTCAACGGAGAGGCGCATGCTTACCGGATCAATATTAGTGCTTGTTAGCTTCATAATTGAATATATGTGTTATTGAATTTTGTTTAGCTGATTTTTCAACGTGCAAAAATAACATATTCCGTTGGATTGAGCAAATCTAATAACCTCCATTATTTGCGGAAAAAGTGCTTTTTATATTGAAAAAGTCTTTAAGGCTCTGACATGCGCCGGGGACATATTGTTCAATTCGGTGAATTTTTGTAAATTCGCGGAAAATATGCGGCGTTATGGTTGCCGCGATATTTATAACCAGTAAGATTTTCAGTAAGATGTCCGATAACAATCTGCTTTCACGCCTCGACGGCATTGAATCGCGCTTTCAGGAGGTTGGAACCCTCATCACCGACCCATCCGTAATTGCCGATATGCGCCGTTACGTAAAGCTTACCAAGGAATATAAGGATTTGGAGCGTCTGGTTGCGGTCACAAAGAACTATCGTGCCACTCTTGCCAACATTGCCGATGCCAAGCAAGTGCTTGAGGAGGAATCAGACGAGGAGCTCCGGTCAATGGCCAAGCTTGAACTCGATGAGTCGCAGGAGAGGCTCCCGCAGTTGGAGGAGGAGATAAAACTGCTGCTGTTGCCGGCCGACCCTGAGGATGGTAAAAATGCCATTCTTGAAATACGTGGTGGCACCGGAGGCGATGAGGCGGCGATTTTTGCCGGAGATCTGTTCAAAATGTATGCCAAGTATTGCGAGTCCAAGGGGTGGACGCTTTCCGTGACATCGTTCAGCGAGGGAGCTGCCGGCGGATTCAAGGAAATTGTTGCCGCTGTAACGGGCGACAATGTTTACGGCACGTTGAAATACGAAAGCGGCGTGCACCGCGTGCAGCGCGTACCGGCAACAGAGACACAGGGCCGAGTGCACACCTCGGCAGCCACCGTGGCCGTTCTGCCCGAGGCCGAACCTTTTGATGTGGAGATAAACGAGGGTGAGATAAAATGGGACACTTTCCGCAGCGGCGGCGCCGGAGGCCAGAATGTGAACAAGGTGGAATCAGGCGTGCGCCTGCGCTACATGTGGCGCAATCCCAACACCGGCGTGACGGAGGAAATTCTCATTGAGTGCACCGAAACCCGCGACCAACCCAAAAACAAAGAACGCGCACTAAGCCGACTCCGCACCTTCATTTATGATAAGGAACACAGCAAATACCTTGACGACATTGCCTCCCGACGCAAAACCATGGTATCAACGGGCGACCGCTCTGCAAAAATCCGCACCTACAATTATCCGCAAGGCCGAATCACCGACCACCGTATAAACTACACCATTTATAATCTTGCTGCATTTATGGATGGCGACATTCAGGATTGCATTGACCACCTGATTGTAGCCGAAAATGCCGAGCGACTGAAAGAGGCCCAGCTTTAAACCGCTAACTCCTTAAAGATATTTTTAATTTACCATTTCAACATTCATAAACCATGAACCGCCAAGCACTTGTAGAAAACATCCGTAGTAAAAAATCGTTTCTTTGCGTGGGTCTTGACACTGACCCCTTGAAGTTGCCCCCTCATTTGGCATCGCACCCCGATGCTATGTTTGAATTCAACAAGGCTATTATCGATGCAACGGCCCCCTATTGTGTTGCCTATAAGCCGAATCTTGCTTTTTACGAGAGTTTCGGAGCCGAAGGGTGGAACGTGCTTGAGCGCACCATTAGCTACATACGCGAGCGCTATCCCGACCAGTTCATAATTGCCGATGCCAAGCGTGGCGACATTGGAAACACCTCCAAGCTTTATGCCCGCAGTTTTTTTGAACATCTCGACGTCGATGCCATAACCGTTGCGCCTTATATGGGTGAGGATAGCGTGAAGCCTTTCCTTGGCTACGAAGGCAAGTGGGTGATTCTGCTTGCGTTGACCTCCAATAAAGGCAGCCACGACTTTCAGCTAATCGAGGATGCGCAGGGCACCCCTCTGTTTGAAACCGTTATCCGCAAGTCAAGCCAGTGGGCCGGACCGGATGAAATGATGTACGTGGTTGGAGCAACGCAGGGGGAAATGTTCAAGGAAATTCGCCGCATTGCACCCCGGTCGTTCCTTCTCGTACCCGGAGTTGGTGCGCAGGGAGGCAGCCTTGAGGAAGTGGCACGCTATGGCATGACGACCGACTGCGGTTTGCTGGTAAACTCATCGCGAGGAATAATCTACGCCTCGTCGGGGCTTGATTTTGCGCAGCGGGCTGCTGAAGAGGCGCGGAAGCTGAGCACACAAATGGCGCAGTTACTCACTGAGCATTGTTAAGGTTCAGTTACCAAAGATTTTACCAGTTGTCGGGGCACATTTCAAAGGGACTGATTAGTTTCACCCTCTTGCCGCTTACTTTTGCATATATCTTGGCCAGGCCGTTGGCCGGGTGAGCATAGACATTGCCATCCTTTTTGTAACCTGATTTAATCATTGATTTGACAAAAGCATCTGCCTCAGCCTGATTAGCAAAGTCAATGATACACAGCGTGTCTTCGCCTGATTCCATTTCAATCTTTGTCGTGCCATTCCTGCCTTGGCGTGTGGCTTTCAAATACGGATAGCTTTCCATGTCATCAATATGCGAAGGCCGGCGGTAGGTTGTCACCTTAAAGCCAAGGTTCTTTAGCTGTACCTCTATATTGCCCCGGAATGTCGCTCCTATCCCATCGTCACACACTGCTACGAGCAGATACTGAGTAAGTGGCTTCACTCCAAGGTTGGCAGCCTGCTTATGTGACTGAGCCGATGCAACGGTAAGTGTCAGAAGCATAATCAACGGCATTATTATTCGTTTCATGTTTGGGGATGTGATATTAAAAAAGTGCAAAGATTACAATTATTTTGTTGGGGTTGAATTGTCCCTTTAAAGTTTGAAAGTGATTGGAAGGGTGTACCATACGTTGACAGGCCTGCCGTTCATTTTACCCGGAGTGAACTTCGGAAGAGTTTTAACCACTCGCCTGGCTTCATTGTCAAGGTCGGGGTCAATACCACGAACCACCTCAACGTCACCAATGCTGCCGTCCTTGGCTACAACGAATTTTACCACAACACGACCTTGAATGCCATTTTGCTGAGCTTCGCTTGGATAGCGGATGTGGTCTGACACCCATTTCATGAGAGCTGCATCTCCACCGGGGTAAACCGGCATTTGTTCAACAGAGGTGAACACCTTGTTGTCTTCGTATTCGTAATATTTGCTATCTCGTTCCATGGCGTTGATTATTTTATCAACGTCATTGTCGCTATTTACCGTGCCGATTGCAGTTTCTTCAGCGGTGCCGATGTTATTGTCAAAATATTCTATTTCCCTGACATACATTTCAATAAGGTTATCATCGGAATCATATCTCTCAGCTTTTACCCAGTTACCATGCGAATCGTTCTCCACCTTGTATCTGTAATCACTGAAATTCGAGTCATAATTATCCAAATACCTATCTTCATATTGAGGCAGTTCATAAGGGCAGTAGAAGTAATCGGAAGTTGAATTGATGCTGCTGTGGCTTGATGACTCTGCTAATGCGTCAATGGATTTATATACTGTCGAAGTGTAACCGCCATCGGGATTATATTTAAATATAACTTTACAGACCTTGTTGTCGGGCCATGTTTCAGTTACTGATGCAAGCCGGTTCTGCGCGTCGTATTCGTATTTGAATTTTATAGTGATGCTGGAAGACTTGATTGAATTATTGTATCCGGGAAAGCTATATAATATGGAATGTTCATTATCTTTCCAAGAGATTTTTTGATACTTTCCTTTATAGTAGTCGCCAAAGTTTGAAGCCGGCCAATTGTAAAGAACCCGGCCCCGGCTGTCGTAAACAATTGAATCGACCGGATGCTTCCCCTTTATTTTTATATCGCCCCATTCGCGGGCAAAATCCACCTTGTGGGTTGTTACTTTTTTCACCTCTCCTTTCAGGGCTCGTTCGGCGCGGGTGTTAAGTTTGCGATAATATCGCAGGTTGTTGGATAGCCCGAAAGAGCTTAAGCCTACAAATAACATTGTGAGCACGCAAAATAGTTTTTCAGTCTGATTGGCGAATTTCATGTTCTTTGGCTTTTGGATGTTCATTGGCAAATGTAGTGATAATTGTTCGTTTGGGCAAATCCGGAAATAATTTCGGAAGTTTTCAATAATTTAGGATTGATTACGGAAAAAAATCGCTAATTTTGCGAAAACAATATGATTAATCATCATTTTTAATAACATCATAACCTCTAACCGAATTATGAATATCGACGATTTCAACTTTGCCGGCAAAAAGGCAATTGTGCGCGTTGACTTCAACGTGCCTCTGGATGAGAATGGCCACATCACTGACGATACCCGTATTCGCGGTGCGCTCCCCACTCTTAAAAAGATTCTTAAGGACGGTGGAAGCCTCATCATCATGAGCCATATGGGTAAACCCAAAGGAAAAGTTAACCCCAAATTCTCTCTTGCTCAAATCAAGGATGCCGTTGCCAAAGCACTTGGCACCGACGTGAAGTTCGCTCCTGACTGCGCAAAAGCTTCAGAAGCTGCTGCAGCTCTCAAGCCCGGCGAAGTGCTTCTTCTTGAAAACCTCCGCTTCTACCCTGAAGAAGAGGGCAAGCCCGTGGGCATTGACAAAACCGATCCCGGCTACGAAGCTGCCAAGAAGGAGATGAAAGAGCGTCAGAAAGAGTTTGCAAAAACTCTTGCCAGCTATGCCGACGTGTATGTGAACGACGCTTTCGGTACCGCTCACCGCAAACACGCTTCGACCGCTGTTATTGCCGACTATTTCGACAAGCAGGACAAAATGCTCGGCTACCTCATGGAAAAAGAGGTTAAGGCTGTTGACAATATCCTCTCGGACATCAAGCGCCCCTTCACCGCCATTATGGGTGGCTCAAAAGTGTCAACCAAAATCGGCATCATCGAAAACCTCATGGACAAGGTTGACAACCTTATCCTTTGCGGTGGTATGACCTACACATTTGCCAAAGCAATGGGCGGCAAGGTTGGTAACTCCATCTGCGAAACCGATAAGCTTGACCTCGCTCTTGGCATTATGCAGAAAGCTAAAGAAAAAGGTGTTAACCTGGTGTTGGGCACCGACTGCGTTGCCGCCGACTCTTTCAGCAACGATGCCAACACTCAAATCTGCTCCGTGATGGATATTCCCGACGGTTGGGAAGGCCTTGATGCAGGTCCTGAATCATGCAAAGCTTTTGCAGCAGCCATCACTCCTGCCAAGACCATTCTTTGGAACGGTCCTGCCGGTGTGTTCGAGTTCGACAACTTCACCGGTGGCTCACGTGCCATTGCCGATGCCATTGTCGAGGCAACCAAAAACGGCGCCTTCTCGCTCGTTGGCGGTGGCGACTCCGTGGCTTGCGTAAACAAATTCGGCGTTGCCGATCAGGTTTCGTACGTGTCAACCGGTGGCGGTGCACTTCTCGAAGCCATCGAAGGAAAAGTTCTTCCCGGCGTAGCCGCTGTCAAGGACTAATCCTCCATTTGAATAATCCGCATAACCATTGCAGGGGCTCCGGCTCCTGCAATGTCGTTTTATTCCTTATAAAATGTGTTGGCGCTTGGAGTTTCGAGTAACCGGATTTTTATGCTGTAAAACATAATTGTGGGCTGCATAAATATCAAAAATTATTACTACATTGCAACCGATTTCGGAAGCGAATAGCCCGAAATTTCCAATAACTCTAACTATTCACCGTAAACATCTGATAACATGAAAGTTTACCAAACCAACGAGATTAAAAACATAGCTCTGCTCGGAAGCAAGGGCTCGGGTAAAACCACACTCGCTGAAGCTATGCTCTACGAGTGTGGAGTTATAAAACGCCGCGGCACAGTTGATGGAAAAAACACTGTAAGTGACTATTTCCCGGTTGAAAAAGAATACGGCTACTCTGTTTTCTCAACCGTGTTTTATGCCGAATTTCTTAACAAGAAACTCAATGTTATAGATTGCCCCGGAGCCGATGACTTTGTTGGAAGTGCAATCACAGCTCTCAATGTAACAGACACCGCCGTTATTGTAATTAACTCGCAATATGGCGTGGAAGTGGGGACCCACAACATTTTCCGCACCGTTGGCAAAGTTAAGAAACCCGTTATGTTCGCTCTGAACCAGCTCGATGGCGAGAAAGCCGATTTCGAGAACGTGGTTGAGCAGATGAAAGAGGTGTTTGGTAACAGGATTGTGCTCATTCAGTATCCTCTTGCAACAGGCCCGTCGTTCAATTCAATGATTGACGTGCTTTTGATGAAGAAATATTCATGGGGCCCCGACGGTGGCGTGCCTACAATTGAAGATATTCCCGCCGAGGAAATGGAACGTGCCCAGGAATTGCATCAGGCTTTGGTTGAAGCTGCCGCTGAAAACGATGAAACCCTCATGGAAAAATTCTTCGACCAGGGACATCTTTCGGAGGATGAAATGCGCGAAGGTATCCGCAAAGGTCTTGTTGACCGTTCCATCTATCCCGTGTTCTGCGTGAGTGCAGCCAAGGATATGGGCGTGCGCCGCATGATGGAATTCCTTGGCAATGTTGTTCCGTTTGTTGAGGACATGCCCGCACCCCACGATGTTGAGGGTCGCGAAGTGAAGCCCGATAGCAATGGTCCTCTGTCATTGTTCATGTTCAAAACCACTGTAGAACCCCATATTGGTGAAGTTAGCTACTTCAAGGTTATGTCAGGAACACTCACTCCGGGCGTTGACCTTGACAACGTTAGCCGCGATTCCAAGGAGCGCATTGCCCAGCTGTTCTGCGTGTGTGGCCAGATAAAGACCCCGGTCGACAAACTTTGCGCCGGCGATATAGGCGCCACCGTGAAACTGAAAGATGTCCGCACCGGAAACACTCTCGATGCCAAAGGATGCGATTACAGATTTGACTTCATTAAATATCCCGCTCCCAAATATCAGCGTGCAATCCGTCCGGTTACTGAAAGCGATGCTGAAAAACTTTCGGCTATCCTCACCCGCATGCACGAGGAAGACCCCACTTGGGAAGTCGAGCAGTCAAAGGAACTTAAGCAAACAATTCTTTCAGGCCAGGGAGAATTCCACCTGCGCACTCTGAAGTGGCGTGTTGAAAACAACGACAAGCTTCCCATTGTGTTTGAAGAACCGAAAATTCCTTATCGTGAAACAATCACCAAGGCTGCACGAGCCGACTATCGCCACAAAAAGCAGTCAGGTGGTGCCGGTCAGTTCGGTGAAGTTCATCTCATCATCGAGCCTTACACAGAAGGCATGCCAGCCCCCGACACATATCGTTTCGGCAATCAGGAATTCAAGATGAACGTTCGCGACACTCAGGAAATTCCATTGCAATGGGGCGGTAAGCTTGTGGTACACAACTGTATTGTGGGTGGTGCCATTGATGCACGTTTCATCCCTGCCATTGTCAAGGGGCTTATGGACCGCATGGAGCAAGGACCTCTTACCGGCTCATACGCCCGCGATGTTCGCGTTTGCATTTACGATGGTAAGATGCACCCGGTTGATTCCAATGAAATTTCGTTCCGTCTTGCCGGCCGCAATGCCTTCAGCGAAGCATTCCGTTCAGCTAATCCCAAGGTGCTCGAGCCCGTTTACGATGTTGAGGTAATGGTACCCGGCGATGTGATGGGTGATGTGATGAGCGATCTTCAGGGACGTCGCGCAATCATCATGGGCATGTCCAGCGAGGATGGCTTTGAAAAGATTTCAGCCAAGGTGCCTTTGAAAGAGATGTCAAGTTATTCAACCGCGCTCAGCTCCATTACCGGTGGCCGTTCATCGTTCACCATGAAGTTCGCTTCTTACGAGCTTGTTCCCGGCGACGTTCAGGAAAAACTTCTCAAAGAATACGCCGAGAAAAACGCCGAAGAATAATTCTTGTAAACATTTCCGTCAACAAATAAAACGCGAGGTGCTCCCAACCGGGGCACCTCGTTTATTGGATACGTGTCAGTTAAAATTATTCGGCGGAGAGGCCGGAGTAGCGTTCAAGCGACAGCAGCTTGAGATTGTAGGCGTGAATAAGGTCGCAGTAATCGGCTTTGGCATTTGTAAAGTAAATCAGGTCGGCCATGAAATCAAGTAGCGATATGTGGCGCATGTCGAAAGCCTTTTTTAGCAATCGCAAATTCTCATCGCCGTTAAGCACCGTTCCGTATTGTTCAATCTCGGCTTCAAGCTGTTTGGCAATGGTGTAGTCTTTTCTTATGCGTGATGCATCCTCATCCTTTATTTGCTGTTGCTGCATGGTGAGCGCATTTTGGGTGAGTTGCGCGGCTTCCTTTTTCCCTTTGTTTGAGAAAAGAGGAATGGACATTGACACTATGAAACCGTTGAAGCGGTCATTGTCCTCCAATTCATGCCGCAAGCCAACATTAAACCCGGGATACGATTCAAGTGATATGGCTTTGGCATTAGCCTCCGATGCCTTGGCCAGCATGCGGTTGTAGGATAGTTGGGGATTGAACTGATTGGAATCATCAAGGTAAGTCTCAAGCGAGCGAAGATGTAGGTCGGCAGGGTAGGAAGTGAGCACCTCTTTTATTTCCGGACAAGGCTTGCCTCCGTTAAGCTCCACAATTTGAAGATAAGCTTGGTCAATGGCATTTGCTGCATCACGTTGCTTGCGGGCAAATGCAATACGCTCAATCCGAAGTTTGTTTCCGTCAAGCACCGACACCTCTTTCTTGGCAACGTTGCGTTCCACAATTGCCGAAAGAGAGTCAATGGATTGCAGAGCCTGATTATAAATATCAAGCTTCATACGCGCGTTGACCATATCAATCATGGATTGCTTGATTTGCATAATCAATTCCGACTGTTTGACTAACGCAAGCTGATTTTTGGCCTCTATTTCAGCTTGATTAGCGGCGGAACGAGCCTTATAGGCTCCCGGCCAATTGAAGCTTTGTGAAATCTGAACGCCGAGTTTATTGCCGACACCATCCTGTCCCCAAAGATGTGAAAACTCCACTTCAGGATCAGGTAGATTGTTTTCACTGTGAAGTTGCGCGAGTTCCGAGCGGTTGTTTTCCAGCTCTATGTTATAGGCGGGATTGTTGGCGGCTATGGACTTAGCCAGGTGGTTGAGATTATACTGAGAAGCGCCCCACAGCGGGAGAGCACAAAGTGCAGCAAGTATTTGAAAAACCGGACGAATTTTCATTTTTTTGTTTCTGAAATTTTATAAAGAACGGGGACCACGAATATGTTCAGGAATGTAGAGGTGATGAGTCCGCCTAAAATCACCAAGGCCATGGGAGATTGGATTTCATTTCCCGGTTCGGTAGCCCTCACGGCAAGCGGAATCAGAGCCAGGGCCGATGACAACGCGGTCATTATGATAGGCGTCAGGCGGTCGCGCGAACCTTGCATGATTCGGTCGGTGAGACCTACTTGTTGCTCTTTGAGCATATTGTAGCGCGACATAAGCAACATTCCGTTGCGAGTGGCAATTCCCATGAGAGAGATGAAACCGATTATTGCCGGAATGTTGATGTCACTTCCGGTGAACGATAGGATAAGTATGCCACCGATGAGGGCCAACGGCATGTTTACAAGTATAATCAAAGCGAGCGACAAGCTTTTATATTCGTGCATGAGGATGAGGAATATGACCACAATGGCACACAGGGATGCGATGAGCAACGTGCGCGAAGCCGATTCTTCGCTTTCAAACTGCCCGCTGTATTCAATGTGGTAGCCGGTTGGCAGCTTTACATGTTCGGCTATTTTCCCTTTAATGCTGTTGACCGCGCCATGCAAGTCTGTGCCGTCAATGTTAGCCGAAACAACAATGCGTCGGCTTACGTTCTCACGGTTTATGGTGTTGGGGCCATCGGTGGAAATAACTTCGGCCACGGTTGACAATGGTATCTTTCCCTGATTGCTGTCAATCAACATTGAAGATATGGCAGCAAGAGAATTGCGTTCTGTGTCATCGGCTTTTAGAACCACGTCATACGGCATTCCGTCCTCATAGACCTGCGAGACCTTTTCTCCGGCCATGGCAGTTGACACAAAGGAAAGGAAATCGGCGTTTGTGATTCCATATCGGGCCATCACCTCCCGGCGGGGCTTTATGTCGATTTGCGGGCGCCCTACCTGCTGCTCCACGGTAACGTCCACAATGCCGTCAACATCGGAAATCACATTCTTTATCTGAGTGGCCGAGCGGTAGAGTTGCGTTAGGTCATTACCAAATAATTTTATGGCAATCTGAGCTTCGGCCCCGGACAGCATTGCATCGATTCTGTGGGAAATGGGCTGTCCTATTTCAATGTTCACGCCAGGAATTTTGTTAAGACGGGCGCGCAGGTCGCGCACCATCTCATTGCGGGATCTGTCCGACAGTTCGTATGGGGCTTCTATTTCCGACACGTTAACGCCCAACGAGTGCTCGTCAAGTTCAGCACGGCCTGTTTTACGCGCAACCGTTTTAATTTCGGGGGTGTTAAGAATGATTTGTTCGGCTTCAAGGCCAATTTTATTGCTTTGTTCAAGAGAAAGCCCGGGGAGTGCGCTGACGTTGATGGTGAGGGAACCCTCGTTGAACGGTGGCAGAAAACTACGGCCGAGTGTCGGAACCAAGCATAGGGAAATAACAAGCAAAAGTGCCGTCGCTCCCAAAATCAACTTCCTGTGGCGTAGTACAACCGAAAGCAGGGAGGAGTAGCCCGAAATCATCAACCGGGTAAGCGGAGGCTCACTCATCTCTTTTGTGGAGAGTGCATTTCCTTTGGCCAAAAGAAAGCTGCAAAGCACCGGAGTGACTGTGAGTGCCACAAGGGTGGATGCAACGAGTGCCACAACAAAGGATATGCCAAGCGGCACGAGCAAACGTCCTTCCAGGCCACTGAGGAAGAACAGCGGCAAGAAACTCACCACTATTATTATGGTTGAATTCAGAATTGGCCGACGGACCTCGCCCGAAGCCTCATAGACAACCTGAATGGTTTTCTTACGCTCGGCTTCAGGCAACAGGCGGTTCAGCCGCAAGCGGCGATAGACATTTTCAACGTCCACAATTGCATCGTCGACCAGCGAACCTATGGCAATAGCAATTCCGCCAAGGCTCATGGTGTTGATGGTGAGGTTGAGTGCGTCCAAAATTATTATTGTGACAATCACCGAGAGCGGAAGTGCCACGAGTGAAATCAAAGTGGTGCGCAGATTCATAAGGAAAAAGAACAGCACCACAATTACAAACAGCGCCCCTTCCAGAAGCGACACCTGCAGATTTGATATGGAATTGTCAATGAAATCGCTTTGGCGGAAAATGTCGGTTTTTATGTTGACTGTTTTCGGTAGCGACGTTTTCAAATCCTCAAGTAGCCGGTCTATTTTCCCGGTTAGTTTCACCGTGGATGCGTGAGGTTGTTTGGTGACCGTGATGAGTACGGCAGGCTTTGCCTCCACCGAAGCAACTCCAAGCTTAGGCGAACTCGGCCCTATTTCAACCATGGCTATGTCGGCAAATGTAACAATGCCGCGTTCATCGCTGCGAACGGGACTCTGCGCTATCTCTTTTATGGATGAGGTGTGAACCTGACCCTTTATTAGATATTCGTTGCCATAGTCGTAGACAACTCCTCCCGAGGTGTTGTCGTTAAGGCTTGCGGCGGCTTCACGCGCTTCGTTGAGTGTCACACCGAAAGCCCGCATTTTTTCAGAATTGAGTCTTATTTGATATTCGGCGACATCGCCCCCAATAACCGATACTTGCGAAACACCGGTTTCGGAAAGCAGGCGCGGTGCGATGACGCGGTCGGCAATGGAGCGCAGTTCCATCCCCGAGGTCTGGGTGGAGTCAGAACTCGTAAGCCCTATTATAAGCATTTCTCCCAATATGGATGATTCCGGACCAAGTGTGGGGACTCCCACACCTTGGGGCATTTTGTCGGAGATGGTCATTAAACGCTCCGAGACAATGCGTCGGGCGCGGTCAATGTCGGCGCCCCAGTTAAACTCAACCCACACCACCGAAAAGCCTGCGGCCGATGACGACCTTACTCTCCTCACATCCGAGGCTCCGTTAAGAGCTGTTTCAATCGGGTAGGTTACAGTTTTCTCAACCTCTTCAGGCGCAAGACCGGATGCCTCGGTCATAACAACCACTGTTGGAGCATTCAAATCGGGGAATATGTCAATGTCATTGCGCAACAGAGCGTAGCAACCCCACAGCAAAAGCACACCGGTCACAATCAATGTCGCAACCCTGTTTTGTAATGCAAAGCGAATTATTTTGTTAAGCATGATCAGTGATTATGTGTGTGACCTTGAGGTACGTTTCCGGATGTTTCAGCCATTTTCACAACGGACGCTCCGGCAATCACCACAGCATCGCCGGCTGCCAAGCCACCGGTTATTTCAACATAGCCGCCGCTGCTGTTACCCACGTTGACCAAACGTTTTTCGTAGCCGTGGTCGGAGACTTTCACGAACACATATTTGCTTCCCTGTTGTTCCACAATTGCTTGTTCGGGAACAAGCAGCGCTGATGTCGGTGTTCCTCCGGTGAGTTCCACGTCAACATAGCTGCCTGCCGAAAAATCACCGTTATTTCGGAACGAAAAGAACAGCGGAGTGTAGCCGGACACTACGGGCATGTCAGTGTTGTCAATTCTGTGTCCGTTGAGGTTTGCGAGTGAAACCCAGTCAGAATTTTCAGGGAGTTTTATGCGTGCCATGGTTATTGAATGAAGTTGCCCGCTCATGGACTCGGGGACGTCAGCTCGGAGAATAAGCTGGGTGTTTGAAGAAATTCGGGCGAGGGGAGTGCCTGTCTCTACAAATTGGCCGGTGTTAGCCAGCAGTTGTGTAACGGTTCCGGATATTGGAGAGGTTACTGTGCCTGATGCTGCCGCACGGCTAAAGGTGGATTTTGCCGATTCATAGTTGGCAAGAGCGGCATTATATTCAGCTATAGTGGCAATGCCATCGTCAAGTAGCGGTTTCAGCCGGTCAAGTTCACGTTTTGCCGCATTAATGGCGGCATTGGCTTGGGCGTTTGGATTGTCGCCGGTGGCAGAACGAGGTGTGATTGATGCCACTTGTTGACCTGCGGAAACTTTGCCGCCGGGTGTCATTGCCGTTGACATTTTTAACACTCCTGCAGTGGTGGCCGAAACCACGGCTTCGCAGGATGGCGACGTGAACAGTTGCCCTGTGACCCTTAGCGCTGAGTTGAACTCTTGTGGCTGAAGTGTGTCAACTTTTACTCCGAACTTCTGTGCTTGTTCCGGTTCGAGAATAATTTCAGCGTTGCCGTGTTTGTGTTCCTGAGCTTCCTGTTCGGCATCGTGATGATGCGCAAGTTCGTTGTGTTCGGCTTTCTTGCAACCAAAAAGAATTGCAAATGCAAGTAATGGTATGACAACCGGCCAATTATAGCCGTTACTCCGTTTTCGTATGTTTCGTTTTAGGCACTGCATAAAGGGATAACTTATGGGGTTTATAACTTATGAGTGCAAAAATAAAAATAAAGAAGTGCAACCCGGTTGCCGGTTTCGGGCTTCTATGGTCGGCGTTCAATGTGTGCGCCTAATTCGCGCAAACGTTGGTCAATGTCCTCGTAACCGCGGTCAATTTGATGGATGTTGCCTATTTCGCTCGTTCCTTTTGCCGACATGGCTGCAATCAAAAGTGCGATACCGGCGCGGATGTCGGGCGATGACATGTTGTTGCCTTTTAGCGGCAGCCTGTGGTCCAGTCCGATAACAACAGCACGGTGGGGATCGCAAAGCATTATCTGGGCTCCCATGTCAATGAGGCGGTCAACGAAAAACAGGCGGCTTTCGAACATTTTTTGGTGAATTAGAACGCTGCCCCGGCATTGTGTCGCGACAACGAGCATCACGCTGAGAAGGTCGGGTGTCAAGCCTGGCCATGGAGCGTCGGCAATGTTCAGTACCGAGCCGTCAAGGGCAGTTTCAATCTCGTAACAATCCTGTTCGGGCAGGAATATGTCGTCGCCCCGGCGTTCCAGATTTATTCCTAAACGGCGAAAGCTGTCGGGGATAATGCCAAGATTGTCGTAGCTCACATTCTTAATGGTGATTGAACTGCGGTTCAGTGCAGCCATGCCAATGAAACTGCCCACCTCAATCATGTCAGGGAGAATGCGGTGGGTGGTTCCACCAAGCTTCTCGCACCCCGTGATTTTTAACAGGTTGGAGCCAATGCCCTCGATCGTGGAACCCATTGAAACAAGCATTTTGCAAAGCTGCTGTATGTAGGGCTCGCATGCAGCATTATATATGGTTGTGACGCCATTTGCAAGAGCAGCGGCCATTATTATGTTGGCAGTGCCGGTAACCGAAGCTTCGTCAAGGAGCATATAGCACCCCTTAAGCTTGCCACCCTTTGGTGTTGTCAGTTTATAGGCTTTCATGGTGCTGTCGTAGTCACATTCAGCTCCAAGCTTTTCAAATCCCAGTATATGGGTATCAATTTTTCTGCGCCCGATTTTGTCGCCACCCGGTTTGGCAAAATAGGCTATACCAAAACGGGCAAGGAGCGGGCCTACAACCAACACCGAACCACGCAATGATGCACATTTCTTTACAAAATCCCTGCTGCGGATGTAATCCTCATTAATTTCTTTAGCTTCAAACGTGTAGTTGCCTTTGGAGTGTCGGGTAACATTTACCCCCATCCCTTCAAGCAAGAGAATTAGATTTTTTATGTCGAGTATCTCAGGTATGTTTGAAATATTGACGGGTTCCGGTGTGAGGAGTGAAGCTGCAATCACTTGCAAAGCTTCGTTCTTGGCACCCTTTGGCTCGATGGAGCCACTTAACTTGTGTCCGCCTTCTATGATTAAAGTGCTCATGGCTATGATTATATAACGTGTTCCACTTCAGGCGAAAGTGTAACATCAAAACATTGATTCACTTTCTTGATAATTAAATCTTCAAGTCCCAAAACATCTTGAGGGGTGGCATTGCCGGACTTGTTGACAATCACGAGCGGCTGATTATGCCATGTGGCCGCTCCGCCAATGGTGGCTCCTTTAAGGCCTGCGCGGTCAATGAGCCAGGCTGCCGATAGCTTTATCTTGTTTTCCCCCACATTGTATGCAGGCATTTTCACATCGCTGCCAAGGAGTTCTTTTGCTTTTTCAGAAATTTGGAGAAACTCCTCGCTGGAAACCACAGGGTTTTTGAAAAAGCTTCCGGCGCTGCCCGTTTCGCAAACCTCGGGAAGTTTCTCCCTGCGGATTCTCATCACTGCTTCCCGCACCGTGACCGGAGTGAGTGTTTTTTGCTCGCCAACTTCTTCTCGCAGCTTTCCATAGTCAAGTGCCGGACTTCCTTTTGAAGATAAACGGAACAGAACGTGAGTGATTATGTAACGTCCTTTAACTCCGGCTTGCTTGAACAGCGATTGGCGGTAGCCGAATTGGCAATCCTCATTACTCAGTGTAACGAATTTCCGTGTGAATGTGTCAAAGCAGTCCACGGACTCAATGGCATCTTTTGCTTCCACGCCGTAAGCTCCTACGTTTTGAACAGCCGAGGCCCCAACCTCACCCGGAATCCCTGAAAGGTTTTCCAGTCCCCAAAGTCCCGATTGGCAAACCTGGCTGATTAGTGCGTCCATTTCAACTCCGGCACCGACTTTAATGTGTGAAAATCCGTTATTGTCAGGTTGCATCTCCATTCCAAGTATGCGACTATGGAGAATTGTGCCTGGATAATTCCCGGTAAAGAGGATATTACTTCCCGAGCCAATGGATAGATATGGCCCTTGAAGGTCGGCAAAAATGGTCGGCAAGTCGGCCGGTTCGGTGTACTCGATCCAGCGGTTACAGCACACATCCATGCGGAAGGTGTTGAATTGGCGTATGTTGAAGTCTGTTGCTTGGTTAATCATGATTGGTGCTTGCAAGCTTTTGTTTACAAAAATAAGCAAAATTGTTGAAATTGAATTAAAAATGTGCTACCGTTCAGCGTGATAATAAAGGTTTAATTACTCACATATCATTTTACGGATTTTTAAATAGTTGGTTAAAAGTTAGTTAAACTGCATGAACTCTCTAAACCTTATCATTGTTTTGACATCAAAGCTTACAAAAACAGAAAAAATTATTTAGTGAATAATATAAAATGGTACTAAAAATGAAAAAGAAAATTTTAGGTCTGACTCTTATCGCAATCTCCGCAGTATCATTCTCGTCAATGGCTCAGCAGCCCACAGCTACTGACAACTGCACTCAGAAAAAAGAATGTATAAAAAACGGCAAGCAGTGCCGTGCAAACAAGCCCAATCCTTTTGAGGGTATGAACCTGACCGACACTCAAAAAAGCCAGCTCAAGCAGCTTGACGAGAATAACAAGGCTGCCCGCAAGCAAATGAAGGAGGCTAAGAAGCAGGAGCGTCAGAAAATGAATCAGCAGAACCGTCAGGCTCGTATGGAGGCTAAAAAGAAATATCTCAATGATGTGAAGAATATTGTAGGCGAAGACAATTACGTAATTTATCTTGAGAACATTGTTCTTACCCAGCCCGGCCAAAAAGGTGGTAAAATGATGAAGCCCGGTAAAGGCCCCAAAGATCATAAAGGCGACAGAAAAGGCGCGCGTCCCGACGGACAGCCTAAAGCGCCCCGCGCATAATAGTGCGTTTAGTAATATCTTTTATAACATAGTAGATTGAACAATGAAGAAAGATGCTGATTCCCAAGCGGGAATCAGCATCTTTCTTAGATATGAACAAAAACTTTATTTAGTTTCAGCGGATTTTTTTGCGCGGGGAGCACGTTTGGCGGGAGCCTTCTTTGCAGGAGCTTTTTTCTCCTTGGCTTTGGGTTCCGGTTCAGGTTTATGCTCGCGGAGTTTGTGTTCCTCGTTGTAGTGTTCAATGTTCTTACGCATTGAGCTTACTTCCTTGTTCAGGGTCTCGATTTCGCGTTCCTGATTGCGAATGGTTGTGAGCAGGGCGTTCAGTTCTTCGTTTTCAATTGAAAGCGGATACTGTTCTTCAACTCTCACAATGAAGTCGGCGAGGACATTCATGTAGTTGGTGAAAGCCTGGAACGGAGTTTCGTAGGGAGAGAATGTTGAATGTGCCGCCCCGTCGGCAAAGTGTTTTGTCGACATATAATAGAGATGGTCGGCTCCCTGAAGGTAATACCAGTCTTGTTTCAGACGGCGGTCTTCGCACAAGCGCACGCGCTCGGCCACGGAGTAAAGTTTGTTGAACGCCTCATCCTGAAGTTTGTTTCCGAGCCATGCGGAAGTGTCGCGTGCTTCATCGGCCCATGAAATGGGGTGCATGATGGAGAGTTCGCCAACCGGTTTGAGTTTTGAAACGGCTTCAGTGGGTGTCCAGAATTCTATGCCACGTTCCTTGGCAAAGTAAGGAATGGCTTCAAGGAATTGGAATATGCCGGTTTCGCGGGGATGGAATTCACCGAATGTTTCCAGATTCATGAACAGGTTGATGATCTGTTCCTCGGCGGGGGTCGATGCAATCCAGTCAACGTACTTGTCGGCGGTGAGGGGATAGGCATCCCATTCGGTGTTGCTGAATCGACGTGAAATGTCGTCGGACAATTTTGCATTTCGGAGCAAAATCTTCAGTTTGGGTGCGCTGGCGGCACAGTAAACATAGTTAGGCGATTTCCAGCCAAGGATGTGCTTGGCGCCTTCGGTAATCACGCCTTTATAGCCCATTTCGAGAATCTGGGGAGCCATTTCATCGCAGTAAATCAGCTCTGTGTTGCGGAACACTTTGGGCTTGACACCGAACAATGATTCGATTTTTTCATCGTGAACCTTGCATTGGTTGATGAATTCATCGGGATCGGTCAGTGACGACAGTGAGTGTGCGTAAGTTTCGCCAAGAATTTCAACGCGGCCGGTTGCAACGAGTTTTTTCATTATGTCAATGAACTCGGGAACATATTGCTCAAGCTGTTCAAGGGCAACGCCTGAAATGGAGAATGCGCAGCGGAAGTGGGGGTACGATTCCAACAGGTGAAGCAGTGTTTCGGCTGCCGGTATGTAGCTGCGCTGGGCTATGCGGGTGAGGATGTCGTCGTTGGCAAAGTCATCGTAATAGTAATGGTCGTTGCCAATGTCAAAGAAGCGGTAGCGTTTCAAACGGAACGGCTGATGTATCTGGAAATAAAAACAGATTGCTTTCATAATCTTTATTGTTTTTGGTGTTGAGGTGAGTGTGTTGGAATGGTTATTTGTTGTTTATTACTTTGCTATAGATGTCAATCACTTTTGCGCCGGCTTTGTCCCAGGTGATGCGGTTCACCTCTTCAAGGCCATCTTCGCGCAGCTGGTTATACATTGCCGGATAAGTTACAATGGAGTGAATGGCATCGGCCATGGCATCGATGTCCCAATAATCGGTTTTGATTACGTTATTGAGAATCTCAGCGCAACCGCTCTGTTTTGAAATAATTGAGGGAACGCCCATTTGCATGGCTTCAAGGGGCGAAATGCCGAACGGTTCCGAGACTGAGGGCATGATGTAGACATCGCTGGCTTTTAGCATTTCATAAACCTGCTTGCCTTTCTGGAAACCGGGGAAGTGGAAGCGGTCAGCTATTCCGCGTTCGGCAGCCAGTTGAATCATTTTGTCCATCATGTCGCCCGAGCCGGCCATGACAAAACGTACGTTGTGATTGTTCTTCAACACCTTTGCAGCGGCTTCAACAAAGTATTCCGGTCCTTTCTGCATGGTGATTCGTCCAAGGAAGGTTACAATTTTTTCCTTCGGTTTTTTCACCTGAACGTTGAGCAACTCGTCGCTAAGCGGAGTCACTGCGTTATGCACGGTAGTTACCTTGGCCGGATCAATGCCGTATTTTTCAATAACCGTCTGGCGGGTAAGGTTGCTCACGGTAATAATGTGGTCGGCGTGGGTCATGCCATCCTTTTCAATACCAAACACCGTGGGGTTGACTTTTCCGCGCGAGCGGTCAAAGTCAGTGGCATGGACGTGGATAACAAGAGGCTTGCCGGTTACTTGCTTGGCATGGATGCCTGCAGGGTAAGTGAGCCAGTCGTGTGAATGGATTATGTCAAAGTCCAGCGTGCGGGCAATCACACCGGCACAAATGGAGTAGTTGTTTATTTCTTCAAGAAGATTGTCGGGATAGCGGCCGGAAAATTCAATGCAACCAAGGTCGTTGGTGTGCAGATAGTTGAAGTCGGCATAAATGTGATTGCGCAGGTCAAAGTAGAGGTCGGGGCTCATCACGTTGCCAATCCGTTCCTGAACATATTCGCGATTTACATCGCGCCACACCACGGGTACTTGCGAAGCGCCGATAATATTGGCGAACGAGCGCTCTTCATCGCCCCACGGTTTGGGGATTACAAAGCTTATCTCCATGTCGCCACATTCCCACATGCCTTTGGTGAGTCCGTAGCTTGCGGTTCCGAGTCCGCCAAGGATATGAGGTGGAAATTCCCACCCGAACATTAATGCTTTCATTACTTGAATTTCTATTATGGCGGGTTAAATGGTGAATTTTTTAAGGGTGGTTATGGTTCGGAGAATGCCGGCCACATTGGTGGCGTGGCTGATTGCTCCGCGGCCTCCGAAGGGCGGGTTGCCATCATAGAGTTGCGAGAGCGAACCAATGCATCCGTTGGTCATTTCATCTTCGTAGCCAATGAGCATACGGTCAATGTAGCTTACGCCACTATGGCCGAACACGCGCAGATAAGCATCGGCATAGAAGCCGAAAAGCCAAGGACGTGCCGGGCCGTTGTGCAATGCCATTTCGCGTTCTTCGGGCGAGCCGAGATAGAACGGACGGTAGCCGAAGCTCTTGGGCGAAAGTGTGCGCAAGCCTTTGGGAGTGAGAAGCTCGCGTGTAACCACGTCAAGCACTCCTTTACGCTGACGGCGGTCAAGCGGCGAGTAGTCAAGACCAATGGCTACTGCCATGTTGGGGCGAACGGACGGATCGGCATAGTTATCGTTCACATAGTCATAGAGATAACCATAGTCATTGAGGAATGTGTTGATGAAAGCCGGTTTGAGCGTTTCGGCCACGGCAAGCATGCGGTCGTGAAGCGCCGATTGGTCAGCAATCCCTTCGGTGAGGTTGGCCGCGAACATCAGGGCATTATACCACAAAGCGTTGAATTCAACAAGGAATCCGGTGCGGGGCACAACGGGACGACCTCCCCATGCCGCGTTCATCCACGAAACCGGAGAGTCGGTGCCTACTGTGCGCACCATTCCGTCGGGAACAACTTGAAGGTTGGGATGGCGGTTGTCCAGAATGTACTCCATTATCTCGGTGATGAGCGGCAGATACCGTTCACGCGCGTTTTCTGCGCCGTAAGCTTTTGCATACTGCTGCAAAGCCCAGATGCACCAAAGGGGGATGTCGGGCAAATCAATGCCGCGGATGCGGTTGTCGGACTCACCGGTGAGCATATAATGATGCAGTGCTTTAGAGGCGGTTTCCATTATGGCCTCATAGTCCGCGCGATGGTCAATGGCGATTGTTGTGCCCGGTAGGGCCATGAAGGTGTTGCGGGCAAGAATTTTACCCCAAGGATAGCCGGAAAGAAGGAACATGCCGTCCTTGTCGCGCAAATAAAATTGCTTGGCTGCATTTTTAAGGCAGTTGAAGAAACTGGTGCGGCAGGTGCGTGTGGCAATTTCGTTCTCGTACATTTTTCCAAGCGAGCGGGGAGATACCTCTGAAATGCCGGCGGAGAAAATTATGGATTCGCCTTTCTTGATTGGAACATCGAAGTAGCCGGGCACCCAAAGGTCCTCGGTGTAGGGTACGCCACGCTCCATGTCCTTGATGTATTCAAAGCCTTTGTACCAATTGGGCTCATAGTGCCAGGTGGGCTTGCGGTTGAACTGCATGTAAAGGCTGGGATAGCCGGGATAAAGACAGCAGCTCACGCCGTTGTTCACTTCGGGACAGTCAGGATTCAGAGCGTCGTTGGCCACTACCAGCTGATTCACTTCGCGGAATGCGAGCATGGGGCGGAAGCGGAGTGTTGTGGGGGAGTGGGCTTCGAGAAGAGTGTAGCGGATTAAGATACGGTTCTCATGCGATATGAAAATTTTTTCTTTTGTGAGAATCACACCGCCCACGCGGTAAGTGGTCCGGGGCACGTTGTCGTAATCATACTCGCGGATGTACTTGTGTCCGTTAGGGCTGTACACTCCTCCGCTGTAGCGATGCAAACCGAGATTGAAGGATGCCCCGTGTTGAATTACCGATGTGTCAAGTGACGAAAGCATCACATGCCAGCTGTTGTCAAATTCGGGTATGGGAATCACCAGCAGTCCATGTTGCTTTCTGGTGTTACATTCCACCACCGAGGTGCAGTGATAAGCCCCCGCCTGATTTGTTCGGAGCGTCTCTTTCATGAGCGACTGCTCCAAATTAATCATGAGGTTTTTATCAAATTTCAAGTAGCTCATGTAATTTTGGTTTTAGTATTTCAGAGGGTATGTGTTATGTTTGTTTTGTTTTATTATTGCGAAAATAGTGACAAAATGGTTAACGTGCAAGTTTTTTGTTAAATTTTTAATTTCTTGCACCTCAAGCATTCTCCGCTTGGAGAAAAGTATGTTGTATAACAATGTTATTGCGCACCTTCAGGCGCTCGGGCCCGGTTTTCGCGGGTGATTCTTTTCAGCTGCCAAATTACCATGAAAAATGTCACCAGCGTGGCAAGCATGTCGCTGACCGGAAATGCAATCCACACTCCGTCAAGCCCGAAGCGGCCGGGGAGAACCAAAAGCAGGGGAATCAGAAACAGCACCTGACGTGTGAGGCTGAGAAAAATGGATTTTCCCACCTTGCCGATGGATTGGAAAAAGTTTGTGGAAACAATTTGAAAACCAACCATCCAAAACATTACCATTGATAACGTCAGTGCATTGTCGGTAACTGAAATTAGCGTGGCGTCGGTGGTGAATGCCCGTGCAATTAGCGATGGGCAAGTGAGTCCTATCACTGTGCCCACGATTACCACAATCGAGCTCCACAACACCGCAATGAGGTAGGTGCGCTTGAGCCTTGACAATGTTCCGGCTCCATAGTTGTAGCCCACAATTGGTTGCATGCCCTGACAGATGCCCACCACCACCATGGTGAGCAGTGAGGTGACCGTTACGAAAATCCCGGCGGCCGCAACCGCGCTGTCGCCTCCGTAGGCAAAAAGGCTCTTGTTAATAATGACATTAATGAAGCAGCTTGCAAGATTTACGAGCGAAGGGGCCGCGCCGATGCCGATAATGCCTAAAACAATGGGCCATTGCAACTTGAAACTTCCGCGGGTGAAGCGAAGAGTTGTTTCCTTACGGCAAAAATGCAACACAACTCTTGCCGCGAAAATGGTCATGGCAATGTCGGTGGCAATGGCCGCTCCCTTAATGCCCATGTGGAACACAAAGATGAACAGTGGCGCAAGCAGAAGGTTTATGCCGGCCCCTACAAACATACTTATCATGGCTTGGACCGGATAGCCCGACGAACGCATTATGTTGTTGAGCGTGAAGCCTATGTTCATCACGAGCATGCCCGGAAGGATGTAGAGCATGAAGTCGCGTGCATAGGGCAGGGAGGTGGGGCTCGCGCCGAACAATCGCAGAATGTCGTCAATGTAAATTCCGAACAGTGTCAGATAAATGGTGCAGTTGATGAGGATTATGGTGAGTGAATTTCCCAACACAATCTCGGCTCCACGTTGGTTCTTAGCCCCGAGCATTATCGACACTCGGGCGCTTGCACCGGCGCCTATGAGCACTCCTAAGGCAGCCGAAATGTTCATCACCGGAAATGTTATCGCCAGGCCGGCTATGGCTTCGGCACCGACGCCCTGGCCAATGAAAATGCGGTCAATAACATTGTAAAGCGACATCACAAGCATACCCACCACTGCGGGCAGGCTATAGTCCCATAGCAGTCGGCTAATCTTGCCGGTGGCAAGGAGTTGGAGGTTTCCCTGAACGGATTTCATGATTGGCTTTTATCTGTAATTTCAGGCGGACATCAAGTGTTTGTGCAGAGTTGCAATAGCTGTGAAACCGCCTTGCTTTTGAAACACAAAAGTACTACAATTTTGCGGGTTGTGCAATTATTTCAACACCCTCCCGAAATTTACAAAATATTTGTTATCTTTGTCAGCGGATATGGAACTGATTTAAACTTATTACAAGTTAACAATTCGAGATTATTTCCGATATAATTTTGAGTTTGAAGAGGGAGCGATGGGGTTCCATCGAGACCGATGAAAGCGAGAAAACCGGCCGGAAAGAAGCCGAAGTGTTAAGGATGCGGTTTCGGTCAGTTCTGAGTTTGACATTTTGAAATTAGTTTAAAATCAGTTCATAACCCCTGTCAATCATGAAACAATTCAAAATAGTATTATTGTCTGCTTTAGTGCTTTCTCTCGCATCCTGTTCGGGTGGCAAAACCTCGTCCGGTTCAGCGGACGGTAATGGCGCAGATTACGCTTCGTTTATGGGCCAAAATGCTCTTGCCTCGGCCGCAACCATCGACTCGCTTGCCCTTGAAGCCGATTTCCTAACGCCGCAGCAGGGCGTATCAGTGCTTGTAGGGTTGAGTGAGATTGCCCGGAACGAACAAGGTCCCTCCGGTTCGGGAAAGCGATTGGAGTACATGAGAAAATATCTTGACACGTACGACATTCTCATGGATCGCGGCGATGAATTCAAGGAAGCTATTGCCGGAGCCACCGCCTCGGCTCATGTTAATCTTTCGGAGATTGCCGACAAGTATCGCGACATTCTTAACGAGGAAGCCGACGGCTCTTCCATTGAAGATGAGGCGGATGGCGGAACAACGTCAGTGGCTCCCGTGGCCAAAACCGACTCCGCATCAACAGCTGCCGCCGTCCCTGCCGAGGATGCCCCGAAAGCGACTCCTGCCGAACCGACTGCCAAAGAGGCTTCCGAGGAAAATTAGAGCCCGATACAGCGCGCGGAACACCGCTGTGGTTATAAAAATCAGTTGTTCGTCCTGCGATGAGTCGCGGGTCCGGAGCGCCAACTGCATGTGTTAAAAAAAATTTAATGTAATTTGCATTTTATTCAAGAAAATGATGTAAATTTGCGCGTAATCACATTTTGCATTGAAAATTAAACTCTATACCTAAAATTCATTATGAAAAAGATTCTTTATTCATCCTTGGCACTCGGAGGATTGGTGCTTCTCACCGGGTGTAACAGTAAAATGAGCCAGTTCAAGGCCGATTATTTTACTACCAACCCTAATCCTCTGGAAGTTGTAGGCTCAACCGTTCCCGCCACCGTAACCGGTAACATCCCCGCAAAATTCTTCAAGAAAAATGCTACTGTAACAGTTACTCCCGTGCTTGTTTACGGCGACCAGCAGAAAGCCGGCAGTTCTGTAGCTTATCAAGGTGAAAAAGTTCGCGGCAATAACCCCGTGGTGAACTATAGCAACGGCGGTACACTCACAATTCCGGTGAACTATGCTTATACCCCCGACATGCAGAAGAGCGAGCTTTACCTTACCTTCAATGTTCAGCAAGGCAACAACCAGTACGTGCTTCCGCAAGTGAAAGTGGCCGACGGCATCATTGCAACAGCCGCTCTTGCCGACCCCGCAACTGTTAACCCCGCAACTGCCAACGACAAGTTCCAGCGTATTATCAACGAAAAATACACTGCCGACATCCGCTTCCTAATCAATCAGGCCAACATCCGCCAGGGCGAACTTGATTCTCAGGGTGTAAAGGACCTCAACGCCACACTGCTCGAGGCCTCGCAGGCTCCCAACCGCGAAATTGAAGAAATCAACATTTCTTCTTACGCTTCGCCCGAAGGTGCTTACGACTTCAACCAGCGTCTTGCCGAGAACCGCGAAAAGAACACCACCGCTTATCTTGAAGGCCAGCTCAAAAAAGACAAAATCACTGAATTTGGCGAACTCACCAAACAGTTCACTGCCGAGGACTGGGAAGGCTTCCAGCAGCTCGTTGCCGCAAGCAACATTCAGGACAAGGATCTTATTCTGAGCGTTCTTTCAAATGTTAAGGACCCCGAAGTACGTGAGCAGGAAATCCGCAATCTCGCCAACGTTTTTGAAACTTTGGCCGATCAGATTCTTCCCCAACTCCGTCGCAGCCACATCACTGCATCGGTTAACATCATTGGCAAGAGCGATGAGGAAATTGCCAACCTCGCTCAAACCAATCCTAAAGAACTCTCTGTCGACGAGCTTCTTTATGCAGCCACCCTCACCGACGACAACAACCGCAAAGCTCAGATTTACGAGCAGGTAACCAACATCTATCCTAACGACTACCGTGGCTACAACAACCTTGCCAAAGCCCAGTACATCAACAAGGACTATACATCAGCAATTGCCAACCTCAACAAGGCCAACAAGCTTGCTCCCAACAGCTCCGAAGTTGCCATGAACCAGGGTCTCGTTCAGCTCGTGAACAAAGATTACGCCGGTGCCAACCGCAGCTTCAGCAATGCTGCCGGTCTTGAAGGCCTCGGCGAAGCTCTCGGTGTTTACTATCTGACTCAGGGCGACAATGCCGCTGCCGTTAAAGCTTTCGGCTCAAGCAAGAGCAACAACGCCGGTCTGGCTCAGCTCCTCACCAAGGACTATGCCGCTGCCAAGAACACTCTCAGCAACGTTGCTAACCCTGATGCCACCACTTACTATCTCATGGCCGTTCTCGGTGCCCGCACCAACAACGCCTCAATGGTTACCTCAAACCTCAACAAAGCCATCCAGCTTGACAACTCTCTTGCCAACATGGCTCTGAACGACCTTGAATTTGCCAACTTCAATATTTCGAATGTTATCAAATAATTCAGTTGATTAATATAACGATTGTGCAGCGGGAGTCCCGAAAGGGGCTCCCGCTCATCGTAATACGTCGTAATCCGTCAAAGTATTTTCCTGAGAGCCCCTATTTTATTGAATGGGCTATAAATATTATATAAGGAGTAATGGTCGTTGTCAGTTTTGCAGATGTTCGTAAAGTTGTTTGTAGGCCTGCGCCGACCCCTGGCACACGAACACATCACCATCTTCCACCTTCTGGCCGTCGAGTTGCTCTATAAGTTTCTGACGTTTCTTCTCCAGGCCAAGCACATTGCGGCTTATCCCGGGGCGTGTGGCCGATATTAATTTAAGGTGGAACTCCTTTTCCAGATTCAGCGATGTGTACTCCACGCCAACGAAACGTTCCGGTGCCTGAAACTTCATTATGTAGCAGTCGTCGTCAATTCTAAGCGATGATATTTTTGCACTCACCCCTAATTCATTTACCAAGTCAAAAGCCGCTCTCTGTT
>JAMPBC010000001.1:407363-422769 GCA_023666905.1 Bacteroides sp. | reverse complement strand
ACCTGCATTCCATTAATAACGGGTGTGGTCTGGACTCCGATTTCCTGGCCAAACGCTTCGCCCAAACGCCATGCGATTTCGCCTGAAGCCAATCGTTCAGTTGAAACAATTTCTGTCACGTTGTCCATTGGCTCCCATTCAGCATTTTTGTTTTCTACAGAATACAGGTTGGTGTAATCACCACTTCCGTGAATACACAAGCCATAACTATTAATGAGCATAAGCTCTCCAACATTCAGCAGATTAATCATGCTGGACGAACTGTATTCAGAACCAACAAGACCGGCTCCGTTCATGCCGGAAATTGTTCCGAAGTTTATGCAGTTCTCAATTTTATCTTCCGATTGTGAAATAGATCCCACAAGGCCGCCGGCATGGGTTTTTGCTGTTACGTCAGCATGATTCTCACAATTAATAATGCAGAGTGAATTCCAACTGCGTCCTGCAAACGCGCCCGCCGAACTACCCGTTGTAGTCACATTACCATATATCGACAGGTTTTTAACTGTACCTCCTACTATGTATGAGAACAGACCGACATTGGAATCCGTACTGTTTATATACAAACCTTCAATCTTGTGACCACCGCCATCCAACGTACCGGCAAAATCAGATGTGATTCCTATTGGAGTCCATTCATAATCACCTAAATCTATATCGTTAAGCAACAATGCGTTTTGTGTTTGACCGTTATAGGCATCAAATGAAGCTCCATACCATGCAAATTCATCACCGTTAGTGATTTGATATACATTGTCTTTCAATGACGGTTCAGTCAATGTAACGCCATCCCAAGCATTCGGCGATGCAGTTAATTCAATATTTATAGTGGTTTGTTCCGGCATATCTTCAGTAATATCAAAAGAGGTGCGCAAGCACTTATATCCCTTAGCTCCTGCAACTATCTGATACGTTCCTCCATATCCATGAAAAACACCATCTTTATCGGGAGTGAGGATGTTGCCATCGCGTGACACCTTAAGCATTGTCAAATCAGCATTTGCCGATATTGTAAACGAGAAGCTGCCTTTAGCGTAAACATTAAAATTAACTTCGGGAATTGCACCGAAATAGGTTTTATGTGCCGTGGCGGTAAAGTTAGGCGAACGGCCGGCGACTTTATCTATGTTTCTATGATTACCAATGGGGTCGCCGAAACCATTTACTTGAATCACTCCGTCGTCCATGGTATATACAGGATTGGCAATCGCATCGTAGTCCTCGGGGATTACAAATTCCACTGCTTGCGCTGATGCCGCACTTCCAAATGTGTACTGTCCGGGGCCGAGAATGAGTGATGTTCCATTGGGCACCCCGTTATATGTTACGTATGCCGACATATTGTATATGCCTGCAAGCTTGTTGGCAGGATGGAACAACCCGGAATATTGAATCTTCACTTTATCACCCGTGTAAAATTTGTCGCTTCCTTTTCTGGTTTCATTTGTTATTTCACGATGACAAGACTTGGCGGTCATAACCTGATAGACCGACTTACCCGAAGCATCGGTCAATTTCACTATGTTACGACCATTCTTAAGCAAAACAGTATAAGAACCATCGGGATTAGCCGTTACTCCTTCAGTGCCGAAACCGGTATAGGTTGCGGAATTTTCTCCAATTGTAGGATAAGCCAACAAAACCGATTCGACTCCTTCCGGGATAAAAGTGTAGTTGAAGCCTTGTTCGGTGTCAAGATAGTAGAACACATCGTGTTCTGAATCGACATATTTACCGGCCAATTTTTTCAGGGCTTTGCCCTCCTCATCAATGTTGTAGTTCTCATTTACAAGCATATTGGGTTGCATAGAATTAGACGTTTCGCCTACCGATACAATAAAAACAGCAGTGTTTTCAGGCCAAATAGCGCCCCAATATTCTCCACCCATCCATTCTTGACTTTCTTGTGGGCGAGACACTTTTATCGCATCGTAAGTTATCAGAACAATGGCTGTTCCATTTCCAATAGCTTTGATTGTGCGCCATGGCGATGTAGTTTCATCGGATGGCACTTCAATAACTCCTGACGACGGATTGCCATCAATATCCAAAATCGTATAGTGGAAGTCCGGCTCAAAGAAATAATTATCAATCTGAGTGTCGGTGAGTTGCCAGCTTCTCATTGAGAGGACATCAAACGAATCACCCACATTCATCACGAGGTGGTTTCGCTCATTTATATTGATAAAGATATTTCCTGTTTCATAACCCTTGTTGCTACTTGGGTCGTGGTTCACCTGCTTTGGATTGTAGGAGGAATAATCTGACTCGGTAAAGGTCATGGCTCCGTTGTCGGTGGGTTTGAAATAGAGCGCTTGCGTGAGTCCACCTTTTTTCCATGTTCGTAGATCATATTTCTGTTTTGAAGCTAACCGATACATCACAGTTTTGGTGTCACCATTCACGGTTGTTCCAACAGGATCAATAATTGAAAATTCCGTAAAATGGGCTCCTTTTTGTCCAATTTGCACGTCTGCTTGGATTGGTAATATAATGGAATAATCCATGCCCACGGTGATTTCGGCGCTCAAGTTCATGTTGAATGTCACAGTGCTTGATTTTGAGCATGGTAAGTAACCCTCCGCTTTGCGTGTTTCAGATGGGACGAGTGTGAGATACACGGAGTTCCCCGAAAATGACATCACGCTTTTTCTCCCGTCAGTGGAACTATCACCAATAGTGACGGCCATTATTCCACCATCGCGACTTACAACCTTAACCTCGGCTGTGTAATCCGTTCCATATTGCCAAAGATTCCCATCATCATCTCTATTAGTTGCATACAGGGAATGTGTGAACACATCAAACGATTGGGTCTCTGTAACATCTTCAACATTAACTACAATTGTTCCATTGGCAGTCCCGTCTGCTTCAAAGCCCGTTAGAATATAATTGCCGGGGGAACAATCAAAATTGTAAACCCGGTCGGAAGGCGTGCCTACTTCAACAGGTGTTCCATCTTCTCCGGCCAGAGTCATGGTCTGAGAAGTGGAATTCATTTTAATTTGAACCGACGCCCCGAATGAGGTAAGACACCCCATTGCAAATGCGGTCAATCCAAATAGAATTCGACTTTTTCTCATGTGATTAAATGATTTATTGTTATTGTTGTATTTTCTTTTTACCATTCTGAATGTAAATCTGACCTTTTGACGGAGTCAAAATGCGGATTCCTTGAATATTATACATAGGAGCATTGGCATCTTCACATTCATCAACTTCAACTGTTTCAATGCCTGACTCGCCCTGCGGATTAAGCGCAAGGAAATGAGCCGGATTTATGTAAACACCGAATTTGCCCAAAAGATTGCCCTCGGGCGACCATTGGTACAATGTTCCACCTTCCACAAAGCCGGCTGCATCGGTGGCGTATATGTACCCGGTGTATGGATTTACGTAAAGTCCGTATGGCATTTGCATTTTCTTTATATCGTTGAGCATTGTTCCGGGAAGCGCAGAACTAACTCCTCGTGAGCCGAAGTATTTAATTACCATTTCAGGGTCAATCGTAACATAATTAAATTGATAGCCGCCGGTGTAATAAGAATAGCGCGAGCCGATAGCATAAAACTTACCATCTTTGGCCGTGCAACTGTATGTAGCTGCGTAAGGCAATTTTACAAAACATTCATTATTATTTTTGCCGTCAAGAACCGCCTGACAATCCAATATGATTGTGGCGGCCATAACATCGTAATAGTCTCCGGGGGAGTTGATACACAAATATTGACCGCTCTGAGAGAGTTTGCCGTAGAGATTGATTTGACCGGTGTCAATGCTCTTCTCAACTTTCATTGTAGCAGCATCAATCACACTTACCGTCGTCTCGTATTCGTGATCTTCCTGAAAAGCATAGCCTCCGGTATTTGCAACAAAAAGTTTGCCTTTGTAAAGAGCGATTCCCTCCGGCTCATAACCTACTTCAACAGCAGAAACAACCTTGAATGTATTTACATCAATTTTTGCAACAAAACCCTTTGTAAACTCAACCATTTTGCCAGCAACTTTACATTCATGTCCGTAGGATGTTACGTACACAAACACGCCGTCGGTCGCGAGTTTTCGGTTGTTTGGAACATCTTCAGTTTCGGCTACCGCATGGCCGGTGGCATCGATAAATTGAATGATATTTGACCAGTTAATGGCAATTGCGATTAAGTCAGGCTTAACTTGAATAATATCGTTGGGGGTGTCGCCAAGTTTATAACCGTTGACATCTCTGAACCACTGGTTGCTTACTATGCGACCATCTTCAAAGTAGGTAATTTTACCATTATCTGCTTGCCAGTTACCCTCATTGAGAAGAATTATCTTCTCTTGTGCCGATGAACTTAAGGTTGCAATCAGAATTGAAAAGGCGATTATCAATCTGTTATATAATTTTTTCATACTCTTTGCTTTAATGTCAGATAGAAACTGTTAGAGAGAATGTAAAACTGCGTCCGGGCATTGGATAGCGTGGCACGTGTTCGTATTGTTCATCAAGCAAATCGTTGATTTCAAGAGATGCTGTGAACCAACGCCAAATGCCGGTCAGCTTAAGGTCTATATTGTTGTATGGTTTGAGAACGTCTTCGGGGTCGGCATACGACCACATACGTTCCCCTACGTGGAGGTCTGAAACAGTGAGCGTGAGCCATCGCCATCCAACAATGCCGGTTATACCATACGACAATGTGGGAGAATAACAGATGGGCTTATTATAAGATTGACTCTCCGGGTCAGTGCGGTTTAGATCGCGTTGCCAAGTCAGAGATGTAAGCAACGAGAACGTCCAGTCTTTAGGCGAGAATCTGCCGGAAACGGTTGCATTAAGTCCCCGGCAATAGGTTTCGCCGTAGTTCATCATCGACCATGAATATGTGCCTTTCAGGGGCAGACATACAATTCGGTTCTCAATCTTGTTGATGTAGCCGTCGGCTTGAACGTCAGCCGACCACAACGAATTGTTGTAGTGGTATTCAGCACCGATATTGTATTGCTTGGTGTATTCAGGTTTAAGATTTCGGTTTCCGACCTGTGTATAATATAAATCGTTCAGCGTAGGTACACGGAAAATACGTTTGTACCAAGCGCGGAACGAAAAACCTTTGATTGAGTAGCCGAGTGTCACCGATGGTGTGAATTTGCTGAGTGGGTCAGCAGCTCCGGCGTGAGTGCGGGTCCAATCCTTGTAGTGTTGATATAGTACGGAGGCTGCGAGTCTGACGTTGGCATATTCAGCCTGTGCTGCAAGTACAGCCTTTTGGTCGAGTCGCCTGACCGTATGGAAATTTTTAAGGTCGGCTTCAAGCCACGACATGCGTGCATCATAGCCCACGTTAAGCCATACCCATCGCCACGGAGCGAAAGTGTAAGCTGCTGAGGCGAAAGCATCTTTCTGCCAGTAATGATTGTTGACTCGCGCGGTGTTCTGATTTTCAGGGTAATCTGTGCAGTATCGCAGATACTCCTGCGTGTACTTGGCATTAAACAGCACCTGATGTTGCTCTGAAAAGCGATGTGTCCATGAAGCCTGACCGAACCAATCTACATCCCATTCACGCCCCACATTGATATATTTATCAGATAGGCGGCGGACAATACCTCCGGGTACACCGCGCTCTGACACATAGCAATAAGCATGTGCGGAGAAGCCTTTATGAAAAGCCGCGCCCTCAATTCGGTAATATTCTATGTCTGAATTGCAGCGGATGCCAACGGTGTCTTCGTACTGTGATTTGTAGCGGAATGGATAGTCGCCCTTTGAATTCAGATATTCACCATCAAGGAATCCGCTCCATCCCTTTCGGTTGATTTGGGCGGTAAGTCTTCCTTTGTAAGTGTGGAAAGAGCCAATGGCACCCATAACAGAGAGGGAATCGGTAGTTGGTCTGCGGGTGCGAAGATAAACAGTAGCCCCGGAAGCAAATTCAGAAGCCGTTTGACAATGGTCGAGCTTGTTTGCGTTGTAAAGCGAGACGGATTCAAGCGTAGACAAGGAAAATTTGCCAAGGTCAACGGTGCCGTTCTGCGCATTGGTGATACGGATGCCGTCGATGTAAACCCCAACGTGCTGTGCGCCAAGGGAACGGACGTTGATTGTTTTCAACCCTCCGAGACCTCCGTAGTCCTTGATTTGGACACCGGCAAAGTATTTGAGTGCATCGGCAATTGAAGTAGATGATAGTGCTTGCAGTTGTGGCCCTTCGAGGGCTTGAACGGTGGCAAGCGGTCGGCGTTGGGCGGTCACAACAACATCGCCAAGCGTTTTGGTTGTGTCTGACATTCCACCAGCCGCAATAGACAAATGGGATGTAGAGCAGAGTAATATGAAAAAAATGAAACAACGAACGTATTCGAATCTACATGAAACCCGATGCGATTGAGATATGTAACTTAGCGCAGACGCCATTCTGTCATCCCATTGCAATGTGACCGCAATGTGGCCGGTTAAAAATATAATTGCGGGAGAATGACTTTTTAAAAGTCAGAATGGGCAAATGAGACACGGGCGTTGACTCGCGTGAGACGTGACCTGTTTTCCCGCAGGTAATTATTATCTCTAATTGAAAAGGCAGGTCTTCTGACTTATTCCATCAAGCAACGTCCCTTCTCGGAGATTCGTATCTCCAATGGTATGGCGTAGCCTTTTAACGAGAATACTCGTTCGGAAATTACAGCAGCGGGTACTGTCCCGGATTCGCACCGGATTCCCATTTTAAGTCCATACAGATGGATTGACCAAATGGTGGACACCATTTCGGTTGCAAATATCTTGTTTTCTTTTCAATCCGCCAAAGAAATTTTGAAAAAAGAAAACGGGCTGATAAAGCAGGGATACAATGTAGAGGTGTTGAATTAACCCGGACAGTCTTGCAATGTGGTTAAAAATTTTTATTCGGGGAAGCGAAATGTCACATTTTCTGCATAAATTTGCAAAACATTTAACCAAACAGCTTTAGAACTTATGAGAAAATGGCGCATTGAGGACAGTGCGGAACTGTACAACATCACCGGATGGGGTCGTAAATACTTTTCCATAAACGAGAAAGGGCACGTTGCCGTGACTCCGCGCGAAGGCTACGCCGCCGTGGACCTTAAGGAGGTTATGGACGAGCTTCAGGTGCGCGATGTGAGCGCACCGGTGCTTCTGCGCTTCCCCGACATTCTGGACAATCGCATTGAAAAGATTTCAAACTGCTTCAAACGTGCCGCAAAGGAGTATGACTACTCTGCTCAAAGTTATTTGATTTACCCCATAAAGGTTAACCAGATGCGCCCCGTGGTTGAGGAATTGGTGAGTCACGGCCGCAAATTCAACATCGGCCTTGAAGCCGGTTCCAAACCTGAGTTGCACGCCGTTTTGGCGACCAATATCGCTGACAACGCCCTGATTATCTGCAACGGCTACAAGGACCAGAATTTTGTTGAGTTAGCACTCCTCGCCCAGAAAATGGGACGCCGCATCTATCTTGTTGTTGAAAAGTTGAACGAATTGAAACTGATTGACTCGGTGGCCAAGCGATTGGGAATTGTTCCTAATGTGGGCATACGAATCAAACTATCCTCCACCGGCTCCGGAAAATGGGAAGAATCGGGTGGCGACAGCTCAAAGTTCGGTCTGAACTGCAGCGAGCTTCTTGAAGCCATTGACTACATGCATTCCAACAACATGGAGGATAGCCTCAAACTGATCCATTTTCACATTGGCAGTCAGGTTACAAAAATTCGCCGTATAAAAAACGCCCTGCGCGAGGCAACACAATATTACGCCCAACTTTCAAAGGCGGGCTTTGACATTGATTTCGTTGATATTGGTGGTGGTCTTGGCGTTGACTACGACGGCACCCGCAGCTCTTTCTCGGAAAGCTCCATGAACTATTCCATCCAGGAATATGCCAACGACGCTGTGTCGCAATTCGTGGACACCTGCTCCAAAAACAACATCAAACAGCCAAACATCATTACCGAAAGTGGCCGTTCACTCGCCGCGCATCATTCGGTACTCGTGTTTGAAGCACTTGAAACCACCGGACTGCCCCGCTGGAACGACAATGAAGAGATTCAGCCCGGAGCTCACGAGCTGGAGGTGGAACTCTATCAAATTTGGGACAAACTGAACCAGCAACGCCTCATTGAAAGCTGGCACGACGCGCTCCAAATCCGGGAAGAAGCTCTTGATTTGTTCAACCTTGGACTTCTGGACTTGCGCACACGCGCCAACATTGAGAAACTTTTCTGGTCCATTGCACGCGAGGTAGGCCAGATTGCCAACTCCCTCAAACACGCACCCGAGGAGCTGAAGAAAGTAACAAAAATGCTTCCTGACAAATACTTCTGCAACTTCTCCCTGTTCCAATCGCTCACCGACTCCTGGGCCATTGACCAGATTTTCCCCATTGTACCGCTGAGCCGCCTTGATGAGAAGCCTGACCGCACCTGCACAATCCAGGACATTACGTGCGACAGCGACGGTAAAATTGCCAACTTCATCTCTTCGCAAAGCATTTCCAGTTCACTGCCCGTGCACAGCGTACGCCCCGGACAGCCTTATTATCTCGGAGTGTTCCTTGTGGGCGCCTATCAGGAAATACTCGGCGACATGCATAATCTCTTTGGTGACACCAACGCAGTGCACATCAACGTTTTCAAAGACCACTACGAAATTGACCGGGTGATTGACGGCGAGACCGTGGCCGAAGTGCTTGACTACGTGCAGTACGACCCCAAAAAGTTGGTCCGCAACGTGGAGAAATGGGTCACCGCTTCAATGAAAGCAGGCCACATCACTCCCGAGGAGGGTCGCGAGTTCTTAGGCACATATCGCTCCGGCCTTTACGGGTACACATACCTTGAAAAGAACTGACGCGATGCAGCGCTATTTTATGCGCCTCGCCTACAGAGGCGCTCCATTTCACGGCTGGCAGCGCCAACCTAACGCCATATCGGTGCAACAGACCATTGAGGAAGCCCTGGCCACCGTTCTCAGGGTCGAGACACCTATTGTGGGGGCCGGGCGAACCGACACGGGCGTGAATGCCCGCATGATGATGGCCCACTTTGACACAGCGCAACCCATTGTCAACAAGAATGCACTGATTCGCTCGCTCAACACGCTCACCGGGCCCGACATTGCCATTGAGCAGCTCATTGAGGTTCACAGCGATGCCCATGCCCGGTTTGACGCCACCTCCCGCACGTATCATTACTACGCCATACCGTTCAAATCGCCTTTTTTCCACGAAATTGCTTGGCGCGCTCCGGCCAATCTGGACTACGGAGCTATGAACCGCGCTGCCTCATTGCTCCTTTCCACATCGGACTTCACCTCATTTGCAAAACTGCACACCGACACACGCACCAACATTTGCCACGTAACCCGCGCCGAGTGGAAGCCTGTGGGAATTGACAGTGCACACGTGTTCATCATTACCGCCGACCGCTTCCTGCGCAACATGGTGCGAGCCGTAGTGGGGACCCTGGTTGATGTTGGCCGTGGTAAAATCACGTTGAATCAGTTTAAGGAAATCATTGACAAGCGCAACAGATGTGCCGCCGGAACCTCCATGCCCCCTCAGGCACTATACCTGTGGGATGTGACCTATCCATATTTCTAAGAGCCTGTCACATAATATATGGGGCAGGCTCTAATTGCAAGCCGCTGAAACATTTTTTCACTACCCGGCACCGAACATTGTGATTAAGCAGTTTGTAATACTCACAAACTGTTAAACACACACCACAATGAAACGGATAACCACAATACTATTAATAGGAATCATGGCGTTGATTGGAACCGGAGTAACGGCCCAAGTCAACTATGGATTTTGGATAAGCACTGAAGGCGCGGGAGTTCACATATCTAACCGGCATCTCCCACCACCTCCACCACGCTTTGGCCCGCGATTGCACCATCATCGCTACCACAAGCCGAAACCACCCAAAAAGCACCGTAAACACTACAAGAAAATCAAGAAAGCCAAACGCGCCCATAAATATTACAAAAAACATCATCGTCATCACGATGATTGATTTCACAAAAGCCATGCAACCTTCCGTTGCGTGGCTCTTGTGCATTTATATCTGCACATGAAAAAAACATCTGTCCATTTTAGGCGAAACCGAAATAAATTGCTTAATTTTGCGCATATACGTCCCTTTCAAAGTCAATTGACAAGAATCACAACCACTTAAGCAATCATCTCATTTCATGCATCCCCTTCGCATCTTCATAGCTACAGCCGCAATCATGGCAGTGAGCGTCTTGACAGCAACGGCCCAACAATCCTTTTCGCAAAGCTTACTCAACGACCTTTGCACGCACGATTCGCTTGACTTCATAAACCTTACCACGCCTGTGGACACAAGGTTGTTCATTGACCGCGAAGATTTCAACGAACGCATATCCAACCCTTCGCGAAACTACTCAAGTGCAGCGGCATCCTTTTACGCTCCGGCCGTTTACGATGGTTATCAACTCCTCGACACCATTTCATTGAACCGCACCGATAACAATCTATTTGCCCAAAGCTATCAGTGGCTCGATGATTATGCCAACTCCTATAACCTTTTAAACACCATTCGCCAACACTACATTTTCAGCAATCCGGAACATGTGCACTATAACATGGCCTCCCTCCCTGAACCGCCTAAGGCCTACCGTGCATACGTCGACCCCATATCAACAAACATTGTGCTGGAAGAAATCAATGTGGACACCGGCGACACTCCCCTCAACATCACTGCCGACATAAACTATAAAAAATGGCTGCATAGCTTCGATGCATCGCTGCAGTTTTCGCAAGCTTACATTTCGCCCAACTGGTATCAGGGCGGCAACAACAATCTCAACATGATTGGCCAAGCCCGTTACCACGTGAAACTCAACCCGGAATTCTATCCCAAAGTGCTGTTTGAAACCACCGTGCAATATAAACTCGCACTCAATTCAGCGCCTGACGACAGCATCCACAGCATAAACATTTCCGAAGACATTTTTCAAGTAAACTCTACATTCGGTTTGAAAGCCGCCAAACGCTGGTACTATTCAGCCAACCTGATGTTCAAAACACAGCTGTTCAAAAGCTACCCCACCAATTCCCGAAGCCTTAAATCAGCACTCATGTCGCCCGGTGAATTGAACCTTGGTCTTGGTATGACTTACAATTACGAATCGCCCAAAAAGAACTTTACGTTCGGAGCCTCCATTTCGCCCCTTTCATGGAATTTAAAAACTTGCATAAACAACGAACTTGACCCTACCGCCTACGGAATTGATGCCGGACACAAATCAATAAACAAATTCGGTTCCAGCGCAGAATTGAACTTCAATTGGAAAATTGCATACAATATTTCTTACTCCTCACGCCTGTTTGCATTTACTGACTATGACAAATTTCAAGGCGATTGGGAACACACCATTGACTTCAACATCAATAAATTTCTTTCAACCCGCTTCTACCTCCACATGCGCTACGACACCACAACTCCACGGCCGGCCGACAGTGAGAAATGGCATAAATTTCAGTTAAAGGAAATTTTCAGTTTCGGATTCGCCTATCATTTCGGAGTGTAAATGGGCATACTGAAACAAATAACAATCATAATTCTGTTGCTGACATCAAACGCGGCAGCAGCCAAATCATCGTACCTCAGTGAACTTCCAGGTCGTTCGACCAAACCCGCGGCATCATTCCGCGCCGACTCCGTTCGCCACATACTGTCGCAATTGCCGCTCCACCACATTGAAGGCGTATGGCAATTCACAGGCAATGGAACCGAAATTGCAATAATACGCCGCGAACCCACCCTCTCCGCCATTGCAAGCAAACCCATCGTTTATGAAATAATATTGCTGCAATCGCCCGACAGAGCGCTGCGGCCCGGTACCGTCATAGGTCTTGTAACCCCGTCGGCTAAAAGCGACACATATCAGGCCCGTATATACACTAAAAGCAGCTCATCGACACTTTTTTCGCCACGCAACTTTCTCCTTAAGCTGGACAAGGAGGAATCCCGACTGGTTTTTGACAAAAAGAAAAATGAATATGGACTGAACCTTTGGCGCCTCATCCCCTACGCCTGGCGGTACTCGATACACCGAAACAACCAAGGCACTTCAAACGAAGGTTGCATCAGGATTTTCCCTGCACCGGAGCTCCCGATTGAACCCATTTACCTTTAAGCGCCATGTATCAGATTCCAAAAACACTCTGCATAATCATTGCAATTGCTCTGGCTACCATTGCTTGCGCCCAGCGAACCACCCGCAAAGGGCTTCGTGTTTCTCCCGGGGCCGTTACACACATCTCAGAAACTTCACACAACGACACGCTCCGCGACGAAACATGCCGCAAAGTGCGTCTTGCCGGTTTTGACAAACCGTTGCGTTCAAACCACGAAACGCTCTTCGCCACCAACAACACCACCCGCCACATATCCGCAATGGTGATTGACTGCGAATATACCGACATGCAGGACCGCCAACTGCACCGGCGCACACTAACTGTTGAATGTGACATTCCTCCGGGACAAACAAGGCAACTGCGCTTCAAAAGCTGGGATACCCAACAAAGCTTTCACTACTTTCGTTCATCCAAGCCCAAGAAAGCCACATCAACGCCCTTTCGCGTCAGCTGCACGGTTACAGCCATAATAACACCTGAAAATGAAATCAACGTCCATTGACAAAATAAAAGCGCCATTGGAACTTCCGCCTGAGCTTGAGGAAGCATTCAACACAATAACCACCGAAAAAACTTTTCGGCGCGGAGAAACCATTTCCGGAATAGGCGACCTGCGCAAACACATCTACTATATTCTTTCCGGCTCGGCGAGAGTCTATTTCATAAGACAGGGAAAAGAACACACATACTCTTTTGCATTTGAAAACGAATACATCAGCCTGTCGCACCCACTGCTCACCGACAGCGACTACATAGCCACAATAGAATTCCTTGAATTGACAACCGTAGTCACCATCCCCTTTGAGGAACTCCACTCCATGCTCCGCAAATTAGACCTTGCAACCACCAGCATCATGGTAAAACAAATGTTTGAAGGACTGCTTAAACAGATGTCGGCTCTGGAAGAACGGCTCCTAATGATGCAAACATGCAACGCAAGCGAGCGCTACCAGTGGATGCTCAACCGCTATCCCAAAATTTTCGAGCGCGCCAAGCTCACACAAATAGCCTCATTCTTAGGGGTGACAAAAGAAACCCTTTACCGCATCCGTGGCGGCAAGTATTGACCCACGATTTATCAAAAATAGGGCATACACCTAACTTGGAAACCGGGTTGCAAATGACAATGACTAATTTTGCATCAAAATCAAATGCAACTTCATGCATTGTTAATCACTTTTGAATAATGGAACTACTTCATTCTCTGCTCTTCATGTTATGTGAAATGTCGCCTTACATCCTGTTGGGTTTTCTAATAGCCGGCCTCATGCACGCATTCATACCAGCCGACACATTTTCACGCCACCTCGCCGGACGTGGATGGCGCTCCGTCGTAAAAGCCGCCATGGTGGGGATTCCTCTGCCGCTATGTTCATGCGGAGTGCTTCCCACAGCCATAGCCATGCGCCGCAGCGGAGCCTCCAGAGCCGCATCCACATCATTTCTTATTGCCACTCCGCAAACTGGAGTTGACAGCATAACGGCAACATGGTCACTCTTAGGACCGGCCTTCGCAATTATAAGGCCCATCGCAGCCCTTGCCACATCATTCTTTGGAGGCGTTGCCGTTGGCAAATGGGAAGAGGACACACCCGTCGTCCGCCACACAAAGCAACAGGACAACAACCACAATGAACGGCATGATGGATTCCTGGCAAAAATAAAATCAGCCCTGAGCTACGGATTCATAACACTCGTATCAAGCATCGGCTCGTGGCTGGTGGTTGGTCTTGTTATCGCCGCACTGATAACGGTCTACGTTCCCGCCGACTTCTTCACGGCACTTGGCGTAACCCCACTGTTCTCAATGATAGCCGTACTCATCATAGCAATCCCAATGTATGTATGCGCCACCGGTTCCATACCCATTGCAATGTCGTTGATGCTCAAAGGACTATCGCCCGGCACCGCACTTGTACTGCTAATGGCCGGTCCCGCCGCCAATTTTGCATCATTCACCCTAATTTCACGCGAAATGGGCCGCAAATCAGCCCTAATATATCTCACCGCAATAGTGATTGGCGCAATGGCATTCGGCTTGGCTATCGACTATCTACTTCCAAGCCAATGGTTCAACCTACACATGTCAGATTCAGGAGCAATACACGAACACCAAGCCTACGGATGGTTCCCCCTCGCTTGTTCGGCCATTCTTGTAGCACTCCTCATCGTAGGTTTTATAAAGGGACACAAACACAATCACCATATCAACACCACCGACATGACAAAAGAATATGTAATCAAAGGTATGAACTGCCCGCACTGTCAGGCAGCCGTGACAAAAAGCATCTTAACGGTAAAAGGCGTTGAACAAGTCGACGTAAACCTATCAACCGGCATTGCCACCGTTGAAGGAAATCATAATCCCGCCGAACTGATTGAGGCTGTTCGGAGCGCCGGCTTTGATGTAGCATAAAAGTTGTCGTTTATTGCATATAATTGCAATAAACATCCAACTGCGTTATAAGACAAATATTCCTATTCTTAACACTATGCGTAACTTTGCTGGTATTTTCTCAACCGAGAGAAAATGCCGCGACGTCTTTCACCGCTACTAAAACCGGCACTCCCGTCACCTACCCTACGGGATGGTGCTATGATGAAGCTGTATATCACTGGTACGTCAAAAAAGAGGATGAAAAAACCTATCGCTTTCAACGGCCAACTCTATATGAATTACTAAATATTTCTTTAGAGCAACTCAATCAAGATATTGATGTTTCCTATCCCACACTTGCGCTGAGCCGTAAGGGTATGCTTGAAAAATCCCTCCACTGCCCTAATTTCTACAAAGGGTATTTTGAAGTTGACGCAGCAACATTCGCAAAGCTATTGTTAGACTAATACAACCGAACATATTGACAAAGCACTACAAACCAGCATATTGAAAACAGCTATGACACTTTTGCAAATAACTCTCACAAAACCTGCGCCACAAACCATCAACAAAAATATCCCAAAAAAGTCAAAAAAAATTTGCCAAATTGAATAAATAGTCTTACCTTTGCAACGCTTTTGAGAAAGGACAAAGCAACTGATTCGCTAGCTCAGCTGGTAGAGCACAACACTTTTAATGTTGGGGTCCTGGGTTCGAGCCCCAGGCGGATCACTGAAAATCAAGCAGTTAGATGAAGGTCTGACTGCTTTTTTCTTCTATATATGCCGTGGTTTTACTATGAAAGTTAAACCGGCACAAGCCGTTGTTACGGTGCATATGTTAAAATGGGTGTATGTGAAAT
>JAMPBC010000001.1:403834-407263 GCA_023666905.1 Bacteroides sp. | reverse complement strand
TAAGAAAGAGCTAAATCTAAGCGACTTAGCTCTTTCTTTGTGTTGCCTTGGAAGGATTCGAACCCTCACAGGCGGAACCAGAATCCGACGTGCTACCATTACACCACAAGGCAATTTCAGGTTTATGTTACATCGTTTTGATGTCCCGTTTTATTTTCGTTTGCAAAGGTAATACTTTGAAATGAATCACCCAAATTTTTGCGACTTTATTTTTTCTTTTTATGCAAAAATTGTGAGAGATTATGCGGGTTGGCGCTGTTGGAAGTGTTGTTATACAGAATTGTAAACGTTGTCAATGTGCGCTTTGCCATGATGGTGGTTCGCCGGAGGGCGGCCGGGGAGGCTTAAGCCGACGAAGGCCGCTGGACGGCTGCGATTACAGGCGAACGCAGTGGCGGTCATGGCGCCGCTTAATAGAGGGGGACGGAATCGTCGTAGGGGTACATGCGGATGAGGTTGAAAATGTCGCGGCGCACTCGGCAGAGCCAGCGGCGGGGAACGGTGTTGGCCATATCACGATAGACGTAGGCGGGGAAGTGAACACCCTCTTCATCGCCGCCATCGGGCGGGTCCGGGTCGGAGAGGTTTATCTCGGGGTACGGAGGATGCCAGCGGTTTTTGTGGGTGGCTTTGGCGCCGGGCGGCAGGTAGCCGGTGATGATGAAGAGCGTGTCGTCGCCGTCGCCCACAATCGGGACAACGGTGGCGAGTAACCGAAGCAGACGCACGAAGGGGCGGCGCCGGAAGGAGAGGTCGACGCCGGTGAGCATGGCAAGGCGGAAGTTGACTCCGCGGGCGTTGTTGGGTCGGCGCTGGGAAAATAGAATGGGCTGCCATTTACGGTCGGGCAAGCGGCGGAGCTTCTGCCGCGGGAACATGTCGCGCAGTTCGCGCATTGAAGGCGCGGAGGCGAAGAAGGGGATGCCGGGGAAGACGACCGTGGCGCGCCAACGGATGTAATCGGCCAGGGTGCGGTGGAGACCCGAGGGATTGTCCACGGGTTCGCGGACAATGATGCGCTGCTTGCGGCCCAAGGCACGCTGGCGCTCAATGGCGGTGATGACGCGGCGGGCGTGGGGGTGCAACTTGTAGCCGACCCATTGCTCGAAGGGGTGACAGTAGTCCAGGGTGGCTTTGCGGGGTTGGTGGAGGCGTTTTGCAGTGTGTTTCATAGTTGAGTGTTTGATAAAAGAAATTACGCTGCAAAGATAATGTGTGCGGGGGCGGTTTGTGTGTCAAATACTATTTTTGAGAGGGGAATTTTTAGAGGAGGATGGACAAGGCGGACAGGACGGACGGGCGGGACGGACGGGTCCAAAGACTAGAGCAATACGGAGGCAAAACGGAGGCAGGAGGGGGATACACGCGAGATGGGTCGGTGTGTCCTCCTCCTGCCGGAATGGGGTATGGGTTATGAGTAGCCGCAATGGGGCGACTCAGATTTTCAATGTCAGATGCCGAGCCGGGCTTTGATGCCTTCGATTTTCTTGTCGGCTCGGGCGTTGGCGTCGTCGTAGTCTTGGGCTGAGGTCATTTTGTCGTGTACCTCGATGTAGAATTTGATTTTGGGTTCTGTGCCCGAGGGACGGATTGAGACTTTGGTGCCGTCGGCGGTGAAGTATTGAAGTACGTTGGAGGTTACGGGCATGTCGAGTTTTTCAACCTTGCCGGTGGCTACGTTGGTGAGGTTGAGCGAATCGTAGTCCTTGATGATTTCCACGGGGCTTCCGCCAAGTTCTTTGGGTGGATTGGCGCGGAATTCGCGCATCATGGCCTGAATTTCTTCGGCACCGGTTTTGCCGGGACGGACAACGGAGATGCCTACTTCGTGCGAGTAACCGTATTTCAAATAGATGTCCTGTAGCATCTGGAGGAAGTCCATGCCTTTTTCCTTAGCCCATGCAAGAGCTTCGGCCATGAGCGAGATGGCTGAGACGGCATCTTTGTCGCGGCAGAAGTCTTCAGCGAGGAAGCCGTAGCTTTCTTCACCACCGCCAAGGTAGCGGTTGGTGCCTTCGTTTGCGGCGATAACCGCTGCAATCCATTTGAAGCCGGTGTAGCAGTCGTACATTGTGATGTTGTTCTTGTCGGCAATTGATTTGATTGTTTCGGTGGTTACGATTGTCTTGACAATGTATTCCTTGCCGGTGAGTCGGCCGAGTTCGGCGTTGCGGGTCATGATGTAGTTAAGGAGTATCATGACAATCTGGTTGCCGTTAATGAGCACATATTCGCCTTTGGCATCACGGAGCACTACACCGATACGGTCGGCATCGGGGTCGGAGGCCATAACGAGGTCGGCGCCCACTTCTTTCGCTTTTGCAATTGCCATGGCCATTGCCGGGGGATTCTCGGGGTTAGGTGAGGCTACGGTGGGGAAGTCGCCGGAGGTTATGTCCTGTTCGGGAACATGGATGATGTTTTCAAAGCCGTAGTTTTTAAGCGATTCGGGGATGAGGTGCACACCGGTTCCGTGGATGGGGGTGTAGACAATTTTCAAATCGCGATGTTTGGCAATTGCTTCGGGGCTGAGCGAAAGGCCTTTGATTGCGGCCAGATAGGGTTCGTCAATGTCACGTCCGATGATTTGAATGAGTTCAGGGTTGCCATTGAACTTGATTTCCTCAACGGAGCCGATGCGGTTGACATGGTCGATGATGTTGACATCGTGGGGGTTGATGATCTGTGCACCGTCTTCCCAGTATGCTTTGTAGCCGTTGTACTCCTTGGGATTGTGTGAGGCTGTGATGTTCACACCGCTCTGGCAACCGAGGTGACGGATTGCGAACGAGAGTTCGGGGGTGGGGCGGAAGCTGTCGAAGAGGTAGACTTTGATTCCGTTGGCCGAGAAGATGTTGGCAACGATTTCGGCGAATTTGCGTGAGTTGTTGCGCACGTCGTGACCCACTGCCACTTTAATCTGAGGCAAATCGGCAAATGCTTCCTTAAGATAATTGGCAAGGCCCTGGGTTGCGGCGCCGACGGTGTAGATGTTCATGCGGTTGGAGCCGGCACCCATTATGCCGCGAAGGCCTCCGGTTCCAAATTCAAGGTCGCGATAAAACGAGTCGATGAGTTCTGTTTTGTCAGGGTTATCCAACATTCTTTTGACCTCGGCACGGGTTTCAGCATCGTAGCTTTCACCAAGCCATTTTTCAGCTTTGGCTGTTACTGATTTCAAGAGGTCTTCGTTATTCTCCATAATAGTTTACTTTTAATTTAGTTATGAGTTTTCAAGTTTTTCAGGTCGAAGGGAGTCTGAGAGGACTCTCAGCAAGCAAATTTAGCTTATTTTATTTATAATAACAAAGATATTTGCGATTATTCACACGGCAAAAGTCACAAATGTTGTTAACATTCCTTATCGAATGGGGTCTAAGAGTCCATTCGATAAGGAATGTTAAAGCCGGGGTCGCATATCCTCGAAGG
>JAMPBC010000001.1:383579-403734 GCA_023666905.1 Bacteroides sp. | reverse complement strand
TGCTCAATGATAGTCCGCCCCGGCTTTAACATTCCTTATCGAATGGACTCTTAAAACAAGTCTGTGACAAATTTGTTGCAATTTTGAATTACTTTGCATATCTTTGCCAATGTCATCAAACATTGTTTTTTAACACAAACAAATCAAAGTGATAAAAAAAACTCTTGAACAAGTGATAAGCGAGGACATGGCCGACATTTGGTCAATCCTGTCGAGCGATGAAAAGCGAATGATCACGGATAGCTTTCAGGTCCACAGCTTCAAAAAAAACCAAATAATATATGCCGAAAGAGATGTCCCGGAACAACTCTTCGTACTTCTTAAAGGTCGTGCAAAGCTTTACAAGGACGGAGCCGGCGGACGTCAGCAAATACTGCGTCTGGTCAGCCCGGTGCAATATTTCGGTTACCGTGCCTACTTTGCCGGCGAACCTTACGTTCACACCGCTGCTGCCATGGAACGATCGGAAGTTGGAATGGTGCCGCTTGAGCTTGTAAAAACCATGATAGAGCGTAACCGCGACGTCATGTGGTTTTTCATTCATGAACTTGCCCGCAATCTCGGGAGCGCCGATACCCGTACCGTCAACCTCACTCAAAAACACATACGCGGCCGTCTTGCCGAAGCGCTGATGGAACTTAAAAACCAATACGGGTACGAAGCCGATGGCGTGACCGTGCGCATGTACATGTCGCGCGAAGACCTCGCAAGCTTCTCCAATATGACCACCTCAAATGCCATCAGAACACTCACCGCGTTCGTCAACGAACATCTCATTGTTGTTGACGGCCGACAAATAAAACTTCTTGATGAATCACAGTTGAACAAAATCAGCAAATACGGATAAGTCAATGGAAATCCAAGATATTGTTGAACGCGCAAAATCCATTCCGGGTATTGTTAATCTCAACCCCATGCAAACGGATGCGCTTGAGTGCAAAAGCCGTAACCTGATTCTTATTGCACCTACCGGCTCAGGAAAAACTCTGGCATTCGGAATGAGCGCTCTCAAACACGTAACGCCGGACATTGAACAAACTCAGGTGATTGTGATTGCCCCCTCGCGTGAACTTGTCATGCAAATCCAATCGGTAATGAAAATACTGGCCCGAAGCATGAAAGTTGTTTCACTTTATGGCGGGCACAATGTTGCCGATGAAATTGCATCCCTCTCCCCCACTCCACAAATAATAATTGCCACTCCCGGCCGCCTTTTGGACCATTTGCAGCGGGGTAACCTCAAAGCGCCAACAAAACTGAATGTCTTGGTTCTTGACGAATACGACAAATCTCTTCAACTTGGATTTGAAGGAGAAATGAAAAAGATTGTCGCCCGTTTAGGGTCCGCCGGGCACATAATAATGACGTCGGCAACAAAACTACCGGAACTGCCCCGATACCTTAACATTGAGTCGGCTCAGATTATTGAATCGGACGACCGGGCCGGAAGCCATCTCGAAGTCATAAGCGTCACAAGCTTCAATCGTGACAAGCTTCAAGCACTTGCCGAATTGCTTCAATCGGCGCAACCCGGTGTACGTTCCATTGTTTTTGTCAACCACAGGGAAAGTGCCGAACGCGTGGCAACTTATCTTCGAAAGTGTCAAATAGATGCCGGACTTTATCATGGTGCGCTTGACCAACAGCAACGAACCATAGCCGTCGACCTGTTTGCAAACGGGACCACACCGGTACTTGTGGCAACTGACCTTGCAGCCCGTGGACTTGACATTGAGGGAGTAGACTCGGTAATACACTATCACCTTCCGGTTGATGAAGCTGCATGGACACACCGTAACGGCCGCACTGCACGTCAGGGTGCCTCCGGAAAAGCTTTTGTAATTCTGTCGGAAGCTGATAATCAGCCCCATTTCATCCAGCCCGACCGCCCTTACCAGCCCAAAGCCGATGCTCCGGAGCAATTCCGGTCCAACGCTGCCACTCTCTATTTCAGCGCCGGCAAAAAAGAAAAAATTTCCAAAGCCGACATTTTGGGATTCATCCTTGCCAACTCGAATCTATCGGCTGAAAACATTGGAAAAATCTTTGTTCACGATCACTTTTCACTCGCAGCAGTTCCGGCTGCCGAAGCCCAAAAACTTCTTTCTTCGCTCTCGCCAAACAAATTGAAAGGCAAGCGAGTTAAAGTGTCGATTGTGAAACATCTGTAACGGCACATTTTCTTTACATTTGTGCCAATGGTTAAGGTAATGTTAAAATAAACACTTTTCACGTTTTTTCGCTATATTTGCATAATCATCGGTTCATCAATTGCCATTCAACGGCACAACCGCACTAAAACATATTTGTAATCATCAACCTCTATCATTATGCCTAAAATAATAGGAGCCGTAGACATCAATCAGGAGCGATGCAAGGGTTGCAACCTTTGCGTTGTGGCTTGTCCAACGGACGTTCTTGCCCTCCAAGCCAAGGAGGTAAACGATCGCGGATACCATTTCGCTTACACACTTCAACCCGACAATTGCATTGGATGCACCTCATGCGCTCTGGTATGTCCCGATGCCTGCATTGAAGTTTACAGACTTGTTGAAAAATAATCACACCATTCGCAAGCCAATAATCAAACTAAGTAACTCCATAAAAACAGATAGAAACTGCTCCATACGAATTGAAACATCATTATCCGCACAATCTCGTTCCGGAAAACAGTTTCCTATAAAATTCCCACTATGAAAGAAGAAGTAACCTTGATGAAAGGCAACGAAGCCATAGCCCACGCTGCTATCCGTTACGGCGCCGATGGCTATTTCGGTTACCCCATCACACCCCAAAGCGAGGTGCTGGAAACCCTTGAAGCACTCATGCCATGGGAAACAACCGGTATGACCGTTCTTCAGGCCGAAAGCGAAGTGGCTTCAATAAATATGGTCTATGGAGGCGCCGCTACCGGTAAGGCGGTAATGACCTCTTCATCCAGTCCCGGCATAAGCCTCATGCAGGAAGGCATGAGCTACATAGCGGCAAGCGAACTGCCGGCTTTGGTTGTCAACGTTATGCGCGGAGGCCCCGGTCTGGGCACCATTCACCCCTCGCAGAGCGATTATTTCCAGGCAACCAAAGGCGGAGGCCATGGTGACTATCACTTCATTGTCCTTGCTCCTGCAACCGTGCAGGAAATGGCCGATTTTGTCGGACTGGGCTTTGATCTCGCATTCAAATATCGCACACCCGCTCTGCTACTTGCCGATGGCGTGGTGGGACAAATGATGGAAAAAGTTGTTCTTCCTCCCCAGCGTCCTCGCCGCACCCCCGAAGAAATTGCCGCACAATGCCCGTGGGCTGCCACCGGAAACTCAGCCGGAAGAAAACCCAACATTGTCACCTCGCTTGAACTGGACAGCGCCCAGATGGAAAAGAACAACGAACGTTTCCAGCGCACCTACGCCCTAATTGAGAAAAACGAAGTCCGCTTTCAGGAATATTACACTGACGATGCCGACTACCTGTTCGTTGCATTCGGCTCAATTGCCCGAATCTGCCTCAAGGCCATTGAAGATGCACGTGCCGAAGGAATCAAAATAGGCATAATCCGTCCCATAACACTATGGCCATTCCCATACGCACGCATCACTGAGCTTTCCAAAAAAGTAAAAGGCATAATGGTGGTTGAACTCAACGCCGGCCAAATGATTGAAGACGTAAGGCTTGCCGTTGAAGGATGCGTTCCGGTTAAACATTATGGACGTTTGGGAGGCATTGTGCCTAATCCTGCAGAAATCCTCACCGCGTTCAAATCACAATTCAAATAATAATGGCTATGGACATTGACATCATAAAAGAAAAAGGAACTAAAGTCTACTCAAGACCCGAACTGCTCAACGATAACCCCATGCACTATTGCCCGGGGTGCTCCCATGGAGTGGTCCACAAACTTGTGGCCGAAGTGCTTAAGGAAATGGGGCAGGAACACAACTCCATTGGCGTTGCGCCGGTGGGTTGTGCCGTTTTCGCATACAAATACATTGATGTGGACTGGATTGAAGCTGCCCATGGTCGTGCACCCGCAGTGGCCACTGCAGCCAAGCGTCTTAACCCCGAACGCCTTGTATTCACCTATCAGGGCGACGGTGACCTTGCCGCAATCGGCACTGCCGAAACAATCCACGCCGCCAACCGTGGTGAAAACATAGCCATTATTTTCATCAACAATGCTATTTACGGAATGACCGGCGGCCAAATGGCCCCCACAACACTTGAAGGCCAGAAAACCGCCACCACTCCTTACGGCCGTCGAATTGACCTCAATGGATATCCTCTTAAAATTTCCGACCTCCTTGCCCAACTTGAAGGCACATGCTACGTTACACGCCAGACTGTACACACTCCCGCCGCAGTCCGTAAAGCAAAAGCTGCCATAAAGAAAGCTTTTGAAAACTCTCTTGCCGGACGTGGAACATCGGTTATTGAAGTGGTGAGTACTTGCAACAGCGGTTGGAAAATGTCGCCCGAGAAAGCTAACGATTGGATGGTTGAAAACATGGTGCCCTTCTATCCCTTGGGCGACCTTAAAAACGAGCAGAAATGAAAAAAGAAATAATTGCAGCAGGTTTTGGCGGACAAGGCGTCCTCTCAATGGGCAAAATCCTGGCCTATGCCGGACTTATGGACAATCTTGAAGTAACCTGGATGCCATCTTACGGCCCTGAACAGCGTGGCGGCACTGCCAATGTAACCGTAGTCCTATCCGACCAGCCAATCAGTTCGCCGGTGCTTGACACGTTTGACACCGCCGTAATTCTCAATCAGCAGAGCCTTGACAAATTTGAATCGAAAGTCAAGCCGGGCGGAGTCCTCATTTACGACCCATACGGCATACACCGCAAGCCCACACGCACCGACATTACCATTGTTCCGGTTGAGGCTATGGAAGCTGCCATTGAGCTGAAAAACTCCAAAACCTACAACATGATAATCCTTGGCGCACTGCTTAAGGTAAACCCCGTAGTTGATATTGAATCAGTTATGAAAGGCTTGAAAAAAGCTCTTCCTGAGCGCCATCATCACCTATTGCCGGCCAACCGCGAAGCCATACTCCGCGGCATGGACCTGGTCAAATAAGCACCAATGATATTTTACACAACAGGCTTGGGAATATTTCCAAGCCTGTTGTGTTGTTAACTCACTTGCCTATCTTGTCAGCCAGTTCATGAGCCTTGTCGGCTGCCTTGTCAAGAAAACTTGAAGTGGTTTCTTTGGCCTTCTCGCTGAAATTTTCAGCAAAACCTCCAACTTTGTCACGAACATTACCGGCGAAATCATTCAACTTATCCTTCACATCGCCGGCCTTATCGGCCATTTGTTCTTTTACAGCTTGAGCTTTGTCCGCTGCGGCCTCTCGGGCGGCATCAACACTCACCTGAGCGGCTGCCTTCGACACGGCCTGAGCAGCCTGAGCTTTAGTCATTTCTTCTTGTACATTCATAGTGGTTTAAATTTTTAAATTATAACAATCCATACTCCTGTAGGTTCACGGTTTTGAGCTTTGTTATTAATTTCGTAACTTCGCAACTTAAACCATTTCCATGTTCAAGTGTCTATAATTTAAAGTAGTTATAACCTAACAATTCCCCTTTATGAAACTGCAACATTTTCTAACAGCCACCGCAACCGTTGCCACAGCGCTGCTGCTTTCCACAAGCTGCACAAGCAACAAAAAGTACACGGCACTTCAAGGTCAGTATGCCGAGCTTGCAACAAAATACCACGAATCGCAAGTGGCATTGGCCGAATGTAACGCCAAATCAAAATCACTTGACGACATGCTTGTCGAAGCCCGTAGCGCCAACGATGACCTCAAGCGCAGCTATGCGGCCCTTCAAGGCTCTCTCAACCGAAGCATTGAACAAAACTCACAAGGCAACGTCAACATTTCCAAACTCGTTGACCAGATTAACGAATCGAACGCCTATATTAAACAGCTTGTAGACGCAAAATCAAAATCCGACTCGCTTTTAATGGCCTTGACCAACAAACTCACCCGCTCATTGGACAAGGATGAGCTTCGCGACGTTGATGTGAAAGTGCTTAAAGGCGTGGTTTATATCTCCCTCGCCGACAATATGCTCTTCAAATCAGGCAGCTACGAAATCAGCGACCGAGCAATGGAAACTCTGAGCAAAATTGCCAAAATCATAAAAGACTACAAGAGCTACGACGTCCTTGTTGAAGGCAACACTGACAATGTGCCCATTACTCGTCCAAATATCCGAAACAACTGGGACCTTTCAGCTCTGCGCGCATCATCTGTTGTTCAAGTTCTTCAAAACGATTTTGGTATCGATCCCTCGCGCCTGTCGGCTGCCGGTCGTGGCGAATATCATCCCCTTACCGACAACGACACCGAAGTTGGCAAGCAGCGTAACCGCCGCACTGAAATCATAATCACTCCCAAGCTCGACGAGTTCATGGAGTTGATTGATCATGCTCCTGAAGCAGCCGACCAACAAAGCTGAAATGAAAATGCGCTACCGAATTTTACGGCTGAAATGCTCCATAAATCCATTTTAGAGTCGTAACGGCTCACCGACATTGCTCCGGTAGCATACAAAAAATAAAACAATCAAAAAAAATCCCCATTATTATCCGAGCAGATAATAATGGGGATTTTCAGTGCTCGAAGCGGGACTCGAACCCGCATGGCCGCAATGGCCAAAGGATTTTAAGTCCTTCGTGTCTACCATTCCACCATTCGAGCGCAATGGATTCCAATTGCCATTGGTGCGGCAAAGTTAAAACTTTTTTTTACATTATGCAAGTCTCAACGACCTATTATGGCGTAAGGAGACCCTTGCGTAACTGAAATTCTATAACGTTGCAAACCGTATTTATCCTTGAGAGCGGCTCCGGAATGAGGGCCTCCTTGGGCAAACACATCGTATGTGCTTCCGCAATTGCCACAACGGAAAATACCGGCCGTCCCCTCATTGACATCTTCAAAAATGCGCTTCATTGCAGGCACACAAACCGGACATGCCAAGTCATAGACCAACAACTGTCCCATCGGGTCGCAAACGAGCAGCAATCCGCCGAAGCCCGTTCCCTCAAGTCCCTTGTAAGGAAATCCGGAAGGGACACGTTCCGAAGCAATAAATCGTTGATACGTTCCGGGGCCGCTTACACCGTAGCGTTCCCAATCGCCAATGGTAGGAAATATAACATTAACATTAACAGGGGGGATACGGTCGCTGTCAACAGAGTCGCATCCGCTCATGAACACAGCTTGCAGGCAAATACCTGCCGTAAAAAGGATTCGGGAGAGAGTACGCATAGCTTCTTACTTGGCAAAAAGGGTTGAGAACATTTCGCTGAATTTATCGGCGGCCTCCTGCATCTTACCGCCAATCATAGGCTTCAGCATGGCAGGAATTTCAACATCAAGCCAAGTTGCTACTTGAGTGGAATCAGCGCTCAGTGCTTCCAATTTAATAGTAATTGCAAAGGGAACAGGCGAGTTGGCAGCTTCAAGGCGCATCAATGAATTTTCAACACGTTCAGCCACATTAAAAGTCATTTCGCCTACTGCCGGTGCAGTGATAACAATGCTTGATTCGGTAAAACGAACATCGCCCAACTGATGACGTGCAGCTTCGGGGAGCGAATCAAGTTTCTCTTGAAAAGAATTGAGGTTTGAAATCTTTCCGTAAACCTCCTCAATCGACCGACTGACAACAACCGGTTTTCCACTATATTTTGCCATAAATTAAATTCTATAAATCTGTGAAAAATTTAAAATGCCTATCCGAAATTAAATATTGTATTTCAAATGTTGTAGTAAAACAAATGTTGTATTCAATATTCAACACGGACACATTACATCAATAAATGAAAATCTGGACGCAAGCCTTGAATCGACAATAGACCTCAGATTAAATATTTTCCTTAGTACCGGTCCAGTTAGCCGGATCACGACGCCATTCCTTAAGTGTTTCAAGGTCCTCGGCCTGGATATAATCGGCTTTCAGAGCAGCGTCAAGCATAGTGTTGTAGTTCGACAAAGCGCAAACATTTACATTTGCATCTTTAAATCGCTTAACTGCAATGGGGAATTCATAGGAGAAAATAGCAGCCATGCCCACAACTTCACAACCGGCCGCACGAATAGCCTCCACAGCTTTAAGAGAACTGCCACCGGTGGAAATCAAATCCTCAATCACAACAACTCGTTGTCCGGGTTTCAGATTTCCCTCAATCAAATTTTCCAAACCATGATCCTTTGGAGTGGAGCGAACATACACGTAGGGAAGACCCATTGTGTCAGCAACCAATGCACCCATGGCAATGGCACCTGTTGCAACACCGGCCACAGCATCCACGTTTTCAAAATTCTCCATTATCAGGCGGGTCATTTCCACTTTTATGAAACTGCGGACATCTGGATATGAAAGCGTTTTCCTGTTATCGGTATAAATGGGTGAATTCCAGCCTGACGCCCATGTGAAGGGATGTTCAGGTTGAAGCTTTATAGCGCTAATTTTCAATAATTTTTCTGCAAGGAGAGCATCAAGATTTTTCATGTTGGAATCAGGATATGGTTACGGAATACAATAATTTTTGCAAAGGTACTCAAAAAGCCCTCATCATCAAAATTTTTTTAGATAACCTAACCAAACCATTTGCGCATTTAACCCAATTTATCACAATCCAAAAATTACAAAGCGGGCGTGCAATTTCTTGCACGCCCGCCGGAATTTATGAACAGATTATTATTTCTGAAGTTTGAAGGTGATGGGGAGGGTGTACCACACGTTAACGGGGTTACCATTCATCTTACCCGGGGTAAACTTCTTAAGAGTCTTAACCACTCGCTTGGCTTCTTTGTCAAGGTCTGGGTCTTTACCACGAACCACCTTAACGTCACCAACAGTACCGTTCTTGGTTACAACGAATTGTACCACTACACGGCCTTCAATGCCGTTTTCCTGAGCTACGCTCGGATAGCGGATGTTCTTTGAAACGTCGGCCAGAAGGGCGGCATCACCACCGGGATAAACCGGCATCTGCTCAACAGAGGTGAACACCTTGTTGTCGTCTTCCTTCTTTTCAACCTTCGGAGGTTCAGGCTTAACTTCCTCAACAACCACAACATCCTTATGTTCCTTAGCATCGATAATGTTATCAACACCACGGTCTTCGTTAACTGCACCTACAGCGGTGTCAGTTTCCTTAAGTTCGTCCTGGTTTTTAATGGTTTCAGTTACCTTTTCATCTTCCATAATGGCGATTTCGGTAAGCTTAACCGTGTTGAGGAGTTCCTCTTTAATTACTTCCTGTTCGGGTTCTTCATATTTCTGAGGTTCTTCTTCCATTTCTTCCTCTTCAGCAGCGTCTTCAGTTGCCATTTCAACGAGAGCTTGTTCGTTCTCATCATCGGGGCGAGCTTCGGCAGCTGCAATCACAGTGTTAACAACAACGCCAAGCACTGCAACAAGAGCAAGAATAAGAATAATAACCAACATTGCACGATTGTGACGGGAAACGGATTTCGAGCGGAGCTCATATGCGCCGTATTCCTTATTTTTGCCTTCGAACACAAGGTCACGCCACTCTTTTGATGAAAGATCTACATCTTTTGCCATATTTCATTCAAATTTTGGAGTTCAACATATATCATTCATCAAATTACTTCTTGTGACGGGCCACGTAGTCAATGAGCATCAGCGAGTCAATGTTGTTCATGTTATCAATTTGATAACGTGAAATCTGATTGATCTGCATTTCGTCAAGCGCACCAATCAAGCTTTCCCATGAAGCCTGGGGAGTAGCCTTGATTACAACAACCGGGCGGGTAAGGGTAGAGTCGTTACGAATCTCCTTTGCACGAGCCTGATAAATACTGTCGTTGATGTCCTTGTTTGAAGAGAACTTCTTTTCACGCCAGTCCTTTTTCAGCACCTCGATTTTGTCGAGCACGGCGGTGTTGCGGTCGTGGAGAATTTTGCGGATACCACGCTGAATGTTACCTTCGTTTCCAAGGAATGCTTCACGCTGAAGTTTGTTTGATGTCAACAAACCGCTGGCGGGATCAATTGTTTCGTTGGTTACTTCAGGTTTACCTTCGTAGTAGTAAACGATGTTCAGGGGTTTGCCATTTTCATCTTTTTTGATGTTACCGTTTTCATCACGTTCGGTGTCAACAATAAGAGTGATGGCTTCCGATTCTTTAGCTTGGTTCATTTCAGATTGCTCAACCTTTTCGTTGGTAGGGAGTGTAATCTGAAGTGTCTGCGATTTAATCATCGTGGTACAAAGCATAAAGAATGTAATCAAAAGCATGTTCATATCCACCATGGGCGTAAAGTCCACATGGATTGACATCTTTTTCTGGGCACCTTTTTTCTTTTTGCCCTTGTCTGATTGTTCTATCTGTGCCATAATGATTAATCCTGTTCGGTTTTAAGTGCAGTCATCAAGCTGAAGCGGTTCATCTTGAGTGTCTGGAGGTTGTCAAGCACGTTATGCACGGTGGAGTAAGGAGTGTCCTTGTCGGCCTTCACTGCAATACCTTCGCCCTTTTTCATCTGGCTCTGTAGGTTTTCATTGCCCGATGAGTAGATGGCACGCATCCAAATCTGGAATTCGTTAGGTTTGGAAAGGTCTTTGTTGTCGTCCAAGGGGATTCCAACACCGTCATTGTTCATGTCTGAAATGTACTTGTCCTGTTCTGTTTGCGACATGTCCAAGAACTTTTTCAAGTCTTTGAACGGCACGCCGAATGTACCTATCTTCGAGAATGTCTCCACTTCCTGTTCGGTAAGGTTCACCTTATTGTTGTGGAAACGGTTGTACTCTGAAACGGCATTCTTGAGCACTTCCTTTCGGATTGGCTCGGTAGCCCATTCTCCTGCTGCAACATTGGGGTCAGCTTCACCGGCAATCGAGATGAACACTTTCCCTTCCGGGCTAACCAGAATGGAAGCCAGGTTGGCAGTAGGAACCTTCGTTTCGGATACCGACGACGGAGTCAACACCGTCACGGGCTCCTTCTGAAGGAAGGTTGAGGTCAACATGAAGAAAGTAAGCAAAAGAACAGTTACGTCACTCATCGCGGTCATGTCGATGAGGGTACTCTTTCTTTTAATTTTTACTTTTCCCATATTACTTAATTAAAGAATTTTGAGGTTTGAAATTAATTAGGTAACAGGGATTAGTGAGTAGCTGCGAATGTTTGAACAATCGAGAAGCCGATTTCGTCGATAGCGTAAGTAAGGTTATCGATTTTGTTGGTGTAGAAGTTGTAAGAAATAACAGCGAATGCACCGGTTGCGATACCGAAGGCAGTGTTGATAAGGGCCTCGGAGATACCGGTTGAAAGTTCGGTTGAGTCAGGAGCACCTGATTGAGCAAGAGCCTGGAATGATTTGATCATACCCATTACAGTACCGAGAAGACCGACAAGTGTACCGAGAGTGGTCATGGTAGCTACGATGGGGAGGTTCTGCTGAAGAGCGGGCATCTCGAGAGCGGTAGCTTCTTCAACTTCTTTCTGAAGCATGGCCACTTTCTGCTCTTTGGTGAGCTCGGTGTTCTTGTCCATTTCTTCATACTTAACGAGGGCGGCGGCAACTACGGCTGCAACAGAACCCTGCTGCTTGCTGCAAAGAGCCTTGGCACCTGCAATATCTTTCTTCTGGAGGCAGCTCTTAACGCCGGCAACGAACTTGGTGATGTTGCCTTTACCCTTGGCTGACTTCATGGCGATGAAGCGCTCAACAGAAAGAACAATTACGGTAAGGAACAAGGTCTGAAGAATAGGCACAATGAAACCACCTTTATAGATTGTTCCCCAAAGGTCAATGGGGTGGCCTTCTTCAAAGTGTGATTCGTGTCCGAACCAGAACATGAAGAGACAGATTGCAACAACGAAGCAAGCAATGATTACCAAGAAGGCGTTCTTGATACCAGAAACATTACTACCTTGTTTTTCAGCTTTCTTAGCGGCGGGCTTGGCCTGCGGCTGCTGCGTGGGCTTTTGAGCTTCCATAATAGATAATTACTAAATTTGTTGATTTAAATGGTTATAATTTAAGTTAGTTAATTTATTTCCTGTTTGTTATGTGTTTGTATCAGCAGCTTTTCGCCAGTTTTTCACGGTACTTGGTCTTGCACAATGGTTATGACTGCCACTGAAAGGATAACGCAAAATTATTGATTTTTTTCCAACTTCCAAACTTTTTCATACAAAAATCGCACTTTTCAAATTTTCTTAGTCTATTTTTGGAAAATCTCCTTGAACACGCCCTCTCCGGCTGTTTTTCTTCTGAATTTATGTTTAAATTTCCCAACTCCCACCCCTGAAACCAAGCGTCCTCCCGCCAACTATCAATCCATGATGCAACGACACACTGCAACCGGATAGCCAATTAACATTTATTATAGCTTTGACTCTTAAAGAATCCACATAAATGTCAAAAAATATCAATAACTTTGCCCAACACTTTATTATATCTAATTTTTCAAGCTTCCATCCATGAGCAAAACCATAAAACTCAGCAAGGGTCTCGATCTCCAAATCCAGGGAGCTCTTGAGAGTCCGCAGATTGCTGAAACTGTAACGCCAAAGGTTGTAGCAATTTACCCCGACGATTTCCCGGGTTTCACACCCAAGCCATTGATGCATGAAGGTGACCCCATTGCGGCAGGCCAACCGCTACTTTTCGATAAAGTAAACGGCAAGGTCAATCTTGTGTCACCGGCCGACGGCATTGTTAAAGCCATTGTGCGCGGCGAACGGCGCAAAATAATACGCGTGGAAGTGGAATGTGGCAATCAGGGGCAACCCGAAGCCATTTCAACTCCCGTCAATCCTTCGGCCGAGCAGATACGCGAAGCCCTCATGGCATCCGGCCTGTGGTGCTACCTTCGTCAACGGCCTTACGACATTGTCCCCACCATTGACAACACACCCGTCAACATTTTCGTAACTGCCTTCGACTCCGCGCCCCTCGCTCCGTCGCTCACCGCAATGGTTGAGGGGAAAGAGAAGGAAATCGCCAAAGGTGTTGAATGGCTCGCAGCATTGACATCGGGAAAAGTTTACATTTCCACGCGCCCCGACTCACCCCTTTCCGTCCCTGCTCCTGCCGAACACGTTCTTGTTTCCGGATCGCATCCGGCCGGCAATCCGGGCGTCCAGGCAGCAAACATCGCTCCGGTCAACAAGGGTCAGGTTATTTGGACTCTCGACATTGTCACCGTGGCCCGCATCGGACAGCTCGCCCTCACCGGACGCATTGACTGGAACACAAACGTGGCACTGGTTGGCTCCGAAGTGGAAAATCCCAAAATGATTCGCACCACAATAGGCTCCTCCATTACACCTATTATAAAAGGCAACCTAAAACCAACCGACAAGCACATACGCATAATCTCCGGCAACGTCCTCACCGGCACCAAAGTCGGAAACGACGGCTTCCTGCACTTCCCTTACAGGCAGTTAACCGTAATGCCCGAGGGCGACGATGTGGACGAGTTCATGGGATGGGCATCGATGAGCCCCAACAAAATGAGCGCAAGTCACTCGTTCCTTTCAAGTTTGTTCCACGGACGCAAATATTCTCCCGACGCACGACTCAACGGCGGACGTCGCGCAATGATAATGTCCGGACAATATGACAAAGTGCTCCCCATGGACATCCTTCCCGAATACCTCATCAAGGCCATCCTGGCACGTGACATTGACCAAATGGAACGATTAGGCATTTACGAAGTGGCACCCGAAGACTTCGCCCTGTGCGAATATGTCGACCCCTCCAAACTCGAACTTCAAAAAATTGTCCGTCAAGGGCTCGACTATCTGAGAAAGGAACTTGAATAACCGTAACATCAATCTAATCCACAGCAATATGCTCCGAAAATATCTTGATAAAATAAAGCCCAATTTTGAACCGGGCGGAAAATATGAAGCATTCCGCTCCGTGTTCGACGGCTTTGAGACGTTCCTTTACACACCGCGCTCCACATCGCAATCAGGCGTACACGTTCACGATGCCATCGACTCCAAGCGAGTAATGATCATTGTGGTGATTGCCCTTATTCCCTGCCTGCTGTTCGGCATGTACAACACCGGCTATCAAAACTTCCTTGGCTCGGGAATAACCGATTTCAACTTTTGGCAAATAATGCTCTACGGCTTCCTTGCCATTCTTCCCAAGCTGGTTGTCACCTACGCTGTAGGCCTTGGCATTGAGTTCATCGTCGCACAGAAACGTGGCGAGGAAATTCAGGAAGGCTTTCTGGTGAGCGGCATACTCATACCATTGATCTGCCCCGTAACAACTCCACTTTGGATGCTTGCCGTGGCCACGGCATTTTCCGTAATTTTTGTAAAAGAAGTGTTTGGCGGAACAGGATTCAACATTTTCAATGTGGCCCTAACCACCCGCGCATTCCTTTTCTTTGCCTATCCGGCAAGCATGAGCGGAGATCGGGCCTTCATTGCCGGTGAACCTATTCTTGGAATCGGCGGAACCGTACACTACACCGACGCATTTACCGGTGCAACCCCCCTCGGGCAAATTGCCAACGGCGCCGACATCTGCACCGATGCAGCCGGTAAAGTGCTCACAACCTGGGATGCCTTCCTTGGACTCTACCCCGGCTCCGTTGGTGAAACATCCACCTTGTGTGTACTATTGGGAGCCGCTCTCCTGCTCATCACAGGCATCGCAAGCTGGAAAATCATGGCATCCGTATTTGCCGGAGGCCTGTGCATGGGATGCATTGCCTACGCTTTTCAATCGCCCATCTATCCCGGCTCTCACATCATGCCGCTCGACCAGCTCCTCTACGGCGGATTTGCATTTGCTGCCGTGTTCATGGCCACCGATCCCGTAACTGCTGCACGCACCGGCGTTGGAAAATACATCTATGGTTTCCTCGTTGGCGTAATAGCCATAATAATCCGAGTGTACAACAGCGGCTATCCGGAAGGTGCCATGCTTGCCGTTCTGCTCATGAACGCATTTGCACCCCTCATTGACTACTGTGTGGTTCAGGCAAACATCTCACGGCGCCTCAAACGCCTCAAAGCCTGAACTCGGCACGCACTCACTTCAACAATTCATTAAAGCAAACAAGCCATCATGAATAAACAGAGCAACGTTTACACCACAATCTACATAGTAGTGCTGGTACTCGTAGTGGGCACGGCACTCGCCGCCACGTCACTCGCATTGAAACCCCTGCAGCAGCAGAATGCCGATGCCGACAAAATGCGTCAAATCCTGGCCGCCGTTCACATTGTGCCGGATAAAGATCAAATCACCGCCGATTTCAGCCGCTACATTACCCGACAGGAAGTTATCAACTCTCAAGGCGAAGAAGTTACCGGCAACGCATTTGAAATCGACATGGCCAAACAAGTGAAACTCCCCGATGCCGAACGCCAGCTCCCGGTTTTCATTTGCACCCTACCCGACGGCTCCACCAAATACATTCTTCCCGCTTATGGAGCAGGGCTTTGGGGTCCCATCTGGGGCTACATCGCCATCGATGCCAATGGCTCGACAATTTATGGAGCATACTTCGCACACCAGGGCGAAACTCCCGGACTTGGTGCCGAAATTGAAAAACCGGCCTTCACTGACCAGTTCAACTCATCGCTAAACCTTTTCAAAAACGGTCAGTTCCTGCCAATTGGAGTGGTGAAAGGCGGAGTGGCTCCGGCAAACGGCGCCGACTATGTCAACGGCATTTCCGGAGGCACAATAACCAGCAAAGGCGTGGGCTCAATGCTCGACAACTGCCTCACCCCTTACAAAACCTATCTTGAAAAACTAAGCAAGTAACCAAACGCCATGGCTGAAAAAATAAACAATAAAACCGTATTCTTCAACCCATTTTCCAAAAACAATCCAGTAATTGTCCAAGTGCTCGGCATCTGCTCGGTGCTCGCCGTCACTGCCAAACTCGAACCGGCTTTGGTTATGGGCATCTCTGTTATTGCGGTTCTCGCATTCTCCAACGTAATCATCTCGCTGCTGCGAAACACAATCCCCACAAACATCCGCATCATTGTGCAACTGGTGGTTGTGGCCGGACTTGTTGTTATCGTCGACCAGCTCCTCAAGGCCTACACCTACGATGTTTCGAAACAGCTCTCCGTGTTCATTGGCCTCATAATCACAAACTGCATCCTCATGGGACGCCTTGAGGCTTTCGCCATGGCCAACAAACCCTGGCCTGCATTCCTTGATGGCATCGGCAATGGTATAGGCTACACCATTATCCTTGTAATCGTAGGCTTTTTCCGCGAACTTCTGGGCAGCGGCACCCTTCTTGGATTCCAAGTCATTCCACAATGGTGCTACGACCATGGATATGTCAACAACGGCCTGATGATTCTCCCCCCAATGGCCCTGATAGTTGTTGGCTGCATAATCTGGGTTCACCGAATCTATAACAAAGACCTCCAGGAAGATTGAAAACAACCTTTAACCGTTCAACACAATGGAAAATCTAAACCTGTTCATCCGCTCGATTTTCGTCGACAACATGATATTTGCCTACTTCTTGGGCATGTGTTCATTTCTGGCAGTGTCAAAGAACGTCAAAACAGCCCTCGGTCTCGGTGTGGCCGTTACGTTCATGCTCGTTGTCACCCTCCCCATCAACTATTTGCTGAACACCTACGTTCTTTCAGCAGGCGCCCTCAGCTGGCTCGGACCGGAGTATGGCGAGGTCGACCTCTCATTCCTTTCGCTCATAATGTTCATTGCAGTCATTGCATCCATGACACAGCTGGTGGAAATGGTGGTGGAAAAATTCTCTCCATCGCTTTACGCATCGCTCGGAATCTTCCTACCCCTTATCGCTGTTAACTGCGCCATTCTCGGAGGCTCACTGTTCATGCAGCAACGCGAATTTTCAAGCATTTTCACAGCCATCTGCGCCGGCGGCGGCTGGGGAATTGGCTGGCTCCTCGCCATCACTGCAATCGCAGCCATCCGCGAGCGCCTCGCCACCTATTCCAACATTCCCAAACCCCTCCGCGGAATTGGAATAACATTCATCCTCACCGCACTCATGGGCATCGCTTTCATGAGTTTCCTTGGAATAAAGCTCTGACCACACAAAACACCAACCCGACATGACACACCTCACAATAATCCTGTCAACCACGTCACTGACCATCCTGTCAGGCGTTGGAATATTTCTCATCATAACCCTCCTGCTTGTGGCCGTGCTCCTCACTGCCAAGCACTATCTTGTCCATTCCGGAAAGGTAACCATAACCATCAACAACGACACAACCGTGGAAGCCGACTCCGGCAAGGCCCTGCTCGCAACAATGGCCGACAACAACATCTTCCTCCCTTCGGCATGTGGCGGTAAAGGCAGCTGCGGACAGTGCAAAGTGCAAGTGCTTGAAGGCGGTGGCAACATTCTGCCCACCGAAACCGTACACTTCACCCGCAAGCAAATAAAGGACAACTGGCGCCTTGCCTGTCAGGTGAAAGTTAAGGAAGACATGAAGCTGGCCGTTCCAGCATCGGTTCTCGACGTCAAAGAATGGGAATGTACAGTGATTTCAAACAAAAACGTCGCCACCTTCATCAAGGAATTCATCGTTGCACTCCCCGAAGGCCAGCACATGGACTTCATCCCCGGCTCATACGCCCAAATCAAAATCCCCCCCTACACCATGGATTACGACAAGGACATCGACAAAGCCTCCATTGGTGACGAATATCTACCCTCGTGGGAAAAATTCGGGCTCTTTAACCTCAAATGCCGCAACGAGGAAGCAACCGTACGCGCCTACTCCATGGCGAACTACCCTGCCGAAGGCGACCGATTCATGCTCACCGTGCGCATAGCCACACCCCCCTTCAAGCCGAAACCACAGGTAGGTTTCATGGACGTGATGCCCGGCATTGCATCAAGCTACATCTTCACCCTCAAACCCGGCGACAAAGTGCTCATGAGCGGCCCCTACGGCGACTTCCACCCCATATTCAACTCACTGAAAGAAATGATGTGGATTGGCGGAGGCGCCGGCATGGCTCCACTCCGTGCCCAGATAATGCACATGACCAAAACCCTGAACACCCGTAACCGCGAAATGCACTACTTCTACGGCGCCCGTGCCCTCAACGAAGTGTTCTATCTCAACGACTTCCTCAACCTCGAGAAAGAGTTCCCCAACTTCCACTTCCACCTTGCGCTTGATCGCCCCGACCCCGCAGCCGACGCCGCCGGAGTGAAGTACACCCCCGGATTCGTGCATCAGGTAATCTACGACACTTACCTCAAGAACCACGAGAACCCCGAGGACATCGAATACTACATGTGCGGTCCCGGCCCCATGAGCAACGCCGTTAACAAAATGCTCGACTCACTCGGCGTTGACCCCGAAAACATTCACTACGATAACTTTGGAGGATAATCCTCAAGCCATTTGGCAGACAAACCCCGAACGCAATAAAAACATCGATATAAAAAATGGACTTTATTGAAGAACTGACATGGCGCGGCATGATTCACCAAATGATGCCGGGCACCGACGAACAACTCAAAAAAGAACTCACAACAGCCTACCTCGGAATTGACCCAACGGCCGACTCACTCCACATCGGACACCTTGTGGGCGTGATGATGCTCAAGCACTTCCAGCGCGCAGGCCACAAACCCATAGCCCTTGTTGGCGGAGCAACAGGCATGATAGGCGACCCCTCGTGGAAAAGCCAGGAACGCAAACTCCTTGATGAAGAAACCCTCCGTCACAATCAGGAAGCGATTAAAAAACAGCTCTCCAAATTCCTTGACTTCGACTCCGATGCACCCAACGCTGCCGAAATGGTCAACAACTACGACTGGATGAAAAACTTCTCCTTCCTCTCATTCATCCGCGACATTGGCAAGCACATCACCGTCAACTACATGATGGCCAAAGACTCCGTTAAAAAACGTCTTGGAGGCGAGAACCAGCAAGGAATGTCGTTCACCGAATTCTCCTACCAGCTCATCCAGGGCTTCGACTTCCTCCACCTCTATCAGGACAAAAACTGCAAGCTGCAGCTCGGAGGTTCCGACCAGTGGGGCAACATAACCACCGGAACCGAGCTGATCCGTCGTACAACCGGCGGAGAAGCCTATGCCCTCACCTGCCCCCTCATAACAAAAGCCGACGGCGGCAAATTCGGCAAAACCGAAAGCGGAAGCGTATGGCTTGACCCCAACCGCACATCCCCTTACTCTTTCTATCAATTCTGGCTCAACGTCAGCGACGCCGATGCCGAGAAATACATCAAAATCTTCACCGAACTCACCCGAGAAGAAATTGAGCAGCTCGTGGCCGAACAAGCCGAGAATCCGGGAGCGCGCCCCCTGCAGAAACGCCTGGCCAAAGAAATAACCACAATGGTACACTCCGCCGCCGACTACGAAGCAGCCGTGGAAGCTTCGCAAATCCTCTTCAGCAACAAAGCCGGCGACATTCTTCGTCGCATCGACGAACCCACACTCCTCGCCGTGATGGAAGGTGTGCCCCGTGGAGAAGTGTCTCGCGCAGAAATTGAAAGCGGAATCAAGCTCGCCGACCTGTTAACCGACCGCGTGCCGGTGTTCCCCTCAAAAGGCGAAATGCGCAAAATGGTTCAAGGAGGCGGACTCAGCATCAACAAAGAAAAAATCACCGACCCATACATGGAAGCCAGCACCGACATGCTGCTCAACAACAAATACATCCTTGTGCAGCGCGGCAAGAAAAACTATCATCTCATTCTGGTGAAATAACGCTCCCCAAGCGCCCTGCGCCAAAAAACAAAGCGAAAAAAATGGCAAAACACTTGCAAGAAAGCAAAACAATGCATAACTTTGCATCGCTTTAGGCAAACAGCTTGGGCAAATGATTGTCTTATGGTGTAATGGTAGCACTGCAGTTTTTGGTTCTGCCTGTCTAGGTTCGAATCCTGGTAAGACAACAGCAAACAAGTGGTTAAATCGCAACGATTTAGCCACTTGTTCTTTTTCCCCCCTCCGCCATCAAATCCCTGCCACAAGCAGCCCATTCAGTTTTCTTAACATTGGTGTGTTCAAAACCCGCTCAACATCAATATTATCTTTGTAGCACTGCGCACTTAGAGTCCATTCGATAAGGAATGTTAAAGCCGGGGCGGACTATCATTGAGCA
>JAMPBC010000001.1:346410-383479 GCA_023666905.1 Bacteroides sp. | reverse complement strand
CTTCGAGGATATGCGACCCCGGCTTTAACATTCCTTATCGAATGGACTCTTAGAGTTGTTCGTTGAGGAATCGCTCTACGTCCAGAGCTGCTTTACAGCCACTGGCGGCGGCTGTAATTGCTTGTCGGTAATGGGGATCGGCCACATCGCCTGCTGCGAACACACCGGGAATGTTGGTGGTGGTGTAGGGCGAATTGGTCACAATGTAACCGGCTTCGTTCACCTTGATTGCAGGTGTGAACACCTCGGTGTTGGGCTTGTGACCAATGGCAAGGAAAAATCCGTCGAGAGCAAGGTCAAATTTCTGTTCCATGTCAGTGCCCTTGTTCTCAACCAAGTGGGCACCTTCAAGGAATTCCTCACCGTACAGACCGGTGGTGTTGGTGTTAAACAGCACCTTGATGTTGGGCTTTTCAAGCACACGCTGCTGCATTACCTTGGATGCGCGCAGATAGTTTTTGCGAACAATCAGGAACACATCGGCGGCAATGTTGGAAAGATAAAGGGCTTCTTCACAAGCGGTGTCGCCGCCTCCAACCACGGCCACTCGCTTGCCGCGGTAGAAAAAGCCGTCGCAGGTGGCACAGGCCGATACGCCCATTCCCATCAGTCGCTTCTCATCCTCGAGCTCAAGGAATTTGGCCGAAGCTCCGGTGGATATGATGATTGTGTCGGCTGTGATGGTGAGGTTTGAATCGGTCACGGCCTTGAAGGGGCGCTGGGAGAAGTCCACGCTCGTTACGCGTCCGGTGCGGATGTCGGCGCCGAATTTCACGGCCTGTCGGCGAAGATCGTCCATCATTCCAACGCCGGTGGTGCCTTCGGGATAACCGGGGAAGTTTTCCACTTCGGTGGTGATTGTGAGCTGTCCGCCGGGTTGGGGCCCTTCAATTACCAGTGGCGAGAGGTTGGCGCGTGAAGTGTAAAGGGCGGCGGTGTATCCGGCCGGTCCCGAGCCGATTATGAGGCATTTCGTGCTGATTTCGTTTGTTTCCATAGTGTTTTTGGCTTGAGGTTATGAGAGAATGAGTTTTAACGCAGGTCAACTATTTGCACACCGGGATAGTTTGGTGCGTGAAACTGGAAGGCCTTAATGTTGTATTTCTTGCCGGTGGTGACCGAGCTGAGGACAATTGAAATTTGCTGTTTGGAGCGCATTGTGATGTTTATTTGCGAAGGAAGCATTGATTTGTCGTTGAATGTCACAATGGCTGTGGTTATTTCAGCTTTGGGATTTTTTGCGGTCAGCTCGATTTTTTTGAAGCCTGTAGGGGCTTGGAGTTCTTTGGCTGTATAGGTGTTGCGGAACTGGTTGATTACAGTGAAAGGATTGATTTGTCCGAGTTCGTCGGGTGTGGGTTCTGACACGGTCACCTCATTATTGGCCTTGTTGTAGGTCCATTGGGTTGTGCCGTCGTACCATGTGAGAATCTCGGGAGATGTCATGGTGAAGCGGTCGCCGGAAAAGGACACTCGTCCGGAAACCTTTTCGCCACCCGACATCAGTGTATATGATGCACTCACCGACGGCGCATCCTTGAACTTGGCGGCTGCCTGATTCAAAATGTCCATGGCGTTGGTGGCCGCCACTGAAGCCAATGCCGAAAGCATGAGTGCGAGTGATAGCAAAAATGTTTTTTTCATGTGGTGTTAACGGATTTTAGGTGCTTATTGTTCGGTTATGATTCAAGATAGCGCTCAAACGAGTAGAGGTCCATGAGCACGGCGCGCGGCTTGGCTCCTACGGTTGGTCCTACCACTCCGGCCATTTCAAGTTGGTCCATGATTTTTCCGGCACGGGGATAGCCAATGTTGAATTTGCGCTGAAGCGATGAGGTGGAGCCCATGCCCTGGCCAATCACTTCGCGTCCGGCCTCGGCGAAAAGCGGGTCGCGGTCAGTGATGGCATTGCCGGTCACGGCTCCTCCCGCACCCATGTTTTGGTCAGGCAGCTCGTAAGCGTTCGGATAGGCTTGCTGTGAGGCTATGTGTTTGCAAATCTCATCAACCTCGGGGGTGTCGATGAATGCACACTGCACGCGGTCAATGATGCCGTTGAGCGAAATGAGCATGTCGCCACGGCCAATGAGCTGTTCGGCACCCGGGCGGTCAAGAATGGTCTGGGAGTCGTTTCGCTGGGTGACTCTGAAGGCCATACGCCCGGGGAAGTTGGCCTTTATGACTCCTGTGATTACGTTGACCGATGGGCGCTGGGTGGCAAGAATTACGTGAATGCCTATGGCGCGAGCCTTGGCCGCAAGACGTGATATAGGGGTTTCCACTTCGCGTCCGACGGTGAGAATGAGGTCGGCAAATTCATCAATCACCACCACAATGTAGGGCAGGAAGCGGTGGCCGTCGTTGGGATTGAGGCGACGCGACACAAATTTTTCATTATACTCCTTCAGGCCTCTTACACCGGCTTTTGAAAGCAAATCGTAGCGGAGCTCCATTTCAGTGCAGAGCGAATTGAGGGTTGCAACAACATTTTCCGATTCGGTTATGATGGCGTTCTCCTCCTCGGGCATCTTTGCAAGATAATGCTTTTCAATACATTTGTAAAGACTGAACTCTACGCGCTTGGGGTCGACCAAAACAAACTTCAATTCTGCAGGATGTTTCCTGTAGAGCAGTGAGGCTATAATGGTGTTCAGGCCCACGGATTTACCCATGCCGGTTGCTCCTGCCACAAGGAGGTGGGGCATTTTGGCAAGGTCAGTCACATACACTTCGTTGGAAATTGTTGTGCCAAGCGCCATAGGGAGTTCGGCCTTGGATTCTCGGTAGGCTTTCGAGGAAAGGATTGACCGCATGCTCACAATGCGCGATTTTTTGTTAGGCACTTCCATGCCTATTGTTCCTTTGCCGGGAATGGGCGCAATAATGCGAATGCCAAGTGCTGCGAGGCTCATGGCCACATCATCGCCCAATCGCTTGATGGTTGAAATTCTCACACCGGGCGCCGGAACTATTTCGTAGAGGGTGATTGACGGCCCTATGGTGGCGGAAATACTTGAAATTTCCACGCCGTAGGAGCGTAAGATGTTTATAATACGCAGCTTGTTGTCCTCTTGCTCAATTTCATCCACGGTGCTTTCTTCCGAGAACGGACGCAATAGTTCCAGTTCCGGGAAGCGGTAGTGCGAGAGGTCCGCGCGAGGGTCGTAGTTGGTGTCAGGCGTCAGTTCAGGTTTCTCTGTTTCAGTGTTCTCCTCCAATTTTTCGGAATCCACATCGGTGGCTTTCTCAATGGGTTGGGTGGCCTTTATTTCCAATGGAATTGAAGGGCCCGGTTGCGGTTCGGCATCAAGGGAAATGCTTGAAGGTGAGTCGACTGACAGGGCGAGTGCGAGCGGACGGGCTTCTTCCGATTTCGGCGTGTCATCTCCGTGCTCCTCGGAGGCGTGGATGTTGTCTTCAGCAGGGCTTTCAGAACTGTGGATGGAATCTTCGATGTCCTCTAACTCAACAGCTTCGGTGTGCGCGACTTTAATTTCGGCAGCTTCGGTTGTTTCAGGTTCAGCAGGCGCGATGGAAATTGTTGTGATGGATGCGGTTTCCTGCTCCGTTTCAGCCTTTGGCGTTGAGAGACCCGAAACAAGTGGTTTCAGAGGAGTGTAAATTTCATCAAGAGGTGCGGGCTTGCTCAGGGGCTCGGGAGTTGTGGGGGCGGCTTGTTCCACAGAGTTTTGTTCCACAGACTTTTGAGGGATAGGCTCTTTTTTGATTGGAGCGGCTTTTTGCTCCTCTACGCGAGCCAGCTCGGCGGCCTGTTCAGCTTGTCGGCGCATTTCGGTGCGGTGGGCTGCCTCAATGGCGGCATCATGGCGCAAGGCGAGATTTTTCTTAATCGTGGCAATGGCTTTGCCCGCCACACTGAAAAATTTAGCTAATGGGTTGAGGAAAATCAGGATTACGGCAGTGAGGAGCGCGATGCTTACAGCCACGGCACTCCACAGTGATGCATTGTCAATGAGGGCCGCGTTCATGTAATATCCGTGTTCACCGCCCCAAAAAGTTGGCGATGAACTCCGGAATGTAAGCAATCCGGCAATCATTGAAACGGCAATGCCGGTTATCAGACAGTTGAATGTGAGCTTCCAAAAGTTGAACTTGCATAGTTTCACGAGTCCCAGGCCAAGTGTGCCCACATAGAAAATGAGCACGAACGAGCCAAGACCCAACCACTTGTAGATTAAAAAGTGCGAGAGCATGGCTCCGAACCAACCGGTGGTGTTCTCCACTTTCGCTCCCCGGTTTTTAATCATTTCAAGCGAGGAGTTTACAAGTACACTCTGGTCAGTGGCCGATTCTGATATATAGGATATGCAAGCGAGCAGCATGTAGGCTGCAGCAAGCAAAAACACCACTCCGACAAATATGGCCACGCGGCTGTCGGTAATCATTTTCCACAGGTTGACTTTTGGGAGCTTGATGGCCGGCGCTTGCGGGCTGTCCGGTTGTGCGGCAGCGGATTGTGCATATGCGGCCGCAGCTATAGCCGGCTCCGGTTGAGGTGTGGGTCGCTCGGGTTTCGCGGCTTCGGTGGCAACGCGGGGAGGAGCTGCAGGTTGCTCTGTTTTTACGGTACGTTTGCGACGTGGCTTTTTTATCTGTGCGGTGCTGAGGTCCTCTTCGGCCGATGTGTCGGCCGGAGTGATGTAGTCGTCGGTTGCAGTGAGTGGTTTGCGAGGCGTTTCTATTTCAGCCAATGCGGGGCTGAAATCATCGTCGGACTGTAAGGGCTTGCGCCTTTCCGAACGTTTCAGTTCGGATATGTCGAACGTATCTGAGGAAAGTTCAAATGATTCCATTGAAAGTTAAAGGTTTGAAAGTTTCGTTATTGCCTCTTTTGGCGATTGCGCACCGAACACGTAATTTCCGGCAACAAGGATGTCGGCACCGGCGGCCACCACTTGGGCCCCTGTCTCAAGATTGATTCCTCCGTCCACCTCTATTTCGGCTGTTGCACCGTGCATCTCTATCAAGGCTTTGAGTTGGCGCACTTTTTCAACGGTTCGTTGAATGAATTTCTGTGCTGCAAATCCGGGGTTGACCGACATGAGAAGCACCATGTCAACATCGTCGATAATATCCTCCAACATTGCAACCGGAGTGGCGGGGTTGAGTGTCACGGCGGCTTTCATTCCGGCCTGACGTATGTGTTGCACCACGCGGTTCAAATGGGTGCATGCTTCAAAGTGCACGTTCATTATAGCGGAACCGCAGTCGCGTACCTGGCTCACATATCGCCCCGGGTCAACTATCATCAAATGCACGTCGAGCGGCTTGCGGGCATGTTTGGCAATGGCCTGCATCACCGGGAAACCAAACGAAATGTTGGGTACAAACACCCCGTCCATCACGTCGATGTGAAGCATGTCGGCGTCCGATTCGTTTAGCATTTGGATGTCGCTGGAGAGGTTGCCGAAGTCGGCCGATAGCAATGAGGGCGATACTTTTGTCATGATGCAGAAATGGTGGTTGGTGGTGACGGTGGTTGTTGATGGTTTTAATGTTGTTGCTGTTTGGCGCCCGGGCGGAATGCGTTATAGGCAATGATAGCCACGCAAATCAGGCCAATGGCGAGGCCGGCGTATGTGAGGTATTGATTATACTCTTCAACTGCATTATACAGGGCATCGCGGGGCACCATTTTGCCAAGCCAGAAGCCAAGAGCTGTTAGAACAGCATTCCACACTCCGGCTCCAAGGGTGGTGAAAAGTATGAATTTGCCAAGGTTCATTTTTGAGAGCCCTGCCGGGATGCTTATAAGTTGGCGAACGGCGGGAATAAGGCGTCCAATGAAAGTGGAGGCGGCTCCGTGAGAGTCAAAATACCGTTCGGCATTGTCCACTTTCTGCCTGTTGATTAGGCATGCATGCCCCAAGCGCGAATCGGCGAACTTGTAAACAAGCGGGCGGCCTATCCACATTGAGAGATAGTAGTTGATCAAAGCTCCACCCAAAGCTCCGGCCGTTGCCAGCAGGAACACCACCGAAATGCTTACCTCGTGCGATGTACAGGCCAAATATGCTGCCGGGGGAATAATCACCTCCGAGGGGAAGGGGATAAAAGAGCTTTCCACAATCATGAGGGCAAACACCAGCAGGTACACCATTGTGGGAGTGGCATTGAGAATGTCGTTTATGATTTCGGCCGGATTGACAATGGCCAGCATAGCGAGTTCAGTCATATTATTTGGTAGATGTGGGGTAGAGTGGAATGATTCAACTATTGAGCAAGCAAAGGTAGCCAATATAATCCAAAATTCATAATTCTAAACTCAGAATTTACAAACACAAACTCGGGATGCTGCATCGGGTAATATGAGAGTTCTTTTTTTATTGCCAGTTTGGTGATTGGCACCATTTTTATTATCTTTGCCAAAAATTTCACAAATAACATCGTAACAGTTATATGATTAACGCTCAAGACATCAAGAACGGCACCTGCATTCGCATGGATGGCCGTCTTTACTTCTGTGTGGAGTTTCTCCACGTTAAACCCGGCAAAGGAAACACTTTCATGCGCACCAAACTGAAAGATGTTGTCGATGGCCGAGTTCTGGAACGTCGTTTCAATATCGGTGAAAAACTTGAGGATGTGAGAGTTGAACGTCGCCCGTTCCAATATCTCTATGCCGATGGTGGCGACGATATTTTCATGAACAATGAAACATACGAGCAAATTCCCATCAGCAAGGACCTCGTGACCGGAGCTGCTTACATGAAGGAAGGCGACACTGTGGAAGTGGTTAGCGATGCTTCGACTGACACCGTGCTCTATGCCGAAATGCCCATCAAGACCGTGCTCAAGGTAACTTACACCGAACCCGGTATCAAAGGTGACACCGCTACCAACACTCTTAAGCCCGCAACTCTTGAAACAGGCGCCGAAATCCGCGTTCCTCTGTTCATCAACGAAGGTGAACTTCTTGAAGTGGACACTCGCGATGGTTCTTACATTGGTCGCGTAAAGGCTTAATCAAGCTCCGGAAGGACCATAGAGAATAAACTCGTTTTAGATAAGTTAATGCGCTGCGCATCATGGTTCACATGGTGCGCAGTGTTATTTTTGTGGTTCGTAAAGAGTTTCTATGCCGGCATGTTGGAACATTGTTGCATAGAACGCGGCTTTCTTTTCAAGTGATAGTGGATAGGCGCGACTGGTTGACGGCATGCGCCATATTTCCAAACCGTCATTGCTCTTAACCATCTGCCCCATTTTAGGGGGCTCCGTGCCGGTGAGTGTGGCAATTACGCCGGCGGCTTTTTCGCCCGTGGTGGCAATGGTGGCGCAATGGGGCATCCTATCCAGCAATTGCTTCAAATTCACCGGCTCTAAGATTTCAAGAAACTTGTCAGATGCATTGTTCATCAGTCGCCTGATTTTGTGGCCTGTATCGTTCAAAGCAATTCCTTTGTCAGCGAGTAGTTGCTTTATGGCATCGAGGTTAAAAGTCTTTTTGTCGGTGCTGTACAACGCCTGCCGGTTGCCATAAAAAATAAGCCCCATCATAAACCAGAAGTCGTTGGTGCGGTTGGGATAATAAAAATTCATTGCCCAGCGTTTTGGCTGCGGAGGGAATGTGCCCATAATCAGCACCTTGGCTCCATCCGGGATAAATGGAGGCCACGGATGTGTTTCTATTTCAATATCTTTGTGGAGATCAGTCATCATATCGGGATATAAATATAGTATATTTAAAACCAATTTACCAAGCGGAGTGTTTAATTTTCAAAAATCAGGTAGATGAAAAGCGCTCCAAGGCAATCTGAATCGTCAGGTGGCTCCGGTGTGTGGCACAAGTTCCACATCGGGGAGCATGCTTTTTTGTTCATTGTTTCAAGTCTGGTGGGAGTGTGTACCGGAGTCATGGCATGGTTGTTGAAAAGTGCCATTAACCACCTGTCAGCCTGGTTCACCGCTACGGTTAAGGCGCAGGGCCCGGATTGGTGGCTTCTGCTTTTGCCTGTTACCGGTGTGCTCATTGTGGTTGCTTTGCGGCAATACTTTTTCCCCGGTCCAATTGGCCACGGCGTGAGGGTTATTTCACGAATGATAAAAAAGCGTGAAACAGACTTGCCGGCACAGGTGAGCTACAGCCCATTGATATGTACGGCATTGACCCTTGGGTTCGGCGGCTCGGCGGGAGCCGAGGGGCCTATAGCGTTCAGCGGAGCGGCGTTGGCTTCCACGGTGTCGCGCCGGTTGGGCATAACAGGACGCTCGGCCATGATTATGCTCGGTTGTGGTGCCGGAGCGGGCATTGCCGCTATTTTCAAGGCTCCGATTGGCGGTGCGCTGTTCACTCTTGAAGTGCTCCGGCTGGGAATGGGGTCATTCGGAGTGATGGTGCTTTTTGTCACAACGCTCATTGCAGCTCTTACCGCCACGCTGCTGGGTGGATTTTCGCTTGACATGGTCATGTCGCAAACGGCTTCCTATGACCCTCACATCCTTCCGTGGGCATTGTTGCTTGGCCTGTTTTGCGGAGTCTATTCAATCTACTACAGTTACATTATGAAGCTGGTTGAACATTGGCTGGAAATTATGAAAAACCGTTGGGTGCGTGGTGCTGTTTCCGGGGTGCTTGTGGGGTGTTTCCTTGTTCTGTTTCCATCGCTCTACGGCGAGGGATACCCCGTAATGGGACATTTGCTCAACGGCGATTTTAATGCCCTTACATTCGGCACTTTTCTTGATCATCTCACACTAAGTCCTAAGCTTGTGCTGCTGGTGGCAACGTGCGTTATGCTGGTGAAATGTTTTGTTACATCGCTGAGTTACAACGGTGGTGGCGTTACGGGAGAGTTCGCGCCAACACTCTTTGCCGGCTGCTTCGCCGGGTATGTGTTTGCCGCTTCATGTAACCTTTGGTTGGGTACACATCTACCGGTGTCGCAGTTCGTTCTGTTGGGTATGGCAGGGGTGATGTCAGGTGCCATCCGGGCTCCCTTAATGGCAATGTTTATAGTGGTGGAGATGTCGTCGGCGTTCACGCTGTTGCTTCCTTTGGCTTTCACGGCGTCGCTATCGTTCGGAGTTGTCCGATTGTTTACTTCCGACAGTTTCTTTGCCCGGGCCATGGACCGCAACAATGGCTGGTTTGCAAAATATTTGAAGAAGAAATTATGATAAGGGCTGTTGTTACCGCGAATTGCGTTAACTTTGCAGCTGTTATGACACCAATTGAAATAGAGTCGATTCACGATGAACGGGTTGCGATATTTACGTCGCTAACCGAGGCTCAGTTGCGTAACAAACTCAACCCGGAGCAGAGCCTTTTTATTGCCGAAAGTCCTAAAGTTATTCATGTGGCTCTTGACCAAGGTTATGAACCAACGGCTTTGCTTTGTGAACGCAAGCATTTGACCGGCGATGCGGCCGATGTAGTGGCCCGTATGCCCGATGTGCCGGTGTACACCGGTACGCGTGAACTGCTCTCTTCGCTAACCGGCTACACCCTCACCCGGGGTGTGCTCTGCGCAATGCGGCGACCTGAGCCTCCGGCGCTTGCCGATGTTTTGGCCGGTGCCAAGAGGGTGGCTGTGATTGATTCCGTAACCGATACCACCAATATCGGTGCCATTTTCCGTTCGGCAGCTGCATTGGGGGTGGACGCCGTGCTGCTCACTCCTCAATCGTGTGATCCTTTTAACCGCCGGTCAATCAGGGTTTCAATGGGTTCCGTGTTCTTGGTCCCCTGGACGTGGGTTGAGCTGCCGCTGGTCGACACGCTTCACGCCCATGGATTCAAGGTTGCAGCTATGGCCTTGCGAAAGGATTCGGTGAATGTTGACAATCCGCGGCTCATGGCCGAAACGCGGCTGGCAATTGTGCTTGGCACGGAGGGCGACGGACTTTGCAATGCGGTGATTGATAATGCCGACTACACCGTGTGCATACCCATGGCCCACAATGTGGACTCGCTTAACGTCGCTGCGGCATCGGCCGTTGCGTTCTGGCAGCTAAGAGTCAATTAGTGCGTCGGGCTTTGGTGGCTAACATCCTGTGGCCTATTCGGCAAAACAGGCATTTGTGCTGTTCGCAATAGTTGCGCCTTAGCTGAATGAGAGCCTGGGTGGTGAACGAGTCGGGAGCTTTTATTCCGGCGCGGACAAACATTTCCACAATTGTGTTGCGTTCAGGCGGCAGTGACTGAAGGAGGTTTATGCAGCGATCGGTCATATCTTCATGGCCATGGTGTAGAGCATAAGCCAATTGCAGCGGAATTACGGCATTAATTGTGAGCCCCGCCACCGAGCTGCGCGACAATGGCGATGTTTTTCCTCCGGTGCCAGGACCGAAATTGTAATGGTTGTCCCAATAAGTCGAGAGCTGTGGCGAGAACAGATTGACGGCATCGTCAAGTGAAGCAACTTCAAGTATTCTTGACATCATGCGAAATCCTCCAGCGAGCATGGCTGCGAGGGTTGCTATGCGGCGATGAGGGAAATTTGCCGGCCGCATCCGGGCCATTTTCCAAAGCAGTCCCTCGGGACGCCGCAGTCCGAATTTGTGTGCCAGAAATTCATACTCGCGCCGCAACCGCTCAACATAGTCGCCAAACACTTTCATGTTGCTGTCAATCAGTCCGCTTTGTCCAAACAAAAGTGCCTCGATGGAAGTTAACGAGTCGGCATGCTTGCCTATGAAGATAAGGGGGAGCGACAGCGCAAGCCGTTCAAACGGGTCGCCGTTAATACCGAATCCAAGCGAGCGGGCAAGTGTCACGTAAGCCGTTGACTCCCAATCGCCGCAGAAGCGTTCCCGCAATTGGTCAATGTGCTCGGCTTTGTTGTAAAGGCGTTCAAAAGCCAGGCTGTCAATCCAGGAACCGAGATGAAGCGGCGATATGTCGGCAATGTAGCCGGAACAGGGAAGGGCAATGTCGGAGCGTCCAACCAACTGACTGTAATGCTGATGGAGCGAGGGCTCGCACGGCATGCGCATTTGGGGAATAGGTTCGCCGTTAATGCGATGTATAATGGTGTCATCGCGGTCAACAACGTGAAGAATAACTGAATCGTAGGCCGGGTTGCCATCGTGGCCATGCCTATGCCAGTCACTTGCCTTGACGTGAATTTCCACATCGCCGGCCCAAAGATGGCCGTCGATAATTATTTTAGCATTGAAAAAATCGGGACCGGAACCGGTGTTAAGCGTACCCGGGTCAATGATATTCACCCGTTTACCATCGACGGTGGCCATGTTATGCTGAAGCCACAATCGGTGTTGCCACACATACTGCATGAGTCGTTCCATGTGCAAACATAGCAATTTAAATCCGTAAAAGCGTCATTTCCACCGAAAAAATTATCATTTGCCGAAAATGCGGGAACGAATGTAGGCAATGGCTTCATCCTGGATTTTAGAGCCCATTAGCTTGTTGACACCAAGATAAAGTGCGGTGCCCGCAGCCGTAACAACAAAGATTTGCATCCAGGGATTGGTCATGGTGTCACGCAAAAAGAACATGAGCAGCGCCAGCAGCAGCGACTGGGCGGCGTAGGGGAGGGAATCAAGCAGATAGCGCCAGGGGCTTGACCATGAAACACGTGAGGCGATTACAAGCATCACGGCCCAGGCTAAAACCGAAGCGGCCACTTGTCCCCAAAGAAAAATGGTGAGTCCGCGGGTTAAGTCGTCGGGCGTGGAGAGTGCAATGTAAGGAAGAGTTATCGCAATGGCAATGATGGCAGCCCCATCGCGTATTATTTCGCTGTAAATCATCAGCTTTGACCTGCCGAGTGAAAGGACGTAGTTGTGGTACAGTGTGACCAATATGGTGAAAATACCCCTTATGAGCAGCAGCTGAAACAGAATTATCGAGGGGTCCCACTTTTCGCCGAATAGAGCGTGAAACACAGGGGTGGCAATTACAATGAGCAGTGCAAAACTCGGAAAAACAAGGTAGGAAGCAAAGCGGTTGATGCGCGATGTTGTTGCCGAATAGCGTTGAGGGTCATCCTGATACTCCGACAGCAGTGGGAGGAATGATTGGGTGAAAACACCCGATAAGGACGCCACGCCCATCTTGCTCCATTTATCGGCTTGAGAATAGTACCCTAAGGGAACAAGGCCGGCTTTGATGCCTATGAAAAATGAATAGATGTTTTGAAACAGAACGTTCAGGAATGATGTGCCGAGCACACCGCTTCCCACACGGAAAAAAGAGCGCAGCGACTTCAGCGAGATGTAGGGCGCAGGGCGCCAGTCGTCGCTAAACCACAGAATGGCCGTCTTTACCGCCGAGTTGGTAATAGCTTGCCATACAAGAGCCCAGGCTCCATAGCCGGTAAGGGCGAGATAAATTCCCACTACAGCTCCGGCAATAAGTCCGGTAGAGTTGCTTATGGTAATCATGCGGACATCCATCTTTTTCATTCGCATGTTGGTTTGCACAATTGCCGCCGCATTTAAAATAAATGTGAGAAACATTACGCGCGAAAGTGGAATAAGCCGAAGGTCGCCTTTAAACATCCCGGCTATGAGAGGAGCGCATAGAAACAGAATGATGTAAGCCAAAGTGGCCACAATAATGTTGAACCACAGAATTGTGCTGTAGTCCAGATGAGAGGGGCGCTTGCGCTGAAGCAGGGCGTAAGAGAATCCGCTGTCAATGAATAGCGTTGCGAACGACTGGAACACGGCAATGGCTCCGACCAGGCCAAAGTCGGCCTGACTGAGTACCCGCGCGAGTATAATGCCCGTTATGCCATAAAGCAGTTGGGTGGCAACCTTGTCAAGCACGTTCCATTTCAGTGTGCGTGCCACGCGGTGTTTCATGCCTGGTTCCTGTTGCTGCATGGTTTAGGGTCAGTGTTGTTGAACGTCCAGAGCCACAAGTTTCACCTTGCTTATAAAGCTTTTTTTGATTTCGGGATTTCCTCTATAGCTTATTGTTCCGGAACCAATCCCTCCGGTGGAAAGAGATTCAGTGGGATAGCAGGCTACGGAACCGGTGCCGGTTACTTTGGCTGAGACTTCGCGTGCTTTCAGCTCATCGGCTTGAATGCATCCTGTGCCAAGAATGGAGAGTTTGGCCAATGTCGCGGAACCGGTGAGCACTATACAACCACGGCCGGCTACCTGCTCGGCCTTGACCTCGGTGGCGTTGATTCCGTGAACCACAAGAGTTCCGTTACCCACAAGCTTTGCGCTGAATTTGGGGCATGGCGCCGGGTTTATAACCTTCACAGTGGAGTCGCCCTCATTTTTCACTTCCGAGAGGAACGAGGAGTAAACTCTGACTGTGGGCAGATTCCGGTAAACTGAATCGCGGCTCGCAAGGCTTATTGACAATTTGCCCTTCCCGGGGCTGAATATCACGGCCGAACTAACACGGTCGTCGGCCTCATATTCGATGCAGCCGGCTTTAGAGGGGTTACATTCGTAGACAACGTTGATGCCGTCAACCACTTTCAATTCGTGAAATTCATCAAATTTCAAGCTGTAGGTGTGGACTTTGGCGTTTATTCCGGTCAGAACAAAAAATGTGATAAAGATGAATGCAAACTGGCGTTTCATTTGTCAATGTTAACGTTTGGAATAATGTCTTTTTCTATGTGGGAGAGAATGGATTCAAGTTCTTCAAGCGTGTCGGCACGCAACATGGCAATGCGAGTGTCGCGGAAATGGGGAATGCCCTTGAAGAGGGGCGAGGCGGCAAGATGCCGGCGTATGTGGAGGATTCCGCGATACTCGTCAATGCGGTCAACGCTTTCGCGTATTTGTCGGCGTACCAAAGCGAATTTGTCGGCAATGCCAAGCTCGGTTGTCAACTCTCCGGTAGCCGCCATTGACTTCATTTGGCGGAATATCCATGGGGCGCCTATGGATGCGCGTCCAACCATCACACCGTCCACGCCGTAGCGGTTAAAAGCTTCGGCCACCTGCTGGGGTGTGGTAATGTCGCCGTTGCCAATCACGGGAATTGTCAACCGGGGATTCTCTTTCACTTTGGCAATCATTTCCCAATCGGCGGACCCGTTGTACATTTGCGAGCGGGTGCGTCCGTGAACCGTAATAGCTTTGATGCCGCAGTCCTGAAGCTGTTCGGCCAAGCTGACAATGATTTTGTTCTCATGATCCCATCCCAGGCGGGTCTTGACAGTGACAGGCAGGTTCACGGCATTGACCACAGCCTTGGTTATTTCAAGCATTTTGGGAACATTGCGGAGTAACCCTGCTCCGGCGCCTTTTCCGGCCACTTTTTTAACGGGACAGCCGAAATTAATGTCAATGATGTCGGGCTTCGACTCGGCCACAATCACGGCCGCTTCTGCCATAACATCAGGTTCACGCCCGTAAATTTGTATGGCTGTGGGACGTTCGCCGGGGCTAATGTTGAGTTTGCGGGTGGTAGCGGCGATGTTGCGGATCAGGGCATCGGCCGACACAAACTCCGTGTAAACCATGTCGGCCCCCTGTTCCTTGCATATCAGGCGGAACGAAAGGTCAGTGACATCTTCCATCGGGGCAAGCATAACCGGGCGCGGTCCTAAATCAATGTCGCCTATTTTCATGTGACTTTATGCTGATTGGTTCTTTTATTGGTTGCAAAATTAGTGAATGTTACTCTAAAGTCAGTGTCGATAAGCCGTTTGATAGAATATTTTCGGCTTCATGGCGAATCTGTTCAGCTGTGGTGGAGGTGATCAGTTCCGCGGTTTGTTGCCGGTCAGCAACCTTCCCATAATAGAGGGTTGACCTGGCCATGGCCATGACCGAGTTTTCTCTCACATCCGATGCCAGCGTGAGTTGTCCCAAATATTGCTTTTTAGCAGCCTCAAGAAATTTTGGTGTTACACCATGGTCGGCTATACGGCCAATTGTGGAGCGGACAATTCTGGAACAGCGCGTGGTGTCGGCATGATCGCACCCGAAAAATATGCTGAGCAGTCCGGTGTCGGTTAAGAGTGTGGTCGATGCCTCTACGGTGTACACCAGTCCACGCCGCTCGCGCATTTCCACATTCAGAAGGGAGTTCATGCCGGGTCCGCCAAGAATGTTGGTTAGCAGCGCAATGGCATGTCGCCGGGGCGAGAACATGGATGGGATTACGAGTCCTGTCACCGTGTTGGCCTGGTGATTGTTCAGATTTTCCACTTTGTGGAATGGAGGGGGAAGTTCGGGTGCCCGGCGGTTGATAAGGCTTTTTCGCAGTGAAAGCGGTGCGAACAGGCGTTCGACGTCGCGTACAACTCTTTTCACACTTCGGCTTCCCGAGTAGAAAATAACAGTCCGGGAGGCCGTGAAATTCTGCTCGATGTAATTCCGGCAAGTCTCGGAGTCAAATTCAGCCAAAGCGGAGCTGTTGCCTAAAATGTTGTGGCCAAGCCGAGAGCCGGCAAAGATATAGTCCTCAAAATCATCGAACACAGCCTCGGAGGGAATGTCGCGGTATTGCGAAAGCTCGTCGGCCACAACCTCGCGCTCTTTGTCAAGCTCCGATGCCGGAAATGTGGAGTAGCACATCAGGTCGGCAATCAGGTCGGCCGCACGCAGGAAGTTGCCTTTCGGGAAAATGGTGTAGACCACGGTGTTTTCCTTGGTTGTGTAAGCGTTCAGTTCGCCGCCGCATGCCTCCATGCGGTTGATTATGTGCCATGAGCGGCGATGTGTGGTGCCTTTGAAAATCACGTGTTCCACAAAGTGGGCCAAACCTTCCTGTCCCGGTGGGTCGTCGCGGCTGCCGGCATTCACGGAAGCTCCAAAATATTCCACCTCGCGGTCTGTGCTTTGATGCACCAGCTTCAGGCCTGAAGGGAATGTGATAATGTTTATGTTGCTGTGCGATGAATTCATTTTCCTGTTTGTTTTATTTTGGACGTGGTGCCACCGGAGGCCGACGTCCCCCGGGCGGGCCCATGGTGGGATTTGCGTGATGCCTGTGGCTGTTTGCCGTCTGAATAATGTTGTAGAGAATGCCGCCAACATCCACCCCAACGGCCGCTTTGCCGTTGATTTTATAATAAGGCATCACTATAGGTTGGGCCTCCCAGCGGTTTGTTACGGGCGAGCGGGAAGCTTGCGCGCCTACGTTTACGCCCCAATGTTCATTGAGGTCAATGCTCGCGTATCCGCCGAATGTGGGCACGCTCATGTAGCCTGCCAATGCCGGAGAGATGAACTTGGAGCCGGTGGTGTAAGCTCCGAACATGGTAAGTGACAGACTGTTGCTTACTCTGTAGGAGAGGCTGCCGCCAAAGCCGTAAACGGTTTGGAGTCCGCGGAAATATCCGTAGTGGGAAGCGGTTGCGTAAGCTTGGAATGAAAAGTTCCCGAATTGTTGCGAAAAGCCAATCTGCCCGGTTTCAACGCCCATCAATCCGGGCATATCAAAGCTGCTGCCGGTTGCAAACATCATTCCCCCTTGCCAAAGATTGAATCCCGCGAATCCGGGTGCGCTCACAGTCCGTTCATGCGATGTGCCGGTGGTAGGAGCGGGGGCGAACACGGAAGGCAGAGCCAATGTATGCTCCACTTGCCGCAGGGTCCTGATTTGTTCGTCGGAGAACGTTGCCGGTGGATATTCAGGAGTGGTGACGGGCAGCATAAAGGTTGGAACAGAGTCGGAAGCCGTCGGTTGGCCGGGTAATTTAACCGGTGCATCGGTCTGGGCCGTAACTTTTGTTGACACGGCGAAGAACATTGCAATTATAACAAAAATGCGAATTGACATTTATGGCTTCCGATAATGCTTGCATACAAAAATAGTAACATTTCGTCTGAAATGCGAAACAATTTTATTAATTTTGCTTTCTTAAGCAATTTTTATGCGTTGTCTATTAGCTTCACTCCTGATTGTTATTGTGACAACCCTCTTTGGCTGCCACAGCAATTCGCGGCAAAACACTCTGACGGTGAGCATTGAGCCGCAGCGATTTTTGCTTGAACAGATTGTCGGCGACAAGTGGGATGTGGTTACTTTGCTTGGAAATGGCGATGACCCTGAAAATTTTGACCCTACAATGGCTAATTTCCGCGATCTCGCGGATTCACGTGCTTATTTCACGGTGGGAACAATCAACTTCGAGTCCACGGTGGCCAACCGCATGGGTTCTGATTTGCACATCGTCGATACGGGCGAGGGGGTGAACCGCCTTTACGGCACGCACCTTCACCATCACGACCACGAAGGTCACGCTGACGCCCCCGAAGAAATGGACCCGCATATATGGGTTTCAATGGGTGGCCTTAAGCGGATGAGCAACAACATGCTTGGCGCCATGATTGAAATTGACCCCGCTAATGCTCTTTTTTACAAGGCCAATCATGCCCGCCTCGTGGCCTATCTTGACAGTTGCACCGCGGTTATAGACCGTAATCTGGAGCAAAGTGCCGGAAAAGCTTTCATGGTGTGGCACCCCACATTGAGCTATTTCGCCCGGGAGCACTCGCTTGAACAACTCCCCATTGGCATGGAGAACAAGGAGATGTCCGTGGCTTCTTTCCGTCACAACATTGAGGATGCACGCAGTCATGGCGTCTCGGTGTTCTTTGTGGAGCCGGGCTTCGATTCCGGCAAATCGGCGTCAATTGCATCCGAAGCAGGAATTACGAGTTCCGAAATCAACACCATGATCCAAAATTTGCCGGCAGAGCTCATTAGAATTTCCAAAGTGCTGGCCAGTAACAATAATCATTGATTATATGACACCGGTAATTGAACTTTCCGATATTAATTTCAAGCGAGAGGGGCGCACAATACTCTCAAACGTAAACTTCACCATTAACCATGGCGATTTCATTGCCATTACGGGTCCTAACGGGGGCGGGAAAACCACCCTTATGCGCATAATCCTGCGTTTGCTCGCGCCCGATAGCGGCAAGGTGGTTTATTGCGATGAGCAGGGCCTGCCGGTTGACAATCTCCATATTGGCTATTTGCCTCAGAAAAACATGATTGACTCCCGGTTTCCAATCACGGTTAGTGAAATGGTTGAACTCGGGCTGCCGTTACACGCCAATCTGTCGCGCACCGAGCGCAAAGAGCTTGTGCGCGATGTCATTGGCCGCGTGGGGCTTGAAAGCCATGCCTCGGCCAACATAGGCAAGCTCTCCGGCGGTCAGTTGCAGCGCGCCATGATGGCGCGTGCCGTTATATCCAATCCCTCGGTGTTGGTGCTCGACGAGCCGCTCAGCTATGTCGACCGTCAGTTCGAGCAGCGCATCTACTCCATTGTTGAATCATTCAAAGGACGGGCAACCATCCTGTTAGTGTCGCACGACATGACCACCATTGCATCCATGGCCACACGCCACGTTATTGTGAATCGTGAGCTTGAGTTCTGCCACTCTCACTCACACTTTGTCCGCTACGACTGCGCCGGCCATTGACAGCGACCTGGCACAGCGGATTCCATCGATAGCTGCCGATACAATCCCGCCGGCATATCCGGCTCCTTCGCCGCACGGATAAAGTCCGCGTAATTCCGTGTGGGTCAGTGTGTCGGCATTGCGAGGAATCCTCACGGGCGACGAGGTGCGCGTTTCGTTTCCAACCAATAGTGCCTCTTTGCACAGGAATCCACGGTTCTTTGCCCCGAATTCCTTGAATGCTTTTTGCAGCCGTTTCCCAATTGCCGGAGGGAGCAGCTTGTCAATTCGCGCCGGATGAACGCCCGGCGCATACGATGAACGCGGAAGCGATGTGGACGGCCGTCCCTCCACAAAATCTGTCATGCGCTGTGCCGGAGCCGATTGCCCTTCGCCGCCGTCGGCGTAAAAACGTTTCTCTATCTCCTTCTGGAAGTCAATCATTTTCAGCGGAGCCTGTTCGGTGGCGCCCACATCTTCAGGAAGCACCTCCACAACCATTCCGGAGTTGGCCCAGCGCCCTGAGCGCCCCGAGGCCGACATGCCGTTGACCACCAATTCGCCCGGAGCCGATGCCGCCGGGACAATAACCCCTCCGGGGCACATGCAGAATGAATAGACCGCTCGTCCGTCAACGCGGGTCAGCATGGTGTATTCGGCTGCCGGCAGATATTTCCCGCGGCCGTTGGGCGAGTGATACCTCACGCGGTCAATAACTTCCTGCGGGTGTTCCAGTCTGACGCCAACCGCTATTCCCTTGGGCTCAAGGCGTATGGCGGCTCTGTGAAGCATTTCGTAAACATCGCGGGCCGAATGGCCGGTGGCCAGAATCACCGGTCCGGTGAAAGTGTTACCTGCCGCTGTTCTCACACCCGTCACCTCGCCGTTGTCAATAAGCAACGCTGTTACCCGTTCGCCAAAATGAACCTCGCCGCCACTATTTATTATAGTGTTGCGGATGGCTTTGATTACCTCCGGCAAGCGGTCCGAACCAATGTGCGGGTGAGCGTCAATCAGAATGTCGTCCTGAGCCCCGTGTGAGTGAAACACTTGGAGCACCTTGTCAACCGGCCCACGTTTGGTGCTTCGGGTGTAGAGCTTTCCGTCGGAATAAGCCCCCGCACCCCCTTCGCCGAAACAATAGTTCGAGTCAGGGTCAACCACACCCTCACGCGCAATTGCTGCAAGGTCTTTTCGCCGGCTGTCAACATCCTTGCCCCGCTCGACCACAATGGGCTTGATGCCGGCTTCAATCAGCTCCAAAGCCGCGAAAAGCCCCGCCGGACCGGCTCCCACAATCACAGCCGCCGGTGCATCGGGTTTCAGCTTGGAATATTCAATGGGAGTGTAGGGGAGCGCGGGCGGCTCCTCGTCAATGTACACTCTCACGGTCAGCTGCACCATTATGCGGCGTTGGCGAGCGTCAATCGAGCGCCGCGTAACGCGCACTTGCTTAATGCTGTTGGCGTCCACGTTGAGTTGGGTGCTCACCAAGGCCGTGAGCTTCATCGGGGTATAGGCGGTGGAGGGGTCCACCCTCAGGTTGAGGTCTTTAATCATTTGGCTGAATGGATGTCTGATTGGCTGCATGCCGGCGGTTCTCACGCCGGTTAATTATAATTAAGGTGATGATGGCGAGTACAAAGGCAATGAAGTCCGATGCCGAAAGGCTTGCCCAAACTCCGTCAATGCCCCAGTGGCGTGGCAGAATGAAGAGGAAGGGCAAAAGGAAAATGAGCTGTCGGGTAAGCGACAGGAATATGGAGATTTTCGGCATTCCAACTGACTGGAAGAAGTTCTGAATCACAATCTGGCATCCCACAAAGGGGTAAGCGATGAAGAAAATGCGGGCTCCGTGGTCGGCCATGGATATAAGCGTCGGGTCAACGGTGAACAGTCCGCTCACCACGCACGGGAAAAACTCGGTGATGAACCACCCCACCGAGGTGATTGCCACGCCAATCCACACACCCATGTTCAGCGTCCGCTTCACGCGGTCCCACTTCTGCGCTCCGTAGTTGAAGCCTAAAATGGGTTGCATCCCCTGCGTCACGCCAAACACAATCATCACAAAAAACATCGATGCACGGTTCAGAATGCCGTAGGCTCCAATGGCCATGTTGCCCAGCGAGCCACCGTAGTCAAGCAGGGCTTTGTTTATGAACACCACCACCACGCAGGCGCACACATTCATCAGAAACGGTGACAACCCTATGGCATAGATGCGTTTCATAATGGCCGGGTTGAACCATTTCTCGCGCAGGCTCAGGCGGATAAAACTTTTGGGAGAAACAAAGTGCCATATCACCCAAATGGCGCCCACGCTTTGGCCTATAACCGTTGCAAGCGCAGCTCCGCGAATACCCATGTCAAGCGTGAATATGAAGAGCGGACACAGCGCAATGTTCACAACCACCGAAATGAGTGCCGTAATCATGGCTTTGGCCGGATAACCGGTAGCGCGCATCACGTTATTGAGGCCAATGAGCACATACGATGCCGGTGTGCCATAGAGAATAACCTCCATAAACTCCCTCGCGTAGGGGAGGGTCTCGGCTGTAGCTCCGAAGAAGGTAAGTATCTCGTCAAGGAAAAGCAGTGTGGTACCACCGAACACCACGGCGTGAATCAAGCAGAGCGAGGCAACGTTGTTCACCGTGTCGGTGGCGCGCCGCGGATTGTTCTGTCCAAGGAAAATTGACGAGATGGTGGCGCCGCCAACAGCAATGAGCATACAGAATGCCGCAACCAGGTTCATCAGCGGGAAAGTGATGGCAAGTCCGGCAATGGCCATGGCACCCACCCCGCGCCCAATGAAAATGCTGTCGATTATATTGTAAAGCGACGTGGCCACGCTTGCAATGATTGCAGGCACGGAATATTCCACAAGCAGCTTGCTTATTGACTTGCTGCCCAGTTGCATGGGAGTGGATTTTGTGTTTGTGGCCATGAGTCGACGTTGGTTTGGTTTAATTTTAACGTTTTAAATTGCTGTTTTTCTTTTGCGGCTTATTAATTTTGCGAAAAAATTTTTGTTTCGATGACTGATTTCAAATGCGGAGCGCTGTTCGACCTTGACGGCGTGTTGATTGACAGCGAGTCCACTTACACCGAATTTTGGCGTGAAATTGACCGCCTGTACCCTACCGGAATCCCCGATTTCGCCCTCTATATCAAGGGCACCACTTTGCCGCAGATTCTTAATCATTATCCCGAACCCGAGGTGCGCGACGACATTGTTCGCCGCATCTACGCTTTTCAGGACACCATGACCTACAGTCTTTTTCCCGGTGTTACCGACTTCCTCGATGAGTTGGCGGCTTGTTCCGTTCCGGCGGCCATTGTAACGAGTAGCGACGACAAGAAAATGAGTCATCTCTTCAACCAGCTGCCCGAGTTCCGCAAATATTTCTCTGCCATTATCGATGCCTCCAAGGTGACCCGCTCCAAGCCACATCCGCAAGGCTATTTGCTCGCAGCCGAGGCGTTGGGCATTGACCCGGCCCGCTGTTTCGTGTTCGAGGACTCCATTCAGGGGCTGAAAGCGGGACGCGCGGCCGGCGCAACCGTTATAGGGCTTGCCACAACCTATCCGCGCTGCGATGTGGAGCCGTATGCCCATTTGGTCATCGACTCCCTTGCAGGATTCACCGTGGAGCGCATGCGCCGGGCCCGGGAATTGCGTCTCAGCAAGCCTTGAAACTCATGTCAAGCCCTTTCACCGAGTGAGTCAGGGCGCCCACCGAGATGTAGTCCACGCCACACTCGCCATACTGGCGCAAGGTGTCGAGCGTGATGCCTCCCGACGATTCTATTTCGCAGCGGCCGCCGATTTGCTTCACCGCCTCACGGGTGCGTTCCGGTGTGAAGTTATCGAGCATAATGCGGTCAACCCCGGCAGCCAATGCCTGGTCAATCTCCTGCTCGTTACGCACTTCAACTTCAATTTTCAAGTCCTTGCCGTTGGCCTTGCAGTAATCCTTGGCTGCTTTCACAGCTTGGGGAATCCCCCCGGCAAAGTCAACATGGTTGTCCTTTATCAGAATCATGTCAAACAAACCAATGCGATGATTCTCGCCTCCGCCAATCTTCACGGCCTCTTTCTCGAGCAGTCGCATGCCGGGGGTGGTTTTGCGAGTGTCAAGAACTTTGGTCTTAAGCCCTTCCAGTTCACGCTGGTATCGGGCCGTGGTGGTGGCAATGCCGCTCATGCGCTGCATTATGTTCAGCATTATGCGCTCGGTTTGAAGCAGCGAGCGAACAGGGCCGGTAACCACAAAGGCAACGTCGCCGGGTTTCACGTGCGTGCCGTCCGTAATCATCACCTCCATTTTCAGCGAAGGGTCGAATTTCTCAAACACTTTGCGTGCAATCTCCACTCCTGCCAAAATGCCCTCCTCCTTAACTATAAGGCGCTGGGCACCCATTTCCGTTGCGGGAATGGTTGAGAGTGTGGTGTGGTCACCATCGCCCACATCTTCGGCAAATGCCAGGGTGAGCAGGTCGTCAATCAGTTCATCTTTTGATTTCATGAGGCTTTTTTGTTAATTTTGCGCAAAATTAACCATTTACTCCCACCCCCGCAAACACCCGATGAAAATAATATTGCTCTGCGTTGGCAAAACGCGCGACGCTCTCCTCGCCAAGGCCATAATACGTTACGCCGACCGCCTTTCGCATTATGTGGGCTTCACCCTTCAGGCGCTCCCCGATGTGAAAACAGCCCGCTCCGTTGAGCAGCAAAAGGAGGCCGAGGGCGCCATGATGCTTGCCGCGCTGCAACCTGCCGACGTTGTTGTGCTGCTCGACGAGCGTGGCCGGCAGCTCACCTCCCGCGAGTTTTCATCGGACATTGAGCGGCGCATCAACACCGGCACGCGCCGCCTTGTATATATTATTGGCGGCCCTTACGGATTCTCGCAGCGGGTTTATGACCGCGCTGACTCGCTGCTGTCGCTCTCGCGCATGACATTCTCCCACGAAATGGTGCGCCTGTTTTTCACCGAACAGCTCTACCGTGCAATGACCATTATGCGGGGCGAGCCTTACCATCATGATTGATTTCCTTGTGTCGCCAAGAATTCACGCTTGACGGCCCCGATTTTGGCAATAACACAATTTAGTTAAAAAATCATATATTTTTAACGGAAATAATTTTAGTCTTTTTTTGGTGAATTAAATTAATTGCGTAATTTTGCCAACATTAGAGATATACCCCTCTATCCAACCAATCATAAATACAATACAGGAAAAAACAATACTTTAATTATACCAATTCATTATCAGCAAAACTACTAACCTTATGCTAAAACCAATCCGTACAGTCAGTACAATCTTATGTATGGCTACATTGTCAGGGATGGCATTCATTCCGGCCACTGCTGTGGCCTCGCCCGTACCTGAGGCAATGGCCCAAGCAAAGAGTGCAGGTTCGGCCAGCGGTGTTGTGTATGATGAAACAGGTGAGCCCATGATTGGTGCCACCGTTCAAGTGGCTAATAATCCCGCTCAGGGTGGAGCCACCAACATCGATGGTGAATTCAGCATTGCCAATGTTAAGCCCGGTACCAAGCTCAAAGTGTCCGCTATTGGTTACAAACCCATTGAAGTGGTTTGGAACGGAACTAATCTCACAATTAATCTGGAAACCGATTCTCAGGTGCTCGATGAAGTGGTTGTAACTGCCATGGGTATCCAGCGCAAGGAATCATCTCTTACCTACGCAACTCAGGAAATCAAGGGCGACGACCTTATGAAGGTGCAGAACAGTAACTTCGTTAACGCTCTTAACGGTAAGGTGTCCGGTGTTACCATCACTCAAAGCGCCGGTGGCGCCGGTGGTGCATCCAAGATTCTTCTCCGTGGTAACAAGTCAGTTATGGGTAACAATGCTCCTCTGATTGTTGTTGACGGTATCCCCATGACCAATCAGGTTGGTGACGCTGCTTCAAGCTATCAGTCAAGCTGGGACCCCACCTACTCTTCATCCGGTGAAGGTGGCGACGCTCTCGCGCTCATCAACCCGGACGACATTGAAAGCATCAACGTGCTCAAGGGCGCAAACGCCGCCGCGCTTTACGGTTCTGCCGCTGCCAACGGTGTGCTCATGATCACAACCAAAAAAGGTAAGGATGGTAAAATCTCCGTAACCGTTAACTCCGGTGTTACTTTCGAGAAGCCCCTCCTCACCCCCGAACTTCAGAAAACCTACGGTTCTGCCATTGACCTCGCTTCCGGTACACTTGCCGTGGATGCATGGGGCAAGAAGCTCAGCGATCTTACCGCCGATGAAATCGCTTTCACCGGCGCGCACATCACCAATCGCTACAACGATAACGTTTCCGACTTCTTCCGCACCGGTACAACCTGGAACAACTCTATTGCCATTTCAGGCGGTAACGAAAAAATCAGAAGCTACTTCTCTTACTCGAACTCCAATGCCAACGGCATTATCCGTTCAAACAACTACAACCGTAACACTTTCTCATTCCGTCAGAGCTATAACATGTTCAATAACAAGCTCCACATCGATGTGGCCATGAACTATGTTTATGCAAAGACCAAGAACCGTGCCGGTGGTGGTACCGTTTTGAACCCCCTCTACGACCTCTACCTCACTGCTCCCAACATTGACATGGCATACTACAAAAAGAACATTGTCAACCCCAACGGTCAATGGGAGTCGAACAGCCGCACCTACTTTGTTGGCGGTACCCGCTCAACCGGTACAGTCATGCTCTCCGGTCCGCAGCAGATTTGGGCTTACACCACTGCCAAGCACAACAACCCCTACTGGCTCACCGACGTGAACCGCGGTAACACAGTTGAGGAACGTGCCTACGGTTATGCCACCATCTCTTACGACATCTGGAACGGCCTCACCGCTCAGGCTCGTGTTAACCTTGACCGCGCCAAGCTCACCGGCGAAAGCCACCGCTACGCCACCACCCAGTCCGTTGCCGCCATTGAGGACTATGGTAAGTTCTCACAGGACATCTCGCAGAGCAACGACACCTACGTGGACATTCTCTTGAGCTACAACAACAAGTTCAAAGACTTCGATGTGTCAGCCACCGCAGGTTGGTCCGGACACTCAGTTCAGAGCAAATGGCAAAAGATTTGGGCTGACGCCACCTATTATAATACATCGATGGATAAGCTCCCCACCACTGTCAATATGTTCGAACCCACCGTTATGTGGGCCGGCTCACCTGTCACCTACGGTAAGGACTCTAACTGGGACAAAGGTTTGTTCTTCACCGGCCAGGTTGGATGGAAAGACATGGTTTACCTTGAAGGTAGCTACCGTCAGGACTGGTATCGTGCATTCCGTCAGTTCACTGACCGCGGCACCCCCGACAACTACGGCTACTGGTCAATCGGTGGTAACACCCTCGTTCACCGTTACCTCACTCTCCCGGAATTCATCACTCACCTGAAGCTCCGCGCTTCTTACTCTGAAGTAGGTAACTCAATTCCCAATGTGTTCTATTCACTTGGAACCGTTAACCTCACCACCGGCGCTTTGGTAGGCTCGGGCTACGGCTACTTCGCCAACCCCCGTCCTGAAAAGTCAAAATCAATCGAAGCCGGCTTTGACGTTTCGTTCTTCAACAACAACCTCATGTGGGACCTCACCTACTATCACACTGACCTCACCAACTCTTACTTCGTGGCTCCTTCAGCTTCCGGTAAGTCAACTCCTGTCAACACCGGTTTGATTCGTAACCAGGGTATTGAAACCACCCTTACTTACAACATCCTCGCCGGCCGCGACTGGATGTGGAAAACAGGTGTGAACTTCTCTTACAACGACAACAAGATTGTCAAGACCTTCAAGAACTCTCGCGGCGAAGCTGCCCGCATGGAGCAGAGCATTGCCAATGGCAAAATCCTCGTTCGCTATGAAGAAGGCGGTTCTTACGGTGACATGTACACCCTCGACTTCCGTCGCAACGAAAATGGCTCCATCTGGTTGTCAAAGAACACCGGTACTCCCCAGCTCTCACCCCGTAACTACGTTTACCTTGGCAACATGAACTCCAAGTTCCAGCTCGGTTGGTCAAACACTGTTACCTGGAAAGACCTTTCACTCTACTTCCTTATCAATGGCCGCATCGGTGGCAAGACCATCTCCCTCACCGAAGCTTACCTTGACAATGCCGGTATGTCGAAGCGCTCGGGCGAGGCTCGCCTCGCTGCCGAAGCCAACAACATCTACTGGACTTCAGCCGACGGTTCTGTTTCAAAACCCGGTATGTACATTGGTGAAACCGTAGTTCCCATCGATGAGTACTACAAGACTGTGGGTGGTCAGATCTTCGCTTCTGACTATGTTTACAACGCCACCAACTTCCGTCTTGCCGAGCTCTCTCTTGGCTACACCCTCCGCAATCTCTTCAAGGGTGCCATCAAGAGCCTGAACCTCTCGTTCGTTGGTCGCAACCTCTTCTTCATCTACAAGGACAGCCCGGTTGATCCCGAAATCTCCCTCTCCACTAAGAATGGTATGGGCGGTGTCGACGTATTCAACTTGCCTTCAACCCGTTCCTACGGTATCAACCTTAAACTTGAATTCTAATATCTTAGCCGACTTAGAAAATGAAACTCAATTATATTAAATTAGCTGCAATTGCGTTGCCGGTTCTTGGATTCACCGCCTGTATGGATTTCGACACTCCGTCCGATGAATTTACCAGCACGCAGACAAATGTTGAAGAGGTCGTCTACAGTGGCAACCCCGACAGCATCCCCTATCAGTTCGTTGCCGAAGAGGATAGCGTGGCCGATGCCATTAATACCCTTTTCCCCAACTTCTCACAGATGCTCACCGCTCAGTATTATATTCGCGGCGGTAAGGGCGGTAGCATGCCCCAGGAACACCAGTACCAGTACGTTTACAACCTCCACATTGACAACTACGCCGGCTACTGTGTGTGCGACCAGAACTTCGACGGTCGTCTTGTGACCACATATTCCTACTATCGTGAATTCTGCGACGGCCCTTACGGTTCTTACAAAGACATCCGTAACGACCTTGCCAACACGCTCAATCACCCCATGGTTGACCGTCTTCCCGAAATCAAGGCCATCTGTCTGCTTCTGCTCTGCTATTCCACTCAGGAAATGGTCGACATTTACGGTTCGGTTCCTTTCACTGACTTCAAGCACAACAAACAGGAAGCTCCCTTCACATTCGAAGCCGGTAGCGAAATCTACCGCGGTGTTATAAACAACATCGACACCATCGATGCCTGCTTCGCCGCCTTCGATGCCAAACCCCAGTGGTACAAGGATCAAATTCAATCCACCCTCGCTTTCCCCGCCGATGGTATCACACATAACAAGGACATCAAGTCATGGCGTCGCTTTGCCAACTCGCTCAAACTCCGCATGGCCATGCACTTCGTGAAGTACGATGCTACCCTTGCCAAGAAGTGGGCCGAAGAGGCTGTTGCCGCCGGAGTTGTTGAAACAACTGATCAGGAAATTGTTCTTGACCAAAAGAACGGTCTTGTCTCAAACCCATTGACTTTCATCACCAACACATGGAACGACTCCCGCCTCAACGCTTCGTTTGAATCGTTGCTGGCAAGTCTCAATCATCCCTATCTTGATTATGTGTTCGCCCTCAACAGCGACCCCATCACCAACACCGCAACCGGTGAGGTGCTCCCCGCCAAGTCGCGTGTGGTTGGCTTGCGTGCCGGCCTTGTAATGTACCCCGGACAGACAACCATCGTTAACCCTCGTTGCGCATATTCTGCTTTCAAGCTTGACGACTGGGATGCTGACCCCGTCACCTACTCGGCAATGAGCGACGCTCCCTGTTACTTTATCAAGGTTTCTGAAATGGATTTCCTCCGTGCCGAAGGTTGTCTCCGTGGCTGGAACATGAACGGCGATGCCCGCACTTTCTACGAGCGCGGCATCCGCAACGCTCAGGTTGAGTGTCGTTTCCAGGACTACAAACAGTATTACACCGCCGCCGTGGACAAGTACATGCAGCTTGAAAATGCCATTGATTACACCTACGTTGACCCCATGGATAGCAAGAACAATCATCCCAGCGTCACCAAAATCGGTGTGAAGTGGAACGATGGCGATCCCTTGGAAGTGAAACTTGAAAAAATCATCACCCAAAAGTATATCTCGCTCTATCCTTACGCCAACGAGGCTTGGACAGAACTCCGCCGCACCGGCTATCCCAAAATTTTCCCTGTGCTTAACGCCGAGGACTACACCGATGGTTCTTACACCACCCCCGATGAGATTCTCCGTCGCATTCCACTCCCCGGTGGAGGCAGCTCTGAAGGCGATGCCGACATTCTCAATTCCGGTATCCCCGCTCTTGAGTTCGACGGCTCATTCGGTGACTATCAGTACAGCCATATTTTCTGGGACGTTGACCGCGCCAACTTCTAATTCTTGAAAATTTATTCCCTTGTTGCTTTCGGCTCTCATGCCTGATGAGCAACAAGGGGATTTCCACCTTTCAGTTTATACCAATTTTTTTAATCAATCACATTCTATTAACATGAAAAAAACTACTCTGTTCGGAGCCGCTTTCTTCGCTGCAATGTCAGTGATGACTCCTCAGATGATGGCTCAGGAAATCCCCTCTGCCTCAACGACAGTGTACGACTTCTCCGGTTGGGATGGCCGTAACATGCTCAAGCTGTTCGCTGCCGCTGCCGACGAAGGTCGTGCTTACCCCACCAAGGCTGAATTCGAAGCCGCCGGTATCTATCTGGACCTCGAGTTTGCCCGCTCACACACCCGCTATCAGCCCATCATCGCCCAGTCAGCCGAAACCAACCTTGTTCCTGACGTGTTCGCAACCCGTCGCCTTTGGATGAACCTCCCCACAGGTGCAGGCAAAGGCACCGGTGGTTATCCTACCGGTGAATTCGCTTCCGATGTTTACACCATGTGGAACTACACCCACGTTTTCGGTTCATGGAACCATGGCTTCATGCAGGCTCCCGGTAGCTGGGTAGATGCCGGTCACAAAAACGGTACATACATGTACTCAGGTATCGAGTTCTTTGATTATGCCTCAGGTAACCAGTCTGCTTACACCGATTTCATTGCCGAAAAGAAAGCCAACGGTGAGTACAAGTATCTTGATGCTGTGCTGAACTGCCTCCTTTTCCTTGGCCAGGACGGTATCAACTACAACTTCGAGCAGGGCGCTCCCAACGATAAACTCGTTGCTTTCCACTCAGCTCTTTACAAGCGTGCCAAAGAAATTGGTTTCGACAATTTCCACATCGGTGCTTACACAAACTATCAGACCATAACAGCCGGTAATGCTTATCAGCTTCTTGGCGATAACAAAAAGGTGCTCTCAGATTATTCATCCGAGCCCCTTGGTCACGTTCACGATGCATTCTTGAACTATTCCGGTGGCGACTTCGCCTGGTCCGGTGTTGCCAACTCGCTCTCTGCGGCCAAGGCTGCCGTTGGTACTGCTGAAAACGTTTATCAAGGTGTTTGGATTGTAACCATGGACCGCAACTGGAAAGGTATGAACACGGCAACCACCAAGGAAATGAACCTCGTGCTTTGGGGTGAACACTCCGAGTCTCGTTTCTGGCAGTTCAACGTGGGTACTTCACAAATGAATGCTCAGGAGAACTATCAGATTCTTCAGGACCGCACCACCGGCGGTGGTAAGCGTAACGTCCTTGACCGTCCCGCTATTGCCAACTCAGGCCACAACTTCCAGGTTATGGCTCACGAGCAGGACAAGCAGATGGCCACTTGGGCAGGTTTCGCTTCAATGATTCCCGAACGTTCCGCTATCCAGGGCAACCTTCCTTTCAACACTTACTTCAGCCTCGGTAACGGTGAAATTTACTTCTACAAAGGAAAGAAAACTCACGGTTCATGGTACAACATGGCCCAGCAGGACTACGTGCCCACTTATCGCTGGCTCCTCACCAAAAAAGGTGACATGAAAACCAAAACCACCGATGCTCTTGACGTTCGCTTCTCTCACGAAGAAGGTTATGTTGGTGGTAACTCAATCCGTCTCTCCGGCGCCGCCGCTGGTTCCGATCTCGTTATCTACAAGACTAATCTTAACGTAACAGGTGCCGTTACTGCAACTGTTGCTCTTAAGAACTTGGCCGGTGCAGGTGCTTCACACCTCTCACTCATTCTTCAGAAAGCCGACGGCTCATGGGTTGAAACTCCTTACGGAAACACCACCGCCGGCACTTGGGAAGAAAAAACTCTCAACGTTAACGGTCTTGCTTCCGGCGATGTTATCAAACACATCGGTGTGCGCATTGAAGGTGCTCCTGAAACTTACAAACTCTATCTTGGCCAAATCAAGCTCAACGATGGCAGCGCTGCCAAAACTCCCGCTCCCATTGCCGCTAACTCTTTCGTAGCTGAAGTTAAGAAAGAAACTGCCAAGAACCTCTCTGTTAAGCTCAACTGGTCTGTTGACGATGCCGGTTACACCACCGAATTTAAAGAAAGAGGCATGGTGTTCAACGACGAAGTCAACATTGACCACTTCGAACTCTTCATCAAGAACGGTGAAGATGGCAAGGTGGTTGAAGTTGGCCGCCCCACCGGCTGGCACGGCTTCATCGGCGACATTGACCTTGATACTTACGCTGATCCTTACATAGGTGTCCGTTCGGTTTCAACCGACCTCGTTTCAGCTTCTGACGTTGAGTGGATTCGCATCGAGCGTTATGCCGATCCCACTAAACTCCCCGTAGCTAAGACCGACCTTTACATGCCCACCTACATGGATCCCACATCAAATGGACTTGAAGCAGCCTACACATCTCGCTGGATTGAGGAACTCAAAACAACAGGTGCTACCGGTAACCTTAACTACGTTAGCACTGAACCTGCCGGTAGCTGGACCGGTACAGGCGATACATTCAAGCCGGCTGAAGACAACACAAACTATGTGATGGCCGAAGACGTTCTCACCGTTAAGCAGGGTGAAAAAGTTACCTTCCACATCCGTGGTCACAAGTCAAGCGACGGTATCAAATACTGTCTCTTCAAAGCCTTCATTGACTGGGATATCGACTATGAATTTGATGGCTCCAACGACGAGATGGTTTGGAACTTCGGTACAACCAACCATGGCGCATCTCCCGTTAACGATGGTGGTACAACCCGCGACAAATTTGAAACGGAGGGTGTTGACTTTGTGGTTAACGTTCCCGCCGATGCCCGCGAAGGCCGCTCACGCCTGCGCATTGTTGCTTGCGACGCTTGGTTTGCAGGTGGTTTGAACGCTACAGGTGCTTTCAACAAAGGTTTTGCCCTTGATGTACCCGTTGAAATTGTAAGCGCCGGTAACGAACAGCGTCAGCCCAAGCCCGGTTACAAAGAACTCCGCGACAAGGGCGAAGCTGATTCTCCCGAATTCAGCGCCATTGGCAGCGTAGCAGCCGAAAACGGTGTTTCAACTGTTACAGTTGTTGACAACGTGGCTTACTTCACCAACGCTGACAAGGCTTGGTTCTATGACATGAACGGCCGCGTGGTTAAATTCGTTGCCGATGCAACCGCATCAGCCAACGTTGCCGACCTCGCTGCAGGTGTTTATGTTGTCAAGATGCAGAACGGTCAGGTTATCCGCGCAGCCAAAGTGGTTGTGAAATAATCTCCGTCAGAAATAATTTTTCACTGTGGTGCTCTGATTCAGGTCGGAGCACCACTTTTTTCATGCAATTTTCTTATCTTTGCTTTCAGAACGGCAATATCTAACGATGTGCCGTGCAATCATGAATTTATCTTATCACATTTTTAACCTGTTAAATCCATAACATGAAGAAAACCACTCTGTTTGGAGCCGCCTTTTTCGCTGCTATGTCAGTGATGGCTCCGCAAGTGCAAGCCCAGGAAATTCCCTCGGCTTCCACCACGCTCTATGATTTTTCGGGATGGAATGACCGTGCCATGCTTGAGCTTTTTGCCAAGGCTGCCGATGAGGGCCGCGCTTTCCCCACTCCCGAAGAGTTCGAGGCTGCCGGCATTTTCCTTGAACTGGAATTTGCCCGCTCGCACACCCGTTATCGTGACATCCTTCCCCAAAGTCAGGAAACTAATCTGGTGAAGGATGTGTTCCCAACGCGCCGCATCTGGATGAATCTTCCCACCGGCTCCGGAAAGGTCAACGCCGGCTATCCAACTGCCGAGTTCCACAGCGATGTTTACACCATGTGGAACTACACTCACATTTTCGGCTCGTGGAACCATGGCTTCATGCAGGCTCCCGGTTCGTGGGTTGACGCAGCGCACAAAAACGGCACGTACATGCACTCCGGCATCGAGTTCTTTGACTATGCATCCGGTAATCAGAGCGCTTACGCTGACTTCATTGCGCAGAAAAAGCAAAATGGTGAATACAAGTATCTTGACGCCGTGCTGAACTGTCTCATTTTCCTTGGCCAGGATGGTATCAACTACAACTTTGAGCAGGGTAGCCCCAACGAAAAAATAGTTATGTTTCACTCCGCTCTGCAGAAGCGTGCCAAGGAGATTGGCTTCAACAGCTTCCATATAGGTGCCTACACCAATTCGAAATCGCTAACCCAGTCGAGCGCCTGGTGCTTGCTCGGCGACAACAGCCGTACTATCAATGGCGAAGCCGTGGGCTTTGTTCACGACTGCTTCCTTGACTATATGGGTGGCAACTTCGGCGTTTCAGCAGCCGCATCTTCCGTGGCAGCCGCCAAGGCTGTACTCGGAACCGCTGAAAACCTGTATCAAGGTGTGTGGATTTGCACAATGGACCGTAGCTGGAAAGGTATGAACCAGGCCACTACCAAGGAGATGAACATGTGTCTGTGGGGCGAACACTCCGAGTCGCGCTTCTGGCAATTCAACGTAGGCACCTCGGTTATGAACGCTCAGGAGAATTATCAGATTCTTCAGGACCGCTCCACTGCCGGTGGCCGTCGTAACGTGCTTAGCCGTCCTCCAATCTCCGATTCGGGCAACAATTTCTCCGTCATGGCTCACGAGCAGTATAAGCAAATGGCCACTTGGGCCGGCTTCGCATCAATGGCTCCCGAACGTTCGGCCGTTCAAGGTTCGCTCCCCTTCAACACTTATTTCAGCCTTGGTAACGGTGAAATCTATTTCTATAAAGGAAAGAAAACCCACGGCTCGTGGTACAACATGTCGCAGCAGGATGTAATGCCCACCTACCGCTGGCTCATCAGCCAACCGGGCGACATGACCGCCGTGACCACCGACAATAATCTCGATGTCCGCTTCTCGCACGAGGAGGCTTACATTGGAGGTTCGTCAGTGCGCTTCTCAGGTGAGGCTGCCGGCTCCGATGTGGTTATCTACAAGACCGATCTCCGCCCCACCGGCGCTATCACTGCCAAGGTGGCTCTTAAGAACATGGCAGGCGCTGCCGACTCGCATATCTCGCTCATTCTTCAGAAGGCCGACGGCTCATGGGTGGAAACTCCCTACGGCGCCACTTCCGGCTCGGCATGGGAAGAGAAGGAGCTTAACGTGAACGGCATTGCTGCCGGCGACGCCATAAAGCACATCGGTGTGCGTGTTGCAGGTGCTCCTGCCGACTTCAAGCTCTATCTCGGTGAGATTCAGCTCACCGACGGCCAGGCCGCCAAGGTGCCCGCTCCCATTGTGGAGGGCTCGTTCGTGGCCGAAGTGAAGAAGGAAACTCCCAAAAATCTCTCGGTGAAACTCAATTGGAATGTTGATGCCACCGGCTACACCACTCAGTTCGGCGACCGCGGCATGGCCTACAACGATGAGCTCAACATTGATCACTTCGAACTCTTCCTCCGCAACGGGCAGGACGGCAAAGTGGCCGAAGTTTCGCGCCCCTCGGGCTGGCACGGTTTCATTGGCGACATTGACCTTGAAAAATACCCCGATCCTTACATCGGAGTCCGTTCGGTTTCAACCGACTTGGTTTCGGCTTCGGACGTAGAGTGGATTCGCATCGAGCGTTATGCCGATCCCACCAAGCTCCCCCAGCCCAAAACCGACCTTTACATGCCCACTTACATGGATCCCACTTCCAACGGACTTGAAAACGCTTACAAGTATCGTTGGATTGAGGAACTCAAAACAACCGGTGCTACCGGCAACCTGAATTATACCCGCACAGAACCGGCAGGGACTTGGACCGGTGAAGGCGAAACATTCCAGCCCGATGAGGACAACACCAACTACGTGATGGCCGAGGATGTTCTCACCGTTAAGCAGGGTGAAACCGTTACATTCCACATCCGTGGCCATGAAGATAAGGTAGCAAGTGACGGTATCAAATATTGTATGTTCAAAGGCTTCATTGACTGGGATATCGACTACGAATTTGATGGCTCCGGCGATGAGCTGGTTTGGAACTTCGGTACACCCAGCTATGGTGCAGGTGCTTACAACGATGGCGGTACATTGCGCAACAAGTTTGAATCAGAAGGTGTTGACTTCGTGGTTAACGTTCCCGCCAATGCCCGCGAAGGTCGCTCACGCCTGCGCATCGTTGCATGCGACGCATGGTTCACCGGTGGCTTGAACGCTACGGGTGGTTTCAACAAGGGATATGGCCTTGATGTGCCCGTTGAAATTGTAAGTGCCGGCAACGAACAGCGCCAGCCCAAGCCCGGTTACAAAGACCTCCGCGATGCAGGTGAGGCCGACGAACCTCAGCTCAGCGCCATTGAAAATGTAACTGCCGAGAGCGGCGTTTCAACCGTTACCGTGGTTGACAACGTGGCTTATTTCACCAATGCCGACAAGGCCTGGTTCTACGATGCCAACGGTCGCATGGTGAAATTTGTGGCCGATGCCAAAGTTTCAGCCAATGTGGGCTCGCTTGCAACAGGCGTTTACGTTGTTAAAATGCAGAATGGTCCCGTTATCCGCGCAGCCAAAGTGGTTGTGAAATAACCCCCGCCGTTCCCACAATACACGAAAGGGCGACACTCCGGTGCCGCCCTTTCTTCCAATATCGCAATAGCGAAGCGCGGTCAACGCTTCATCCAATTTACATCAATCCATCCAAATCAACCCTATACACTCCAATTTTTGCCTCCTTTCGTTGAATAAACATTATCATATAGATTGGGGCGTATGTAATATTCCCAACAGTCTCAACATTGCCGTTGCATAACACCACGGCATCGTAAAGCGTATTCGGATAATCAGTCATGAGATTATCTAATGCCGTGTGTTTTTGGTAGTCTTTACCGGATTTGACCTCAATCGGCATAACCTTGTCATTGATTGAGGCAATGAAATCCACCTCACCGCGGCGCTTATTGTTGTAATAATAAGGCGTCACACCGTGAGAAATCAGCTCTTCGGCCACCACATTTTCATAAACGGCACCTATATTCAAGGAGGAGTCTCCTGTGAGAATCTTGAGTTGAATACCGTCGGCATATTGCGCGGCCAACAGGCCGACGTCATTGCTGAAAAGCTTGAACAGATTACGTGTTTCAGCCAGCTTGAGTGGCGGTTTGGGCTCATCTACGTTGTAGACGGGTATAACAACACCGGCATCTTTCAACCACAGGAAGCTATCTTCATAACGGCTGAATTTTGCATGTTCATTAAGGTTTTTCAGAATGAACCGTTTATTCTTGGCATCAAGTTCGGAGGGCAAGAGGTCGAAAATCTCTTTGATTTTCAGCTTGTCCTTTTGGGCATATTGGGAGATGTCCATACGATAAAGGGCAACTATGTCTTGCTGAACTCTCATCACGTTATTGACATTGTTTGATTCCTTATACTCGGCAACGGCTGCGGGCATTCCTCCAACCACGAGATACAATCTGAACAACTGCATCATTTTGTCGTGTACCATAGGGTCAACGGCAGTGTGATTTTCCCAACAGTCCCTAAGCGTGTTGCGAACCGTTGCAGAAACACCCATATTTATTATGAATTCCTCAAAATCAAGTGGGAACACCTCCTTTATGCTCATATAACCCACTGGCTGAGACCGGATGTTTTTCAATTCCACACCGAGCAATGAACCACTCAGTATATATCTGAACCGACCGTCGTCAACAAGAAATTTTATCGCTGTGATTAGGTTCTCGCATTTCTGCACCTCATCGAAGAAAATCAAGGTTTCTCCCGGAGTCATAGGTGTGGAAGTGATGGCCGACAGCCGTAGCAGTATTTCATCGGCCGATGTCACATTCTCAAATATGTTTACAGCTTCAGGATGTTCCACGAAGTTTAACTCGATAAAGTTCTTGAACTGCTTTCCGAGCATTCGTGCTGAGTAAGTTTTACCGGTCTGACGAGCTCCGGTCAGGAGCAATGCGTTCCGTGAAGACCTGTAAAATTCTTCAATATATTGAGTTGCTTTGCGGTATAGCATGTAGTGATGTGGTAATATGTTATATAACAGCAGTATAGGTGTAAAACGGCAGCGAATATGCCGCTTTTTCACGGCTAAATTAATGATTTTTACCGCTTTTTCAAAGTAAATCCGGCGATTTTTGCCGCTTTTTCAAAGTTTGGTGGTTGCGCGGACTGAGAAATTTTGGCGCAAAATAAAACGCCAACACATTATCGGGCCGGATTAATGCGTTGGCGTTTCAAGTGACTCCTACAGGATTCAAACCTGTAACCTTCTGATCCGTAGTCAGATGCTCTATTCAGTTGAGCTAAGGAGCCATACTCCATGAGTGGTTTTCAAGTGACTCCTACAGGATTCAAACCTGTAACCTTCTGATCCGTAGTCAGATGCTCT
>JAMPBC010000001.1:312910-346310 GCA_023666905.1 Bacteroides sp. | reverse complement strand
CTGCTCAATGATAGTCCGCCCCAGCTTTAACATTCCTTATCGAATGGACTCTTAAGCTTGTGCCTTGAAGCTATTTAAGCGCGCCTGCCTTTTTGGCAATGGGGACGCTCATTGGCGATGAATAGCTTTTTGAATAATATTTGTGGAGTTGGCTCTTGAGCTTCTTAACCACTGAAGCGTATGCCGGATTGTTGGCCAGATTGCGCGTTTCAAGCGGGTCCTTGTCGTAGTCGTAAAGTTCGTAGCCTATCACCATGTCGGAACTGAATGGAACGAACGTTTTGAATCCTTTGGTCCATTCCACCAAGCGGTAACGGTTGTCGCGTATTGCGTAGCCGGTAATGTCCTCGGGGAGTTGTGATGCAAGATCTTCAAGGTCAGTGTCGGAATAAATGGTGTAGTTCTCTGTGGTTGAACGGCTGAACTGGCTAATGGCGTAATCTTTGACTTTTTTCTTGGGATTTTTAAGTGCCGGAACAAGGCTTGTGCCGTCCAGTTGTTGGGGCGCAGGCGTTGAAGTCAGATCGCAAATTGTAGGGAAAATGTCAAGGAACTCCACAACCGATGAGGAGTGTTTACCTTTTGCCGCCCCGGGCATGGAGATTATTAGCGGAACACGTGTGGCTTGTTCAAAGTCAGTGAGCTTGTTCCATAGCCCATGGTCGCCAAGGTGATAGCCGTGGTCGCCGAACAAAACAATGATGGTATTGTCGGCCAGCCCGTTTTCGTCCAAGGCCTCAAGCAGTTTACCAATCTGAGCATCCACGTATGAAATGCAGGCATAGTAGGCGTGAAGCAGTCGTTTTTGCGTTTCCACATCAAGTTCGCGAGTGTCCATGTAGCTTTCAAACGGAGGAATGTCCGAATAGCCCTTCACTTCAAGCGAATTATGGTAGGCATACTCAACAGGATTCTCTGACATTTTTTGATACTCGGCCACAGGCATGTCCTCCCGGTTATACATGTCCCAATATTTTTTCGGAGCGCAGAACGGCAGGTGTGGTTTTTTGTAGCCCACTCCAAGGAAAAAAGGCTTGCCTCCGTCCTTAAGTTCCTTCATGGCCTTGATTGCCTCGTTGGTAATCACGCCGTCCTGATAACCGTCGTCAGGTACATCGGCGCACTCTGTGGCGACTCGTCCGTTGGAAAGTGCGTAAGTGGCACCGGGCGTTTTCACGTATCGGCTCCATGATTGGGGGTCGTTCTTGAGCTTTTTGTCAGTGAGAGGATGGAAAATTTTACCAACGCCCACGGTTTCGTAACCATTGTTCATCAGCGCTTGGGGCATGGTCACAATGTCGGGGTTGTTATTGCGGAACGCACCCATGAGCCACCACACGCCGGTGTGGTCCGGGTTAAGTCCGGTCAGCAGGCTTGAACGCGTTGGCCCGCTTAACGCCACCTGACAGTAAGCATTGTCAAAAGTCACACCTCTGCTTGCAAGTTCATCCATGGCCGGAGTTTTGGCAAGCGTGTCGCCGTATGGTGAAATCCATGGTTTCATATCGTCCACGGCTATGAACAAAACATTTGGACGTTGCTGCTCGGCGTTGGATGGCATTGCGGCGGCTGTCGGTGATGGGAACAATGACAAAGTGCCTATTCCGCATAGCAAACTGTTGACTTTTTTGCTTGATAACATGGTAAAATTGTAAAAAATGATTAGTTTTGCACAAAGATATTGTTTTTAAACGAAACTCCAATCATTTCAAAGCGAAAAAATATTACTCTATGAAAAGTTATCTCCCACTTTTGTCAATGATTTTTTTATGCGGTGTATCACAATCCGTATCGGCGCAGACGGTGAATGTAGAGTCGTTGAATCAGTTCCCCGCCGGAGTGGTGAGAGACACTTACAACGTTTGCCAGCATGTTAGTCTGACACCCGAGCAGCAGATTCAACTTGCCAAAGCTCTTCAGCAGGAGGATGCGGACTACACCACAATTCTTAATGCCAACAATGGTTTCATGCCACAGGCCGATGCCAAGGTCATTGAAAAAAAGCATGATAAGGCGCTCGCGAAAATAATGAACAATGAGCAGCTTGAACAGTATTATCGCGGAGTGTACAACGAAGAAGCTTTGGCTGAAGGCAACGCCGTTGCCAACCGGCTTCGTAAGTCCTATGGCTTGACTGATCAGAACTGGAAGTTTATCCGCAACGCTTTCTATAAGTTCGCTTTGGAATCACGAGTGATAAAGAAAGTGATGTCCGATTCTCCCAAAAAGGCTGAATCTAAAATTGCGAATCTTAAAAAGTCGCTTCTCGATGACATTGAGCAGCGAGGCGGAATCCGGGTCAACCCCGAAGGAACCACTGTTGAGGTAGTCCGGCAGTTCGACCCAAACAAATTAAGAAAGGAATAACAATCAATGGATATTAACTCTCCCTTTGCAAGGCCATTATATGTAATGGCCAAGCCTGTTGGCAGTGTATGCAATCTCCGGTGTGAATATTGTTATTATCTGGAAAAAAGCAACATTTACAGAGCCGAAAACCAACGCCACGTTTTCACCATGAGCGACGAGGTGCTTGAACGTTACATCAAGCAATACCTTGAAGCTCAGACAATGCCCCAGGCGCTTTTTACGTGGCATGGCGGCGAGCCCTTGATGCGCCCGCTGTCGTTCTACAAGCGAGTGCTTGAACTCCAGAAAAAATATGGCAAGGGCATGCTGATTGATAACAGCATCCAAACCAACGGAACGTTGCTCACCGACGAATGGTGTCAGTTTTTCAAGGACAACAATTGGCTTGTGGGGGTGTCGATCGACGGCCCGCAGGAGTTCCATGATGAATACCGCCGCACCGGAATGGGCGGCCCTTCGTTCAAGAAGGTAATGGCCGGAATCAACCTCCTCAACAAGCATGGGGTTGATTGGAATGGCATGGCTGTGGTCAACGATTATAATGCTGATTATCCGCTTGAATTTTATAATTTCTTTAAGGAAATAGGCTGTCATTATATTCAGTTCACCCCCATTGTCGAGCGTATTAAGAGGCATAAGGACGGACGCCATCTGGCATCGGCGCTCGACCGCGAGGAGGAGCTTGTGCTGGCCGATTTTTCCGTTTCACCCGAACAGTGGGGAACGTTTCTCTGCACTCTGTTTGACGAGTGGGTGAAAAAAGATGTGGGAAAATACTTTGTGCAGATTTTTGATGCCACTTTGGCCAACTGGGTGGGTAAAGAGCCGGGTGTCTGTTCAATGGCGCGCACCTGCGGACATGCTGCCGTTATGGAGCATAATGGCGACATTTATAGTTGCGACCATTTTGTTTTTCCCGAATTCAAGCTCGGAAACATTGCCGACAAGACCATAGTGGAAATGATTGCAAGCGACAAGCAGAACGCTTTCGGACTTGCCAAGCGATACACATTGCCAACCCAATGTCACGAGTGCCGCTTCACAAACATTTGTAATGGCGAATGTCCCAAAAACCGTTTTGCCTATACAGCCTCCGGGGAATTTGGTTTGAACTATCTTTGCCGGGGATATTACAAATTTTTCTCACATGCGGCTCCTTACATGGACTTCATGAAGGCTGAACTTGAGGAGCATCGCGCTCCGGCCAATGTTATGGCTCACGTTGAAGAAATCAAGCGGGCCCAAGAAGCGTCAGAGCCGACTCCGTGAGCCGACTCTGACAATAATTTCAAAGCTTCCGGCTGATTGCATAAGCGCTGCCGGATATGTTGGAACACGTTTTTCGGGCCTATTCCTTATTGATTGGGTTCTTATACGTGGAAATACTGCTCCACGAGTTGCGCCATCAGCGAAGCGTCGGCCTTGGCGCGGTCGTGCAGGTCCGTGTCGTTATAGTTGCGAAGTTTTTCAATCACTGAATCAATGAAGTGCGGTTCAAACACGCCGCGCTCTTCGAACACGCCGCGCTGTTTTTCAAGGGCTTCGGCACTTTCCACACACGAAGCCGGGAGGTGTTTCAAATTTTTGAGCTTGTCTGCGTTTTCGGCACGATGAATGTCCACATCAACGTACGTTTCTTCGGCTACTTTAAGCGGATTTTTCATTTCCCAGCCATGGCGGCAAGCCACGGCCAATGCGGCGAGCAAATAATACACGTCTGCTGAGCCGTCGGCCGAACGAATCTCGACAGTTTGACGCGATGATGCCGCTTCGGTGTTCGATGTGCTCCCTAGATTGACTGCGGCACACATGTCGTTGCGCGAAGTCCAGCCCAGTGGCACTCTCACCAATACGGAACGGTTGCGGTCGCCCCAGCAAATGTTTGTAGGCGCTTCCTGGTGGGGTACAAGACGGAAGTATGATGTGGGATTTGTGTTTCCGAAAGCGGTTATGGCGCGGGCCATGTCCATCAGTCCTGCTATGCCTGTGCGGGTGTCGTTGCTCAGATTGGAATTTGAGTCAAGCATAACGTTGTGTCCGTCGGCATCGGTGAAGCGCATGTGAATATGCAATCCCGAGCCTGCTTTCCCAACGGTTATTTTCGGGGCGAACGTAACTTCCAGACCTTCCTGATGTGCAAGGTTGCGAATCACCCATTTGGCAATGGCAAGTTGGTCGGCCGCCGAAGTGGCTGCAACCGGAAGAAATTCAATCTCGTTTTGCTCGTATGTGAGACCGTTCATGGTGAAATTGCCCACTTCCGAGTGCCCGTATTTTATCTTGCCTCCGGCGGCTGCAATGTAGGCCATGCAGCGTGTGCGGAAATCGCCGGTCTTGGCAAAAGGTGCCGACTCATGGTAACCTCGCTGGTCCACAGCCGGATAGGTGCCGTCATTAGGCTGGATAACATAATATTCAAGTTCACCCATGGCCTCGAAGTTGAGACCTGTCACATCATTAAATGCCCGGCAAGCTTTCTCCAGAGTGTAGTCCGGGGAATTCTGAAGGCGGTTGCCGTCCTTGTCAAAGAAGGAACAGAGCATTGACACGGTGGGAATTTCAGCGAACGGGTCGAGGAATGCCGTTGCAAAACGTGGAATGACATATAGGTCGCTGTTGCCGGCCTCGATGTGGCTGAAAAGGCTTGAGCCGTCAACTCGCTCGCCGTTGCTGAGGATTGAATCCAGATAGGCCAGGTCGTTGATAATGAAGTTAAGGGTTTTCAGGCGCCCGTCGCCTGCAGGATACATGAAGTTAATCATTTGTATGTCCTGCTCCACAACGTAGCGAATAATGTCGTCTTTGGTAAATTGTTCGGCGGGCTTTTGGAGGGAGAGTACAAGGTGATTTTTGTTTAAAGCAATGCTTTGATTCATCTTTAATGTTCTCTTTTAAGGTTATTCGCCATTAAAATCCATGGAGTTGATTAGGTCAAGTGCTTTTTGCAAGTCGCGGCGTTTCACCATAAGCCTGACGCTTGAAAATCCCAGTCCGGGATATATTCTTGAAAATAATTCTCCATCAAGAATGGCTTCAATCCCTTCCTGATTGAGACGAGTCTGCGCAAGGTGGGCATCGAAATTAGAGTAAAATTCCCGACACAGCACTATTTCATTCTCTGAGTAGTCATATTTCAGCATAATGGCGATAGATTAGCTTTACAAAATTACTCTTTTTTTGAAAGAAATAAAAAGGAACTACTCGCATAGTTCCTTTTTATGAGTTTCCAATAGGTACAATTTCTAAGGTAAAAAAAAGATTGTGTTAGGTTTACGCTGCAAAGGTAAAATCTTTGATGTGCGTTTTCAAATATTTTTTTATGTTGTGCAGCAATGTTTTTTACCAATGTAGTTTGAAATAGGGATTGCTGAAATTATTAATGTGGTGAAAATTAACAATCTATAATTTTGGGAGTTTCGGGGCCGAATTGTTAAAGTATTTTAAATTCCCGAGTCGGCTGAAAATTTTTTCATTGAATCCAGTTTGAATCTCTCGCCATCCCATACTCCAAATGTCATCATATTGAACCCTTCACCTAAAATAATGAGCTTGGTGTCGGCTGCCACATTTTCTTCCACAAGTTGATGCCGGTGGCCGAACACAAAGTAATCCACATGCCCGTGTTGCTGCATGTACTTGCGGGCGAATTTCATCAGCTTATCGTCGGCTGCCAGCTTGCCTATTGTGTTTAGCTGCTTTCCTGTAAGGCGCGAATGTTTTGACCATGAACGGGCAAAACCAACGGTCCACCGCGGATGTATTCCGGCATATAGCCATTGGGCAAAGCGGTTGCGGAACAGCGAGCGAAGCATGCGGTAAGTGCGCCTGGGCTCGCCAACTCCATCTCCATGCTCCATGACAAATCGTTTTCCGTCAATAATGGTGTCAACGACTCCGTCGCAAACTTCAAGCCCGATTTCGTTTGTCAGATAATCGAACAGCCAAATGTCATGATTTCCCTTTAGCCAAACAATTCTGCATCCGCTGTCGGCCAAGTCGGCCAAAGCGCCGAGAAAGCGTACATGTCCCCGGGGAACGACGGTTTTATACTCGTACCAATAGTCCATTACATCACCAAGCATGTAAAGCGTTTTGGCGTATGGTTTTATTGAACGTAACCACTGTGCCAGTTGCCGCTCATGCTCTTTGGGGTCGGCTATGTAGCCGGCCCCGAGATGTGTGTCGGATATGAAGTAGGTACGGTTACGCATTACAGGAATCCGAGTTCAAGTTTAGCTTCCTCGCTCATCATGTCCTGCGTCCATTCCGGCTCGAAAACAATGTTTATGTCAACGCTTTTCACTCCTTCAATGCTCTCCAGCTTTATTCGGGCATCGTCGACAATAAAGTCGGCTGCCGGACAGCTCGGTGCCGTAAGGGTCATGTCAATGTGCAGATTGCCATCATCATCAAGGTCAATTTTGTAAACCAAACCGAGACTGTAAATATCAACCGGAAGTTCAGGGTCATAGACGGTGCGGAGCATCTCCACAACCTTGTTTTCAATTTCCAAACGTTGCTCTTGAGTCATAGTTTAAATCTTGTTATAGTTCGTAACGGCTGCGATATTTGGTAAACATGCGGTTAATATATTTGTTGTCCGACAACAACTTGTCCACTTCAATTGCCTGCGTGGATGTGAGCGTGTCGTTGCCTAATCCTTCCTGGAGTCTACGCAAATAAAACATGTAGATATTGTAGTCGTTGCCGGTGCGCTTGTTGTAGTTTGTGGCGGCTTCTTTCCGTTCATCAAGTGTGGGCAACTTTTTAATGTCGCGGGTAACGGAAATAAACCGGTCGACAAACTTTTCACATTCTTCAATCATATAGTCATATTCAACCTTAGTGGGCTGGCGCGTCTCAAATTCTTTGCGAAGCTGTTCGCTGCGGTCAAAGTCAAAATTCTGTGAATACGCACACAAACTGAACAAGGTCAGGGTCAATGACAATAGTGTTAGTCTTAATTTCATAATTCAGCGGGTTTTATTGATTGGTTTTCTGCAGGTAGAGCATTTTGCACATCGGATTCTTTTCTAAAAAATGCTTTGGTTTCCTCTTTCACTTTACCCCGCAGCAAAATCAGCGTTAACATTGTGGGGAATGCCATAAGAGCATAGAACAGGTCGCAGAGTCCTACTGCTGCGTCAAGCGAAATCACCGCAAACACAACCAGTGTGAGGATGAAGAACCAAACGTAAATTTTTTCACCGCGGGTTCCGAAAAGAAACCGTGCGCAGCTGCGTCCGTAAAAGGAGTAACTGAACATTGACGACAGTGCAAAACAGGTAACCACAGCCATGAGTAGGTACTGCCCTCCGGGAATTGCATTGCCAAAGGCATCCATGGCAACCGACAGGCCTTTGACACCTTCCACTGTTGAAACATCGCCGCAAAGCAATATGGCAAGCGCTGTGAGCGTGCACACGAATCCGGAGTCAATTGCCGGCCCCAACATTGCAACAAGCCCTTCCTTTACCGGTTCCTTGCATCCCGATGAGCCGTGCATAATTGAAGCGGTGCCCACGCCGGCATCGTTGACCAACGCAGCCCGGCGTGCTCCTATAATAGCTATTCCGGCCAAAGCGCCCCAACCGGCACGCAGGCTAAAGGCCTCACGAAAAATGGAGCCAATGGCATCGGGGAGTCCCGACAGATTGGTCAATATGATGTATAGCACCATAAGGAAGTAACCTCCAACCATGAAAGGAACAAGCACACTTGCCACGGTGGCAATGCGCTTCACACCGCCAATCACCACAAGGGTAACCAGCAGCGCTATCCCCAGTCCAATTATGAATTTAAGCATCATTGGATTGTCCACTTCATGCAGTGTGCCTATGGTTGAAACGGCTGCTTCCGTAAATTGGTTGGCGTTCATTATGCAAAGTGTCCCGAACATTCCTGCTACGGCAAAAAACGTAGCCATGGGGTGCCACTTGGAGGGCAGGGCATGCTTGATAATGTGCATGGGTCCTCCGAACGGACGCCCGTCCGAATCAATTTTGCGATATTTTATTGCCAGCACTCCTTCATGATATTTTGTGGACATACCCACAATCGCACTCACCCACATCCAAAAAATGGCTCCCGGGCCACCCATCACCAAGGCAATGGCAACCCCGGCAATGTTTCCCATTCCCACGGTTGCCGCAACAACCGATGCAAGCGCCTGAGCCGATGAGATTTCATTTGGTCCGGTGCTTTGCTTGGCGCGGAGTGTCTTTAAAGCCACAGGAAGTTTCCTGACGGAGACCATGCCGCTGTAAAGAAACAGAAACAGACCTCCGCCAATGAGTACTGTGAAAAGAGGATAGCCACACAGCGTGTCGGCTATCCTCGTCAAGTATTGTCCTAAAATATCAAGCATTTATTTAGAGTGGATTTGGAGAGAATAATAGCCATTGATTAAACGAGTTGGCGAATGAGCTGCTCGGGGTCGCCCGGAAGCAGGTCAATTACCGGAATTTCAATCATGGTGTAGGCGCCGGGACGCTGTTTCATCGATGCGCGTGCAACGTCAACAAGAATCTGTGCCGTAAGCGCCGGGTTGTTTATGGTCATGTTGAATTCAAAAAGCTGATTCTGAGTGCGACCGCTCACGCCTTTGCGGACCATGTTCACACCGTGACCCATATCTTTGACCATGTCAACCGATTCAACGGCCATCACGTGGGTTTCATCTGAAGCGAAATATGGGTCGGCTTTGACTGCGGCTGCAACATCCTCAAGCTTTGCGCCATCTTCAAGTTCCACATAAACCATGCGGCGGTGTATGCCGGTGCCAAGCGGAATGGTCATTGAAAGTGCATTTTTCACACCCGGCTTTGACTTTACGCAAACGGTGTGCCCCATGCTCATGCCGGGGCCGAAGTTGGTGTAAGTCAATCCTTTGGGGGCGGCTGCCTGAAGTAGAGTTCTCACAATGGAGTCGCTTCCCGGATCCCACCCGGCCGAGATTATGGCAACAGTGCCATGCTCCTTGGCCACTGCACCCAAATTGTTTCTCAAATCGGCAATCTTGGTGTGAATGTCGAATGAATCAGCTGTGTTTATGCCCATGGCAAGATATTCAACGGCATATTTTTCCACCTCACGAGTAGGGGTGCACAGAATTGCCACATCAACTTTTCCAAGTTCTTTAATGTCTGTAACCACTTTGTAGGGCTGGAGCTCAGCCGGTTTTTCGCCAAGCGAGCGACGAACCACTCCGGCTATTTCAAAATCAGTCGATGCCTCAAGCGCCTCCACCACGAAGTGGCCAATATTACCGTAACCAACCACGGCTGCTCTTATTTTTGTCATGATAGAATTGTCTTAGAGTTTTGAAACAATATCTTTAGTGTCGCGGGCAATCATGAGCTCCTCGTCAGTGGGGATAACTACAACTTTGACCCTCGATTCTGGTTTGGAAATCAACGTTTCGGTACCTTTTGTGCGGGCGTTCACATCAGCATCAATCTCCACGCCCATGAATTTCAGGGGCTCGCAAACGTTCAGGCGCACACCTGTTTGATTCTCGCCAACTCCACCGGTGAACACAATCACGTCAAGGCCGCCCATTTCGGCTGCGTATGCCCCGATATATTTCAGAATGCGAAGTTCGTACATGTCCAAAGCAAGCTTGGCACGTTCGTCGCCGGCATTAACGGCTGCTTCAATCTCACGCATGTCGTTGCTTATGCCTGAAACACCTGCCACGCCGCTCTGTTTGTTGATGAGGTTCTGCACATCGGTGGCCGACATGCCATGCTTTGTCATAAGATAAGTTATGGCTCCGGGATCGATGTCACCGGTGCGTGTGCCCATCATCAAACCCTCGGTGGGAGTGAGACCCATTGAAGTGTCCACGCTCTTTCCTCCGTCAACGGCAGTTATAGAACCACCGTTACCTATGTGGCAGGTTACCATTTTGAGTTTTGAAAGGTCAAGGCCTAAGAACTCGGCTGCACGTTGGCTCACATAGCGGTGGCTGGTGCCATGGAAACCGTAGCGGCGAACGCCATCCTCTTTGTAAAATTTGTAGGGGAGGGCATACATGAAGCTTTTGGCCGGCATGGTTTGGTGGAAAGCCGTGTCAAAAACACCCACTTGCGGCACATCGGGCATCAACGAGGTTATGGCCTCGATGCCTGTTATGTTGGCGGGATTGTGCAAAGGAGCAAGGTCATAGCAATCTTTAACCTGTTGGATAACCTCATCGGTTATGAGCACGCTTGAAGCGAATTTTTCGCCTCCGTGTACCACGCGGTGACCAACGGCATCAATTTCAGAGTAGGATTTGATGCATCCGTAGGTGGAATCGGTGAGGATGTCAAGAATAGCTTCCACAGCTTGCTTGTGGTCGATAAGTCCAAGCTGTTTGATTTCTTTTGAACCGTCAGACTTTTTGAATTTCAAAAAACCGTCCTCAAGTCCAATTTTTTCCACACCACCTTCAGCCAAAGTGGCATCGGTGTCGGTGTCAATGAGTTTATATTTCACGGAACTGCTGCCGCAGTTGAGCACAAGTATTTTCATTGCAATAAATATGTTGTTTTTTATTTGTTATCAAGAATTTTGTTTCAAACCAATGGCCTGGTTACAGGTCATGATTATGGTTTTGTAAATATCTTCGGGGAAGCAACCGCGGCTAAGGTCGTTTACCGGAGCGGCAAGACCTTGCAGGAGTGGTCCAACTGCCTGAACATTGCCCAGTCGCTGCACAAGTTTGTAAGCTATATTGCCAACTTCAAGCGACGGGAATACAAGCACGTTGGCACGTCCGCTCAGCGGGCTGTCGGGGCTCTTGGTCTGTGCCACGCCGGGAACAATAGCCGCGTCAGCCTGAAGTTCACCGTCAACAATCAAGTCGGGTGCCATTTCACGGGCCAGACGGGTGGCTTCAATAACCTTGTCAACGCGTTCATGCTTGGCACTGCCCTTTGTCGAGAAGCTCAGCATGGCCACACGGGGTTCAATTCCGGCAATATCGCGGGCTGTCTGTGCTGACGAAATGGCAATTTGGGCCAGTTCCCGGGCACTGGGGTCGGGAACCACGGCGCAATCGGCAAACACCATCAGTCCGTCGGTGCCGAACGGCATTCCTTCAGGCAGAAGCATAAGGAACGCTCCGGAAACCACATCGATGCCCGGTTGGGTTTTGATTACTTGAAAAGCTGCACGAAGCACGTTGCCGGTGGTGTTCAAAGCTCCGGCAACCTGACCGTCGGCATCGCCTGCTTTCACCATCAGGCAGCCTAAGTAAAGAGGATTGGCGGTGGTGAGACGGGCCTGCTCCATGCTGATTCCTTTCTTTTTACGAAGTTCGTAAAACAGCGGGGCATACTTGTCGATAACCGCTTCATCGGCCGGGTCAACAATGGTCGCTTTCTCAATTTCGGTCAGATTAAGCTCGCCGGCCATAGCCATGATGTCGGCTTTGTTGCCTATGAGGGTGATTTCAGCAAGCCCTTCGCTGATAATGCGGTTGGCTGCTGTGAGTGTGCGGGGTTCGGTACCTTCCGGAAGCACTATTCTTTGGGGACATCCCTTTGCTTTCTCTGTGAGCTTTTCAAAAAGTGTCATTTTTCTTTGTGTGGGTTGGTTATGTTTTTGCAATTGTTTGTCATTGCAATCCATTGAATTGCATTTGTGCAAAGTTACGCAATCTGCAATGCAATATCAATAGGTTGGCAACTTAAAATTCGCTCATTCGCGTTAATAAATCCTATTCTACGAGGCTTATTCCACTTCAAATCCGGCCTCGGTGAGTCCGCGACGAATTATTTCAATGTGCTCGTTGTTGCGCGTTTCCATGTCAATGTTGAGTTTGCAACCGTTTATGTCAGTGTTCGACGAGTTGCGTTTGTGCTCCACGGACAGGATGTTGGCTCCCAAATTGCCAATCACGCTGCACACTTTGGAAAGTTGTCCGGGCTTGTCGGACAGCAGCACGGTTATTGTGCAGTCACGTCCGCTTTTCACAAGACCTCGGGTTATGACACGGTTGAGCGAAGTAACGTCGATGTTGCCGCCCGATACCAGACACACCACCTTTTTGCCATCAACCGGAATTTTGTTGAACATCACTGCCGCCACGGAAACGGCTCCGGCGCCCTCGGCCACAAGCTTCTGCTTTTCAATTAGAGTGAGAATTGCTGCTGCTACCTCGTCGTCGCTCACTGTCACAATGTCGTCCACATACCGCTCGCACATTTCAAAGGTGTTTACGCCCGGCTCCTTCACGGCAATGCCATCGGCAATGGTTGATACTCGGTCAAGGCATTCGCGTTTGCCATCCTTGATTGACTTCACCATTGAAGCCGCCCCTTCGGCCTGGACACCGTAAACCTTCACGTTTGGCTTGAGGGTTTTAACGGCAAAAGCCACGCCGGACACAAGTCCGCCTCCACCCACGGGCACAACCACTGCATCCACATCGGGCATCTCCTCAATTATCTCAAGGCCAATGGTTCCCTGGCCGGCAATAACCTTCGGGTCGTCAAAAGGATGAACAAGTGTGTAGCCATGCTCTTTTTGTAGTTCAATGGCACGGGTGTAAGCATCATCATACACGCCCGGCACCATCACCACCTCGGCGCCCAGTGCCTTAGTGGCTTCTATTTTCGACATCGGGGCTCCGGCCGGAAGGCATATCGTTGCCTTGATGCCTGCATGAGCGGCGCCCAAAGCGACACCTTGGGCATGGTTGCCGGCCGAACAGGCAATGACTCCGCGCTTACGCTCTTCGTCCGAGAGTTGTGATATTTTATAATACGCACCGCGAAGTTTGAACGATCCGGTGCGCTGCAAATTTTCAGGTTTGAGATATACTTCAGCTTTTGAGTTAATTGGCGCTGGCCCAATCAACTTGGGGTGCCGTGCTACATCGCGGAGCACTTCCGCTGCCTTATACACTTCGGCTATATTGATTTCTTCCATGTTGGTGAATGTTGGTTATTCGTTGCAAAGGTAAGTAAAAATTACGATTTTTTACGTACCTTTGCACCGCGAAAAATTCAAGGTAAAAAGAAGATTATGATAGCTGTCAACGATTTGGCCATGCAGTTTGGCAAACGCATCCTTTTTCAGGATGTTAACATGAAATTCACTCCCGGAAACTGTTACGGAATAATTGGTGCCAACGGTGCCGGAAAATCAACATTGATGAAGATTCTTTCCGGACAACTTTCACCCACACGCGGTTCAGTTACCCAAGGACCGGGCGAGCGCATGAGCGTTTTGGAGCAGGACCACTTTAAATATGACGATTGCACCGTGCTTGAAACGGTGCTTCGCGGACACACCGTGCTTTGGGACATAATGCAGGAAAAAGATGCTATCTATGCCAAGGAGGATTTCAGCGACGCCGATGGTATCCGCGCATCGGAACTTGAAGAACGCTTTGCCGAACTCGAAGGCTGGAATGCCGAAAGCGATGCCGCAGCACTGCTCAGCGGTCTCGGCATAAAAGAGGACAAGCACCATTCTTTGATGCGCGACATGTCCGGTAACGAAAAAGTGCGTGTTCTTTTGGCCAAGGCACTCTTCGGCAATCCCGACAATCTCTTGCTTGACGAGCCTACCAACGACCTTGACATCGAGACTGTGAGCTGGCTCGAAAATTACCTGTCCAATTTCGAGAACACGGTTCTGGTTGTTTCGCACGACCGCCACTTCCTCGACTCTGTCTCAACCCACACGCTGGACATTGATTACAACAAAATGTCGCTGTTTGCCGGAAACTACAGCTATTGGTATCAATCATCGCAACTCGCTTTGCGCCAGCAACAACAGCAAAACAAAAAAGCCGAGGAGAAACGTAAAGAGTTGCTTGAGTTCATTCAACGCTTCAGTGCCAATGTAGCTAAGTCCAAGCAAACAACTTCGCGTAAAAAAATGCTTGAAAAGCTTAACGTTGAGGAAATTCAGCCCTCGTCGCGCCGTTATCCCGGCATTATTTTCACCCCCCAGCGCGAACCCGGCAACAAGATTCTGGAGGTACATGGCCTCACAGCCTCCGTTGACGGCGAAATTCTTTTCTCGGACGTGAACTTTCAAATTGAGAAGGGCGACAAGGTGGCTTTCCTTAGCCACGACCCCAGAGCCATGACGGCTTTATTTGAAATAATAACCGGAAACCGCAAACCCGATGCCGGAACGTTCGATTGGGGGCAGACCATTACAACAGCTTATCTGCCGCTGGATAATTCCCGCTTCTTCAACACCGACATGAACCTCGTTGACTGGCTCTGTCAGTTCAGCGATGATTCAAGCGAAATTTATCTTAAAGGTTTTCTCGGCCGCATGCTCTTTTCCGGCGAGGAGGTGCTGAAAAAAGCATCCGTTTTGTCGGGAGGTGAAAAAATGAGGTGCATGATAAGCCGCATGATGCTGCGCGACGCCAACACCCTTGTGCTTGATTCGCCCACCAACCACCTTGATTTGGAATCAATTCAGGCATTCAACAACACTCTGCAAGCCTTCAAAGGCATCATCCTCATGTCAAGCCACGACCATGAATTTATTCAAACCGTGGCAAACCGCATCATTGAGCTCACACCGGGCGGCATAATTGACAAGATGATGGACTACGATGACTACATTACCGACGCCAAAGTGCTTGCGGCCCGCGAACGTCTTTATTCCACCGGCAATTGATTGAATTCCGGAATTTCCGGAATGAATCTGTAGCTATGGTTCTCATAGTCCATTGCGCAGCAGAAATGGCTCAACCCGTTGCTTACAACTAAATAACGTGCGCGTAACACCATGTTGTAGCGTACAATTTGGTCAAATGTCTGTTGCGTTATTTCAACATCCGGCGCCTTGTATTCAACAATCATCCATGGTTCTTTAACGCGATTGAACACAACCGTGTCACATCGCCGTGAGGTCGCGTTCAGCTTAATGCCAATCTCGTTGGCCATGAGCGCTGCCGGGTAATGTTTTTCATTGACAAGCATTGCCACAAAATGCTGGCGCACCCATTCCTCCGGAGTCAGTGACACCCACCGCTTTCGCAAAGGGTCATACACCCCCGGACGATGCTGCTCGCTCTCCGGTGCCCGCAGTTTCAGCGCAGCCGGAGGTAAATTCAGCATCGGGTAATCTTGTCGGTTCATTTTTGCAATTCGGAAATTAATGTGTAAATTTACACATTAATCATTGATTTTACAAAAATGCCAGCTGCAGCTCCAGCCTTTTCCGACCTCCTGAAAAGCATAAAGCAAGGGAAATTCGTTCCCTTATACATTCTTCATGGCGAGGAAGGATATTTTATTGATGAACTAACCAAAGCGTTCGAAGAGTCCGTGCCCGAGTCGGAGCGCGACTTCAATCTTTACACATTCTACGCTCCCGAGGTTAAAGCCGATACCATTATCGGCGCTTGCCGCCGCTACCCCATGATGGCCGACCACCAGACGGTTATTGTAAAAGAAGCCCAGGCTGCCCGAGCCGATGAAATTAACAAACTTCATGCGTATGTGTCGACGCTTAATCCGTCAACAGTGCTGGTTATCTGTTTTCGCGGTGACAAAGCCAAGGGCAAGGACTTGCTCGCGGCAGCCCGCAAGGCTAACTCGGTTATCTTTGAATCGAAAAAGCCCACCGGCCGAAATGTTGATGCTCTGATAACCGGAATTGTCCGCTCAAAGGGATTGAACATTGAACCTAAGGGACTCGCAATGCTGTGCGACTATCTTGGCACCGATGCGGCAAAAATATACAACGAAATCAACAAACTGGCAATGGTTCTTTCGCCCGGAGCCATGGTTACGCCCGAGAGCATTGAGCGTAACATCGGTGTGAGCAAGGACTATAACGACTTTGAACTTGTCGATGCCATTGCCGCCCGTAATGCTGCAAAATCCTTTAAAATCTTGGCTTACTTCCGCCGTAATCCCAAGAACTGCCCCGCGGCCCGCACAGCCTCAAACATTTTTTCTTACTTTGCTTCGCTGCTCACCGCGCAATTCACTCGCGACAAATCCCCCTCGTCACTCATGTCTGTTCTTGGACTAAAATGGGACAAACAGCTCACACGTTTCACAATGGGCATGCGAAACTACAATGCCTATCAAACAATTGAAATAATTGCCGCACTGCGCCGGTTTGATGCCAACATCAAAGGAATAGGCAGCAGGCAAAACGAGTACGACCTTCTCCACGCCCTACTCTTCAAAATATTCAATGCCCGCGGCGACATCAGCTTCTGATTCTCCCCACTCGTCACCAAAGCTTTAAGCCCCCACTCCTTAAAGAATAAGCTCTAATAAACAAGAGGCACTCCATTTCGGGGTGCCTCTTGCATATTGTAGAATAAGGAATGGTTCGGTTTATTCCTCGTTTTCAAGAATTTCAAGCATCTTGATTGCAGAAACCGGGATGCGGGTACCGGGACCGAAAATTGCGGCTACGCCTGCCTTGTAAAGGAAGTCATAGTCCTGAGCGGGGATTACACCACCGGCTGTTACCATAATGTCCTCGCGGCCAAGCTTCTTGAGTTCTTCAATAACCTGGGGGATGAGGGTTTTGTGGCCGGCGGCAAGCGAGCTCACACCAAGAATGTGAACGTCGTTTTCCACTGCCTGGCGAGCTGCCTCGGCCGGAGTCTGGAACAGCGGTCCCATGTCCACGTCGAATCCACAGTCGGCATAGCCGGTTGCCACAACTTTTGCACCGCGGTCGTGACCGTCCTGTCCCATCTTTGCTATCATGATACGGGGCTGACGGCCTTCACGTTTTGCAAATTCCTCACACATGCGCTGAGCTTTCTCAAAGTCAGCATCGCCTTTTGTTTCGTTTGAATACACGCCTGATATGGTTCTGATTGCTGCTTTGTAACGGCCCACTACTGCTTCGCAGGCATCTGAAATTTCTCCAAGTGTGGCACGCAATCCTGCTGCCTTCACTGCAAGGTCAAGAAGGTTGCCTTCGCCGGTGCGGACGCACTCGGTAATGGCTTCAAGAGCTTCTTTCACCTTGGCTTCGTCGCGATGAGCTTTCACATCGTTAAGACGTTCAATTTGCTCCTTGCGAACTTCGGTGTTGTCAATTTCAAGAATGTCAATCGGGTCTTCGTGGTCCAGACGGTATTTGTTGATACCCACAATGGTCTGACGGCCGGAGTCGATGCGTGCCTGGGTGCGTGCCGAAGCCTCCTCGATGCGCAGTTTGGGAATACCGGTTTCAATAGCCTTGGCCATACCGCCGAGTTTCTCGATTTCCTGAATGTGTTCCCATGCGCGGTGAGCAATCTCGTTGGTGAGAGCCTCAACATAGTATGAACCTGCCCAGGGGTCAACCTGCTTGGTAATCATGGTCTCTTCCTGGATGTAAATCTGAGTGTTACGGGCAATGCGTGCCGAGAAATCGGTGGGAAGTGCAATTGCCTCGTCAAGGGCGTTGGTGTGGAGCGACTGAGTGTGACCCAGTGCGGCGCCCATAGCCTCGATACATGTACGGCCAACATTGTTGAAGGGGTCCTGCTCGGTGAGCGACCATCCCGAAGTCTGTGAGTGGGTGCGCAGTGCCAGTGATTTGGGGTTCTTGGGATTGAATTGTTTCACAATCTTGGCCCAAAGCATACGTGCGGCGCGCATCTTGGCAATTTCCATGAAGAAGTTCATGCCAATGGCCCAGAAGAACGAGAGGCGCGGGGCAAAGGCGTCAATGTCCATGCCTGCGTTCACACCGGCACGCAGATATTCCAAACCGTCGGCCAGGGTGTAAGCCAACTCAATGTCGCAAGTTGCACCGGCTTCCTGCATGTGGTAGCCCGAAATGGAAATTGAGTTGAACTTGGGCATGTTCTGCGAAGTGTACTCGAAAATGTCAGCGATAATGCGCATTGAGAATTCCGGCGGGTAAATGTAGGTGTTACGCACCATGAACTCTTTCAAAATGTCGTTCTGGATTGTACCGGCCATTTCGGTGAGCGTGGCACCCTGTTCCAGTCCGGCATTGATATAGAATGCCAAAACGGGGAGCACGGCTCCGTTCATGGTCATTGAAACTGACATTTTGTTCAAAGGAATACCATCGAAAAGCACCTTCATGTCGTCAAGTGAGCAAATTGACACACCGGCTTTACCAACGTCGCCCACAACACGTTCGTGGTCGGCATCGTAACCGCGGTGTGTTGCAAGGTCAAATGCTACTGAAAGGCCTTTCTGTCCGGCAGCAAGGTTGCGGCGATAGAATGCGTTCGATTCTGCGGCGGTGGAGAATCCTGCATATTGGCGGATGGTCCAGGGGCGCAAAGGATACATGGCGCTGTACGGGCCACGCAAAAATGGGGGAAGACCGGAAACATAGTTCAAATGTTCCAGACCTTCGAGGTCGTCCTTGGTGTAGACTGTCTTTACCGGGATGCGTTCCGGGGTGATCCATTCTTCACCCTCGGCAATCGGGGCATGCTGTGCGCCGAATGCATCTTTTGTTATGTCGATGGTTTTAAAATCGGGTCTCATATTATAATAAGGTGAAAAGTGGATTATTTAAGAAGTCGGTTGTTGAAGTCGCGGAGAACATCGAGCACGTTGCAACGAACATGAACGTAATCGTTTATGCCCTGAGCCTTAAGCTCGTCCATGCAGGCGGGTGAGCCGGCAACCACAAATTCGGCACGGCCGTCGAGGTATTTGAATGCCTCGGGAGCAAGAGTGGCATATTCATCGTCGCTCGAGCAGAGCACAACAACGTCGGCACCCTTTTCAAGAGCGGCATCCACGCCTTCCTGAACGGTTTCAAATCCAAGATTGTCAATTATTTCGTAACCGGCACATCCAAAGAAGTTGGTCGAGAACTGGGCGCGGGCCAGACGCATTGCCAGATTGCCGATGGTGAGCATGAACACTTTCGGACGGTTCGATGCTGCCTCGGTGGCAAGGCGGAGTTCCTCGAAACTGCTTGCAGCGCGTGCGGTAGGCAGGCCTTTGCCACCTTCCTCTTTTTCACCATTGTGGCATCCGCAACCGCATCCTGCGCCTTTGATTTCAATCTTTTCAGCGGCCATCTCGTTGATGTTGGGATATTGGTTGGTGCCGAGCAAAATCTCTTTGCGGCGAGCCACGTCAGTGTGACGTTTTTCCGAAGTTTCGGTGATTACTTTCTGAACGGTTCCGTTGTTAACGTTGGCAAGGAAACCGCCGGTTTCTTCAACTTCAAGGAACACTTTCCATGCTTGCTGTGCAATGGCAACGGTCAGAGTCTCCACATAGTAGCTGCCGCCTGCCGGGTCAACCACTTTGTCCAGATGGCTCTCCTCCTTAAGCAGGAACTGCTGGTTGCGGGCAATGCGTTCCGAGAAATCGTCGGGAGTTTTGTAAGGAGTGTCGAACGGAGTAACTGTTATTGAGTCAACACCAGCAAGTGCTGCCGACATACATTCGGTCTGGCTTCTGAGCAGGTTCACGTATGCATCGTAGATGGTTTGGTTGAAGCGCGATGTAACAGCGTGCACGGCCATTTTACAGTCGGCATTGTCAACACCGTACTGCTTCACAATCTGGGCCCAGAGCATGCGTGCGGCACGGAATTTGGCAAGCTCCATGAAATAGTTGCTTGAAACGCCCATGTTGAACTTGATGCGGCGGGCAACTTCAGCTGCCTCAACACCCTTTTCAGTGAGCAAGGTGAGCCATTCGGCGCCCCATGCCAAAGCATATCCAAGTTCTTGATAAATATATGCACCGGCATTTGAAAGCATCATGCTGTCAACTGCAAGCACTTTCAGACAGGGAACGTCTTTCACAATTTCAAGCAGTTTCACACCCATCTCAGCAATGTCGCCGGGGAATTCCACACCGTGCTTCAAAGCTTTGCGGAAAGGGTTGAAGTCAATCGAGCCGTTGAACTCTTTTTCAATGCCGCGTTCCTTGATGTATGCCACTAATGTAGCAGCAAACTCAAGTGCGTGTTTGGGGCAGCAGGTGAAGTTCAGTTCCACGGCTGTGGGCTCTATTTCGTTGAGCAGGGTCTTGAGCTCGTCGGCAGTGCCCTCGTTGATTTTAAAGCCCAATGAATTGATGCCTTTCATCAACACATCCAGCGCCACCTTGTTGGCCTCTTCGGCACTGGGGGCAATGATTTCCTGGCGTGAAAGCCAGTCGTTGTCGGTGCGTGTTCCGCGAACATACGGAAACTCGCCGGGTAACGAATCTGTTGTTTTAAGGTCCTTGATGTCCTCAGCCCTGTACATGGGCTGAACGTTGAAGCCTTCGTTGGTGCGCCACACAAGTTTTTTGTCAAACGGGGCACCCTTCAGGTCTGTCTCGACCTTTGCTCGCCACTCCTCTGTGCTGACTGGCGGAAATTGGTCAAACAATAACTCTCTTTTTTCTGTCATGATTAAGGTTATTATGTATAGTTGGTTTAGTGATTTTTAAGGTTTTCAACTGAATTTCTTGCGGTTGAACATAAAGCCGCGTCCAAGATATTTTTCCCTCACCACCGGATTATCGGCAAGTTCCTCCGAAGTGCCTTGAAACAATATCTTGCCGTCGAACAGCAGGTAAGCCCTGTCTGTGATGTTAAGCGTTTCATTGGCGTTATGGTCAGTGATGAGAATACCAATGTTTTTGCTTTTGAGCTTGTGGACAACAAACTGGATGTCCTCCACTGCAATGGGGTCTACTCCTGCAAACGGCTCGTCGAGCATAATGAACTTGGGATTGATGGCAAGACAGCGGGCTATCTCGGTTCTTCTCCGTTCGCCGCCCGACAATCGGTCGCCATAGTTCTTGTAAACCTTCTGCAGCGAGAACTCTTCAATCAGCGTTTCAAGTTTCTCTTTCTGCTCGGCCTTGGTGAGCTTGGTCATTTCAAGCACCGCGCGAATATTGTCCTCGACGGTCATTTTGCGGAACACCGAGGCCTCCTGTGCAAGATAGCCAATGCCGTTCTGGGCGCGGCGGTAAACCGGATACTTCGTCAGGTCCTTGTCGTTTAGGAAAATTCTTCCTTCGTTAGGTGTAATCAGGCCCACGGTCATGTAGAACGTTGTGGTCTTTCCTGCACCGTTCGGCCCCAACAGTCCCACAATCTCTCCTTGGGTCACATTGATTGAAACATGGTTCACCACCGTGCGGCGCCCATATTTCTTCACCAGATTATCTGTGCGGAGAACCATTTTATCCTCCGAGTATGCGGGAACTTCTGACTCGTTGCCCGATTCAGCATTCTGTTCCACCCCGAGCGCGGTGCTGTTCTCAGTTCCGGCCATTGGTTCTGTGGTTATTTCGCTAATGTTGTTCTCTTCCATTTGTTAGCAGTGATGCTGACCGGTGTGACTCTTTTGAGCTTCCTTGCGCAGGCGCGCTTCAATGTAGTCGGTAAGTAGGTTTATGGCCACAATGTTGTTGCCACCTTGCGGCACAATCAGGTCGGCAAACCGTTTCGAAGGCTCTATGTACATGTTGTGCATAGGCTTTAACACCTCCTCATATCGTGTAATCACCGCTTCGGGTGTGCGGCCGCGTTCCACGCAGTCGCGGGCAATTACCCGGATAAGCCGGTCGTCGGCATCGGCGTCAACAAACACCTTCACGTCCATCATGCTGCGCAGGGCCGGGTCATTCAGAACCAGGATACCTTCCACAATCACCACATCGCGCGGCTCAACCGTAACGGTTTCGGCCTGACGCGTGCATGTGAGATATGAGTAAGTGGGCATCTCTATGGTTTTACCCTCCTTCAGCTCCTTAATCTGCTGCTCAAGCAGGGTCCACTCAATGGCTGCCGGCTCATCGAAATTGATTTTGCTTCGCTCCTCGGGCGGTACATGGCTGGAGTCTTTATAGTAAGAATCTTGAGGCAACACGGCCACTTCGCCAATAGGAAAACTATTGATGATTTTGTTGACCACAGTGGTCTTGCCCGAGCCGGTTCCTCCGGCTATTCCTATAATCAGCATCGTTGTGAGTTTATTTACTTGCCACAAAGTTAGCCTTTTTTGATTTAATTGCGAAATATTTGCTCATTTTTCGGCACAACTTTAATCTCTCCCATTCGATATTTTTTACAAAAGGCTTGAATATGTCGGGAATTATCCCGACCTTTACCGTTGAGCCTTTGCGGCTCTTAACCCATTTAACCCCATAAAACTCACTCAATATGAAATATGTAGGTGCTCACGTTTCGTCCGGCAGCGGTGTCAGCGCTGCTCCGGTCAATGCTCACAACATCGGTGCCAAGGCCTTTGCCCTCTTCACCCGTAACCCGTCGCGTTGGGCCAGCAAACCCATTCCCCCGTCAGAAGCTGAAGCGTTCAAAGCCCGTTGCCGTGAATTCGGTTACACTCCTTCCGTTATCCTGCCTCACGACAGCTATTTGATAAATCTCGGCTCCCCCTCGCCCGAATCTCTTGAAAAATCCCGCGCGGCGTTTCTTGACGAGATGCAGCGCTGCGAACAATTGGGACTTACGCTGCTAAACTTCCATCCCGGCTCGCATCTGAAACAAATTGATGAAAATGACTGCCTTGACCGCATTGCCGAGTCCATAAACCTCACCCTTGAAAAAACCTCGGGCGTGAAAGCCGTCATTGAAAATACTGCCGGACAAGGCTCCAACCTCGGATTCTCATTTGCGCAGATTGCCCGCATAATCAAGGGCGTTGACCATAAGAACAGGGTAGGGGTGTGCATCGATTCATGCCATGCTTTTGCCGCCGGATACAATTTGGCCACTCCTGAAGGCTATGAAGAAATGTGGCAGGAATTTGACCGTGAAATTGGTCTTCAGTACCTCTCCGGCATGCACCTCAACGACTCCAAGAAAGGACTCGGCTCGCACGTTGACCGCCATGAATCGCTTGGCAAAGGAATGATAGGCCCCGACTTCTTCCGGATGATGATGAACGACCCCCGCCTTGACTCCATCCCCCTCATCCTCGAAACCCCCGACGAATCCCTCTGGCCCCAGGAAATAGCCTGGCTATACTCCCTCGTCGAAAATCCCTAACCCCCCCGACACATTAGCAGTAAATCTTGTAGAAGATAGCCAAAAATAGCAATGCAGCTGATTCACCCCGTGAATCAGCTGCATTTTGTGATGTGGTTGAAAGTTGTGTGAAGTTAGAACAGTGGGAACACAGAGGTGGAGTGCACGTATTTGGTCTCGAACTCGCTGTCGCTCATGCACAGAATCATAATGCCTTGGATGAGGTTGATAACGCTCCAAGCCCCGCATGTAGCTATGGCGAGAGCAATGTTGATGAATCCTCCTGCTACTTTTCCAATAATGAAATATTGCAGTCCGAACCCTCCAATCACAATGGCAAGTACTCCGCATGCAACGCGGTAAGAATTGTAACTCTCGGTTGGAGAAGGTGGTGGCGTGCTCCTTTGCCGTTCGTCACTCTTCTTATGCAAAGTTTGCATAAGCTCCGGATACTGATACAGCGGTTGCCAGTCGGTGTAGTTGACGCTCACCGGCGTGTTTTCATTGACATTGTATGCGACAACCTGATCAGCCCGCATCGGGCCGATGGTCTCGCCTCTGAATTTTATAAAATACTCCACAGTGAATAACTGGTAACTTTTTGTTTATTCCTCACCGGTGTTGGGCACGGGGCCATATTCGTTGGCGCGAGGCTCGGAAGCCTTGCAATACCACACAAGCAGTATTATCTGACCAATGCATATCACAAAATTGAGCCACCACCACCAACCGGAATGACCGGTATCGTGCAATCGGCGAACAGTCACACCTAAGGTGGGGAGAAGTAGTATAAGGTTTAGAATTCCCGAGCCAATCATCCCCGGCGATGTAAGAATAATTGTGGGATCATTGCTGAGCTCCACATAGTCCACACCGGGCAGCAAAAATGAAATAGCCCAGCTTAAAATATATGTAAAAAGAATCCACCACCAAAATTCGGAACGCGAAGCGCGGCCGGTGAAATTGCAATATTTACTGAAACAACGTTGAATAGCCTGTCCGAAAGTCACTGTGCGCTGATAGCCTGTAAACTCTTCGTAATCGGCTCCATTGCCGGCTATTTCCATAAGCTCGGGGAATTTATAGAGGGGTTGCCAATCTTCGCTGCCATTGGCGCTCACCATAGTGTCAGCTGTGACATTGTAAGCAGCCATCTGTTCCCGGGTCATAGGTCCGGTAACCTTTCCTTGGTACATTATGTAGTAAATCATAAAAAAGAAAAATAAAAAGTTAGTTAAAGGGTTGATTTTAATTTTCCAAAGATATGCAATTTATTTCAATTTCCAACAATTTCACGGCCTCAATTTTACATATTAGCTCAAAAAGCGGCAATTGTATACGAAATTGCCGCTTTTTGATAAAGCTCCTTTACATTGGCGGACGTCCACCTCCACGCGGCCCGCCCCCGGGGGGAGGTCCGTGGTGACCGCCGGGTCCGCGATAGTCATTTCTCGATGCCGGTTCCTTTCCCTTGCCGAATGTGTTGAATTTCCAGCTCACGGTAACCATGAAGTAGCGCGTAAGGTCGTTGTACGACATGTCGTCAATATAATTGGCCGTTACACTTCGCGTTATGCTTGTGCGCTGATTCAAAAGGTCGTAGGCTTTAAGCGACAGCGTCAGCGATTTGTCGCGCAGGAACTCGTAGGAGAGTGATGCGTTCCACATCCACTCGTTTTTGTCCATCCCCTGGGAGTACCCCCGCGTACCGGTATAAGTCAGGTCCGAGTTGATTATCACCCCTATGGGTGTGTAATAATAAGCTGAGAATGTGCCACCGTAATTGTGGATGGTCATGTTGGCATTGTTGCGGCCGCCGTTTTCCAGCGTGTTCATGGTGTGCTGAATGGAGTAGCGCGGGCGCAACTCGAATTCCATATTGTCAGGTCGGAAAGCTATGGTAGGCATTAGGTTGACGTTGAACGACGTGCTTCGGTTGCGTTCGCCATTGTTGAAACCTATGCGTTGGTCGGCCATGGTGAACGTATGAGCTGAAATTTGCCATGCTTTGTTGCGCAAAGGCATTGAAATCATAGCCATTAACCGTCCGTTCCAAACACCGTTGACATTTTCGTAGGTGGTGGTTTGTGAACCCGTCTGCGAATCGTGCATGGTTTTGGAAACAATGCTGTTTTGAGTGGCCGAGAAATCACCCATCACCATAATTGAGCGTTGGTGAGCCATGTTGAAATCCTGGAAACGCAGACGCAGGCTGTGAGTGAACGAGGGGTCAAGGTTCGGATTACCAACCACAATGTTCATTGGATTGCTCTTGTCGGCCACCGGTTGCAACTGGGTCATGGAGGGCTGCGAAGAACGTCCCATGTAGTTAAGCATCAACGAACGGCTCTTGCCCATTTTCAATCTGTAACGAAGGAACGGTGCATAGTTCCACACCCAACGTGTGGGTATGCTCTTGGCATCGGTTATCAGATTTTCACTCTTCATCATCTGCGGAACCAACGACAGTCCCACATCTAAGTTGTGCGTTGCCGACACATGCTTGTAGCCCACGCGAATATCCTGATTGAAATAATCGTTGCGGAACTGGTTTGAGAGCGAATCGCTGAACACCATGTTGGCATAGTCAATCCAAGGCTCCGTTCCCATTGTGGGGTCGCCGGGATATATCACCGGGTGGTCATACACCAATCGGTCGGCATTGTTCCAACGATACTGTATGCGATATGCGAACGTAAGGAAATTTCCCTTTTTCGGATTGCCAAGCGGTTCAGTCCATGTCAATCGCGCCTGAGCCATGTCGCTCCATGTGTGATTCAGCTCATATTGGTCATAGAGATTTATGGAGTCGTTGAGCAGAAAGAAACGCGATAGAGAATAATCATCGGAGTGTTCGCGAACATTCGAGTGATTGTAGCGCAAATTCACCGAGAACGAACGCCCGGGCTTGTTTCGGAACTGATGGCTGTAAATGAGCGATGCCCCTGCCTCGAACGAGTTGCCCCGCGAGTAACTGTCGTTGAACGTACGGCTCACACGCGTGCGATTCGGGTCGCCGGCCATAATCAGCGACGAGTCGGCCGAATTTGATTTGTTGAGATTATATGAAAAGTTTGGCCGGAAGTCAATCACGTTGAACGAATCGGGCTTCCACTCCAATCGGAAATCACCTCGCACATTGTGGCCGCGATCGCGCTTGTTGCTCCATGAATCGGTGAACGAAGTGGAGTCCGCGAAAAAGGTTTCGCGGTTGCGTGTCTGAATGCTCTTGCGGTCAGTGTGTGAGTACATCACGTCGCCGCCAATACGGAAAATCTCCCCTTTGCCAACATTGAAGTTCACGCCCAGTGCCTGCGAGGTGTTAATGCCGTTGTTCCCTCCGAACCGGCGGAAACGCCCGCCGTTGCTGTCGGTAAAGCCAAGCTCGTTTATGTTGTTGAAGTTGCCGAGCAGCGTCACCTGATTGTCGTTCCAGAACTTGTTCACGTTAAACGACCCCATGTAGCGCTTGTCTGTTCCGTAGCCACCCTCAATCGTGCCGAAATAGCCATTTTTCATGCCCTTCTTAACTGTGAGGTTAATCACGGTCTCATCCTCGCCGTCGTCCACACCCGTCAGTCGGGCCAGGTCGCTCTTGCGGTCAACAACCTGAAGCTTCTCCACCATGTTCACCGGCAGGTTCTTGGAGGCAACCTTGGGGTCATCGCTGAAAAACTCCTTTCCGTCAACCAATATCTTGGTCACCTCCTTGCCGTTGGCCGTAATCTTCCCCTCGCTGTCCACCTCCACTCCCGGCAAGCGCTTCAGCAAGTCTTCCACCACGGCGTTGGGCTGCGTCTTGTAAGTGTCGGCATTATACTCAATGGTATCCTCCATCACCTTTATGGGCGTTTTGACACCGGTCACACTCACTTCGCCAAGCATAATGGTGTTAGACCCCAAGCGGATAGGCTCGAGCGTAACGTCGGCCTTGCGCACACGCGTCCGCATGTAATCATCATTATAACCCAAGTACTGCGTCTGTACAAGATACCTTCCCGTGGCTACATCGTTCAGCGTAAAATTACCCGCGGAATCAGTCACAGTGCCCATCACGTAAGCCGAATCGTGGCCGTGGAGCAACCTGATTGAAGCACCCGTCACCGGTTCGCCGTCGCTGTCCACAACCTTCCCCTTTATCACCATCGACCATGCCGTTGCAGTGGCCGTAATCGCAGCCGCAAGCAGGAACAATTTTCTTAATGAATGTTGCATTGTTGATTAATAAATAGTTTTAGCGGCCGCACGCAACTCAGTAATCACTCCGCTGCGTCAAGCCCCTTGTTATCGGAAACTATAATGAAAGACTATTTTGGTAAAAAATGGTTTAACCCTTTCATTGAAAAAATTGCCGTTAACATCCCAATAGTCACTTTCCGGCCGCCAATTCGGACGCGTTAACATTTATCATCATCATTTTTCAAGAACTTTAGCGCCGCTCGGTTGTCTATACTATAACGAAAAACCTCTTCATCTATGAAACGCAATTTCAAATACGCACTCATTTCTGCCGCTTTCGTCACCGCAGCTTCAGCGTTCAGTTCATGCGATGCTCTTTGGGGTACTTCAGTCGAAGCCGGTGCTCCCGACAACTACTATTACGGTTGGGACGGCGAATGGCTCCCGTCACTTGCCGGTGCCCCGCTCATCTCGCCCTACTATTACGGCGGAACAGCATACCCCGTAAGCAACTGGCGTCCGGTCCACAGACCCGGCAACAACTGGGGAGGCCAGGGTGGCGCTCAATTGCCCCCACCATCCTCCGGCATTGCGAGCGGCAACTTGCGCCCCGGACAAAACCACGTCCCCACGGTGCAACCATCGCAAACGCCCGTCCCCTCCGATAACTCCATCGTGCCCTCAAAGCCCATAAATCTCGGCTCTAATCCCGGCATCCAGCTGCCCCCCGAAGGTTCAGGCATGAAATACACTCCTACCCAAGGCAGGCACTGACCACAACTGCATTGTTGTGCTCCTCATCGTGCGATGAATACAGCAACGTAACCACCGGCTTCCCTGCCAACTTCTGCTTCAGCTCAGCGAATGCCGGATTGGCAAGGAGTTCGGCTTTGTAGCGCTTTGAAAACTCCGCCCAGCGCCCCTCCGGGTCAGCGTGAAACCATTCCCGCAACTCCGTTGTCGGTGCAATCTTCTTGTCCCACAAATCGTAATGAAATGTTTCGTGCGACAATCCCCGCGGCCACAGCCTGTCAATGTACACCCTGTAACCATCCGTCGGCTCCGCCGCCTCATAAGCGCGTTTAATCCTTATTTCCATAGTTTTTTCCTTTTCAAACAATCCCCCGCACGGTTAAGTTTTCATTACGCATCGATTTTTGTCCGTCGCCATCTTCTCAAGCGCCAGTAACAATCCCTTTGCCTCCACGCCGCCCGCGTAGCCGCCCACGCCTCCGTCGCTCGCAATCACACGGTGACACGGAATCAAAATCGAAATGCAATTCCTTGAATTAGCCCCCGCAACGGCCCTCACAGCCTTTTCGTTGCCAACTCTCCGCGCCAGTTCCGCATAACTTATGGTCGCGCCATAAGGAATATCCTGCAACTCCTGCCACACCCGCATCTGAAAATCCGTCCCTATCGGTAGCAGGGGAGTGGAGAACCCACTTCTCCTTCCCGCAAAATATTCTTCCAACTCTTCCATCGCCCGCCTTATCACACTGCTCTCGCCATAGTGGAACCGGCACCCCGCCTTCTCCTCAATCCTCCTCATGTTACTGTCCAAATACCTGTTGCAACACCAGTCGCACAAACACACCCTCTCGCCAAGCGAGCCAATAACCAGCCCGCCAGCCGGCGATTCATATCTTGCGCACAACAAATCCATATCCGCCGTAAAGTTAGCAAAAATTCCCCTAACTCCACCCTTCACACTTAACACTCCACCCTCCTCTCCCCGCCAAAAGAAAACGCGGAGCCTCTCGGTCCGCGTCACTTAGGGTTTCATGGCTTCATCCGCAGTCCCGTTCCCGGGATTTTACGTCGCCGAAGCCTTTTCCCAAAACAAATTCCAAAAATTATGTGGTAAAGTTCATTCGTAAAAATTTATCTGATGCAAAATTACTCACAAAGCAAACCCTGCAAAATACTTTAAAGTGGGTATTTTGCAGGGCTATTTTCTCCTGTCTTAATCAAAATTGATTAGACCCTGCCTCAGCCATCGCGCCCCGGCATTAAAATTTATCATGGCTGGGCACTTGTTCCATCGATGTGTCTTTACTCCATCAGCTTCCTGTAGCGGCGGCGCGGCGGCTCCTTGCCTCCGTTCTTCGCGCGCTTGTAATCTTCATAGTCGGAGTATGAGCCCTCGTAGAACACAACCTCGCCGTCTCCCTCAAACGAAAGTATGTGAGTGCAAATGCGGTCCAGGAACCAACGGTCGTGGCTCACCACCACCGCACACCCCGCAAAGTCCTCGAGGCCCTCTTCGAGCGCGCGCAGCGTGTTCACGTCAATGTCGTTCGTGGGCTCGTCGAGCAGCAGCACATTGCCCTCCTCTTTCAGAGCCATTGCAAGGTGCAGGCGGTTACGCTCGCCTCCCGACAGCACAGCTATCTTCTTCTCCTGGTCTGCTCCGGTGAAATTGAAGCGCGACAGATAAGCCCTCGCATTCACGTCTCGGCCACCCATGCGGAAGCTCTCCACACCCTGCGAAATAACCTCATACACACTCTTTTCCGGAATCAAATCGTGATGCCGTTGGTCAACGTAGGCAATCTTCACCGTCTCGCCCACATCAAACGTTCCCTTGTCCGGCTGCTCCTGGCCCATGATGAGCCTGAAAAGCGTGGTCTTTCCCGCACCGTTGGGGCCAATCACACCCACAATGCCGTTCGGCGGAAGCATAAAGTTCAGGTCGCTAAACAGCTGCTTCTTCCCAAACGCCTTCGCAAGCCCGGTAGCCTCTATAACCTTCTGGCCCAGTCGCGGACCGTTCGGAATAAAAATCTCCAGCCGCTCCTCGCGTTGCTTTTGGTCCTCGTTCAGCAACCGGTCATAATTGTTCAAGCGGGCCTTACCCTTTGCCTGTCGGGCCTTCGGGGCCATTCTCACCCACTCCAGCTCGCGCTCGAGCGTCTTGCGGCGTTTGCTCGCCTGCTTCTCCTCCTGGGCCATGCGCTTGGTCTTCTGGTCAAGCCACGAGGTGTAATTCCCCTTCCAGGGTATGCCCTCGCCGCGGTCGAGCTCCAGAATCCATCCTGCCACATGGTCAAGGAAATACCGGTCGTGCGTAATCGCTATAACCGTTCCGGGATACTGGCGCAAATGCTGCTCGAGCCAGTCAATCGATTCCGCATCAAGGTGGTTCGTTGGCTCGTCAAGCAGCAACACGTCAGGCTGCTGAAGCAACAGCCGGCACAGCGCCACGCGGCGTCGCTCGCCACCCGACAGCGTCGCAATCACCTGGTCGTCAGGCGGACACTGAAGCGCATCCATCGCCCGCTCCAGCTTCGAGTCAATGTTCCACGCGTCGGCCGCGTCAAGCTTGTCCTGGAGCTCTGCCTGCCGCGCAATCAGCGCATCCATCTTCTCCGGATCCTCAAGCACGTCCGGGTCGCCGAACGCCTCGTTAACGCGGTCAAACTCAGCCAAGAGGTCCATCGTGGGCTGCACACCCTCTCTCACAACCTCAATCACCGTCTTTTCAGGGTCAAGCTGCGGCTCCTGCTCCAGATACCCCACGGTATAGCCCGGTGCGAACACCACCTCTCCCTGATAATCCTTGTCAATCCCGGCAATAATCTTCAGCAGCGACGACTTTCCGGAACCGTTCAAACCGATAATGCCAATCTTGGCACCATAGAAAAATGACAGATAGATGTTCTTCAACACCTGCTTCTGCGGGGGATAAGTCTTCGAAACCCCCACCATCGAAAAAATAATCTTCTTATCGTCAGCCATAGCGCTTACTTTTGTTTCGGTGCGTATCTAACCGGGTAGTCAACCCGTGTCTTTCCGCTGGCAATATTGCGCAGCTTCGTTTTTATCAATTGTTTGCGAATCGGGCTTATGTGGTCAATGTAAAGCTTGCCCTCCAGGTGGTCACACTCGTGCTGCACAATCCTGGCCAGAAAACCGCTAATCTCCTCCTCGTGCTCGTTGAAATCCTCGTCAAGCCAGTTCAGGCGAATATGCTCCACGCGGCCCACATTCTCCGAAAGTCCCGGCAAGCTCAGGCATCCCTCGCTGCGGCTCACCTTCTCGCCGTCCAGAATCTCAATCTCAGGGTTGATAAGTGTCAGCTTACGCCCCGCGCACTCCGGAAACGAGTCCTTGACCGGATCGGCGTCAATCACCACAATCCGCTCGTTAAGTCCCACCTGCGGCGCGGCAAGTCCAACACCCTCACTCTCATACATCGTGGCATACATTTTTGCCACCAGCTCTTTCAATCCCTCGCGCTCCGGTCCAATCTCCTCGCTCTCGCGTCTCAACACCGGATGCCCGTAAAGATAAATGGGTAAACTCATTGGTTATAGTCTTTTTTTTTTATTGAACAGATTTAAACTTATTGCAAATTAACAATTCAAGGTTATTTCCGAGATGATTTTGAGGTTGAAGAGGGAGCGATAGGGTTCCATCGTGACCGATGAAAGCAAATAAATCGGCCGGAAGGAAGCCGAAGTGTTAAAGATATGGTTTCAGTCAGTTCTGAGTTTGACATTTTGAAATCAGTTCAAATCAGTTCAGTTGTTTGTTCCTTGTACTGCTTGCTCTGCAAATAATCGTTCAATATAATCGCAGCCGCCATTGTGTCCACCGTAGCCTTGTCGCGTCGCTGCATCTTTTTCATCCCCGAGTCAATCATCGACCGGTGCGCCAGCACCGACGTAAACCGCTCGTCGAAAAACTCCAGCTCCACTCCGCCAAGCTCCTTGCGTGCACGCTGAACCCAAGGCCTTATGTAGCGCATCGACTCCGACTCGTTTCCATGAACATCACGCGGCAACCCAACAATTATGCGGTCCACCCTCTCGCCCTCCATATATCTTTTCAGAAAAGACATCAGGTCCTTCGTGGCCACAGTCTCAAGCCCGTTCGCCACAATCTGCAAACTGTCCGTCACCGCAATGCCACACCGGCGTCGCCCGTAATCAATGCTCAGCAAACGTCCCAAATCACTCTTCGAATGTCATTTCATCAAACCCCTCCGCGTCAAACTCGTCAGGATTATACTCGCTCGAGCCATAAAACTCCTCGTCAATATCCGGAGTGCTCACATCCGTCTTCGTAACGGTCTTTTCAATAAACTCCTCCGGTTCAACCGTCTGGGCAGGAGCCTTGCCGCGGGCAACCGTGCACACCGGGTCAAGCAAACTCTTACCCGGCTCAGTATCCCGCAGCTCCATGAAAAAGCAACGGTCCGTCATGTAGTCGAAAACGTACAGCAAACGCTGCCCTTCATCCTCCACAAAGTCTGAAATCACCGAGTCCTCCATAAGGTACACATCCTCCGATGCATCCGAGCCCATGTCCTCGAGAGTAATCTCCACATCCTTTTCCCAGCCATCATCGCAAATAAAAAATGAACTCAGCTGATTCTTGTCAAATCCAACCGAATCACAAATCGCATTGCGCAGAGCCAAAAAAGTGGAGTCAGCGTCAATCTCTATTTCCCTGCGGAAATTTTCAACCTCGTCCGATACTATTCTAAACTTGTAAACCATAAACTATTTTAGGTGTATTGAGTTAGCTGTTTGATAAATCTTTTGTTACTGTTCACTATTCCTGAAAGCTTCATCCGGGCCGTGGACCCTCATGTGCGTCCCGCACCGCTTTCACAATGCGAAATTAGCAAATCCCAGCCAAAAGAAAAACATTTACCCAAAAAAACTTCCTCCACCACCCAAAATCCTCCGCCCCACCCACCTTATTATAAACTCACTGAACCGTCCGAGATGCCGGCCCCGTCAGACCGTCCTCAAACCTCTCCAATCATCCACAAAAAACATCATAATCCCAATCCGCAAAAAACAAATCCCCAAACATTCCAATTCACACCCAACTCTCCACCCTTGACAGTCATTTCACTTTCAGCGAAATGAAATGATTGTTAACACATATTAACTCATTTCTTCTGAAAAAT
>JAMPBC010000001.1:291510-312810 GCA_023666905.1 Bacteroides sp. | reverse complement strand
GTCTGATGCTTCATAATATTGTCTTTTGATATGGCAAAGTTAATATCGAGCATGTGCAAGTTTAATGCTTATGTGTGTTAATGTTGGTCAATATCGGCGCCTGGTTGTGAAGGACACATTGTCTCAATTTAAGAGCCGTTCCAAATATGTTCCAAATATGAAAGGAAAGATAACATTTATCTATCTAAATATAGGCAAATTTATCTAAAAAGGGTTGCAATCGCAATGACTGCAACCCTTTTTAGATGGATTTAGTTTTATTTAGTTATCCTATTTTACTTCTTCGAAGTCAACGTCGGTCACACCGTCGCCGTTGCCGGGGTTAGGTGTGGGGCCTGCCTGAGGACCGGCCTGTGCGCCGGCTCCCTGCCGGGCCTGCGCCTGGGCATTGAGAATGTCCTGCTGAGCAGCACCGAAGGCTGTTTCAATTTCCTTGATGGCCGAGTCAATGGCATCGATGTTCTGCGACTTGTGGGCTTCCTTAAGTTGCGTGAGTGCGGTTTCAATGGGAGCTTTCTTGTCGGCAGGAATCTTGTCGCCAAGTTCACTGAGCTGCTTCTCGGTCTGGAAAATGATGGCATCGGCATGGTTAAGTTTGTCAATGCGTTCTTTTTCCTTAGCGTCGGCGGCGGCATTGGCGGCGGCTTCGTCCTTCATTCGCTTAATTTCAGCATCGGTCAGACCACTTGAAGCTTCAATCCTGATGCTCTGCTCCTTACCGGTGGCTTTATCCTTAGCCGATACGTTAAGAATACCGTTGGCGTCAATTTCAAATGTAACTTCAATCTGCGGAATTCCACGGGGAGCGGGGGCAATGCCGTCGAGATGGAACTTGCCAAGAGTCTTGTCGTCCTTGGCCATGGGGCGCTCGCCCTGAAGCACGTGGATTTCAACAGAAGGCTGATTGTCGGCTGCAGTAGAGAAGGTCTCGCTCTTGCGGGTAGGAATGGTGGTGTTGGCTTCAATAAGCTTGGTCATCACACCGCCAAGGGTTTCAATACCCACTGACAGAGGCACAACGTCAAGCAGAAGCACATCCTTCACATCGCCGGAGAGCACACCACCCTGAATGGCTGCACCTACGGCCACAACCTCGTCGGGGTTAACGCCCTTTGAAGGAGCTTTGCCAAAGAATTTCTCAACGATCTGCTGAATGGCCGGGATACGGGTCGAACCACCTACCAGAATAACTTCGTCAATATCTTTGGCTGTGAGGCCGGCATCCTTAAGAGCCTGCTCGCAAGGCTTGATTGTGGCCTGGATGAGCTTATCGGCAAGCTGCTCGAATTTTGCACGGGTCAAGGTCTTCACCAAGTGTTTTGGAATGCCGTTGACAGGCATAATGTAGGGAAGGTTGATTTCAGTGGAAGTGGTGCTTGAAAGCTCGATTTTGGCTTTTTCGGCAGCCTCTTTCAAACGCTGGAGAGCCATTGGGTCCTGACGCAGGTCAACGCCCTCGTCCTTCTGGAACTCATCGGCAAGCCAATCAATAATCACGTGGTCAAAGTCGTCACCGCCAAGGTGGGTATCGCCGTTGGTCGACTTAACTTCAAACACACCGTCGCCAAGTTCGAGGATTGAAATATCGAATGTACCGCCACCAAGGTCGAACACAGCAATTTTCTGATCCTTGTCAGTCTTGTCAAGACCATAGGCAAGCGCGGCGGCAGTAGGCTCATTGACAATACGCTTAACGGTAAGACCTGCAATTTCACCGGCTTCCTTGGTAGCCTGACGCTGTGAATCGTTAAAGTAAGCAGGCACTGTGATTACGGCTTCAGAAACGGACTGTCCCAGATAATCCTCGGCAGTCTTTTTCATTTTCTGAAGAATCATTGCCGAGATTTCCTGAGGAGTGTATTCACGGCCGTCGATGTCAACGCGAGGAGTACCGTTGTCGCCGCGAACCACTTTGTAAGGCACGCGCTCTATTTCGTTCTTAACCTGATCGTATGTCTCGCCCATGAAGCGCTTGATCGAATAGATTGTGCGCTTTGGGTTAGTGATGGCCTGACGCTTGGCGGGGTCACCTACTTTACGTTCGCCACCATCCACAAAAGCCACAATTGAAGGAGTGGTGTTACGTCCTTCGCTGTTAGGAATAACCACGGGGTCGTTGCCTTCAAGCACGGCTACGCATGAATTGGTTGTTCCAAGGTCAATACCAATAATTTTTCCCATAATGTTAGAAAGTTTAGTTATATTTTTTTTGAATTTTGATTTATCTCACAAAGCATCGGGCTCATGCTTCGAGCCGTCTGCTGTCAATGAATAAAACAAATTTTATGCCAAAAAGTTGACCAACGCACAAAGCATTTAACCACAACACATTACACCGGTAACGTACGAACTGACACAATATTGCCATTTTGTCACTCCGCTGCACGCCTGAAATGGCATAATCATAAGCGTGAAACGGCGCTTTTATAAATATTTAGGTGAAACATCATGTTTTACGAAATAATTTCGTAAATTTGCAAAGATGAAACAAACCGCGGACAAAACCCGCATAACAAACTGAACAACAATTAATTAATAAATCAATTATCAATATCATGGACATTTCCCACATTGAACACGTTGGCATTGCCGTCACTTCGCTTGACGAGGCCATTCCTTTCTACGAAAACATGCTCGGTTTCAAATGCTTTGCAATTGAAGAAGTACCTGACCAGAAGGTGCGCACAGCCTTCTTCAAAGTCGGCCAAACCAAAATAGAACTTCTCGAAGCCACCGCTCCTGAAAGTGCCATTGCCAAATTCATCGCCAACAATGGCGGCCGTGGCGGCATCCAGCACATTGCCTTTGCCGTTGAGGACGGTGTGGCCAACGCTTTGGCTGAAATTGAAGAAAAAGGCGGACGCCTCATTGACAAAGCCCCCCGCAAAGGTGCCGAAGGCCTCAACATTGCCTTTGTACACCCCAAGAGCACTTGCGGAACATTGGTGGAACTCTGCGAAGACCCCAAAAAGAAATAAATCCAATTTTACAACCGCGCCCGCTGTACCGGAGTTAGTCACCGATTTGCGCCGGTGCCGGGCCAGTTAACAAAACAACCCACATAACCCATTCTCTTGCAATGAGTAATCAGCTTGAAAAAGTTCAGGAGCTTATAGCCCTGCGCAATGAAGCCCGCCTGGGTGGCGGCGAAAAAGCCATTCAGAAACAGCATGACCGCGGCAAATACACCGCCCGCGAACGCATAGCGCAATTGCTGGACGAAGGCTCGTTTGAAGAAATCGACATGTTTGTGCGCCACCGCTGCCACAACTTCGGTCAGGAAAAGAAATCATATTTAGGTGACGGCGTGGTTACCGGTTACGGTACCATTGAAGGACGCCTGGTCTACGTTTTCGCTCAGGACTTCACCGTGTTCGGTGGTTCGCTCAGCGAAACAATGGCTCTGAAAATATGCAAAATCATGGATATGGCCATGAAGATGGGCGCACCCGTCATCGGTCTCAACGACTCAGGCGGCGCACGCATCCAGGAGGGCATCAACGCACTGGCAGGATATGCTGAAATTTTCCAGCGCAACATCCTTGCCTCCGGCGTAATTCCGCAAATCTCGGCCATCCTCGGCCCCTGCGCCGGCGGTGCCGTTTATTCCCCCGCCCTCACCGACTTCACCATCATGACCAAGGGCATCTCTTACATGTTCCTCACCGGTCCCAAAGTTGTGAAAACGGTTACCGGCGAAGATGTGACCCAGGACGCCCTCGGCGGTGCCGAAGTACACTCTTCCAAGAGCGGTGTAGCTCACTTCGCCGCTGAAGATGGCGAAGACTGCCTGCGCATAATCCGCAAGCTCTTCAGCTACATTCCTCAGAACAACCTCGAAGATCCTCCTTTGAAAGAATGTAACGATCCCATTGACCGCCTTGAGGACTCACTGAACGACATTATCCCTGACTCACCCACACGTCCCTACGACATGTACGAAGTTATCGGTGCCATCATCGACAACGGCGAATTCCTGGAAGTTCAGCGCAACTATGCCAAGAACCTCATTGTTGGTTTCGCTCGCTTCAACGGTCAGGCCGTGGGCATCGTTGCCAACCAGCCCAAATATCTTGCCGGCGTGCTCGACAGCAACGCTTCACGCAAGGGTGCCCGCTTCGTTCGCTTCTGCGACGCATTCAACATTCCTTTGGTAACACTCGTCGACGTTCCCGGATTCCTCCCCGGCACCGGCCAGGAATACAACGGCGTGATTCTGCACGGCGCAAAACTCCTCTACGCGTTCGGCGAAGCCACCGTGCCCAAAGTAACCGTTACACTCCGCAAGAGCTATGGCGGCAGCCACATTGTGATGAGCTGCAAGCAACTCCGTGGCGACATGAACTACGCTTGGCCCACTGCCGAAATCGCCGTTATGGGTGGCGCAGGTGCCGTTGAAGTTCTCTACGCCCGCGAAGCCAAAGCCGCCGAAGACCCCAAAGCCGTTCTCGCCGAAAAGGAAACCGAATACAACAAACTGTTCTGCAACCCCTACAATGCAGCACGTTACGGCTATATTGACGACGTAATCGAGCCTCGCAACACTCGTTTCCGCGTGATTCGCGCCCTGCAGCAATTGGCCACAAAGAAACTCACCAATCCGGCCAAAAAGCACGGCAACATTCCTCTGTAATCTCCTCAGTTACCCTACTTTACATAAATTTACAGAGAATTTCACTCATGAAACAGAAAATATTAACCCTGCTCTTGATAGTAGCCTTCTGTGGTGCCACTGTCGCAGCGCAAAGCCGTCGGAACCTCCGCATCAACGAAGTGATGGTGGTCAACGACAGCAACTACGTTGACGATTACGGACATCACAACGCCTGGATTGAGCTGTTCAACACCACCCACGCTCCGCTAAACATTGCCAGCGTGTTCATCACCAACAACCCTGCCACGCTTAACCCCGAACTCACCGTTAAGCAACGCAAGGCGTTGATGTATCCCGTGCCGTTAGGCGATGTGCAAACCAAACTGCCCAAGCGCCAGCATGTGGTGTTCTGGGCCGACGGGAAACCGACACTCGGCACTTTCCACACCAACTTCACCCTCACTCCGGGACGTGAAAACTGGGTGGCCGTGTTCGACGCCGACGGCAAAACCCTCATTGACTCCGTAACAATCCCCGCAGCGTTGGGAGCTAACCAATCCTATGCCCGCATAGCCGATGGCATTGACATGGATAAAAACGGCCACGCACTCGGCGCAGCCGCTTGGGAAATACGAAACGATTCGGAAGGACGGCCCGTTACTCCGAGCTCAAACAACAAAATCCGCGAGACAAACGACAAAATCGACATGTTTGCCCAGCAGGACAAAAACGGCTTTGCAATGGCCATCATGGCCATGGGCATCGTGTTCAGCGCACTCCTGCTTCTCTGCGTCTGCTTCTACATAATCAGCAAGATTGGCGAACGTGTGCTCCAGCACAACAAAGCCGCGTCCAAGGGCACAAAACGCTCCGAGCTCCCCGTTGAAGAACGTAAGGGACATGACTCCGGCGAAGAGATTGCCGCAATTGTAATGGCGCTCCACGAACATCTCGATGCTCACGACCGCGAAAACACCGTGCTCACTATTAATAAGGTGAAACGCACCTATTCGCCTTGGAGCTCCAAAATCTACAATCTCCGCCAAATGCCTCAGCGGTAACTCTCCAGCCAACCCAAAACTCATCAATCAAAAACAATATCAAAATTTCCGAATCAACCGATGAAAGAATATAAATATAAAATCAACGGCACCACTTATAAAGTTGCAGTGGGCGACATTGACAACAACATTGCTGAAGTTGAAGTCAACGGCGTGCCTTACAAAGTCGAGCTTGACCAAGCCAAAAAACCGGTGACCATTATCAACGCTCCCCGCCCCTCGGCCGCTCCCCGCACTGCCGAAGGCGCAAAAGTGATTGCCAAACCCACCGCGGCCGCCGGCGCCGGACACAAAGTAACCGCTCCCCTGCCCGGAACAGTTGTTTCAATCAACGTCAAGGTTGGCGATGCCGTTAAAGCCGCCGACACCGTTGCCGTGCTTGAAGCAATGAAAATGGAAAATGCCATCCATGCCGGACGCGACGGCGTGGTGAAAAGCATTGACGCCAACCCCGGCGACGCCATTCTTGAAGGAGGTCTCATCCTCACAATTGACTGAAAATCTTAACCACCATAGAATTTTAAATTATGGACTTTGGTCAATTCCTGCTCAATAACCTGGAACAGTTCTGGAACCTAACCGGTTTCCACAACGCCACATGGGAACATTTCATTATGCTCGCCGTGGGACTGTTCTTCATCTGGCTCGCCATCAAAAAGAATTTCGAGCCTATGCTCCTTGTGCCCATTGGCTTCGGTATGCTCATAGGCAACATCCCCTTTGACACCACCGCCGGCCTAGAAGTGGGCATCTACGAAGAGGGCTCCGTGCTTAACATTCTTTACAATGGCGTGAGCGCCGGATGGTATCCCCCCTTGATTTTCCTTGGCATCGGTGCCATGACTGACTTCTCGGCACTTATTGCCAACCCCAAACTCATGCTCATCGGAGCCGCCGCACAGTTCGGTATCTTCGGTGCCTACATGGTGGCACTCCTGCTTGGATTCGCCCCCGATCAGGCCGGTGCAATTGCCATTATCGGTGGCGCTGACGGCCCCACAGCCATATTCCTCTCATCCAAGCTGGCTCCGAACCTTATGGGTGCCATAGCCGTGTCGGCCTACTCCTACATGGCTCTTGTGCCCGTTATCCAGCCCCCCATCATGCGACTCTTCACCACCAAGAAAGAGCGTCTGATTAAAATGCGTCCGGCCCGTGCGGTGTCGCAGAACGAGAAAATCATCTTCCCCATTGTGGGCATGCTTCTCACCTGCTTCGTGGTTCCCTCAGGCATTCCATTGCTCGGTATGCTCTTCTTCGGTAACCTGCTTCGCGAATGTGGCGTGTGCAACCGTCTTGCCAAAACAGCCTCCAATGCCCTCACCGACATTGTCACCATTCTCCTTGGCATGACCGTGGGCGCATCCACTCAGGCTTCCGAATTCCTCACCGCCCAAACCATCGGCATCTTCGCACTTGGTTTCATGGCATTCATCATTGCCTCTGCAAGCGGCGTGCTGTTTGTCAAGCTCTTCAACCTCGTGCTCCCCAAAGAGAAGAAAATCAATCCCCTCATTGGTAATGCCGGTGTTTCAGCCGTGCCCATGTCGGCTCGTATCTCCAACAACCTCGGTTTGGAATATGACCCCTCCAACTACCTGCTCATGCACGCCATGGGCCCCAACGTGGCCGGTGTAATCGGCTCCGCAGTTGCCGCCGGTGTCCTCCTCGGATTCCTTGCCTGACAACCCCGTTGGAAGCCATATCCCCGGCTTCCAAACACCCATAACAGAGTGCGGCGCCTTGCAATTGCTTGGCGCCGCATTCTCACCCCATCAAAAGTGAACAGTTGCACCAATTGGAACGTTTATTAAATACCCCACCTGCATATCGCCTGTGGAAATTTAACGCCCTCCCAATCAAAAGTCTTTGAAGTAATGATCACTCAGAAAGTAATAGATCAATTATACAAAACCTACAAAAAGCCACCTCTCTCGGCCGATGACCTGGAGATTGACCTCCTGTTCACTCATCTGTTCGAGTTTCACGATATTGCCGTGGACAATCACGCCAACCTTGTTATTGGCAGCTTCCCGGCCGATTCGCCCTTCCGTAAAATTCCACTGAGCCACATCCACGCCATTGTGGAGTTTGAGGACTGCATTGCCATAGTGCTCCACTCGTCCATCATATTCCTCAACAAAAAGGATAACCGCTCAAGTGTCCACGTGAAAATGCCAAAGCAATCACTTATTGAAAAATTATTCAACAAATTCGATCCCGACGCATAACAACTCTTACCCCTCACATTTTCAACCCTCCCGCACACATTAAAACTTCCCCGAAACCGGTTGCGTGGAACGGGGAAAATATCAGCCTGCTTAAGGCGATAATTTCAAGGACAATTCCGAGGCTCAATAAAAATTCACCGTGCGCGAAGCATTTATAATAGGCTCCATCAAAGTATCCACATTGTAAACCGGAAGCGGATAATGAGCCAAAAAAGTGTGCGAAGTCCGCAAGGCCACCATGCCCCGCAGCGCGCCTAATCCAACACCAATCATAAGCCTCACGAGGTCCGAATTAACCACAATCTCCTCCGAACTCGTTTCCACATCCGAGCCTATCAGTTCAAAATCGGCGGTAATGCCGTAGTCAAGCAGCCGGCGGCTCATAAGCTCGCGCACCGTGGTGTAGCGCGCTGCAAGCGATAGCCGCACAATGTGCTGCCCGGCCCTATATGAAAAGTCCGTAAACAAATTCACGTCCACCGGAGTGCCGTCGTAACGCAGTATCTCCCAACGGTGAAAATGAATCCGTTCCTTATCTTCGTCAAGGCGAATAAGCTTTATGTCCAGTTCTGGTGCTCTCATATAACACAAAAACGCCCCTCGGGGCGTTTTTGTTTATTATTGCTTTGCCCAAACTGCGGCACAATGCCGGAACCGGGCAATTTTGTTATATGTTAGAAATGTCAACGCTTGCGGTTACGCACGCTCCTTGTGGCCGAAGATGCCGACTTTGCCTTCGGAGCCTTGGCCTTTTTGGCTTTCACCTTGGCCACCTTCTCCTTCTTGGCGCGTGTACTTTTGGCTGCCGGACGGCGCGAACGCACCTTGCGAGGTTCTTCAACGGCGGTTGAATCGTCCGTTGCAACCTCCTGAGCCTTTGACTCGGCAAGCTCCTTGGCCTCACGGCGTGCCTGAAGCTCCTCAAGGCTCGGAACCCAAAGCTTGCGTTCGAAGCTATCGAGCGACGTCTGAATGCTGTCGCGCGCACGCTTCAAATCATCCGCATCGGGATAAAGTTGCATCATTGACTGATTGCGCAAGTTGCGGGTCTTTATAATGTCTCCGTCGTAGAGTCCGAGAAGAAAAAAGTCATCGTATGTGCATGAGGGCAGGTTGTTGTCATCGCTCACAAAAATATTCTGTGTCGACATGTAAGGGCGCAAATCGTCGAATTTAACCCAAAACATAGGATACTTCAACGGTTCCATGCCCCACTCGTCCGAGCGGTGAAGCACCGGACAAATAGCCTCGATAACAGTACGGAGCTTGTTCGTTCGGTTGTCGAACTCGTAACGCTCAATCACGTAGTAGGACAGCACCTCGTCGGCCGGCACGTCCGGCTCGTCAATCGTGTAGCGCGGACGCTTGTCAGTGCTTCCCTTGGCCAGCTTATACTCAATGTGAAAGCGGTCAAGAACATCCTTGGTGGCCAAAGCATATTGGTCAGTGAAAATCTCACGACCGTCAAGATACTCATATACTTTCAGCTTCCCGTCGGCAACCAATCGCATTATGGTGCGGAACAGGTTCTCCTCGCCGTTAAGCGGGGGCTCGGGGAAATAAAGCGGAGCATTCGCTGCCTTGGTAAGGTCCAGCTGACGATAAATCACGCGCATCCACGAAAGGTCCGCATCCGATGCCCGCGGCGTAGTCATACGCTGCTGCATGCGGGCGCTCACCTCGGTGTTCGAGTCCGATTTATCATTTTTTCGCGACCCGCGGCGCATGGTAGCCGTACTGTTGTCCTGAGCCGCGGCTTCAAGGCAAAACAATGCCGAGAGGGCCATTACAATTATGTGGATATATTTCATTTGCATTATGCTTTAATTGACAAGAATTTCCATTGGTGAGAGTGTTCGTTCAATCCCGTCGGGACCCTTGGCGCGGATACGCGATATGAAGAACCGCTTGCCGCGACCCAATCGCTTGATGGCGTCGCGCTGACGCTCCGAGAACGAGGCACCGGCCGAAACTTCGGGAATGGCGTTGCCCATCGAGTCGAACACGATCATTTCAAAACTCAGAACCTGAAACTGAATGTCAAGCAATCCGTCGTCAATGGCCGCCTTAAGGCCTCCGGCTCCGGCAATGGCTTGCTTGCTTATGGGCTTGCCACCCTTGTATCGGTCGTTGCCTATGGCCAAATAAGGAGTAGGATCAGGCAACTTGCGCACACGGAAACTGTGTGTGGCTATGTTTTGCATGCGCCCCTCAAGCTCGGCCGACACGCTTATAACCGCGTCAGTGCCCACGTTGGCCGGGCGAGCCACCCATCCGTCGGCCGTTTTGGTCAGCGAGCCGTTGGTCATCGAGGCCTGCACGGCGCTCTGCGGCACGCCTGGAATGGATATGCTTATGGGGTTGTCTATTCCGGCATAGAGAACATTCATCATTGTTGCCGAAACAGTGGCGAAAGGTTCTAAAACTGTATAAGATGATGTGAATGGATGCTGGGTACTGCTTCCGTCGGGGTGGGGCACTTCAATGTAGCCCGAAAAGTTGAACGTGCCCGACGAGCTTGGTGTGAATTCGTAATGGCCGTTGGCAATGGGGCGGCCTCCCACATAAACGGTTGGACGGGCGGCCGTGTCAATCGCGGCCAAAACAATGTCGGCACTGTAGCGGCCACCTCGCATGACCATGCGCGATTCCGGAACCACAAATGCGTTCAAGTCATTGGCTATCATTTCCGAACCGGTGATTTCAGCAATCGACTTGCCCTGGCTCAACGCCGCTATTGACAACAGCGCCTCACCCTCGGCATAGCGCACATCGTTCTGCAACTTGGTCAGTAGCGTGATGGCTGCTACCGCCGGCTGATTGTCGAACTTGGCTTCCTCCCAGTTCTGGGCCACTAACGTACCCTTGCGCTGGAACGGCTTGGTCGACAGCACCGCATCGACACTTGCACGGCGCACCGAATCAACCACAACTTTCTCCACAAGCGTGCGGAAATCATCAACCCGCCCGCGCAGAAAAGCTCCGCGCAGAGTCGAGGGGTCAAGCATCACAATGGAGGCCGCGTCAATGTCGTCGCGGTTCTGGATGTTGGCAAGCGTGCCCTCCTTGCCATCGGCCTCATGCACAATGGCAAGCTTCAATGAATCAATCAAAGTGTACAGCTGCACTGACTCACGCCTTATTGAATCGGCCTTGCCCATCCAGGCTGCCATTTTGACCGGATCATCGGCGCTCAGCGCCTTCAGCTCCGAGTAGATGGCCGCATTACGCCGGTTAACGTTGACGTTTGTGCGTGCAAGTCCATCCTCCACCTGCATGAACCCGTCGAGCACATCGCTCGACACATTCAATGCAAGCATGGCTGTCAGAACAATGTACATCAGGTTGATCATTTTCTGACGTGGCGACAAACGTGTGTTGGACTGTGCCATGGACTTTTATTATGCGTTATTTGATTGTGATTGTCCGGCTGCCGGCTGACCCATAGGGGCACCTGCCACAGCCATGTTTACTGTCATTGCCCGCAGCATCTTTTCATAAACCTGATTGAGCTGCTGCATGTACATGGTCATTTTTTCGCTCTCCTCGCAGTAGCGCGAGCTCTGCATGGCGCTGTTCTCGTACATTTGGCAAATATCCTTAATGCCACGGTTCACGCGGTCAATGGCGTCAAGCTGCGACGACACGCTCTTAAGCTGAATCTCATAAATGGTGTTCAAGCCCGAAATGTTGCGGTTCAGAGCCTGCATTTGGTCAACATAGCCAGTTGAGCTCGCCGTAATGTTCTCCGAGTTCTCGGTAATGGCCTTGTAACTGTCAAGCAGTGTCTGGCTCACCTGGTTCAGCGCTTCGGTGGTAGCCTTCAGCTGAGCCATCTGCTGCGCTATGCCGGTCATCTGGTCAATGAACTGCTCCGAGGCGCCCTCCATTGTCGTTGCTCCGGCAAGCGACACCTGTGCCGGTGCAGCTGCGGGTGTCGGTGACGGCTCATTGTAAGTATCGGTCACAAACATGGGCTGCGGCTGAGCCTGCGCGCCGATGGCGAAGTCAGGGCGATCCTCCGGATTCTTGGTGGCAAGGACCGGGAACACATCCTCCCAGTTATACTCACGCGGCGGACGGTCAAAGGCCGTGAGGATAAACATAAGCACCTCCGTACCCATACCTATTGACAGCAGCGTGTTGCCGCCGGGCAAGTGAAGAATCTTGAACAGCGCGCCCCAAATCACAATTGCGGCACCTATACTGTAGGCGAAATTGAAGAATCGCTGGCCCCCTTCGCTTGAAATAAAGCGCTCTACGGCATTTTTATATCGTTTGATTTTTCCCATTTTTCTTGGAACTGATTGGTGTGTGTTCAGCTATTATTTTTTTAGTTTGTTGCCTTTTGCAAAGCCTATCTGGGTGCGTACACAGCGGAAGCCTATGTAGGAACGCTGCTCGTTCTGGTACTCCCACATGCGAAGATCCGAGCGGATGTTATGAGCCACATCTTTCCACGAACCGCCGCGCACAATCTTGCGCTTAAGCTTGTAGGGGTCCTCCTTGGCCGCATCGTAGCGATACTCCGGGTTCATGTCCGATGTCAGCTTGCTCACAGCCTCGGTGAAGGCTGTCGATGTCCATTCGCTCACATTGCCGGCCATGTCATACAGCCCGAAGTCGTTGGGTGTGTATGTGCCCACTCTTGATGTTATCAAATGGCCGTCCTGAACATAATTACCCTCCTGCGGCTTGAAGTTGGCGTAGAAACACCCCTTCTCCTCCGTGAGCGGCAGGTCACCCTCCCACGGGAACTTGTTCTCGTTCACACCGGCACGGGCGGCATACTCCCACTCGGCCTCCGTGGGCAAGCGGTAAGGTTCCACATAAACTCCCTCGCGACCAAGAGCACGTCTGAGGTAATCAGTGCGCCAGTTGCAGAACGCGTTGGCCTGCTCCCAGCTCACTCCCACCACCGGGTAGTCATTATAGCCGCCGTTCGAGAAATACATTCTCACGTAAGGTTCGTTGTAGGCATTTTCAAAATCGTTGATCCACGCTGTGGTATCGGGATAAACGTTCACAATGTAAGTGTTCAGGAAATCATAGTCCGAAGTCAGACCGCGGGTTATGGTCTGGCGAACAATCTCGCCGTTATCGCTGATGAAAGCGGTGTCCTTTGAAATAACAGGCACATCCGTGGGCACGGGCTTATCTGTGTTGTACTCCCTGCGGGCAGGATTCAACCGGTGCTTGCGCTTGGCAGCCTCGGTGTGATTGTAAATCTCGTAGCGATAGTTCAGTTGCTCGGGGTCGAGCTCCTTCACACCGGTAATGGGATTCACCCGGTACACGCTCTCGATGGCGCGCGCCTCATCCTCGTTGGGGTTACGCCAGGGAATAGGCTTGCTCCAATTCAGGCGCGGAGTAATGGGATTACCTTCACGGTCCTCCTCGATTTTGAACTCTTCGTTGCCACCGTAGGCAGGATCGGCAAGGCGCTCACGGATAATGGAGTCGCGCACCCAGTACACAAACTGCTTGTATTTGCCGTTCGTAACCTCGGTTTCATCCATCCAGAATGCATCAACCGACATGCCGCGCGAATCGGCACGCAAATTCCAGACTGAGTCGGCCTCCGACGGACCAATCTTCATGGATCCGCGGTTAACCAACACCATTCCGTAAGGCGTAGGCTCAGCCCACGACGAACCGCCCACTCCGGTCACCTCGCCTCCCGCATAGTTGCGCGAACCCGAGGCACATGAACTTATGCCAACGGCCAATATTATGATAATGAGATAGAGAATTGGATTTTTCATATTTTACATTATGCGAATACTCTTGTGCTTATTCCTGTTTTTTTCCGATAAATTCAGTTTGAGACTGTAACCGGCTATTATTTCATGGCTCCCGGTTGAAGCCTTTGAGATTGCCGACAGGGGATAGTCAAAACTGTAGCCTATGAAAAATCCCTTGTACTCCGCGGCCAGCGTTGCCAAAACCGCATCGTCATATCGGTATCCTAAGCCAACGGTGAACAACTTCTTGTAGCGTACCCGACCCATTAACTCGGCTCGCGTGAACGTAAAGTCGCTTTTAACCATCATCGAGGGCATCACTTCAAATAACGTATTTTTTATCGGAATATTGCTTCCCGCCATAAAATACACCGTCCGACGCAATTGAAATTCATAATCGCCGCGGTTATTTTCCGTTGACTCCGTGCTTCCGCCCCCGCCAAACTCGTTGCTGTCCGAAAATTTTATGGTGGGCGATGTGAGGTGTGTTCCCGAAACACCGGCCCAGAACTTGGGATGAACATAGAAAAGGCCGGCCCCGAAATCAAACGCGTTGCCCGAAACATCGGTGCGCGGAATAGCCTCATCCGTAGTCTCGTGATAGTCGTCGCCATCCGGAATGAACACCTCCGAGCCCTTGAACACCTCGTTGGCATATCCAACTTGCAATCCGGCCGTCATGGTGCCCTTGAACAACTTGAACTTATAGCCCGCCTGCAAGTTAATGGACAGATTCCTGAACAAACCCTCCGACTGCTGGCTGGCCATCAAACCCACACCCAGGCGCTTGCTGCCAAGCTTAACCGGCATGTCGGCCATGGCAAGGAACGTACGCGGAGCATTGTCAATGCCCACCCACTGCATCCTCGAGCCCAAGCGAATGCGAATCATATCTGAATTTCCAATGGCGCCCGCATTGTAGTAAGACGGCACCTCATAGTATTGCGTGAGTTGCGCGTCAGTCTGCGCCATAGCCGGCCGCAGCGTCAACGCCGCCACAATCAGCAAAACATATCTTATCGCTCTTCCCATGTCCCTTACTCGAAATAAAATGTAAGCACAACCATGTTGGAGCGCGCCTTTGTTAACGACTGTGTTATCTGAAATTTCTGCGGGTCATCGGCCAGATCGGTTCGCTTGTGGTCAATCACATCAGTAAGTCCGAAGCAAAACTTCACCTCCGGATTAAACTTGAAAAATGGCAGATAAAAGTCAAATCCAAGTCCGAGAGTGAGATAGAAATCGCTTGACTTTAGCCGCAGATAATCGCCCTGCTTGCGGGTCAGGTTAAACGCCGGCATAACGCCGCCGGTCAAATACGGCCGGCAATTACGGTAACGCTGCCCCGAAAACTTCAGGTCAATCGGCGCCACAAGATAAGCCGTCTTAATGTTTTGCCTGTACTGCAGCGGCGTCTCATTTTCAACAGTGTTCACATCAACAATGGTCACATCGCGGTTGCCGAAATACATTCCCGGCGAAACCCTCAAGTTGAACCACTCGTTCAGTCTCAAGTCAAACAAACCGTTCACACAAAAGCCCGGCGAGAACGACGGATGCTCCATGTACCAGCTGTGGCCATCTTCGGTCAGCAAGCCATTGTGAGTGAAGTTTATATCCTGAGTGTGAACACCTATTGAAAAACCAAGATGCCAGCGGCGCAAATCGGCATACGGACGGTTCTGCAGCTTGTCGTTAAACCGCTGCGCGCTCGCAGGCACAGCCATAGCAAACAACGCCGTCAACACCGGCAGCAGCAAAAATATGTTACGGAGTGCTTTCTTCATTAATCAAATCAGTTCAATGATTAAATAACGCACCCATCCCCCGAATATTGCCCGCCACCACCAAAGAACCCCCACCAACTTCCACTACCAGAACCAACCATTCCGTTGTCCCGACCGGTAGTTACGAAATTTATGGTAACGGTATTGAAAACTCCGCACCATTTCGACAACGCCCACTCACCTATTAGCTTAGGCGTGAACAACAGCGAGGTTGCCTCTCAGACGGAGGCAACCTCGTTCGGTTATGGGCTTTAATACTTGCATAAACATTGAGGCAAGCCGCTCTGTGTTCTTATTTTACAACGTCGTTGAGCTCGGCGCCGGCTTTGAATTTAACCGATTTGCGGGCAGGGATTTCAATAACTTCCTTGGTGCGGGGATTGATGCCCTTGCGTGCGGTTTTCTCTGCTACTGAAAAAGTTCCGAAGCCAATAAGAGCCACTTTGTCACCCTTGGCAAGCTGTTCGCTGATTGTGTTGATGGTTGCTTCAAGAGCGGCCTTGGCCTGAACCTTGCTGAGGTTAGCTTTTTCAGCAATGGAATTGATAAGTTCTGTCTTGTTCATGATTTTGTTTTTGTGTATGAAGTTTAAATTATATTGTCAGTTTTTGAATGGTGTCAAGATTAATCGGTTAATTTTTAGCACGTTTTTGCCTCTTTTGGGCTTATCGCGACAAATATAACAATAAATATTGGGGGTTTCACAACAAAATCAAAAAAAAATAACAAAATTTTAAATTATTGCTCCTTTACGGCGAAAATCCCGTCAATTCGCACTATTTTTTGTACTTTTGTATTTCAATTCGGTGCACGTGTGGTTTTCTGTCACACTTCAGCCAATTTCACCTTTAACACGCTGCTTTCAAATGAACCAATTCGGCAACATCATAAAGTCACTCCCCTCGGTCACCAAGAATCTGATAATAATCAATTTCATTGTTTGGTTGGCAATGATGGTCATGGGGCGCCACGACAACTCCGTGTTCATGCGCCTTTTCTCCCTGCATTACATTGAAGCGCCCGATTTCAATCCGGCTCAGTTGTTCACCTACATGTTCATGCACAGCACCACTCAGTTCTCCCACCTGTTCTTCAACATGTTCACCCTGTTCATGTTCGGCGTGGTGCTTGAACGCATGTTCGGGGCCAAGCGCTTTCTCTTCTTCTACATAAGCTGCGGCTTCGGTGCGGCACTCATCCAGGAAGGCGTGTGGGCTTTCACCCTCCCGGCAATGATTGAAAAAGATCTGGCCATTCTCAACCACACTTCCGTTGAAACAATCGGCCAATATCTTGCCGCCAATCCCGACATTATGGCCAACAACCTCAACATCTTCACAACCGTGGGAGCCTCGGGCGCCATCTACGGCACCCTCCTCGCTTTCGGAATGATTTTCCCCAACCGCCCCATGTACTTCCTGTTTATCCCCGTTCCAATCAAAGCTAAATGGATGATTACCGGATTTGTGGTCATTGAACTGCTCATGGGACTCAGCGTCAGCACCGACGGAGTGGCTCACTTCGCCCACCTCGGTGGCATGCTCATTGCATTCTTCATAATCCTTTACTGGAAAAAGAAAGGCATAATTCATGGCGGATATTATTAATGCGCAATATCGGCAAGCCTTTGGCCGTAAATCGGCCCTGAGCTGGCTTCTATGGTGCAATGGCCTCATCTTTGTGGCTCTGCGCCTCATTGCCGCCATGGGCAACCTTTCCGGCCACCCACAGTGGATTGACCTCTCCCTCTCGGCACTCAGCCTCCCGGCCGACCCGGCAACGGCTTTCGCAGCGCCCTGTACCTGGTTCACCTACATGGTCACACAATACTCCCCATCACACCTCATTTTCAATCTGCTGTGGCTCGCATGGTTCGGCATGTTCCTGCAAAGCATGTGCGGCAACCGCATATTCCTCTCCGTTTATGTTTCAGGCGGTCTCATCGGCGCCCTTTCCTTTCTGTCGTGGGCGGCTACCGTAGGCGGTCCCGGTGCGGGACTTATAGGCTCATCAGCCTCAGTCATGGCCGTGGCCGTGGCCATTACCGCCATCCACCCCAACAGCAGGGTGTGGGTGTTTTTCGGATTCATGAAACTCAAATGGGTTGCCGCCATAATGATTGCAATAGCCCTGATATTTTTCTCCGGCAACAATCCCGGAACCGACTTCGCACATCTTGGCGGAGCCATTGCCGGCTTGGCCGCGGCCGCCCTCTATCACATCTATCGCCGGCACACAGCTCATATAGCCCCCGGCCAACCTGCTTCAGCTACTGTGCAAACAGCCTCCGCCTCTCTCTCCGACACAGAACTCCTCAACCTCCTACTTGACAAAATTCGCCGCTCCGGCTTTGACTCGCTCTCGCAGTCGGAACGTTCCACACTTTTCAACCTCAGCCGCCGCTTGAAACAATGAAATTTCCCCGTCCCGTAAAAAACAAGCTCCTCCGCGCCATTGCCATACTCGTCAGTGTGGTTGTAGGGGCCGCATTGGTTTTTTCGGCCTACGGCGGCAAAATGGATCCCGCCACATCCTCCTCCGGCGCTATCGCCGCCATGCTCTTTCCCATCATTCTCATGGTGTCAATTCTGCTCCTAATGGTCAATCTTTTATGGTTCAGAATCAGTGCTGTAGTCACAGCCCTGTCACTCATCATTTCCTGGAGCGCCATAATCACTTATTGCCCCATTCACCTCTTCCGCCCATCGGTGGAGTCCATTCGCCAAAACCACAACCCCTACATCAAGGTGATGACCTACAACATGCTCAACCTCGATGACTTCTCGCGCGACTCCTGCATTGTGGGCGAAGGAAACCACACCCTTGAATATGTTCTTGAGGAAAACCCCCACCTGCTTGTTTTTCAGGAGGGCGAGCAAATACTCACACCGGATGTGAAAAACATTTCGCCTGACCAGCACAAACGCCTTCTGACCCAATACCCCTACCGCCACGTCAACAATCGCGGCATGGGCATCCTCTCTCACTTCCCCTTCACCGTGGTGCGCGTGGAACATGAAAACCGCTGGCTCTACGATGTTGACCGCTACGACGTCAACATAGGCTCACAAACCCTCACAGTCTTCAACCTGCACCTGCAGTCACTTGGCCTCACGCCGACCGACAAAGCCATCTACCACCACCTCACCAACGGCGAGACCGAAGACCTGAATGTGATTCGCTCCTCGCTCATCCACAAACTCACCTCAGCCTTCCGCGAACGCGCCAAGCAAGCCATGGTGGTGCGTGATGCCGTGGACAGCATAAGCGGCTCCCTGCTGGTGTGCGGCGACTTCAACGACATTCCCGGCTGCTACGCCCAGCGCGTAATTCAGGGCAACGACCTTTCCGACGCATATCGCCAAGCCGGACTCGGACCCGCCATCACTTACCATGCCGACCGGTTCTTTTTCCGTATTGACCACATCCTTTATCGCGGAAACCTCAAACCGCTCCGGGTGTTCAACGGGACCCTCCGCTCAAGCGACCATTTTCCCATCATTGCCTACTTTGAAATAACTGAAAACTAAATATATCTATTCTACCAATGTTCAAACCAATTCTAACCCTTGCAGCTTGCATTGTTTTACCCATGACATCATTTGCTGCCGCTCCCGCCCAGGGGCACACAAATCCCTTCCTGGAGCCTTACAACACCCCCTACAACATCCCCCCGTTTGAAAAAATCACTTACGCCGACTATCTCCCCGCCCTTGAACAGGGCATAAAGGAATACAAGGCCGATATTGATGCCATTGTCCGCAACCGGGCCACACCCGACTTCAACAACACCATTCTTGCAATGGAACAGGCCGGCAATCTCCTCAACCGCGTTATGACCGTATTCTCAGCCCTCGATGAAACCGAGTCATGCCCTGAAATGGTGGCGATTTCCGAGAAAGCCTACCCCATGTACTCACAGGTACAGGACGAGGTGATGATGAATCCCGAACTCTTCAACCGCGTGAAGCAGGTCTACGACCGCCGCAAGCAACTCGGCCTCAACCCCCAGCAGCTCCGCGCAGTGGAGCAGACCTATAAACGCTTCACCCGCAATGGCGCACTGCTGCCCGAAAAGGACAAGGAACGCCTTAAAGCACTCAACACCGAGCTGACGGACCTCTACCTCGTGTTCAACAAAAATCTGCTCAACGACACCAACGCCTTCCAGCTTTGGGTCAGCGACAGCTCCAAGCTCGCCGGACTCCCCGCTTCATCCGTGGCACAGGCAAAAGATGCCGCCGTTGCAGCCGGCAAGCCCGACCAATGGCTTTTTACCCTCCATGCTCCAAGCCGCTTGCCGCTGCTCCAATATGCTGACAATCGCAACCTTCGCCGCCAGATGTACGAAGGCTACATAAACCTCGCATCATCGGGCAAAAACGACAACAAACCCGTTATCAACCGCATTCTCAAAGCCCGCTCCGAAAAAGCCCGTCTCCTCGGATTCGACAACTTCGCCTCCTACGCCACTGACAACGTTATGGCCAAGACCCCCGAAGCTGCCGAAAACCTGCTGCTGGAAATCTGGCAGCCAGCCGTGAACCGCGTTGCCGATGAGGTGAAAGAGATGCAAGCCCTGGCCAACAAGCGTGGCGACGGCATAACCATTGAGCCCTGGGACTATTACTACTATGCCGAGAAGGTTCGTCAGGACAAGTACAACCTTGACGAGGATGAGGTTCGCGCCTATTTCTCGCTTGATAATGTTCGTGAAGGCATCTTCTCCATGGCCAACCGCCTCTACGGCATCACATTCACCGAAATGCCCGACGCGCCCAAATACAACCCCGAAGTTAAGGTTTACAATGTTACCGACAAGGACGGCAACCATGTGGCCGTGTTCATGACCGACTACTTCCCTCGCGCCTCCAAGCGACAGGGAGCCTGGATGAGCGAATTTCAGGGAGCCTTTGTGGACCCCGACGGTAAGAGCCAGCGCCCCATTGTGTTCAACGTGGGTAACTTCACCAAGCCATCCGGCGACACCCCCGCTCTGCTCACTCTCGATGAGGTAGAGACCATGTTCCATGAATTTGGCCACGGCCTCCACGGCATGCTCACTAAAGCCAATCTGCGCAGCCAGGCCGGCACTAACGTTGACCGAGACTTTGTGGAACTCCCCTCGCAAATTCACGAACACTGGGCCCTTGAACCCGAACTGCTCAAAACATACGCCCGTCACTACAAGACCGGCGAGGTGATTCCCGACGAGCTCATTGAGAAACTTCAGAAGGCCTCGACCCACAATCAGGGTTTCATTTCCACCGAACTTGTAGGAGCCGCCCTGCTTGACCTCCAGTACGGAAAGCTCAACCCCACAGCCGACGTGGACATCACCGCTTTCGAAAAGAATGTGGCCAACACCCTTGGCATGCCTGAAACAGTTCAATTCCGCTATCGCAGCCCCTACTTCCGCCATGTGTTCGGCAGCGACGGTTATGCTTCCGGCTACTATACCTACCTTTGGGCCGAAGTACTTGACTCCGACGGATTCGAACTTTTCAAGGAGAAAGGAATCTTTGATCCCGCCACCGCAAAGAAATTCAAGGAACTTGTTCTTGAGGCTGGCGGCACAGCCGACCCCATGGACCTCTACGTGACATTCCGTGGACACCGCCCCAGCGTTGACGCACTGCTGCGCAACCGCGGCCTCACTCCGGTGAAAAAGCCCGCACCCAAACAAACCAAGATCCCCGAAGTAGGCGGCAAATAACCGTCTCCACTACTTTTATCTCCTCCCCCACTTAACAAATGCCCCGGGTCGATTGTCGGTTCCGGGGCACGTTTATTTGGATTGGTGAGAAGTTTATTTCAAAAGAGAATGGCTTTAAGAGCCTGTCCCATAATATATGTTAACGCTGAGGCGGTCAGCCATTGAGC
>JAMPBC010000001.1:275831-291410 GCA_023666905.1 Bacteroides sp. | reverse complement strand
GACAAAAATAATAAATCTATTCCGAATCTACAAATCAAAACTTGCTTGCCTGCACGCCCCGTCGGGGAAAAACGGGGCGTGTAAGGGATGCGGAGAGAGGCCGGGGAGGGGTTACTTACGTTTTTTTGCGGGGTCGCAGGTGAGACCCACGCCGAGTTTCTTGAATATCTTGTGGTCCACTTCGCCAAGCATCACGGTGGAGTGAACCTGACAGCCCTGGAGTTGCGGGAGCTGCTCCAGAGCCCGGCGGCAGTCAGAGTTATGGGTGGAGAGCACGGCCAGGGCCACGAGCACTTCATCGGTGTGCAGGCGCGGGTTGCGGCTGCGCAAGTAGTTGATTTTGGTGTGCTGTATGGGCTCAATCATGTCCTGCGGAATGAGCTTCACTTCGTGGTCTATGCCTGCAAGGTGTTTTATGGCGTTGAGAATCAGGGCTGCGCTCGGTCCGAGCAGGGGTGTGGTCTGGGCTGTGATAATGGTGCCGTCGGACAGCTCTATGGCCGAGCAGGGCACTTCGTCGCGCTCGGCGCGGGCGCGGGCTTCGGCAATGGTGCGGCGGTAGGCGGTGGTTATGCCGGCTTGCTTGAACAGAAGCCCAATTTTGCTAACCTCGCTTTCGTTAGCGTTGCCCATGGCCATGGCGCAAAGGGCTGTGAAGTAGCGGCGGATGATTTCGTTGTTCGAGGCTCGGCGGCACACATCGTCGTCGCTTATGCAGAATCCCACCATGTTCACGCCCATGTCCGTGGGCGATTTGTAGGGGTTCTTGCCGTAGATGCCTTCAAACAGGGCGTCGAGCACCGGGAAAATCTCAATGTCGCGGTTGTAGTTTATGGCAATTTTGCCGTAGGCTTCCAGATGGAAGGGGTCAATCATGTTCACGTCGTTGAGGTCGGCGGTGGCGGCTTCGTAGGCAATGTTCACAGGGTGTTTGAGCGGGAGGCTCCACACGGGGAATGTTTCAAACTTGGCGTAGCCGGCTTCTATTCCGCGCTTGTGCTCGTTGTAAAGCTGGCTCAGACACACGGCCATTTTGCCGCTGCCGGGGCCGGGGGCGGTGACAATGACAAGCGGGCGGGTGGTTTCAATGTAGTCGTTGTGGCCGAAACCCTGGTCGGAGGTTATGAGGCCCACGTTGTTGGGGTAGCCTTCTATGGTGTAGTGGATGTAGGATGTGATGCCCATGCGCTCCAACCGCTCGCGGTAGGCGTCGGTGCTGCGCTGGCCGTTGTAGTGGGTTATCACCACGGAGCTCACAAGGAAGCCCCGTTTCTGGAATTCCTCGCGCAGACGCAGCACGTCCACGTCGTAGGTTATTCCAAGGTCCTGCCTTACTTTGTTTTTCTCGATGTCAACGGCCGAAATGACGATCACAATCTCGGCCTGGTCGCGCAGCTGGCTGAGCATGCGCAACTTGCTGTCGGGCTGGAAGCCTGGCAGCACGCGGCTGGCGTGATAGTCATCGAAAAGTTTTCCACCGAGTTCAAGATAGAGCTTGTTACCAAACTGAGCTATGCGCTCCTTGATGTGCTCCGATTGTATCTTCAGATACTTGTCGTTGTCAAATCCGTTCTTCATAACGGATTACAAAGGTAAAGCATTTGAGGTTCAAAACCAACTTTCGGGCGATGTTTTTTTCGCGAATATCACGGGCTACGCTTTACTGCAGATTGGCCAGGATGGCTTTGAGTTCCTCGTCGGTGGCGGTGAGGCGGCTGCGACATTCGGCAAGCAACTCGGTGGCGCGGCGGGTATAGGTGGTGAGCAGGTCAATGTCGCAGTTGTCCGACTGCATTGTGCGCAGAATGTTGTCAAGCTCGCTGACGGCTTGGTTATAGGTGAGTTCTTTTACCGGTTTGAATTGTGGTTGTTGCATGGGTTTATTTCGTGTTTGACAAGTCCTTGACTGTCGATGTGATGTGGCCGTTGGCCAAATAAGTTTCTATATCGGCTCCGGCGGGAAGCTCCGAACTGTTTCGCACGGCTTTGCCGCGGTACAAGGTGAGTGAGAATCCTCGCTTGAGGGTAGCCCGGGGCGACAAGGCCTCAAGCAGCCTCGCGGTGGCGTCCAGACGGTCGGAACGGCGGCCCAGGGTGTTGGCAAGGGCGGTGGCAATGGCCTGGTGGATGTGGTCAAGCCGTGTGAGCTCGGGCACTATGCGCCTCAGTCCGGTTCCGGCCAAAATGGCCGTGGCCTGACGCAGGCGCCCGTCGGCACGGCTGACAGCTCCTTCGGGGGCCACACTCAGCATCGAGTCCAGTTGGGCCAGTTGGGTGCGTGCGCCGGCGGTGCGCTCGGTCACGGTGCGGTAAATCTGTTGCGATATGTCGCGCAGACGCCCCAGAGCTTCCTCGCCGTGGGCAATGAGCCATTCGGCTGCGGCCGTGGGGGTTTTCACGCGCATGTTGCCCACGTAGTCAAGCACCGTCACATCTCGCTCATGCCCTATGCCCACAATCACCGGTAGTGGAAATTGGGCCACGTTCAGCGCCAGCTGATAGTCATCGAAAGCCTGGAGCTCGCTCGAAGCACCGCCTCCGCGAATAATCACCACGCAGTCCCAGTTGTCGGCCTGCGCAGCGATGCTGTCCAGAGCTGCTATCACAGTGGGCACGGTGCGCTCACCCTGCATCTGGGCTTCAAAAAGGCGGGTTACGAACCGAAGGCTCAGCGGATTGGAGTAGAGCTGGTTCATAAAGTCGCCGTAGCCGGCGGCTCCGGGAGCTGAAATCACTGCCACACGCAGCGCCACATCGGGCCAAGGGAGCATGCGGTTGTCATTTATAATCCCCTCGCGGGTGAGGCGTTCAAGAATTTCTCGGCGCTTGCGCTCGGCTTCGCCCATGGTGTAGGATGGGTCGATGTCGCTCACCACCAGCGAGAGTCCGTAAGCGGGGTGGTAGCCCACGGTTCCGCAGAGCATCACCTTCACCCCGCTGCTCAGCTGCCGGCCGGTGGCGGCATGAAAGTTGGCTGCTATGCGTCCGTAGTTGCTGGCCCATATAGCCGCGCGCAGGCGGGCGGTGACCGTCCTGGTGTCGGGCTGCTTCTCCACAAGCTCCATGTAGCAGTGGCCGCGCGAGAGGCGCACATCCATCAGCTCGGCCACCACCCACACGTTGGTGAGCGAGGGCTGCGACAGAAATCCGGCAATGGCCCGGTTGAGCTGGCTTAGGCTTACGGCTTTTCTGTTCATTTCACCTTTTCGAAGCGTTTGCCGTTGAAACGGTAGTTGATTTTGCCGAGCAGGTAGGAGCTGATGTCGGCATACACGTCGTCGCCAAGAAACTCCCGGGCGTTGTTGGTGAGTGTAAGTGTTTTTGTCTGCGGGTCGTAGGTGTAGCTTATGAGCAGGAAGGGCACTGTCAGTTCCACCTCGGACATGTTTTTCCGGCCCGCGTCGGTGAGCCAGTCGGTGAGGACGGGCTTTGTGAATGTGGAGGCGGTGAGGTCGCGGCTCCAGTCGCCGCTGTACACTGACAGGCGGCTGTCGGGCGTGGGCGATGCCACGGTGGTTATCACCCCTATTAGCCCCTGCTTGCCATCGGGCAGCACTATTATCTGCACCCGGGTGGCATCGGTCATTTGCACGGTGAGCTGCTCGGGGCTCATGGATGTTATGCGCGATTTGCCGCCATAGGCGTTTTCCGAGGGGGTGTCCATGTTGGCGTTGTAATAGTCAATCATGTCCAGACGGGTGCTCTCGTCGAGCATGGGCATCACCTTGCGTGGGGCTGTGCTGAAGGCCTCGGTGGCGGTTTTCTGCGCCGAAGCTCCAAGTGCGGCAAGCGCCGTCAGGAGCGCGGTTGCCATAAGTTTCCTTATTGTGTTCATTGCGTTTCGGTTGTTTGAATCTTATGTAGGTTATCTCTTTCTACGCGGTTTGCCGCCTTTCAATGCTTTCTTTGAGCCGCCGCGGCTTTTTTTCATAAAGTACTCATAGGTGGTCTCGGCCGGCTCGTCGGTTACTTCGCCCCGTTTTTTGCGGGCCGAGGCGCGGTTGTAGTCCTTGTCGGCATCAGCAATTTCGGAGTAGACGCGCTCGCCCATAAAGTCGCTTCCGCGCAGCCCTTCGACCACGCGGCGGGCATCGGCTTTGTGAACGTCGAACAGCGAGTAATTTGCCAGCAGATCAATGCGGCCCACATCCACCCGTTTACCCTCTACGTTGTGGTTGAGCAGGTCAATAAGGTTGCCGGCGAAAAATCCGTCGCTCTTGCCCAGATTCACGTAGATGCGCTCCATGCCCTTCTCGGCTGTGCGGCGGTCTTTCTCCTTGTCCGTGAGTGGTGTGGACTCCTTTTTGCGCTCCTTGCGCGGCTTCTCGTCAATGAAGTCGATTTTCGGGGCGTCGCGATAATATTCAAGCAGTCGGTTGAATTCCAGTGCGAGAACGCGTTTGAGCAGGTCCTCGCCCGAGAGCCATTCGAGCTTGCGGAGCACGCCGGGCAGATATTTGTCGATTTGCGACTGGTCTACCTGCACGCGCTCAATGCGGTCGGCAAGCGAATAAAGCTGTTTCTCGATGATGTGTTCGGGCGTGGGCACCTCCTTGCGCTCGAAGGTTTTGCCAATCTTCTTTTCAATTTCGCGCAGTTTGCCTTTCTCGCGCGAGTGGATTATGGCGATGCTCACCCCGGCCTTGCCGGCGCGTCCGGTTCGGCCGGAGCGGTGGGTGTACACGGCCGTGTCATCGGGCAGACCGTAGTTAATCACGTGCGTGAGGTCGTCAACGTCGAGCCCGCGGGCGGCCACATCGGTGGCCACGAGCAGCTTTATCACGCGGTCGCGGAATTTGCGCATCACAATGTCGCGCTGCTGCTGCGAGAGGTCGCCGTGGAGCGCGTCGGCGTTATATCCGTCGGCAATGAGCTTGTCGGCAATCTCCTGTGTGTCGCGGCGGGTGCGGCAGAAGATTATGCCGTAAATGTTGGGGGTGTCATCGGCAATGCGTTTCAGGGCAAGATACTTGTCGCGGGCGTTCACCATATAATATATGTGTCGGACATTGGTGGCGCCCTCGTTGCGCTTGCCAACCACAAATTCCACCGGGTCCTTCATGTACTTCCTGGCAATACCGGCAATCTCGTTGGGCATCGTGGCCGAGAACATGAGCATTTTGCGCTGTTGCGGCACGTGCTCCAGAATGGCGTCAATCGATTCCAGGAAGCCCATGTTGAGCATCTCGTCGGCCTCGTCGAGAATCACGGTGTGGACATCGTTGAGCTTCACCTCGCCACGGTTTATCAGGTCGATAAGTCGTCCGGGAGTTGCCACAATCACCTGCACCCCCTTGCGCAGGGCGCGAATCTGGCTCTCGATGCTTGAACCGCCGTAGACGGGAAGCACCTTTATGTCCGGCATGTATTTTGAGAAATCGGCAAGGTCGCTGCCAATCTGCAGACAGAGCTCGCGCGTGGGCGACAGTATCAGCGCCTGCGGGCGCTTTACGCCGGGGTCAATGCGTTGGAGCACCGGGAGCCCGAAGGCAGCCGTCTTGCCGGTGCCGGTTTGGGCGAGCGCCACCACGTCGCCGTCGCGGCTCAGCAGGTGGGGGATAACTTTTTCCTGTACTGGCATGGGCTGTTCGAAGCCCATCTCCTCTACCGCTTTGCGCAGCTCCGGGGCCACGCCTAATTCTTCGAATGTAGTCATATCTTGTAACGATTCTTTTGCTTGATTTGTGTTATGAGTTTCCGGGAGCGCTGCCTAAAGCTCGAAAGTGAATTTGACGCTCACGGTGCAGCCCACCGACTCTTTGAAGCGGCAGAGCCCCGGCGCGGGAACGCCTCCCTCGCCCGATGGGCCTATGTCCATCACTGAAAATCCTTTCTCTTTCATCAGGTTCATCGCTTCCTGAGCCAGCAGGTTCATGGGGTGCAGCGGACGCATTTCCAACAGGTCGCCCCAATATATAACCTGTGCCACCCCCTGTTTGGTTCGGTTAATCATGGCCGCGGCAGCGTTTTGGCCGTTTCGCGTCATCAGCAGGAACATTGAGCCGGTGAGTGGTGCGGTGGAGCGTATCTGTTCCGGGGTCATGCGCAGCGGGTGGTCAAGAAGGCGGTGGTTGGCTTCGATTATCTCATACACCCGGCCAAGCCCTTCGGCATCGGAGAGGCTCACTTCGCGCAGCTCAAATCCCTGTCTGGAGGCCATGTTGAGGGTGTTGCGACCCTTTTGCTGAAATTTGCTCCGCGCGTTGCCTGCGCTGAAATCGAGCTCCACGTGGTGGTTCACGTTGGCTTCCACCCGGTGTGCCACTGCGGTCAGTGCGGCCGTTTGCTGCCCAATGAGGGTGGGGGAGTAGATTGCCGGTGGCAGAGTTATGCGTATCCTTTTGCCGCAGCTGCGGCCGTAATCGGCCAGCGCTTTCACGGCCTGAAAAATGTGTCCGGTGCTTTGCTGTCCGCGGGTGGTGAAGCCGCCGAACGGTGCTGAAAACGGGCTGAGCAGCCATCCGTCGCGCTCGCCCAGGATAATCCCGGCCCGGAGCGAGCTGTCGCCGAATCCCAGATAATGGAGCGCATCGGCCCGGTGCCTGTTGTGCTCGTTGAAGGCCACGCTGTTGTAAACATGAGGCGTGTGGGAGTTGAATGTCCGGGCATATTCCTCGGGTGTGAGTAAGTGGATTTCCATTGTGGCTGCTTGCTGATTTCCGGTTTTGGCTCCACAAATATACGCCATCTTTGCGTAAGGCCACCATTATTCCTCACTTTTATGCCGGTTTGGCATCTCTTTTTTCGCAAAACGCAAAAAATAATCATTAAAATTTGCGTATGTAAAAAAACATCCCTAATTTTGCAGTCGCAATTGCCCCTTGGCTGTGCACATTTAATTCCGGCCCATTCGTCTATCGGCTAGGACGCAAGATTTTCATTCTTGAAAGAGGAGTTCGATTCTCCTATGGGCTACAAATTACAAAACATAGAATATTATTAATCCCATAACAAGCAATGGCAAACCATAAATCATCGCTTAAAAGAATCCGTCAGACAGCATCACGCCGTCTTCGTAACCGCTACTATGCCAAAACAGCACGTAACGCCGTGCGCAATTTCCGCAAATTGACTGACAAGGCCGAAGCTCAGGCCGCTTTGGTGAAGGTTACCGCAATGCTTGACCGTCTGGCTTCTAAGAAGACCATCTCCAAGAACAAGGCTTCGAACCTCAAAAGCAAGCTCGCCATCTACACCAACAAGCTCGCTTGATTCTTGTTCCGGACACGGTCCGAATATTCCGGCCCATTCGTCTATCGGCTAGGACGCAAGATTTTCATTCTTGAAAGAGGAGTTCGATTCTCCTATGGGCTACAGATTTTCAATCAACCTTGCCGCACAGCATTCCACCATGCCGTGCGGTAACTTTTTTATCGCCCGCAACCATGCTCACCGTTCCCACCCCCGATGTGCGCGAGCTGCTCATCGAGGCAGCCAACCGCATCAACAGCCCCGAGTTCATTGCCAATGATCCCGTGCAGTTCCCCCGTATGTTCACCCATCTGCCCGACATTGAAATCGCTGCCCTCCTCTCGGCCACTATTGCTTGGGGGAACAGGAAAATGATTTGCCGCAACTGCGCCAAAATGCTTGCCCTGATGGGTCACGACCCCCACGCCTACGTCATGGAGCAGGCCTACGAAGATCTGCCCGACGGCAACATTCACCGCACGTTCTTTGCCTCGAACCTCCGTCACTTCCTGCGCGGACTTCATCGCATCTATTCACGCTATCCCTCGATCGACGCCTTTGCCGCCGCTCACGGTGTTGCCAATGAGGAGTTTGCCCCCTGGCACCTTGCCCGCCTGCTCAACTCCGAACTTGCCGCTGCCAATGATGGCGTTGCCGACTCCCGTTGCCTCCCCCTCAACCTTCAGCAGACGGCCCTCAAGCGCCTGAACATGGCACTGCGGTGGCTTGTGCGCACCGATGGCATTGTGGACATGGGCGTGTGGCAGTCGCTCACCCCCGACCGCCTTTTCATTCCGCTCGACGTCCATGTGGGCAACACGGCCCGCTCGCTCGGCCTCATTACTCGCCGCTCAAACGACCGGCGCACCGCAGTGGAGCTCACCGAAGCCATGCGGCAAATTCTCCCGTCGGACCCGGCCCTGTTTGACTACGCCCTCTTCGGCATAGGTATCGAATCCAAAACCTTCTGACTTATCGAATGGACTCTAAATCCGTTTCCGAACGATTGACGAAATTTTCCTCTACAAGATGGGGTAATTCCTCGCGCTGATCAAGTATAACTTTGTATATTTCGTTGGAATTCATAACATGCTAATTATTAGCACAAAGATAACGCAAACTCCGATAAAATGCAAWTTTTGGGTCTCTAAACTCCGATAAAATGCAAATTTTGGGGATGCAAACTCCGATAAAATGCAGCAAAAGAGAACCCGCCTGCGGCCGGATGCTGTCCGACGCGTTGGCGGATTCCCTTTTATGTTTTGGGTATCTTGTTTAAGTAACGAGGCCCCGGTGGCTCGTGCCACCTCCGTTTTTCAGCGCAGGGGAGTGCTGTTTATCCCTCCACCGAGCGGAGCTTCTGCACGTAAACGGCCTTCATCATCTTCTTGCGGTTAACCACTGAAGGTTTCTGAAATGCCTGACGGGCGCGAAGTTCTTTCACGATACCGGTTTTTTCATATTTGCGCTTGAATTTTTTGAGTGCGCGCTCAATGTTTTCGCCTTCTTTTACTTGTACGATAATCATTTTTTGATGTTATTATTTTGATGTTAATTATTGTCTTAACGCTTTTTTGCGCGGCAAAATTAAGCATTGTTTTTCACATCTCAAAACTTTTTAACGTCAAATTTCATCGCCTTTTTAAAGAACCCACCGGCGAAACTCTCCGGGCGCTCGTGTTAGAACCCTATGCGCAGTCCCACCTTGCCAATGCCCTGGATGCCATAGCCCACTTCGGCGAACACGCCCACATATCGGCCCAAATCGGCTTCTATGCCAATGGGCGACACCTGAAATGCCATGTGCGTGTGGTTGAAGGAGTCCTCCCACGAGGGTGAGTAATATTCCACCAAAGCTCCCAGGCCGGCGTGGCTATACAGACGCCAGCTGCCGCGCTCCAGCCATTCGTAGCGCACGTTGGCCATCAATCCGTGCCAGGTCACCTTGCCGTAGCGTCCGTCCCAGGCGTGGTAGGAATCGGCCGTGGAGTAGGTGTAGCTCAGCCCGCACCACACTCGCGGTCCGAATTTATGGTCGATGGTGGCGTTCACCGTTCCCCAGCAATCGCCCATGCCGTGCCAATTGTTGTGATATGCTGAAATGTGGCTCATGGCCGGCAGTCCGCCATAGCTCACGCTCACTTCCGTTTCCCGTGCCTGCAATGCGGCCGCGCCAATCATGGCCATCACTGCGCATAATATTATTCGTTTCATAGCTCAAGGGGTTAAATTACTCTATTTAAACACCCCGGCGCTCTCTTATGTTCCCGTGGCCAACGGATAAAAACTCACTCGGGCCAGACCTAAATTTTGCAACATTAACTCTGCAATTTGCGATTCTCGCGGCAAGTCACTATTTTTGCAAAGAATTTGGCGAAATCTTGCCCGATTTCCCTGAGCAACGACATATCAACAATTTCATAATATGGATACCAAGACCCTGAATTCGGCTGCCGACAACATTCGCGTGCTTGCCGCTTCTATGGTGGAAAAAGCCAAGTCCGGTCACCCCGGCGGCGCTATGGGTGGCGCTGATTTCATCAATTTGCTCTACTCCCGCTTCTTAGTTGCTGACCCCGATGACCCCACGTGGCCCTGGCGCGACAGGCTTTTCCTTGACCCGGGACACATGTCGCCAATGCTCTACTCCGTGCTCGCCCTCTGCGGCTTCTACACCATCGACGAGCTCAAGCAATTCCGCCAGTGGGGAAGTGTCACTCCCGGGCACCCCGAACTCGACCCCTCGCGCGGTGTGGAAAACTCCTCCGGCCCTCTGGGGCAGGGTCACGTCATGGCTGTGGGCTGTGCCATTGCCGAGCGCTTCTATGCAGCCCGCTTCGGCGAGGAATTTGCCCATAAAACCTACGCCTTTATCTCCGACGGCGGCATTCAGGAAGAAATATCGCAAGGAGCCGGACGCATTGCCGGATTCCTTGGTCTGAGCAATCTCATAATGTTCTACGACAGCAACCGCGTCCAGCTCTCCACAATGGTCAATGAAGTTGACGAGGAGGACGTGGCCGCTAAATATCGCGCCTGGAACTGGAACACCATCGAAGTGGACGGTTCCGACCCCGTTGCACTCTCCGACGCCCTCGCGCAAGCCATTGCCGAAACCAAGCGTCCCACAATAATAATCGGCCACACCATCATGGGCCGCGGATGTGTCACCGCCACCGGCGAAAACTTCGAGGGGAAAACCTCCACTCACGGACAGCCTCTGAGCAAGAGTGGCGCCGACATCGCCGCCACCCTGCGCAACCTTGGTGCCGACCCCGAAAATCCCTGGGTGATACGCCCTGAAGTGCAGCAGCTCTACGCCGAGCGCCGCAGCGAACTGCAGAAAATTGTGACCCGGCGCCACGAGGCCATTGCCCGCTGGGAGGCTGCCAACCCCGAACGGGCCGACATTCTCCGTGGCTACCTCTCGGGCAAGCTCCCCTACATTGACTACGCCGCTATTACCCATAAGCCCGACTGCGCCACTCGCACCGCTTCGGCCGAGGTGCTGAAGGTTCTCTCCGAAAAGGTGGGCAACATGATTGTTTCAAGCGCCGACCTTGCCAACAGCGACAAAACCGAAGCATTCCTTGCCCATACCCATGCCCTGACTCACGGCGATTTCACCGGCGCGTTCCTCCACGCCGGCGTTTCCGAGCTCACCATGGCCGCCATAATGAACGGTATCCTGCTCCATGGAGGCATGTTTGCCGCCTGCGGCACTTTCTTTGTATTCTCGGACTACATGAAGCCGGCCGTGCGCATGGCCGCCCTGCAGCAACTCCCCGTGAAATATGTGTGGACCCACGACGCCTTCCGCGTAGGCGAAGATGGTCCCACCCATCAGCCCGTCGAGCAAGAGGCTCAAATCCGACTCCTTGAGGAGCTCCATAACACTTCCGGACATCGCTCCATGTTGGTGCTCCGCCCCGCCGACGCTGCCGAAACCATTGTGTGCTGGCAAATGGCCATGGACAACAACCAGTCGCCCACCGGCCTGATCCTCTCGCGCCAGGATGTGCCCGACCTCCCCTCGGCCACCGGCAACCGCTACGAAGAAGCCCTCGGTGCTCGCCGCGGCGGCTACGTTGTCATGGATTCTCCGGGCGCCCAGGTGACCCTTGTGGCCAATGGTTCCGAGGTGGCTTTGCTTTGCGACGTAGCCCTGCTCCTTGAAGCCGAAGGCATCAAAGCCTCCGTGGTGTCAGTGCCATCCATCGGCCTGTTCCTTGACCAGGACGAAGAGTATCGCAACAGCGTAATTCCTGCCGACATGCCCACGTTCGGCCTCACCGCCGGCCTTCCATCCACGTTGCGTCCCGTAGTAGGGTCGCACTCCCGCATTTTCGGTCTCGACCATTTCGGAGCCTCCGCTCCCTACAAGGTGCTTGATGAAAAATTCGGCTTCACGCCGCAGGCCGTTCTTGACCAAGTCAAGCAATTCCTCGGTGTTTAAAAAATATATTTCCCGCGCCTTGCATAAAGGCGCGGGAATTTTTTGCGCGACTCGCCACTTTTAACTAAAAAAATGTTGTGGATTACGCATTTATCACTAATTTTGCCATACCTAACCAATTAATAAATCAATTCATTTATCAACATGAAAAAACTACTACTTTCAATTCTGTCGTTAGTGGCATGTTTTGTTGTGTCGTTTGCTCAAACCGAAGTCAGCTTTGACTTCATGAACGAAACCTATGGTTTCGATAGGTTGAGCGGTACAACTAACGAGTTCATGCCCGACGGATCTGTTGTCAAGAATGGAGCCGTGTCCATCACCACCCATAATGCCTCCGGTGGCAATGGTTTCCGTTTTTGGAGCGATGGCTTCCGCGGTTATTCCGGCTCTTATCTGGTGATTTCCGTGCCTGATGGTTGCTCAATCACCAATATTGAAATGACAGGTACTCTTGTCTTTGCCGGTAATGCCGGTGGCGGCACTGCTGTTTTGTCAAGTTCTGTCAAGTGGTCCGGTAACAGCCAGTCAATTTCACTCTATGTTACCGGTGCATCAGCAAAGAAACCGGTGAAAACAATGAAGGTTACCTACACCGGTACTCCCACTACTGTTGAACCCGAACCCGCCAAAGAGTACAAAGTGACTTATACCGGCGTTCACGGCGCTATGACCTACACCGCCGGCACCGAAACAGCCGCTCTTGGCGATGGCGTTAAGTTTGAAGAGGGCACCGAAGTTACCTTCACACTCACCCCCGACGAGGGCTTCTCGCTCAAGTCAGTGATGATGAACGAAACCGATGTCACCTCCGAGTTTGCCGATGATAACCAATACACCGTCACCGTAAACGAGGCTATTGATTTCACTGCTCAGTTCAGCGAAATTCTCCCCCCCCAACACCGTTAAGTTCGATTTCGCTGCCAACTCCTACGGTCAGGAACGTGGCGGAAATTCTTATCTTCCTTCAGGTATTTCCTTCGTTGAAGAGCCCATCACTTTCACCGCTTTCAAAGGCGACAATGCCACTACCGGCATGCGTTTCTGGACCAACGGTCTCCGCTTCTTTAAAAACTCTGAATGTGGTTTCACTCTCAAGGCCGCTGAAGGCAAAGTGATTAAGAGCGTGGTTCTTGATCTTGATGGCGCAACGTTCGCTCTCCCCGCAGCCGAAGGCGAAACAGCCACCAATATAACCAGCTGGGAAGGCGAAGCTCAGGAGCTCACCTTCAACTACACCAATACCGGCAATAAGGATCTCTGCTCCGTAACCGTTGTTTACGGCGATCCCACTCCCCAGGGCACTTACTACACTGTGTCCTACACCGGCGAACATGGCAAGCTCCTTTACACCGAGGGTGTGGACATGTTTGAAATTCCAGCCGAAGGTGTCCGCTTCCCCGAAAACGCCAACCTCTTCGTTATGCTCAGTCTTGACGAGGGCTACCGTCTCAGCCAAATGACAATGAACGGTCAGGACGTTACCGCCGACTTTGCCAAAATGGAATACTCCATCATGGAACTCTCATCTGATATAGCTTTCGAGGCCACAATTACCGAACAAGTTGAGCGCGAAGGTTCAATCCTTATCCCCGCCACTCAATTCGGTTCCGGCAAAACCATTCAGCAGCTTCGTTTCGATGACGTTGTGCTTGGCAGCCACACCAATGGCGTGAACGACGATGCCGACCACCGCTCGCGCAACCTCACCTACTCCGCCTGGGTTAACCTTAAAAATATTTCGAACAACCAGGTGGTTATGGGTAACATCCAGAACGAATTTGCTGACGCTCTCGGCGCATTCCGCGTGGTTTACAAAGACAACAAACTTCAGCTTCAAGGCCGCAACGCAAAAAACATCTCGGAATTTGCTGATGCTGTTATCTCCGAGTCAACTGACCCCGGCACCATCTACGATGAGTGGATGTTCCTCTCCGTTGTTGCCGACCAGGATGCCCACACCGTTACTCTCTACAAGAACTGCCAGCCCATTTCATCCTACTCAACCGATTATGGTGTTGGTATTCTCACCGACCCCGCCTGCTTCTTCATCTCTGACCGCGGCGCCTCGATTGCTGTGAACGAAATCCAGCTCTGGACCAAAGCTTTGACTCTTGATGAACTCAAAGACACCTATAACTTCAACCCCGAAACCATCCCTGCCGAACTCGTGGCTTACTACAAGTCAACCGAATTCGTTGACGGTTCTGACACCGACCTGCGCAACCTCGGTAGCGAAGGCACCACTGTGGCTCAGGTAATCTCCGGCCGCTACGACCTTATCAACGGCTGGTTGCCTCAGTTCTCTAACATCACTCCCGAGAACATTGAAATGATCAACGAGGAGCGTCAGCTCAAAATGGTTTCCGCTTCTGTTGCCCAGCCCAACATTGAAGGTGCTTCAGCCAAGCTCGTGCTTGCCGATGGCTCCGACCTCCCCGCAACATTCCCCATGTTCACGAAAGTCAATGTTCAGGCTTCGCTTCCCGAAGACATCAACATTGTCTCCATTAATGTTCAGGAACTCCACAACAATGTGGATTACACTCTCACCCCCGACGAGCTCCCCATCCGTCCTGCCGACGATGTTTACGTAACCCTCCGTCTCGACGACCGTTTCCACGTTTCAGCTTCTGTTGAAAACGGCTCTGTTAAAGTTGCAATCAACGATGGTGTCGACCTCCCCATGCCTTCATCGGGTACTGACATTGACAAGGGCTCCAAAGTGGTGTTCAAGTTCACCCCCGACAACAGTACCTACAAACTCACCTCATTCACCGTTAACGGCGAAGATGCAATTGAAAGTCTTGTTGATGGCACATACACTGTTGCAAGCCTCACCGAAAATGTTGAAATCAGCGCTGTTTACCAGCAGAAAACCTATCACCTGAGCGTGATTAACCCCACCGATGAAGCTTCGATAAGCTACAAAGGCGAAATATGCAACAACTACATGCAGCCCATTGGCGACGGTGTTGACGTTGACGTGGCTGAAGGTTCTGTAATCTACTTCATGATTCAGAAGCCCGCCGACACCAAGAACGGCACCGCGCTTCTCAGCGTTAAGGACAACGACGTTGAAATCAAGAACAATCTCCACGACATGGGCACTTACGGCCTGATGTATAACATTAACGGCGTTCGCGAGGATCACACATTCGTGGTTTCACAGGACATCTACGCTGCTATTCTCGGTGTTGGTTCCGATGGCAACGGTGTTTCTTACGCCAACGGCATCCTTACCGCTCCTGAAGGTTCGGTTATTGAAGTTGTTGACCTCAACGGCCGCACCGTGGCTTCGGCCAATGCTGCCCAGCTCAGCATCGTTGACCTTGCCGCCGGTGTTTACGTGGCTCGCGTAACAACTCCTGCAGGCGAAACCGTAACTCTCAAGTTCGCCAAGTTCTGATAACATTCCCGTTACGCTTCCCCTCCTTGGGAAAGCGTAACCGTTAATTTCCCGTAGAAGCGGCCCCGGAAGTGCATCTTCCGAGGTCGCTTTCGTCATTCCACAGCAATTACACGCGGGCTGTTTTCGCAATTATTGCTCCTTGCGCTCTGTGGAGTGCCGAAAATTCATTACTTTTGCAGTTGTGAACCCTGAAACTGCAAACATATCGTCCCGCAAGCCTGTGCTCTATCTTCTGCCGGTGCCGCTAAGCGGCGTCGCTCCCTCGGCCGTTATGCCGCAGGGCAACATCGATGTGGCTCGCCGCGTAAAGCACTTCATTGTGGAGAATGTGCGTTCGGCCCGCCGCTTCCTCAAACGGTGCGACCCCTCCATTGACATTTCCACTCTCCACTTCTCGGTGCTTGATGAGCACACCCCACCGTCGGAGGTCGATGCAATGCTTGCCCCCATGCTTCAGGGACATGACGTGGCCGTGGTGTCCGAAGCCGGATGCCCCGCCGTGGCCGACCCGGGGGCTCTT
>JAMPBC010000001.1:262185-275731 GCA_023666905.1 Bacteroides sp. | reverse complement strand
CCTTCGAGGATATGCGACCCCGGCTTTAACATTCCTTATCGAATGGACTCTTAGTATTTGACGCACAAAGCGCCCTCGCAGTGCTTATCTTTGCACTGCGGACCAACTGTAAGCAACAAAAGTTGCTGATGAGTGTGATGGGGTGAAGAGGGTCCGGGCTCGGGTTAGCAGCGGGATGAGCGGAAGTAGAGGTCAAGGACGTCGCGGGCAGCGGTAAACGAGCTCTGGCGGTTGGAGAGCACGCGCTGTTCTTTGTCCGCCAGAAGGGCTGCCACTTCGGGATTGTCGTAGAAATGCCGGCGCAACTGCTCGTCAATGGTCTCATACATCCAGTAGCGGACCTGCTGGAGGCGGCGCTGCTCGAAATATCCGTTCTCTTTCACAAAGGCGAAGTAGCGGTCAATCATGTCCCACACTTCGGCAATGCCCAATTCATAGTAGCCGGAGTAAGTGAGCACTTCAGGTTGCCAACCCGACGCTGTGGGCGGGAAAAGGTGTAGTGCGCTCCGGAACTGGGCTTGGGCCAGTTGCGCACGGTTAATGTTGTCGCCATCGGCCTTGTTAATCACAATGCCATCGGCCATCTCCATTATGCCTCGTTTTATGCCCTGGAGTTCATCGCCGGTGCCGGCAAGTTGAAGCAACAGAAAAAAGTCCACCATGGAGTGAACGGCAGTCTCACTCTGCCCCACGCCAACGGTCTCAACGAAGATGTTGTTGAATCCGGCAGCTTCACAAAGCACTATGGTCTCCCTGGTTTTTCGGGCCACACCTCCCAATGAGCCGGCCGACGGGCTAGGACGCACAAACGCATCGGGATGCACCGCAAGGCGCTCCATGCGCGTTTTATCGCCCAGTATGCTGCCTTTGGTACGCTCGCTCGAGGGGTCGATGGCAAGCACGGCAAGCTTGCCGCCATCCTTAAGCACGTGAAGCCCGAACACGTCAATGCTGGTTGACTTTCCGGCCCCGGGCACCCCGGTAATGCCAATGCGGCGGGAGTTTCCCGAGTGGGGCAAACATTTTTCAATAACCTCCTGAGCTACCGCTTGATGCTCGGGACTGAGACTCTCAACAAGTGTTACCGCGCGCGACAACATGGTGATGTCGCCCTTGAGAATACCCTCCACCATTTCGCCGGCCGAAGGGAGGCGTTTGCGTTTGCGACGGGTGAGGTAGGGATTCACAACGGGTGGCTGCGCCACTCCGGAATTCACGTTCAGACCTTTGTATTCCGATTGGTTTTCAGGATGTTCCATGTTGCTATTTTTCATAAACCTCCCCGGTGACGCGCACAATCTGAGTCGGCGCCGAGGGGGAATTGGTGATCAGTGTTATTCTTGCATTGAGTGGTTGTCCGGCTTTTAAGTCGGCACAATTGGCAACAACCTTCACGGTGGTTGATTTTCCGGGTGCCACCTTTGTGCTCTTAAGTTTCAAAGTCAGCGCCGGATCGGCCGTGAATAACCGGCGTATTATCAGTTGCTTATGGCCGGCGTTGGTAATGGTAAACTCCCGCTCCACTTTTTTATTTCCGGGAACAAGACGTCCGAACTCCACAAGGCCCGTGCTGGGTTGTGCTTTGGCAGCCCGGTCGCGTTCCTCGGGCGTGAGATTCGTAAAATCCTCATTCACAATTATTGTTGTAGCCACGGAGGCACGTCCTTGAGGGTTATTTTCACTATCGGGGATAATAATGAACCTGTCCGTGAGCAATCCGTAGTCGGGGCATCGGTCAGTGTAGGCCGTAAGTGAAAGTGTGCCCTGATCGCCCGGGGCAATCACTTCGGGGCGGAACAAAGCATTCACGTAGGAGGGAAGGCTGTCAACAGCCGGGCGCATAGGGTGATCAGTGGGATTATATATGTTCACGGCAGCCGACAGTACACGCCCTTTGCGGGTCTGCCCGAACGGTGTGAGCGAGTTGCTGAGCCGTGCGTTTCCGGCTTCAATGGGAAAACGGGCTGCCAATGTGGAAGGGGAGCCAATCACGGTGCCCTTGAGCACCAGATTCACGGTAGCCGATGTGGTTTCCACGCGCACCTGCTTGGTGAAGCGGCCGGGGCGTCCAACAGCATCGTAGGCCACGCTGATGGTAAGCGTGTCGCCCGGCATCACCGGAGTGCGGGGATAGGTGGGCTGCGTGCATCCGCAGTTAGCTCGGGCACTGAGCACGGTCACAGGCTCCGTGCCGGTGTTCACGGCCTTGAATGTGCAATAAACTTTGGCAAGGTCCTCCTTGAAGGCACCGAAATCATGCACTGTATTAAGCCAGTAGAGCCTGGGCTGGGCCCAAAGTCCGGCCGCAGCCATGAGCGAGACAAGTATAACAGCTAATCTTTTCATTCCGTTTCCAACTGAAAAATATGTGCGGTCAATAGATTGTACCGTCAAATGAAAGCTTCATCACCTTTCCGTTGGCGGCATTTGATTTCACTTTCACCGTTCGCTTGGTGTAGCCGCTGCGGTTGGCCGGATTGAACTTGATTACAATCTTTCCGGTTTTGCCCGGTGCAATGGGCTGCTTGGGGTATTGGGGCGTGGTGCAACCGCATCCGCCGTTGCTCACCGACACAATGACCAGCGGCTCGGTGCCGGTGTTGGTAAAATCATAAGTCATTGTCACAGCGCCGCCCTTGGCGGGTATGGTGCCGAAATCTTTTTCAGTGCTGTCAAATGTCAGTATGGCACCTTTGCCACCGGCCCACGCTCCAAAAGCGGCAGCCAATATCAAAAACAGTGTTACTATGTTGCGTTTCATACTTAACTTTGGAGTTGATTTTGCTATAAATAACGTAAATCAAAGGCAAGATGTTGCATTACATGTCGGGGATTGCTACGCGTGTAAAGAAAATGTCGAAACCGTCGGGGCCGGGGATATTGCCGTCCCACTTCCCCACTTCCACCAGGCAGCCCAACGTTCCGTCGGGCAGCTGAGCCACAGAAGTGTAGGCCGACAAGCCCTCGCACAGTCTCACCACACGGGGCCAGGTTTTGCCTCCGTCGGCCGAAAAGTAAAGCGAAGCGTCACGGCGCACGTCGGGATTCGCCGGCAGCGAATGGACAAGTATTTGGCGCCCGGAGGCGGTAACGGCTGTAACAATGTCGCCGTTGCAATCAGGTTCCACAAGATCATTCACCACGGAATCGGCGCTCCAGCTGCGACCGCCATCCGTGGAGCGGGCAAAGCGTCTGTGACCTTTGGAACGGATGCTCATTATCAGCGTACCATCGGCCAGCTCCACTAATTTCGATTCATTGCCTATACCGTTGGCCGGCGTGCGGCCGTCAGGGTTCAGCACTGTCCAGGTGTCGCCGCCATCAGATGATGAACACACGAATTCATACACATCTTTCAATTCATGCCGGGGCGACAGACGTGTGTTGGCCACAAACATCAGTCGGCCGTCGGCACAGGCGAGCATGCGCCCCGAAGCCGCAAATGCGCCATACCAGGGCTTCTGATAAATCTGGTGGGTTATTGACCGAGGCTCGCTCCAAGTGAGGCCGCAGTCATCGCTTGTGGAAACGTAGAACCCGGCCTTGCGCTCCTTTGTAGAGCCCCAGAATCCCTCATCGCCCGAAAACACAGCCACAAGCCGGCCCGACGCCGGGTCAACGGCCAAAGCCGGGTCGCCGTAGGTGAGCACCCGGGCAGAGTCGCCCTGCGCTACGGTTATGGCCTCGCTCCACGTCAGCCCGCCGTCGGTCGACCGTTTGGCCACCACGCTAATGGTGTTCGGCAAGTCGTTCATGCGGTCGCCGCGTTTGTCGGCCAAAGCCACCAGAGTTCCGTCGGGACACACGGCCAAAGCCGGGATGCGATAGAACCGCGAGCCCGACTCCCCCTGCCTATACACCGGAATCATTTCACCCGGTTGCAGCCCATTACCCGACGGCGCCGCCTCCAATGTTCCGCAGAGCATAAGCGCGCACACCGTGAAAAAAAGCTTCAGGGTCTTGTTACTCATTAACAACCTTCAAGTTAAAGGGAAGTGTTTTGCCGGTGTAGGCAGTCATTTCACCCACAAAGGTTTCAGGTGTAAGGGTGCCGCTGAACGTACCGGTCACCTCGCCCTTGTCGTTACGCTCTTCAATTACAAGCGTACCGGTCTTTTTGTTGAACGACTTAACGGTGAGGGTAAGGGTGTTGGAGGGTCCGTATTTGTCGTAATAGTAAGAACCGTCGCGCATGCCCTTGTTAAGGTTAATGTGGATGGGCAGCTTGCCGTTGAGCTTGCCGGCAATGGTGTACGGACCTTCCGAAAGATCATCGGCGGCCGATGCGCTTACCGTTCCGTTAGCTTTAACATACGCCTCATATTCATTGCCCGTGGGGGTGAAGTTAGCATAAAATTCCTCCTGAGTGGGAACCTTCATGGCAACGCTGCTCAGTGATGCCCCCCCATGGCCTGAGAACATAAAATCCACCTTAACAGAGCCATTGGCAGGAATGTCCTTGCCATTCTCTATCCTTTTATTGTGCTCTTCCACGCCAAATCCAATATATTCATCCAGCCATGTAATTGTGTAGTCTTTGCCGGCAATGGGTTGATCGGTGGTATTTGTGAGTGTATAATATCCACGTCCCTCATCCATCATGAATTCAATGTCTTTAGTGATGACGGGGCCGGATTTCTTGATTGCATTTTTACGGCTTTCCACGTAGTCCTTGAACAGATTGGCGCTCAGAGCGTCGGTAGTAGCCATGATTTCAGCCAATTGTGCATCGGTGGGATTTTCAACGCTCTTCAAGCCGCCCACCTTCTCGGCAAAGCTGACGGTACTTTTGGGATAAGCAAAGAGTCCGTGCGAATCCTTGACTGACATTTTGCCATCGGGGCTCACGCGCACTGTCAGCGAAGCATTTTCGCCATATTTGACTGAGTAAACGCTGTCGCCGCTGACGGCATCCACAACCATGTTTTCAACATCGACCGAGGGAACCAGTTCGGCAGCTTTTTCCACATCGGGATAAACGGCTTTGAGCGAGTCGACTTGCTGTGCCTTCAGCTTGCCGGCAAAATCAGTTGCAAAATTGGTAACGGCTTCCTTATTGCCATCGGAGCATGCGCACAGCAGCACGGCTGTGGCTGCAGTGAGAATGATTGAAGAAATTTTTTTCATAACAATTGGATTTATCTTTTGGCAAAGATAAATAATTAAATCCTATTGCACAATCCCACTCACTAAATATATCTAATGACAGCAACAGGTAAAGTAGCAACAGTTCTTAAGGCACGAATGGATTAATGATAGAATGTTACGTATAAAGGTGTTGTCAGTCCTTATACGGTATTCTGAATTTATCGAGTATCTGTTTGAAATTATCCTGTGCTGTAAGGCAGGTATCCATAAGATACCCTTTTATAGACGGCCAGTTACGCAGGCCGCTGTAATAGAACATTTTCAGTTCCTCAGTGAAAATGAATGGAACATATCCAATGCGAAGACACTCACGGAACATTATTAGTCTGCCCACTCGTCCATTGCCGTCTTGAAAGGGATGTATCGCCTCAAAACGTTGGTGAAAATCTATAACATCTTCAAATGTAGGCATTTTTTTACTGTTATATTCCCTCAATAATTCCTTCATAGCCTTGTGAACATCTTCCGGGGCAACAGTTTCATTACCTCCTGCTTCATTAGGCAACTTTTTGTAATCACCTATTCTAAACCAGTCTTTTCTCTCGACGGAAGTCCCTGATTTCAAAAGAAAGTGAAGATGCTTGATATATGATTCCGATAATACAACAGATGTTGACGAAATTATGTGGTCAATGGCTCGGAAATGATTGGCAGTCTCAATAATGTCGTCCACATTAACAGTCGCGCCTGTCACGCCAACTGTATTGGTTTCAAATATATATCGTGTCTGGTCATGTGTTAGGCGACTACCCTCCATGTGATTTGAATTATAAGTAAGGTCCACTTGAATCCGATGATAGATTCCCCCTTTAATCTTACCCGACATTTGTTCACGTAACGCTGTTAGCAAAGCAGAAGCGTTTAATTGTTTTTTTGAGCGCTTTGGAATTTCAGCATCAGCCGGTATATTCCAGTTTTTTCCAACAAGATAAGCCCCCTCTATTTTACCTTGGGCACAGTAATTTCTGGCGGTTCTTTCAGAAACACCATGCATCCCGGCCCATTCTTTAACAGATATATAATTCATTTAACGGCAAGTTTTCGTTGAAATATCAGCGCAAAAATAGCAAAACTTGCCGATAACGGCAAGTTTCGTAACTTCAAGTGTTGCAAGTGGCAACCAAGGTTGCTAAATATGTCCGTCGGCAAGCCAATGGAAATAATAGAAAACTGCTGCACTTGCAATGAACAAAACAATGAATTGAATCACTCTGTCGTTCTGAGCTTTTGCAAACACATCGTCCTGCCATATCCTGTAATAGATAATACATTCAATAGCCCCGAACAGCAATAAATTCAAACTCATGAACGCCATATTGGTATCATCGTCCATATTGTCCGAATAAAATCCCAGCGAGACGACCATTAACAAGGAGACCACTGAAACGATCCATTTGTTTGCCGTAGAAAGGCCAAAGCGGCCTCTTGGCTTGCCGGGGAAGTAATGCAACAGGGCTATACAGAAAATCACATATTGAGAATAGAGCAACATCACAGCCGGATGCAACTGTCTGTCGTAGATACTGTTCGAAATCACCGAAGCCACCGCCCCGATTACTATTGCTGCAGCGCAACAAATCAGCAAACTGACAAACCAACCATGATTCAATCTCTTAATCCATGATTCCCTATTTATCTGAAAAATTTCGCGTGTGCCATACATGCAGAGTAAAACTGCCGGCAGCGCTTTCACGCAGTTAATGATGTATTCAAAAATTGTTATAGTCATATATACATGTTTTTTGTAAGCCTTTCATCTATTACAACGAAAGGCCTACAAGTTTATTTTAAATAGTAATTAACCCTCAAAGTATCTATTGTAGTGGGCCAAGCAATCGGCAAATTCAACTAACATAACAGCTGCGCCTACCCAGCCGAAAGCTTTCGGAATAGCAATACGAAGTATCTCAACAGCAATGGCAACTGTTAATTCTTCTGCCAAGGTATTATTTATCAACTGACGAATATCGTTGACCCCGGTTGCCTTCATTGCGCAATTGTATGTCATAGTCAATGTAGATTACTCCGGGAGGCTTAATGTTATTATCGTCGGAGCCTCGCGATTCCGGTCATGCTACAATCCTTGAATCAAGAAAGGAATTAAGACCGGTAATGAATGTTTTTTGAAACTCTTTGTTGGTTGTTTCCTCCGGTGCATTTGATTCGGAACTTGTACAAGAGTTGATTATAACTCCTGCAATTGACGTACACGCGAGAAACAAGAAAAGTGTTGTTACTTTTTTAAATCTTTCCATGGTGCTTTAGATTTAGGTTGATAATTGGATTGGTTGTTGATGCAAAGATAAGACGAGGATTGGGAAAATCCAAGTTTCGATGGGTTTGGGATTGTCTACACAGCGCAACAGCACGCTCGGGGTCGGTGTCAATAAGCGACTTGCCCTCACGTAGGGTGCGGAGGGTGGGATCTTCAATACATGAAAAGATGCTAACAGACAGCAAAGACAACAATAGCAAAAGCGATGTGTATTTCATTAACTGGACGGGGGGAATTAGTAAGCTGCGCGGCTCCCGATTTCCCGAAAGCCGCGCAGTTTATATAAGTGTTTGGGAATTTTTACTTGCCCTGTGAAAGCTGTTCCTTGAGAGCTGCAAGAGCTTCGAGGTCGCCGAGTGTGGCGCGTTCAATGGGTTGGTTCAACATGGGAGCTGCTTCCTCACGCTTGGCGGCACGTTTGGCCTTGCGGGCCTCGGTGCGCTCAGCCTTGTTGGCATCTTCGTGGATGCGGCTGTGTGAAAGGATAATGCGTTTGCTGTCCTTGTTGAATTCAATTACCTTGAAGTTGAGCTTCTCGTCAACCTTGGCCTGAGTTCCATCCTCTTTCTGGAGGTGTTTGGGAGTGGCAAAGCCTTCAACGCCGTAAGGCAGAGCTACCACAGCACCCTTCTCAACCATTTCAACGATTGTGCCTTCGTGGACTGAGCCGGGAGTGAAGATGGTTTCGAACACTTCCCAAGGATTCTCCTCAAGCTGTTTGTGACCGAGGCTCAAGCGACGGTTCTCTTTGTCAATTTCAAGAACCTGAACCTGGATGTCGGCACCAATCTGGGTAAATTCGCTGGGGTGTTTGATTTTCTTGGTCCAGCTAAGGTCGGAAATGTGGATAAGGCCGTCAACGCCCTCTTCAATTTCAACAAACACGCCGAAGTTGGTGAAGTTGCGAACTTTAGCTGTGTGCTGGCTTCCAACGGGATATTTAACTTCAATATCTTCCCAGGGATCGGGTTTGAGCTGCTTGATGCCAAGGCTCATCTTGCGGTCGTCGCGGTCGAGAGTGAGCACAACTGCTTCAATTTCATCGCCAACCTTCATGAAGTCCTGAGCTGAACGCAGGTGCTGGCTCCATGACATTTCGCTAACGTGGATAAGACCTTCGACACCCGGAGCGATTTCAACGAATGCACCGTAGTCGGCCATAACCACTACGCGGCCTTTAACCTTGTCGCCAACTTTGAGATTGGCATCGAGGGCATCCCAGGGATGAGGCATGAGCTGCTTCAAGCCGAGAGCGATGCGCTTCTTCTCGTCGTCGAAGTCAAGAATAACCACATTGAGTTTCTGGTCAAGCTGCACCACTTCCTCGGGATGTGACACGCGGCCCCAAGAGAGGTCGGTGATGTGGATAAGACCGTCAACGCCTCCAAGGTCAATGAACACACCGTAGCTGGTGATGTTCTTAACTGTTCCTTCAAGCACCTGACCTTTTTCAAGCTTGGCAATGATTTCGCGCTTCTGCTGCTCGAGTTCGGCTTCGATGAGGGCTTTGTGGCTGACAACAACGTTTTTGTACTCCTGGTTGATTTTAACAACCTTGAATTCCATGGTCTTGCCCACGAACATATCGTAGTCGCGGATGGGGCGGACATCAATCTGCGAGCCGGGAAGGAAGGCTTCGATGCCGAACACGTCGACAATCATACCACCCTTGGTGCGGCACTTGATGTAGCCCTTGATGATTTCATCTTTCTCCAAAGCCTCGTTGATGCGTTCCCATGAGCGGGCAGCGCGGGCTTTGCGGTGTGAGAGAATAAGCTGACCTTTCTTATCCTCCTGGTTTTCAATGAACACTTCCACTGTGTCGCCAACCTTGATGTCGGGGTTGTAGCGGAATTCGTTCATGGGGATGATACCGTCGCTCTTGTAGCCGATGTTAACCACAGCCTCACGCTTGTTGAGTGCGATGATGGTACCTTCGATTACGTCTTTGTCCTTGACGGTGTTAAGTGACTCGTCGTAAGTTTTGGTGAGCTCTTCGCGAGTCTTTTCGCCCTGAGTGTCGCCATTCTCATAGGCTTCCCAATCGAAGTCTTCGATGGGCGAATTGTTCAATTCTTTTGTCATTAAATAAGTTAGTAAAATAGGTTAATTAAAAATATGTGCTTTTGGCCATGTAGCCAAAGGCGCTGCAAAGTTACACTTTAATTTTCTAATTTGCAACCCCTTTCAATCAAAAAAATTCGCCCAGGGACGGAACTTTCCAAGCCCGGGGGTTGGAGATGTGGGCGGGGCTTTGTAACTTTGCACGTGATGAAGATTGTGGAAATTTTCCCCGGACGTGTGTGGGGCGGTGCCGAGCAATATGTGCTTGAACTGGGCAACGCTCTGACGGTGCGCGGCCACTCGGTGGCCTACGTGGCCCGCCCATCCCGGGCCGTGACCGGACGGTTGGAGGGCACGGTGCCCTTTACCGTAGCCGAAATCAAAGGAAAGCCTACGCCTCAGGCCATTGCACAATTGGCCGATGCCGACGTGGTTCACATCCACGATGTTCACCAGCTGAGACCTGTAATGAAATGGGTGGAGATGAGCGGCAACACGGCCGCCAAAGTGGTGCTCACTCGCCACATTGCCCGCGCCAGCCGCACATGGCCCTGGCTTCGGAAACACTTCATGCGCATCCACAAAATGATGTTTGTGAGCGATTTAGCAAAGGAAATGTGGCTTGACGCCAACCCCTGGATGGACAGCGGAAAATGCGTCACGGTCCACAACAGCACCCCTGCCGCACCCCTTCCCGGCACCGATGCAACCTCGCTCCGTGCCCAACTGGGGTTGCCCGAGAACACCCTGCTCATGGCCTACTCGGGACGTGTGCGCAAGTCAAAAGGGGCCGAAGTGATTGTCAAAGCGCTGGCCATGCTGCAACGGCTTACGCCCGAACGCAACTGGGCCATGGTTTTCATTGGCGCCACAAAGCCCGAAGGTTACGAAGCGAAACTGCGCCGGATAGCCCTGCGACACGGCCTTGACCCCTCTCGGCTTTATTTCACAGGCTTCTCCAACAATGCACGCAGCCTCATAGCCCAAACGGATATTGGAGTGCTGCCCTCCATTGTGCGCGAATCGTTCGGGCTGTCGGTGCTCGAGTTCATGGCTGCCGGCCTGCCGGTGATAACCACCGACAACGGTGCCCAATCCGAATTTGTAACCTCGGGGCAGACAGGCCTGCTCATAACACCGGGCCACCCCGAAGAGCTGGCCGGCGCTCTGAAACGCCTCATTGAAAACCCCGCCGAGCGTCAGCGCATAGGCCAGGCCGCACAGGCCCACTACACCCGGCACATGTCCTACAACCGGTTCATTGACCACATTATAACCAATTTCAGCTAAGCATGGACTCCCAGAAACCATTGTTTTCCGTATTCATCCCCACCTGGAACAACCTTGAGTTCCTGAAACTGTGTGTGGAAAGCATAGAGAAAAATTCGGCATACCCCCACGAAATCCTGATCCACGTCAACGATGGCTCGGACGGCACCCTGGAGTGGGTGCGCGCCAAGGGCTTCAAACACACTCACTCCACCGAAAACATTGGCGTTTGCTGGGCCATGAACCGGCTTCGCACCCTAATGACCACGGACTACGTGATGTACATCAACGATGACATGTACATGCTCCCCGGCTGGGACTCGGAGCTCTATGCCGAAGTGGGCAAAATGGATCACAAGCTGTGGTATTTAGGCTCAACCATGATTCAGCCCCGCGCACATTTCCGCTACGTAAACAGCATAAAAGTGGCCGACTTCGGCCGCACACCCGCCACGTTCAACGAGCAGGCTCTCCTGGAATCATACGCCTCGCTCGCTCCGGCCGACTGGCAAGGCGCCGTCCTGCCGCCCACGCTTGTTCACCGCAACACATGGGACCTCGTGGGTGGCTACAGCATTGAATACACCCCCGGCATGGCATCGGACCCCGACTTCAACGCCAAGCTGTGGATGGCCGGCGTGAGAACTTTCAAGGGGCTCGGCAAAAGCCTGTGCTACCATTTTATGAGCGTGTCAGTCAACCGAATCCGCAAAAACGAAGGTCCCATTCAGTTCCTGCGCAAATGGGGCCTCACCGTACGCGCTTTCCAAAAGGAAATTCTCCACACCGACGCGCCCTGGGATTCACCCCGCGGCATAAATCGCAAAAGCCTTGCCACGGAACTAACCCGCAGCCGCGCAAAAGCGCTGCTCACCGCACTGCGAAGCACTCACGCACCCACACTTTGGTCCAACCCCAATGATTAACCTCATCCGACATCTCATAAACCGATTCCGGTGGCGCGGGCGCCGTATAACCGTGAAACGCACGGCACACGTCAGAAGCGGCTCCACTCTGGAAGGCCTCAACCGCATTGGCCACCGCACGCGCTTCAAAGGCCGGCTGGGCTTCGGCTCATACATTGCCACCGACTGCGACCTATGCGCCGACATTGGCCGCTACTCAAGCATTGCCCCATGGGTGACCACCAATCCCGGCATACACACCTATAAGGCCCCCTTTGCCTCGACATCGCCCATGTTTTTCAACCGCGACCACCTCGGCGGCCAGTCATTTGCCACGCGCGACACCATTAACAACCTGCGCCTCACCGACCCGGCACGAGGCATAGCCGTGAACATTGGCCACGATTGCTGGATTGGGCAAGGCGCATTTCTGTGCGGCGGCATAACCGTGGGACATGGCGCCGTGGTGCTTGCCGGAGCCGTAGTGACGAAAGACGTTCCGCCCTACGCCATTGTGGGTGGAGTGCCCGCACGCATAACCGGCTACCGTTACGACCCCGCCACCATTGAAGCGCTGCTGCGCCTCCGCTGGTGGGACAAGCCCGAAAAGTGGCTCCGCCAAAACTGGGAACTCTTCAACAACGTCGACCGCCTCCTCCAAACCGCCTCCACTTCCCCCACCTAAAAAGTGGCGCTTATGGACAAAGAATTGATAAAGCCACCGCCACTCATATACACACGCACAAATCTCATTGACACAGTCGCCATAGATTCTATTTTATGACAAACTTTAATTGCCTCAAATATGGTGGACCTATTTTGAACAGGTGAATTTCGCAGGTGAATTTTAGAAGATGTCGGAATGCGAGCCGGTGCGGAGCATCAGTAGAGTCAGCTCCGTATCGTTTTGCCCCCAAACCATGAGCCAGTCGCTGCCCGGCCCGGCTATGTTACATTCCCATTTACCGGCATATTTTCCCACAAGTTTATGAGGACGATATTTTGCCGGAAGAGTACCGGTTTCAGAGAGAATCCTCAATGCTTCAGCTATTAGCCTCATCGGGAGACCTCTTTTCGCACATTTTTTTAAGGTCCTTATCAAACTTTCGGGTGTTTCGAATAGAATATTTCATAATTCTATATCCAATGCCTTGAACATTTCATCAACTGAGTTATAGTGCGTAACTCGTCCGGCTGCGACATCCTCAAGAGCTTCGTCGAGTCCGGTTTTACGCTTGCGGGCCGGTTTGGTAATAGTCACGCTGTTGAACTTAGCAAGAAGCTTTTTAAGAAGAGAAGCCTCCTGCGGATCGGTAATTGTAAGTGTTATCTGTGTCACATCAAAAAGAATAGTTTTATTTTATAAACAATCAACAGCGGGAGATTGTGCCCTCTTATTATCGTGTCGCATTTCGCCATGCGATGTTGCAAATAAAACAACAAAATTCAAACTCACAAAATTGACGACTTTTTCGCAATCCGGGAAAAGTCGGTTATGTATTTCTATTCTCTTGAAAAATGGAGTCAGATTATCATCAGCGTATCGGAAATCGTTAAGCTTATTGACCAACTGATTTGCAGAATCCATATAGACTTCATTCTCTGAGCCTCGGTCAGAGAATTCGCCTAACAAATCGTGGTCAGCAATCCAATAACCATTATCAGTAGACCACTTCTTTAGTCCGTTGATCTGGACTCCCTTGCAAGCCTCTGTTCCCGCAACTTCTTGAATTGCGCACGATATTCTTCCGGCGTCAGCGGCTGCCGCTGCCAAGAGGCTATTGATGCCTTCTTTTTTGCTATTGATTCTTGATGATAACGTGTCATGAGTCATACACTTACAGACTTCTTTCGATACATGAAGATAGGATATGGCCACCAGAAG
>JAMPBC010000001.1:245127-262085 GCA_023666905.1 Bacteroides sp. | reverse complement strand
CATACGTCTATGACTTACTGCTGTCGGAACTGAAGAATGGCCGCCTTGTGCCATAGCTGATATCTGATGACAATTTTTAACGCCGGAATTAACCGTAAATCAGACTATTATTGCCATCTTTGCATTATAGATTTATCTTGAACATTAAAATTATCGGGTGTGCAAAAAGGGAACAGAATTTTTTCAAGTTTGGGAAGTAGCACATGAAATTAAACATTTTGCGGCGGGGATTTTCCGTTTGAATTTCCCGCGCATGGTCATTTTCCATTCTGCAAAATCATAGTGCGACAATCCGCGAGAAAAAGGTTTGAACATAAATTTTCAACGGTGGAAACGGCTGCGGTTTTCATAAATATGTGTACATTTGCAGTAATTGCATTTTAAACAGCCCTCCCACCAATCATATGAATAAGAAGTTCATCATTTTATGTGCAGCTTTATTGCTGAGTGTCTCAAGCGTTTTAGCTGTGCCGGCTAAACCCGGTTTGCTCTCCTATCGTCAGCCCGATGGAACTACGATTGACGTACAAATTAACGGCAACGAGCACTCGGCCATTTATCGCGATGCATCCGGGGCCATACTGAAAATGGATGAATCAGGTTTTCTGCGTCGTGCCTCGGAATCGGAAAGCGCTCTACTGCAAACTCAACACCTGAAAGCTCTTGACAATGCCAGGTTGCCAAAAGGCTCCGGCGCCCATTCGGGCCAGATAGCACGCTCAGGCTCGGTTCCGGCATGCGTGATTCTGGTTCAATTTTCCGATGCGAAGTTTACCGTGTCTAATCCTCAGCAATATTTCAACCGCTGGTTGAACGAAACAGGATTTTCATCGGACGGCATGGCCGGATCCGTACGTGATTACTTTATTGCTAACTCCGACGGTAAGTTTCAACCGACATTCGATGTCTACGGCCCGGTAACTTTGTCGGGCACCAGACAATCGTACAGCACAACCGGAAGCACGGCATACAAAATGGCCACTCAGGGAGCTACTGCTCTTGACAACGAGGTTGACTTCTCAAAGTACGACATTGACAATGACGGCTACATTGACAATATCTTTGTGATTTTTGCCGGGACCGGAGCCAATCAGGGTGGCACAAACACTCCTTGGCCTCACGGAAGCGACGCGCCTACCGGATTGTTCTCACGCACCCGCGTTGACGGGAAAACAATACAGCACTATGCATGCACCGGCGAGCTCAACAGCTCCGGGTCGGGACCTGACGGCATAGGAACTTTCGTCCACGAGTTTTCTCACGTTCTCGGTCTTGCCGATCATTATGCAAAGACCCAGAATTCACAGACCCCGAATTGGTGGGATGTGATGGACACCGGTTGTTACTCTGACAATAGCCGATGTCCATGCAACATGAATGCATTCGAACGCTCTGCGCTTGACTGGTCATCGCCAACCGAACTGACTTCGGCTGCATCTGTAAGGCTTCGTTCATTTGACGGCACGGGATTTGCCTGCAAAATCGAGACCGGTCGTGCGGGTGACTATTACATTCTTGAAAACCGCACGGCCGAGGGTTTTGACACACATCTCCGAGCTCCCGGAATGTTGATTTGGCACATTGACGTTTCTGACAACTCCAAATTCAATTACGCATCGTTTCCTAATGGTGACAGCTCACACATGTGCGTTGACCTCATTGAGGCCGATGGTAATTCCGGCTTTGACTCCTGGGACGACATGTACGGTGACCCGTGGCCCGGTTCTAAAAACAAGACTGAGTTTTCCGACACTTCCACACCTGCAATGGTGAGATGGAACAACAGCAGCGGCTCAGCCACAACCGTGGTGACCGGGAAAGGGGTAACCAACATTGCCCGTTCCTCAACAGGACTTGTCACTTTTGATTTCATGGGCGGAAGCCAAACCAACATAATTGATCCACAACCGGTTCAAACACACCACTACCGAGTGATTGCATCGCCTGCAACCGGAGGCACCGTTCACATAGGCACGAGCCCCACTCTCACAGAAACTGATATTGACGAGGGCACTCAAGTGGTTTTATATGCCTCTCCGAACGCATACTACATTTTCAACAATTGGACTTGCGGTGACCGCATTGTGAGCACATCGCCTCAACTCTATTTAACGGCATCATCCTCCAACGCCGGAACATATACGGCCAATTTCACACGCATGGCCGACGCTCCTGCCGAATATTGCTATCCTACAGGCTCTTCAACACATGCTGAACGTTACCTGTCATCGCTATCCGTAAGTGATGACTCAGGGGCTTCGGAACTTCAAACCGGAACACTGCAAAACGGCACCCGGCAGACTCTTTATTTTGACAAGTCAAATCAGGTCTTTAACACATCAGCCGGCGCAACCGTAACCATCAACGCAACCGGATACACATCGGACTGGACACACTCTTATTGCTACGTTGATTGGAACAGCGATGGATTTGAATACGATGGACCAGACACATATCTCGACTCATCAAACAATTATGCCATTCGACCCGGAGCAGACCTGGTTTATTACTCACGCTGGTCACCGACAGGAAAGGACCCCGACAAAGGAGGAAGTTGGTACAGCTCAACCGATGGAGTTCTCGGCACCGCAGCCGGTGTTCACAGTTTCAATCCGTCAACAAGCCCCGTAACTTTCACCATCCCTGAAAACACTCCTACGGGCGACTACCGTATCCGCTACAAACTCCATTGGTGTTCACTGGATCCCTGCGGCGGACGTGACAGCGGAGCCGATGAATTGGCTGCCGTTGGCGGCGCAATAGTCGATTTTACACTACATGTGGAAGGCGTTACAACGCATACTGTTTCCGTCCGCTCCAACATGGATTCATGGGGCAGCGCGTGGATTGGGAATGACCGGTCGACAAAAAGTGTCACAATTGCTGAAAACAGTGCAGACCGCTCCGTTACACTTCATGCTGAAGCAGCCGAGGGATATGCATTTGAAAAATGGACCACCGCCGACGGCTGGACTGTAAGCGAAAGCCCTGATTACACAATTACAGAACTCACCGCAGATCTTGCCGGCGAATACATTGCCGTATTCACTGTGGATGCAGCCACTATGGAAAAGCCCGACGGCACCTACACTCCGTCCTACTATCTGACTTCAATTATCTCAACTTCGACTCCGGATGTTGACATGACACATATTAACTACACAGCTTCGGAACCTTCCGGAATGTTCCACAATGTTCTTCCCTCTTCAGGAAACACGTTGATAACAGCACATCCGGGCGATAAATTCATGCTGAACATGGAGGCTTTTGACGGGGGCGTAAACTACTACAACATGCGCTACGCCAAAGCCTTCATTTACAATGATTTTAAAACCACCGACACCCCGTTTGTTCAAGACGCCGTGTATGGTAACAATTTAACTGACAACGTTGCAATAGTCATGCATCTGAGTCACCCTGTGACCATACCCACTGACATTGAGCCGGGCGACTATCGAATACGCGTCATTTATGTGTCATCTTACTTCTGGCACATGTCCGGAATGGATTACAACACCAAACAGATTGACAAAGGTGTGAGCTACGATATTCCCGTAAGAATTGTGCGCAACAATATATCGGCCATTCCTTCAGTGGAAACAGAAGAAATCGCCGCAACAGCCCACGGACTTGAAATTGACATATCAGCTCCGGAAGGCGCCGCTATTTCAATTTACTCCCCCACCGGACTGAAAGTTGCTCAGACAACCGCCACCGGCTGCGGCAATAATATATACGTTGCCACACCGGGAGTCTACATTGTTTCAGTAGGGCCGCACTTCACCACTAAAGTTATATGCAAATAATTGCCTCGAGCCGCAATGCCAAAGTTTCATAAAAGGTTGAAAACTTTCACAACCTCGTTGGCGCGTGGAAAATAGTTTTTTGTAATTTTGTTGTTGAATTTTTTAAATATAAATAGATATGGCAAATTGGTTTGAATGTAAAATACGTTACGATAAAGTGATGGAAAACGGCTTGGTAAAGAAAGTAACCGAACCCTACCTTGTGGATGCACTTTCGTTTACCGAGGCTGAAGCCCGTATAATCAAAGAAATGACGCCGTTTATTTCAGGCGATTTTTCCGTCAGCGCCGTTAAACGTACCAAAATCTCAGAAATATTCCGTGATGACACTGCCGACAAATGGTATCTTGCCAAAGTGGCGTTCATCACTATTGATGAAAAAACCGGCGCAGAAAAACGCGCCATAACAAACATGCTCGTTGCCGGAAGTGATTTCAAAAACGCCTACGATAATTTCATGGAGGGCATGAAGGGTACTTTAGGTGATTTTGAAGTGGTTTCACTCACCGAAACCCCACTCATGGATGTTTATGATGCCGAATTAGGGAATTTACCATCTGAAAGCTAATGGGCAACATTGCCACAAATCTGGAAACAATTCGCCGCACGCTCCCGTCATCTGTGGAGCTTGTGGCTGTGTCCAAATTCCATCCGGCCGAGGCCATTGCCGAGGCCTACGATGCCGGACAGAGGGTGTTTGGTGAAAGTCGGGCTCAAGAATTGTCAGCTAAGGCACAAAATCTTCCTTCCGACATTAAATGGCACTTCATAGGTCACTTGCAAACCAATAAAGTGCGCCCGGTGGTGACTCACGCATCGCTCATAGAAAGCATTGACTCGCAGCGACTACTTGATGCAGTTGACCGTGAAGCTCTCCATCAGGGGAAAGTGGCCCGCGTGCTTATGCAGGTTCATGTTGCCCGTGAGGAAACCAAATTCGGCTTCTCGCCCGAGGAATTGCTTGAGTTCTTTAAATCACGCAAATTCGAGCAACTGAAAGCCACCCATATTTGCGGACTAATGGCTATGGCCTCGAACACTGATAACACCGGACGGATTGAAAAAGACTTTGAAACAGTGGCTGCTCTGCGTAAGCAAATTCTTGAGATAGCTTCTGACCTGCGGGGATTTGACATCCTGAGCATGGGCATGAGCCACGATTACCCCCTTGCAATTGCCCATGGAGCAACACATGTGCGCGTAGGAACAGCCATATTCGGCGACAGAACATATTGAACAGCCACCGCTAACAACCACCTTTTTCGGCCAAACCCATAAAATGTTCAACGCCCGGACTTGAAGAAGCCCGGGCGTTGCTATATCAGGGGAAATTTATTCAGATTGGATTATTCGGCAGAGCGAGTAATGTCCGATGTGATTTCAATGTCAAGAACTTCGGGGTCAAGCAGACCGGCAAGGTCATCTTTGGAGCCCACAATCAATCGATCGTAATCACGGAGACCGGTACCGGCAGGTATCAGCTTACCGCAAATCACGTTCTCCTTCATTCCTTCCAGATAATCTGTCTTACCATTTATGGCAGCTTCGTTGAGCACCTTGGTGGTTTCCTGGAATGAGGCGGCCGACATGAAGCTGCCGGTTTGAAGAGCTGCACGGGTAATACCCTGAAGAATCTGCTCGGATGTGGCAGGAACGGCATCACGTACAACAATCTGGCGAAGGTCGCGACGCTTCAATGCCGAGTTCTCATCGCGGAGCTTGCGGGCAGTGATAATCATACCTGGCTTAACGGTTTCACTGTCACCGGCATCGGTAACAACTTTCTTGTCCCAAATGCGGTCATTTTCATCAAGGAAGGCACGTTTGTCAACAATCTGTTGCTCCAGGAAGCGGGTGTCGCCCGGATCAATAATATTGACTTTGCGCATCATCTGACGGACAATCACCTCAAAGTGCTTGTCGTTGATTTTCACACCCTGCATGCGATACACATCCTGAACCTCGTTCACAATGTATTCCTGCACTGCAGTGGGTCCCATGATGTTAAGAATATCGGCAGGGGTGATGGCTCCGGCCGAGAGGGGCGTACCGGCACGAACATAGTCGTTTTCCTGAACGAGAAGTTGCTTTGACAGAGGCACGAGATATTTCTTGACTTCGCCAAGGCGCGATGTAACGGTGATTTCCCGGTTACCGCGCTTAACTTTGCCATAGTTGACTTCACCGTCAATCTCGGCCACAATGGCGGGATTGCTCGGGTTACGTGCTTCAAAGAGCTCGGTTACACGGGGCAGACCACCGGTGATGTCACCGGCACCACCCGACGATGAACGAGGAATCTTGATGAAGATTTCGCCGGGCTTGATGGGAGCACCTTCATCAAGCATGAGGTGAGCACCCACAGGGAGCGAGAAGCTCTTAACAATCTGACCATTCTTGTCGACAATATTTGCTTCGGCAACTTTGCCGCGATCCTTTGACTCGATGATAATTTTCTCGTGCAGACCGGTCTGCTCATCGGCTTCAACACGGTAAGTTCCGTTTTCAATAAGATTAACGTACTGTACCTTGCCGGCATGTTCGCTGACAATAACAGCGTTGAAGGGGTCCCACTCACAAATCACGTCACCTTTCTTCACCTTGGCGCCATTGTCAAAGTAAAGTTTGGAACCGTAAGGAATGTTGGCGGTGGTGTAAATCATCTTGGTGTTGGGATCAACGATTCGCATTTCGGCCATACGTCCAACCACAACTTCAACGTTACGTCCGTTGGCATCAACCTCGTCAGTCTTAACGGTGCGGAGTTCCTCGATTTCAAGAATACCGTCGTAACGTGAAGTCACAGATGAAACGGCAGCGATGTTCGAGGCCACACCACCCACGTGGAATGTACGGAGGGTGAGCTGTGTACCGGGCTCGCCGATTGACTGGGCTGCGATAACACCCACAGCCTCGCCCTTTTGAACCAGACGGTTGGTGGCAAGATTTCGGCCGTAGCACTTGGCGCAAACGCCGCGCTTGCTTTCGCAGGTGAGCACCGAACGGATTTCAACGGATTCAATGGGTGAGGCGTCGATACGGTCAGCGGCAACATCGTTAATCTCTTCGCCGGCGGCAACAATGAGTTCGCCGCTCACGGGGTCGTAAACATCATGAACTGACACACGGCCAAGGATGCGTTCGCCAAGAGAAGCCACAACCTCGTCGTTCTTCTTTATTTCGGTGCAAACGAGACCACGGAGAGTGCCGCAGTCCTCCTCGCGGATAATCACATCGTGAGCCACGTCAACCAAACGACGTGTGAGGTAACCGGCGTCGGCAGTTTTCAAGGCAGTGTCGGCAAGACCCTTACGTGCACCGTGGGTGGAGATGAAGTACTCGAGCACCGACAGCCCCTCTTTGAAGTTTGCCAAAATAGGGTTCTCGATAATCTGGCCGCCTTCGGCACCACTCTTCTGAGGCTTGGCCATAAGACCACGCATACCTGAGAGCTGACGAATCTGGTCGCGCGAACCACGGGCACCGGAATCAAGCATCATGTACACAGGGTTGAAGCCCTGCTGGTCGGCCGAAATTTGCTTCATAAGCGTGTCGGCCAGGCGGGCATTGACATGTGTCCAGATGTCAATGATTTGGTTGTAACGTTCGTTGTTGGTAATGAAGCCCATCGCATAGTTGTTCATCACCTCCTGAACCTGCTCGTAACCTTCGCGGACATATTCCTCTTTTTCGGGCGGAATAATCACATCGCCAAGGTTGAACGACAAGCCTCCCTTGAAGGCCATGTAGTAACCGAGGTTCTTGATGTCGTCAAGGAATTGAGCCGAGCGGGGAATACCGCAGCGTTTGATAACTTTCGATATGATGGTGCGCAACGATTTCTTTGAAAGGATTTCGTTGACATAGCCGATTTCTTTCGGTACAAACTGATTGACAAGCACACGACCCACAGAGGTGTTCTCGACAAGGTGCTTGATGGGGTTGCCATTTTCATCAACGTCGTCAACCACCACCGAAACAGGCGCATGAAGAGTCACCTTGCCTTCATTGTAAGCAATCTGTGCTTCCTCGGGACCATAGAATTTCAGACCCTCGCCCTTGTCGCCCTTGCGCAGTTTGGTGATGTAGTAAAGACCAAGCACCATGTCCTGCGAAGGAACGGTGATAGGAGCGCCGTTGGCGGGGTTAAGAATGTTGTGCGAACCGAGCATGAGCAGCTGTGCTTCCAACACGGCCTCGTTGCCAAGTGGAAGATGCACGGCCATCTGGTCACCGTCGAAGTCGGCGTTAAATGCCGTACATGCAAGCGGATGGAGCTGGATGGCTTTGCCTTCAATCATTTTGGGCTGGAATGCCTGGATGCCGAGGCGGTGAAGTGTCGGGGCGCGGTTGAGCAGCACAGGGTGACCCTTCATAACATGCTCAAGAATGTCCCAAACCACGGGTTCCTTGCGGTCAACAATCTTCTTGGCCGACTTAACGGTTTTCACAATGCCGCGCTCAATGAGTTTGCGGATCACGAAGGGTTTGTAAAGTTCGGCAGCCATGTTTTTGGGGATACCGCACTCGTGCATTTTGAGTTCGGGGCCAACCACAATAACGGAACGGGCAGAATAGTCCACGCGTTTACCGAGAAGGTTCTGACGGAAACGGCCCTGTTTACCCTTAAGCGAGTCGGAGAGTGACTTCAACGGACGATTAGCTTCGGTTTTAACGGCCGACGACTTGCGGGAGTTGTCCAACAACGAGTCTACAGCTTCCTGAAGCATACGCTTTTCATTGCGCAGAATCACCTCGGGAGCCTTGATTTCAATAAGACGTTTGAGACGATTGTTGCGAATAATCACACGACGATAGAGGTCGTTGAGGTCGGAAGTTGCGAAACGTCCACCATCGAGCGGCACGAGGGGGCGCAATTCGGGCGGAATCACGGGCACGGCCTGGAGAATCATCCATTCGGGCTTGTTGCGATGGCGCGAAGCGCGGAACGATTCCACAACCTGAAGGCGCTTGAGAGCCTCGGTTTTGCGCTGCTGCGAACCATCTGTATCGGCCTGGTGACGCAGACGATATGAAAGGTCGTCAAGATCCAGACGCTGAAGCAAGTCATAAATTGCTTCGGCACCCATTTTGGCAATGAACTTGTTGGGGTCAGAGTCGTCAAGCATCTGGTTCTCCTTGGGAAGCTTGTCGAGAACGTCGAAGTATTCGTCCTCGCTCAGCAGCTGCAATTCCTCCACCGGATCGGTTTCAAATTCACCGGCAACACCGGGCTGAATCACCACGTAGCGTTCGTAGTAAATCACTGCGTCGAGCTTCTTTGAAGGAAGGCCGAGCAAATAACCGATTTTGTTAGGGAGTGAGCGGAAATACCAAATATGAGCCACGGGAACCACAAGTTTGATGTGACCCATGCGTTCACGGCGCACCTTTTTCTCGGTAACCTCCACACCGCAACGGTCGCACACAATGCCTTTGTAGCGAATGCGCTTGTACTTTCCGCAGTGGCATTCGTAGTCCTTTACCGGTCCGAAAATGCGCTCGCAGAACAAGCCGTCGCGCTCGGGCTTATAGGTTCGGTAGTTGATGGTTTCGGGCTTCAACACCTCACCGCTGGACTTCTCCAGAATTTCCTCGGGAGAAGCCAGGCCAATGGTGATTTTCGAGAAGCCGGTTTTGGTTTTATTTTCTTTTCTAAAAGCCATATATAATTGACTGCGATTTTGTTTTGATTGAAGGGAAAGAGATTAATCCAGAGTGAGGCTCAAGCCAAGGCCGCGGAGCTCGTGGAGCAACACGTTGAGCGATTCGGGCATACCGGCCTGCGGCATGGCATCGCCCTTCACAATTGCTTCGTAAGCTTTCGAGCGACCGGTAACGTCGTCACTCTTAATGGTGAGGATTTCCTGAAGGATGTGGCTTGCGCCGAATGCTTCAAGAGCCCAAACCTCCATTTCACCAAAGCGCTGTCCTCCAAACTGGGCTTTACCGCCAAGCGGCTGCTGGGTGATGAGTGAGTACGGGCCAATGGAGCGGGCGTGCATCTTGTCCTCAACCATGTGACCGAGTTTGAGCATGTAAATCACGCCCACGGTTGCGGGTTGGTCAAAACGTTCGCCGGTGCCGCCATCGTAAAGATACGTTTTGCCATAGCGGGGCAGACCGGCTTTGTCAGTCCAGGCATTGAGGTCGTCCAGAGTAGCACCGTCGAAGATGGGGGTTGCGAACTTTTCGCCAAGTTCGCGTCCGGCCCAGCCAAGCACGGTTTCAAAAATCTGTCCGAGGTTCATACGCGAAGGCACACCCAGAGGGTTCAAGCAAATGTCCACCGGAGTACCGTCGGCAAGGAACGGCATGTCCTCCTGACGGACAATGCGGCTCACGATACCTTTGTTACCGTGACGACCGGCCATTTTGTCGCCAACGCTGATTTTACGTTTCTTGGCAACATAAACCTTGGCCATCTGCATGATTCCCGAAGGAAGGTCATCGCCTATGGAAATATCGTTTTTCTTGCGGCGCAATTCGGTTTCCACCTCTTTGTATTTACGGAGGTAGTTCACAATGCAGTCGCGAATCAAATCGTTCTTGTGGGCGTCAGCGGTCCACTTGCTCAGATTGATTGTATCATAATCGATTTCGCGGAGGATTGCCGGAGTGAACTTGGCACCCTTGGCCACAATGTCGGTTCCAAGGAAATCCTTGACGCCCTGCGAAGTCTTGCCCTGAGTGAGGACCATGAGCTTATCGACAAGAAGGTCTTTCAACTTGTCAAGTTTGGCTTCATATTCCTCGTCAAGCTTGGGAAGAACGGCATTGGCGCTTTTGCTTTTCTTTTTCTTGGCCGCACGGGAAAAGAGGTTGGTTCCGATTACAACACCTTTCAGCGAGGGAGAAGCCTTGAGAGAAGCATCCTTCACGTCACCGGCTTTGTCGCCGAAAATGGCGCGGAGAAGTTTCTCTTCAGGAGTGGGATCGCTCTCGCCCTTAGGAGTAATCTTACCAATCATGATGTCGCCGGGAACCACATGGGCACCCACGCGGATAATGCCTCGTTCATCAAGGTCCTTGGTGGCATCTTCGCTCACATTGGGGATATCGGAAGTGAGTTCCTCCATACCGCGCTTGGTTTCGCGAACCTCGAGCGAGTATTCATCAACGTGCACTGATGTGAGAATGTCCTCTCGCACCATGCGTTCGTTGAGCACAATTGCGTCCTCATAGTTATAACCTTTCCAGGGCATGAACGCAACTTTGAGGTTACGGCCAAGTGCAAGTTCACCATTTTCAGTTGAGTAACCTTCGGTGAGAATTGTGCCGGCTGTTACGCGCTGACCCTTCTTGCAAATGGGGCGAAGGTCAATGGTGGTGCTTTGGTTGGTTTTGCGGAACTTGGGAATGTGGTATTCTTTCACAGCATCCTCGAATGCGACGAATTCCTGGTCCTCGGTGCGGTCGTAACGGATACGGATGGTGGTAGCATCCACAAATTCAACCACACCGTCGCCTTCGGCAGTGATTTGAGTGCGGCTGTCGCGGATGAGCTGACCTTCCAAACCGGTACCTACGATGGGCGATTCGCTGCGCAACAGAGGCACGGCCTGGCGCATCATGTTCGAACCCATGAGTGCACGGTTGGCGTCGTCATGTTCAAGGAAGGGGATGAGCGATGCAGCGATTGAAGCAATCTGTGTAGGCGACACGTCCATAAGTTCCACCTGGTCAGGTGACACAATGGGGAAGTCGGCATCAAGACGAGCCTTAACACGATCGCGCACAAATGTGCCGTCGTCGTTAAGCGGAGCATTACCCTGAGCAATAACCTTACCCTCCTCAATTTCAGCGGTGAGATAAGTAATTTGGCTGTTATCAAGGTCAACCTTTGAATCGGTCACCTTGCGATAAGGTGTTTCAATGAAGCCAAGGTCGTTGATCTTCGCATAGACGCAGAGCGAGGAGATAAGACCGATGTTAGGACCTTCAGGAGTCTCGATGGGACAGAGACGGCCATAGTGGGTGTAGTGCACGTCGCGCACCTCGAATCCGGCACGCTCACGGCTAAGACCGCCGGGGCCAAGAGCCGACATACGGCGTTTGTGTGTCATTTCGGCCAGCGGGTTGGTCTGGTCCATGAACTGCGACAGAGCGTTGGTTCCGAAGAAAGTGTTGATTACCGACGATATGGTCTTGGCATTGATAAGATCAATGGGAGTGAACACCTCGTTGTCGCGAACGTTCATGCGCTCGCGGATTGTGCGCGACATGCGGGCCAAGCCCACGCCGAATTGGTTGTAGAGTTGCTCGCCAACGGTGCGCACACGGCGGTTGCTGAGGTGGTCAATATCGTCCACCACAGTTTTAGAGTTGATGAGCTCGATGAGGTACTTGATAATGGCAATGATGTCCTCTTTGGTAAGAACTTTCACATCCATCGATGTGCCCAGATTGAGCTTTTTGTTTATGCGGTAGCGGCCCACTTCGCCAAGGTCGTAACGCTTTTCGGAGAAGAAAAGGTTGGTGATTACTTCGCGGGCGCTCGCATCGTCCGGCGGCTCGGCGTTACGCAGCTGCCGGTAAATGTATTGAATAGCCTCCTTTTCGGAGTTGGTGGTGTCTTTTTGAAGGGTGTTGAAAATAATGGAGTAGTCGCTTGCATTCACATCCTCTTTGTGCAAAAGAATTGTAGATGCACCCGATTCGAGAATCAAGGGAATATCCTCCTCGGTCAACACTTTTTCGCGGTCAATCAGAACCTCGTTACGGTCAATCGACACAACTTCGCCGGTGTCCTCGTCAACGAAATCCTCAACCCATGTTTTGAGCAAACGGGCGGCGAACTTGCGGCCAATGCATTTTTTGAGGTTGGTTTTGTTGACTTTCACCTCTTCGGCAAGTCCGAAAATCTCGATGATGTCCTTATCGCTTTCAAGACCGATGGCACGAAGAAGAGTGGTAACGGGAAGTTTCTTTTTACGGTCAATGTAGGCATACATCACGTTGTTGATGTCCGTGGCGAACTCAATCCAGCTGCCGCGGAATGGGATGATGCGTGCCGAATAAAGCACTGTACCGTTGGCATGGGTGCTCTGACCGAAGAACACACCGGGTGAACGGTGGAGCTGCGAAACCACAACTCGCTCAGCGCCGTTGATTATAAACGTGCCTTTCTCGGTCATGTAAGGAATAAGGCCGAGGTACACGTCCTGTATCACAGTTGCAAAATCCTCGTGATCAGGGTCGGTGCAATATAACTTAAGTTTGGCTTTGAGGGGCACACTATAAGTCATGCCGCGTTCAAGGCACTCGTCGATGGAGTATCTTGGCGGATCAATGTAATAGTCGAGAAACTCCAGTACGAAGTTGTTTCGAGTGTCGGCAATAGGGAAATTTTCGGCAAAGACTTTATAAAGGCCCTCGTTGTTTCTTTTTTCGGGAGGAGTGTCGAGCTGAAGGAAGTCGCGGAACGATTTCAGCTGAACCTCCAGAAAGTCGGGGTAAGGAACAGGGTTCTTAACCGACGCGAAATTAACACGGGGTTTAACTGTGGTATTTGACATCAAAAAAACTTTACAAATAAGGGTTAAACGTGAACTTAAATAAAATAAAAACACAAAGAGGTTAAGTGCAGGCGCAATACGCCCCACTTAACCTATTTACCTGATTGACAGGTTTGTTATTTAAGTTCTACTTCGGCACCAGCGTCTTCGAGCTCTTTCTTCAAGCCCTCAGCTTCAGCCTTGGGAAGACCTTCCTTAACAACAGAAGGAGCACCGTCAACGAGTTCTTTGGCTTCCTTGAGGCCGAGACCGGTTTGAGCCTTAACTACTTTGACAACGTTGAGCTTGCTTGCGCCGGCAGCCTTGAGGACTACATCGAATGAAGTTTTTTCTTCAGCGGCGGGAGCACCGGCAGCAGGACCGGCAGCAACTGCAACAGCAGCAGCGGCGGGTTCAATGCCGTATTCGTCCTTAAGAATCTGAGCAAGTTCGTTTACTTCCTTAACGGTGAGGTTAACAAGTTGTTCTGCAAAAGCTTTTAAATCTGCCATTTTAGTATTTGTTTGATTGTTTATTTACTTTGTTTTGATTGAGTTGGGTGTTTGAGGAGTATGAGGGGGAGAATCAAGCAATGAATGCTTTATCAGGCTTCTTTTTTGGAAAGAGTTTCAAGGATGCCATGAAGCTTGCTGCCACCGCTCTGGAGGGCGGAGACAACGTTCTTGGCGGGTGACTGCAGAAGAGCCACAACGTCGGCAATGAGCTCGTTCTTGCTCTTGATTGTGGCAAGAGTGTCGAGCTGGTCGGCGCCGAAGTAAACGGTTTCTTCAACGTAAGCAGCCTTCAGTGCGGGAAGCACATCATCCTTTTTAACGAAATCCTTGATGAGCTTGGCAGGGGCGTTGGCCACCTGAGTGCACATCAATGAAGTGGGTCCGGCAAGGGCGGGGTAAAGCTCGGTGTAGTCACCTTCCAGGCGCTCAAGGGCCTTGTGAAGGAGAGTGTTCTTAACCACCACGAGTTTCACTTCAGCCTTGGCGCACTGGCGGCGAAGATCTGAAGTTTTCTCAGCGTTCAGACCGGCGGTCTCAACGAGATAGAAATTCGGGTACTCCTTAAGGAGCTCTACAATATTGTCAATAATGCGACCTTTATCTTCTTTTCTCATGTTGCTTCTGAATTTAGGGGTTAGTCATCGATGGTTTTAGCGTCGACTTTCACACCGGGGCTCATGGTGCTTGAAAGATAAATGCTCTTGATATATGTACCCTTTGCGGTAGCGGGTTTCAGCTTGATGAGGGTGTTGATGAATTCGCGGGCGTTTTCCTTCATCTGCTCGGGAGTGAAGCTCACTTTGCCGATTGATGAGTGAACGATACCGTTCTTGTCGACCTTGAAGTCAATTTTACCCTTCTTCACCTCTTCCACAGCCTTTGCAACATCAACGGTAACAGTGCCGCTCTTGGGGTTAGGCATAAGTCCGCGGGGACCGAGCACACGACCCAGAGCACCAATTTTACCCATGATTGCGGGCTGAGTTATGATGACGTCAACATCGGTCCAACCACCTTTGATTTTATCGATGTATTCGTCCAGACCAACATAGTCGGCGCCGGCGGCTTTTGCAGCGGCCTCAGCGTCGGGGTTGCAGAGCACAAGCACTTTCACTTGCTTACCGGTACCGTGAGGAAGAGTTACCACACCGCGTACCATCTGGTTGGCTTTACGGGGATCTACGCCAAGACGCACGTCAATGTCGAGCGAAGAGTCGAATTTGGTGAAGGTGATTTCCTTTACCTTTTCGGCGGCTTCGGCAAGCGTGTAGGACTTCCCAGCTTCAATCTTTTCGAGGGCCAACTTTTGGTTTTTTGTAAGTTTACTCATGATTTCAATTGAAGTTTATTAGTTATTTTCAGGGAATGTACCTTTGACGGTGATACCCATACTTCTGGCTGTACCAGCAACCATGCGCATTGCGGATTCAACGGTGAAGCAATTCAAGTCAGGCATTTTGTCCTCGGCTATGGCCTTTACCTGCTCCCAGGTCACTTCGCCCACCTTGGTGCGGTTAGGCTGAGCCGAGCCGCTTTTGAGCTTGGTGGCTTCGAGCAATTGCACTGCCACGGGAGGGGTTTTGACAACGAAGTCAAAGCTCTTGTCTGTGTAATACGAAATTACAACAGGAAGCACTTTGCCGGCCTTGTCCTGAGTGCGGGCATTGAACTGCTTGCAGAACTCCATGATGTTGATGCCCTTCGAACCGAGAGCCGGGCCGACTGGGGGCGATGGATTTGCTGCTCCACCCTTAATCTGCAATTTGATTTGTCCAGCAATTTCTTTAGCCATTGTTCAATCTTAATTTTAGATATTGGTGTTGAATTGTGCGGGTGTACAAACAAAGCATAAGCGCCGATGCGTAACCAGGGGCGCCAACTTTAAAATCACACTCGCTCTACTTGCGAATTTTCCAACTCCAGAGGAGTCTTGCGGCCAAAAATCTTGACCATTACCTTGAGTTTTTTCTTATCACGGTCCACTTCTTCAATCTCTCCGGTAAAGCCATTGAATGCACCGACAATCACCTTCACGGTTTCGCCAACGAGATAGTCGTTGAGTGAGTCAACGGTAACGTCGGCCATATCGTCGGCCATTCCGAGCATACGCTGAACTTCGCTTTGACGAAGTGATTCCGGACGGGCACCTTTACCTTTGCCCCGAAGGAAGTCGATAACGTTGGTGGTGTTTCGCAACTGGTGTTCGACTTCGCCATGCAGAATGGCTTCAATGAACACGTAGCCGCTGTAAAGGTTTCGCTCCTTTATCACCTTTTTGCCGCCGCGGACGGTAAGCACTTTCTCCGTGGGAATGAGAACCTGAAACAGGTAATTTCCCAGGTCAGTGTTACGCATCTGGGCCTCCAACACTTCCTTAACCTTTCCTTCTTTTCCGGAAATGGCACGCAAAACGTACCATGCTTTCTTGTCGTCGCTCATGGGGTGAGTTTTGTTTGAAAAGTTACGTGATAGAGGTTATGGTCACAGATTATTTCAGCCAGGTGGGGATGTTATAGATAATGTCGCTCATAAAGAAGCTACAAACCTTATCCATGCAGAAAATAATGGCGGCTATGATGATGGAAGCGATTAGCACGACCACTGCACTTTTAACAACCTGGCCTTTTGTTGGCCAAGAAGTCTTGTACCGCAATTCGGTATAAGACTCCTCGATATCCGTAAGTAATTTAAGTTTCTTCATTTTATTGTTTTTGGCACGGGACGAGAGACTCGAACTCCCGACACTCGGTTTTGGAGACCGATGCTCTACCAACTGAGCTAGTCCCGTGTATAAAGAGAAGCTATCGGCTCGTCGCGTTGTCGGCCCAAAGCCGATAGCTTTGTTTTATTTGTCGTCAACCACCGCCCGCGGGAGGCGGCATGGTTTCCGACGTTGTCGGCTAAAGATTAGTCGAGGATTTCAGTGATCTGACCTGAACCTACGGTGCGGCCACCTTCACGGATTGCGAAGCGGAGACCCTGATCGCAAGCTACGGGGTTGATGAGTTCCACAGTGATTTCAACGTGGTCACCGGGCATTACCATTTCAACGCCTTCAGGAAGAGTGATTTCGCCGGTTACGTCAAGTGTACGGATGTAGAACTGGGGACGATAGTGGTTGTGGAACGGAGTGTGACGGC
>JAMPBC010000001.1:220176-245027 GCA_023666905.1 Bacteroides sp. | reverse complement strand
CCCACCGAGATATGCGACCTCAGCGTTAACATATATTATGGGACAGGCTCTTAAAGTTTCCGAATAAGTGTGAGGCCGTCGCGCAGCGGCAGTATGCTCACCTCCACTCTGCTGTCAGCGGCAACCATGTCGTTAAACTCCATTATACCACGGCTTTGGGCGTCGGTTGGAGGTGGGGTTGATGCCACTTTGCCGTCCCACAATGTGTTGTCGGCAAGCATGTATCCACCTTGCTTTATCATGGGCATGAGCATTCGGTAATAGTCGGGATAGTGCCGTTTGTTAGCGTCAATGAGCACCATGTCCCATTCGCCGCCTAACTGCGGGACAATTTCAAGTGCATCGCCCGTGTGGAGCGTGATTCTTTTTCCATAATCCACTGAGGCGAACCGCTCAAGCAACTCGTCGGTGAGCTCATCGTCAATCTCCACGGTGTGCAGCTCGGCATTCCCTTTCAGCGCTTCGGCCATGCAAAGGGTGGAGTAGCCGGTGTAGCATCCCAATTCAAGCACTCGCTGCGGATTTATCAGTTCGGTGAGCATTTTCAGCACCCGCCCCTGAATGTGGCCCGAGCACATGCGCGGATAAAGGTGGTGGGTGTTGGTGAAGCGGTAGGTATCGGCAAGTATCTTCGGCTCCGGCGAAATGTGGGCCTCTATGTAGTCATCGATAGTTTCCATGGAATGTTTCGGGTTGCATGGATGGATTGTTTCAGTGTGGCCACGCACTCGGCCGGAAATTCCCCCCGGGCGGTTTCGCCGGTGAGCAGCAGGGTGTCTATTCCTTGAAGAACGGCAAGAGTTATGTCCGACAGCTCGGCACGGGTAGGGGTGGGTCGGTTCAGCATGGATTGCAGAATCTGTGTGGCAAGAATGGTGGGTTTACCCACTCTTTGCGCGGCGGCAACAACTTTGAACTGTGCCGCCGGTACTTCACACAGCGATATGTGGGTGCCAAGGTCGCCGCGTGCAATCAGCAGACCGTCGGCTGCCGCGGCTATCTCTTCCAAATTTTCCAAAGCCTCGCGGCATTCCACCTTGGCATAAAGGCGGATGTTGCTGCCGCTAATGAGCTCGCGCACAGCCTTAACGTCGGCAGCGCTGCGCACAAATGAGTGGGCAATCATTTCAATCCCGCACTCCACGGCCGCCGATATGTTAAGGCGGTCGCGCTCCGATACGGCCGGCAGCGGTGGAACCTCCGCACCTGTAAAAGCCACCGTTTTGCAACTTCCAAGCTTCCCTCCGGTTATTACACGAGCTGTCACCCCGTCGTTCTCCACGGTGGTTATCACAAGCTTAAGCTCGCCATCGTCAAGAAGCATCTCGCCTCCGGCCACAACATATTTTTCAAATCCGTCCACGCGGATGTAAATGCAATCGGGTCCGGATTCGGCTGTGCCCGAGCGAAATGTCAGCTTGTCGCCGGGCTTCAGTTCAAGCTCACGGGCAAGACGGGTGGTGCGAATTTCAGGCCCCTTGGTGTCCATGAGTATCTGTATCCCCGGAGCCGCATTGCGTATGGTTTCAACCATTTCACGGAACGTTTCGGGGCTTACGTGGGCCGAGTTTATGCGCACGCTCTCCATGCCGTTGCGGTGAAGCGAGCTGACAAATTCCGCCGTGCATCGGTTGTTGGCCACCGTGGCCATTATGGAAGTATGTTTCATGGGCGTGTAATGAACGATTCCACGGCAAGCCTGTAGCTATCCATGCCGAAACCGGCAATGCTGCCACGGCAAACTCCGGCTATGAGCGACTGATGCCTGATGGGCTCGCGTGCTGCAATGTTGCTTATGTGAACCTCCACCACCGGGACATCAATCGAGGCAATGGCATCGGCAATGGCCAGCGAGGTGTGGGTGTAAGCCCCGGCGTTTAATATAATCCCGTCGCAGCTTTTTTCAGGATAGCCACAGCCATGCAGCGCGTCAATAATGGCTCCTTCATGGTTGCTTTGAACATACTCTATGGCTATCTGTGGGAAAAGGCTTCGCAGCCGGGGGAGGTATTGCTCCATTGACATCGAGCCGTAAACGTCGGGCTGTCGGTGTCCCAGCAGGTTCAGATTAGGTCCGTTTATAATCAATAGTTTCATAATCGGTTATGTGTCAGGTTAGGGGAGTGGTGACCAAAAGCCACATTGAAATGTGCGACATCACCATCAGTCCCAGCAAAATCCAGGCCATGGCGTGACGTTGCGGGTAGCATTGCCACGCAAGATATGCCGCCACAAGGCAGTAGAATGGATAAATCCATAGCAGAGTGCGCACAATGTCGGTGTCAGGCGCCGACGCCAGCAGCATGGGAAACTGAAACACCGGCAGCAACACAATTACAATCACCGCAATCATCCACTTCGGCGTGGGGGGCATAGAGGGCATCATTTATTTTGGCCCTCCCCGGCTTCCTTTTGTTCCAGATAAGCTTCCACGGTTTTCCGGAGCCCCTCGCGGAGTGAAAACTTGCTGGTGTAGCCGAAATCACGTACGGCATCGCTCACATCGCAATTCCAGTTGCGTTGCTTCATTATTTTGAACTTGTCGCGGTTAAGAGTCGAGGGCTGTCCCTTGAACGTGCCCCATTTTTCAGCGGCAACGGAGGCGGCATAAACCACCCACAGTGGCAAGCGCAGCGGAAGCACCCAACGGCCGCCAAGCAGTTCGGCGGTGAGCTTGCGGAACTCCTTCTGGCTATAGGCCCGCGGTTCCGAAATGATATATTTTTTCTTCAAAGTAGCCGGCTTTGTAATGGCGCTGAACATGGCGTTCACAAGGTCCTCCACATACACAAACGTGAGCATCTGCTTGCGGAAACCAACCCCGAAGTCAAAGTGCCGGTCAATGGACTGAATCATCATCAGATAGTCCTTTTCGTGTGGGCCGTACACTCCGGTGGGGCGGAATATGGTCCAGGGGACATCGGCGCACGTTTCAAGAAAAGTTTCGGCTTTGATTTTCGACACCCCATAGCGCGTGTTTGGCTGCGGGATGGACTGCGAGGTGAGCGGGGTGTAGTTCTTCTCATCGCCGGGACCTATGGCGCTGAGCGAGCTCATGTAGAGGAAACGCTCCGGCATCATCGACGTTTCGCGCAGCGCATCAATGAAGTTACACAGATACAGGTAGTTGATTCGGTTGAAATCGGCGAAATTAACGCATTTGGTGGCCCCGAGGTTATAAATGATGTAGGTCCATTTCTCCCCCTCGGGAAGCGATTCGCGCAATGTGCAGGCCATGGACTGCTCGTCGTCGTAATCCAGGACCACGAAATGAAGTCTGCTGTCAGTGAGATAGCGGCGCGACGTTGACTCGCGCACACCAACGTAGGTGTCATATCCACGCTTCAATGCCTCTGCCGCAATAAAGCCGCCAATGAAACCGCCGGCGCCCACAATAAGCACCTTTTCCTGCCTGTTTTCAGTTGTTGTTTCCATGTTTGCAAAATTAACAAAAAAAGTGGTGTGGCAACAGTTTTTTTGCGGCGCTTGTGGAGTTTTATCGGGATTATGATTAAATTTGTGGTGACTATGCGTTTGAATCATCTCACACTTAATAATTTCAAGAACATCGCTCAGGCTTCGCTTGACTTTTCGCCCAACGTAAATTGCTTTCTCGGACGCAACGGCATGGGTAAAAGCAACTTGCTCGATGCAATTTTCTACCTCAGTTTCTGCCGGAGTTTTTCGGGAGTCACCGATGCCATGCTCATGCGTCGGGGCGAGGATTTCCTCATGGCCAAGGCCACTTACACGCGCCTTGGCGTGGTGGAGGAGCTTTCGCTTGGCATGACACGCGGTCGCCGCAAAAGCCTTAAGCGCGGCGGCAAGGAGTATAACCGTCTCAGCGACCACATTGGCCTCTTTCCCATCGTCATGTCGGCACCACAGGACATTGACCTGATCCGCGGCAGCGGCGAGGAGCGCCGTCGATGGATGAACATGGTAATCTCGCAGAGCGATAAGCGTTACCTCGACGCACTGATTCGTTACAATGCCGGGGTGGAACAGCGCAACCGTTTGCTCCGCGCCGGAATTGTTGACCACACGCTTTACGAAGCTATTGAAATGGCCATGGCATCAGCCGCCGCTTACATCCACTCGGCCCGCGCCAAATGGGTGGAGGAGCTGAGTTGTCTGGCCGGAAAATATTACAAGGCTATTGCCGCTGAAGCCTCCGAGGAGGTGCAGCTTAAATTCCGCGGTTCCCTTCAAAACACCGACTCGGACACGCCTTTTTCACTGCTTGATTTGCTTGACAGCGCCCGCCGGCACGATGAACTTGTGCGGCACACCTCGGTGGGTCCGCACCGCGACGACATTGAAATTGCGCTCGACGGTATGCCCATGCGCCGCACCGGCTCGCAAGGCCAATGCAAAACGTTCACCACTGCCCTGCGCATGGCGCAGTACGAGTTCCTGCGGCGTAACTCCGGTTTTTTCCCGCTGTTGCTGCTTGACGATGTGTTTGACAAGCTCGACAGCTCGCGAGTGGAAAAAATCATGGAACTGGTTACCGGAAGTGAGTTCGGACAGATTTTCGTCACCGACACCAACCGCAAGCATCTCGACGAAATCATGGCCCACACCAAAGGCCACTACTCGTTGTGGAGCGTCGACTCCGGTTCTTTCAATCCCATAATAAACCGACCGTGAAGCGAACAGAACCCAAATCAATAGCCGAGATTATCCGCGAGAGCATTGACCGCGCCGGCATGTCCGACACCGTGGCCCAGCAGCGGGCTTGCTATTTGTGGCCCGAAGTGGTGGGCCCGGGTGTGAACCGCTACACGTTCAAACGCTATGTGGAGCGCGGCGTGCTGCACGTTTACATAACTTCGGCTGCTTTAAAAAACGAGCTGTCGTTCAACCGCACGGCTTTGGTTGAACAGATTAACCGCGCGGTAGGCTCTCAGGCCATAACCTCCATTGTGTTTCATTAAAACCTCTGTCTAAAAAAATGACCGGACCCTCATACCTCCATTCAACCAACCCCCGGGTTGCCAAAGCTGCTTTTCCTTTCCGTCACTCCTACCCCGTTCAGGTGCGCTTCAGCGACATTGACATGCTTGGCCACGTCAACAACAACGTGTACCTGTCCATGTTCGACCTCGCAAAAATCAACTATTTCCACACTCTCATTGGCCGGCCCGTGGCCGTGCCCGATCTTTGCATGGTGGTGGCACACATCGACTGTGATTTCCTTGCCCCATCTTTCTTGGGCGATGACCTTAAGGTATGGACTCAGGTAACATACATCGGTGAGAAGAGCCTCAAATTAGAGCAGCGGTTGGTCAACAATGCCACCGGCGAGGTGAACTGCATTGCCCGCACCGTCATGGTGGGCTACGACCCTGCCAATCTCATCGTAGCTCCCCTCCGGCCCGACATTGTGGAGCTGATGGAGAAGTTTGAACAACACAACCTGCGTTCCAACAATGATGATTGAAACAATAAAAGAGTTCCTTTCGCGCACTCTGTCGCCTGCCACAGTCGACGTGGCTGTGCTCGCGCTCATAGCTGTGGTTTCGGTTGTGGCCTACTGTCTGGCCAAAGCCGTGCTTTACATGCTTGACCGCACTGTGAAGCGCACATCCACCACGTGGGACGACGATTTGCTTAACCACCGCTTCCTGCGCGGCCTCGCCCAGCTGGTGCCGGCTCTGTTGGTTAACTGGCTTTTGCCTCAGTTCTTCGACGACGCCACGGCGTTGCATCATTGGACTAAGGTGCTCACGCTGTTCTACATTGTTTGGGCTGTGGTCCATGTGGTAAACGTCACGCTCACCAATCTCTATTATGCCTTGGCGCGCCGTCCGGCTCTCAAGTCCTACGCTGTGAAAGGAGTGTTCCAAATGTGCAAGCTTGTGAGTATAGGCTTAGGTGTTATTGTGGGCCTGAGCATCATAATAGGCAAGACGCCACTGGCCATAATCACCGCCATTGGAGCATCGGCCGCCGTGCTCATGCTCGTGTTCCGCGACACCATTCTCGGCCTGGTGGCATCGGTGCAGCTCACCGCCAACGAGATGCTTCACAAAGGCGACTGGATTGTGGCTCCCAAATACGATGTTAACGGCGAGGTGACCGATGTGTCCCTGACCACCGTGAAGGTTCGAAATTGGGACAACTCCATCTCCACCATCCCCCCTTACTCCCTTGTCTCCGACTCCTTCCGCAACTATCAGGCTATGCGCGACATTGGCGGCCGCCGCGTTGACCGCTCCGTGCTCATTGACTTTTCCACCATCCGCTTCCTCAGCTTGGCCGAAATAACCTCGCTTGTCAATGAGGGATTCCTGCCGGAGTCTGTAATTCCCATGGCCGCCTCCATTGCCAATGTGGGCCTGCTGCGCCGCTATCTGGAACATTATTTGAAAACCAATCCCCTGGTGAACACCGAGATGCTTTACATGGTGCGCGAAATGGAGCCTACCCCAACCGGCCTGCCGCTGCAAATCTACTTCTTCACTCCGCAAGTGGAGTGGAAAGCTTTCGAAGGGGTTCAGAGCGACATCATGGACCATGTCTATGCCTCGGTGCGCAAATTCCACCTCAGCATTTATCAGGCTCCCGCCGGCTCCGACATTGCCCGGCTCTCAACGAACCAATAATAAATCCCTGATGTTATAAAAATATTTCAATAACACTCAACATTTTCCAATTATGTCGTTTCTCAAAGATTTCAAAGAGTTTGCCATGAAGGGCAACATAATCGACATGGCTGTCGGTGTAATTATAGGTGGTGCGTTCGGTCAAATTGTAAGCTCGCTTGTCAATGACATTATAATGCCGGTGGTTTCCATTGCCACAGGCGGCAACGGATTGAAAAATCTCAAATATGTGATTGTTGAGGGGCAGAAAGCCATCAACGGCATGCCCGAAGTTCAGGAAGTGGCCATTAACTACGGCACTTTCATCATGAACATTGTTGACTTCCTCATCATTGCTTTCAGTATTTTTGTGGCTCTGCGGGTCATCATGAAGTTCAAGAAACAGGAGGAAACAAAGCCCGAGCCGGCTCCCGAACCCACAAAGGAGGAACTGCTCCTTACCGAGATTCGCGACCTTCTCAAAAAGCAAACATCCGGGAAATGATCCCCCCGAGCATATAACTCTGCCGGCCTCGCCGTTATTTGCGGCCGAAGTCGGCAGGTATTTCACCCCAGCGGTCGGTGTCCCATTTCAAAATGGGATTAGTGTAGGTGTGCGTTGCCAGCCACTGCTCGGCGCGGCTCACCAACTGGCGTATGCGCGCATTTTCGGCCGTGGGGGCAATGGTGGTCTTGGCCCGGCGGTTGCGCACCCATGCCATTGCCGTGCGTGAGTCGGAGTAAATTGTGATGTCGCCGCGTCCGGCTTTGGTGAGCATGGCAAGCGCGTGGACAATTGCCAGAAACTCCCCCATGTTGTTCGAACCCCCTTCCATTGGCCCTACGTGAAACAATTGTTGACCCGAGGCAATGTCTACCCCGCGGTATTCAACCGGGCCGGGATTGCGGCTGCACGCTGCGTCAACGGCTATGGCTCCCGGAACAATCTCCGGAATAGCCGCATAGTTCACCACCGGCTTGGTTCGCTGGCCCATGGCCTTGAATATGTTCAGGTAATCGGCCGGATTGCCGCGGTAGGCCATCACGGCCTCCTCCTGCGTGTCGAAACTCTTGTAGCGCGCACCCGGAAAGTTGGCCGTTTGCAGTTTGCACTCCTCCCACGAGTCGTACACCCCGGGCGAATGTCCGGCCCAAACAACATAGAATTTTCGTCGTGGTGCCATCTGTCAGGAAAGAGTTAGGAATATGCGTATGTCAACGGCGCGGCGTCCTGCAATCTGGGCCACACGGCGGTTCACTATTTTTCCCAGGAATGTTATTGCCGCGTCCTGTAATCCCGGTTGCAGATTCAGCGCATTGGCCACACCTTCACAATCGGTGAGCTGATAGAACATGGTGGCAAACGCATTGCTCAGCGCCATGGCTGCCGTGCGGGCCGCGGCGCAGCCGGTGTTTATGTAGCAGGCTCTTGATTCCTCAGTGGGCGAAATGTCAAGTGGCGACGCCACTGCCAGGTCTATTGTTGGAAGCGAGGGAAAGGCTTTTCCGGGACAGTCGGTGAGGTCAAAAATAATCACGCCACGCTTCATTTGAGCCACATTGGCAGCATCAAAGCAGGGCGGGGGAGTAACGCCGGTGTACACCACCACGTCGGCCGTGCGCAGCGCGTTGGAGAGCACCCGCGGATGCATTGCCGAGGCTATCACACTCGGGCCCAACGTGCGGGTTGCTTCGCGCAAGCGATACACATCGTGGTCAAACAGGCGCACAATTGCTCCGGCACCCGTGGCCGACCGCGCTGCCGCGCATGCCCCAATGCTGCTTCCAATCACCGTGACCTCACACGGCCCTACCCCGGCCACTCCACCAAGTAAAATTCCCTTGCCATGCACCGAGTCGGCCAAAAACGATGAGGCGCGAGCCATGGCGGCCCGGCCGTCAATCTCGGCAAGCAGGTCGTTGAACGGGAGGTTTCCCCTCTGGTCGCGAATCAGGTCAATGGCCATGGCAATCACGTGCCGGTCAAGCAGTGCGTTGAGGGCGTCGGTTTTAAGCCGGTTTATTGACAGCAGCGTGAACAACATGGCACCGCGGCGCATTTTCCGAATGTCGCCGGCCGACAGCGGCGCAAGATGTATCACAATATCACACCCCAACGATTCATTGCGGCTCCCGATTTTCACGCCGGCGGCACTGTATTGATTGTCAGTGTAATGTATCGATTCCGATGCGCCCGCTTCCATTGTTATGCTGAATCCCTGTTCCACAAGCATCCGGGCCCCCTCGGGTGTGAGCGGGAAGCGTCGTTCGCTGAAGTCAAGGCTTTTAGGCAGTCCGATGGAGAAGAGCCGGCGGCGCGAAGCAACCATGGTGGGCTGCTCGAGAGGTGTGGTTGAGGGGTTTACGCTTGGATTCATGCTTGTGAGGGTGTTAGGTTGTGGGTGGTTATGAATTGACTCACGGTTTCGGCAATCTGTTCGGCACTGTCAAGGCGGTCACCGCTGAAAGTGTGAGCGGCTTTGGCGTAGAAAGGCATCCTTTTTTCCAGAGCTTCGGTTATGTAAGCGGCAAGTTCGTCATCGCTCATCGAAACAATTAGCGGACGCCGTTTGCGCCCTATTTTCAAGCGTGAAAGCAGTGTGGCGTGTGTGGCTGTGAGTAGCACGGTGAAGCCCCGGCGGTTCATCAGGTCAACGTTGTTGAAAAAGCATGGCGTTCCTCCACCGCAGGCCACCACAACATCCTCGAACTCACTCACTTCATTTAGCATCCGGCGCTCAAGGTCGCGAAATCCATCCTCGCCGCGAGTGGCAAAAATGTCGCGGATGTTGGCGTGAAACCGCTTCTCAATGTAGTTGTCAAGGTCAATGAAATCGCGCTTCAGCTCGCGGGCAAGTGCCCGGCCAAAGGTGGATTTTCCGCTGCCCATGAAGCCTATTATGAATATCGGTTGCATTTACGCTTGTGTGTGTTGGTGGAGTTGCAAATATACAAATATTTGCCGTATTTCTCCAAAAATAATCAGCCCGGCCAATTGAGACCGGGCTGATAAAATCAATTTATAAATTTTATTGTTTGGTAGCTTTCTTTGTCACGGTGAAGTTGGAAACGTAGCGCAATTTAGCAATATATTCTTTCATCACATAAAACTTTATAGAACATTCGGCATTGCTATTTCCGGTTGCATTTATGCGAACATGTTGGCGGTAGAGGTCATAAGATAGTGTGCCATAATAAATATGCTGGTATGGCTTGGTCTTCTCGGTTGGCGGGTCAAGAAGTTCCACTTCCATATTATTTGAACTAACAATATAAATATCCTCCTCAATCATTGGCTCAGACTGGCACAACACTGTCAAGGTTATGTAATCGGAATCAGCGGGAATCTCAAAAGATGCTCCGTCAATTTTTTGAAGTTCTCCGTCAATATCCATCCACACGTACCCCGGTTCGTATCTGATTTTGCCACCATCCATCTCCTCTTCACATGAGCAGAATATTGAAGGCATAGACATACAAAGAATGACTATTAACAATTTAGCAATCTTATCCATAATAACTTATCTATTTTATATAATTTATATGATTGATTTATTTGTTAGTGTAAATCTTGCCGGGATGGTTGCAGGTCATTATGTTGCTCGGTAAATATATGTATAAAATAAAGTAATTGCAAGATTAACATGGAAACATCTAATATTTTAACATTTTTTTGCAAAATTGTGAGCTGTTTTGCTTCTTTCCCGTGCATCAAGTGGTTATTTTGTGCTGATGCTGAAATTTTTGTAATTTTGAACCCATGCAAAAGTTGTGTGACATAGTAGTGGCTTGCGACTCTTTCAAGGGGTCGTTGACAGCTCTGCAAGCTTGCAAGGCTGTTGCCCGAGGTGTAACTGAAACGCTTGGGCCTGACTGCAATGTGACTTTGTGCCCCATGGCCGACGGTGGCGAGGGGACAGCTGCAACGCTTGTCGATGCTTTTGGTGGCCGAATGGTGTCTGTGCCAGCAAGTGATCCACTCGGCAATCCTGTTACAGGCCATTATGGCGTTCTTCCCTCCGGAACGGCCGTGGTGGAGCTGGCCGAGGTTTCAGGCCTTACTTGCCTCAACGCCTCTGAAAGGAATCCGCTGCACACTTCTACATTTGGAACCGGTTCCGTTATCCGGCAAGCCATCGAAGCAGGATGTCGTCGCATAGTGCTCTGCATTGGCGGAAGTGCCACCAATGATGCCGCCATGGGACTGCTGTCGCAGCTTGGCTTCCGTTTCCTCAATGCACAGGGGTGTGAGGTGGCGCCGGTAGGAGCGGCTCTTGCCGAGGTCCGCTCCATTGACACAGATGACACCCGGAGAATTATCAGAGATGTTGAATTTGAAGTGGCGTGCGATGTGACCAACCCGTTTCTTGGTCCGAATGGTGCTGTGGCGGTGTATTCTGCGCAAAAAGGCGCTTCGGCGGCCGACAAACACGAGCTCGAGCGCGGCATGGAAAATATGCGTCGCGTTGTTATGAATCAGTTTGGGGGCGATGTGCAGACAATTGAGGGTGGCGGGGCGGCAGGTGGCGTAGGTGCCATGATGGCTGTGCTCGCGCATGCTGTTTTACGGCCCGGAGCCTCTATTGTGGCCGACGCCGTGGGTCTTGACCGCGCTATGCGCAGCGCCCGGTTGGTGATAACGGGCGAGGGGCGTTTGGACAGCCAGACTCTCTGCGGTAAGGTTCCGGCCGAAGTTCTAAAGCGGGCCGTGGCCGCGGGTGTGCCGGCTGTGGCAATAGGTGGTTTGGTTGACAATCATGAAATGTTCCGGGCTGCCGGTTTTAAAGATGTCGTTCAGGCAATGCCCGCAGGCCAATCACCGGAGCTGGCAATGATGGAACCGGTTGCAATGGCGAACGTTACCCGTGCCGTTTCAGAATTTTTGAAACATTTTCGGAGCAAATCCTCATAATCTCCTCTTGGCCGGTTGTCCGGGCTTCAGCCACGGCCAAAGCCACCGCGCTAATGTCGGCATCGGTGTCGTCGGTCTCGATGAGCAGTCGTTCGGGCGGAATTGCAGCAGCGCTTTGAGGGTTGAACCGGGGTCCGAAGCTCAGATAAAACCCATTGTCAATCAATTGCAACGCTTGTTGAGGTTTGCCCCGGAATCCGTGAAAAATCCACGGATTGGCCGGTTTAAGCCGCCGCTTCACGGCAAGAATCCCGTCAACGGCTTTCACGCAATGAATTATCAGAGGCATGCCAAGCGCCGAAGCCATTGTGGCCTGCGCTTCGAACACTTCGCGCTGCACCATTGCCTCAGGGCCATGCAAAGAGTCAAGACCACATTCCCCTATGGCAACCACATCATCGCGTCTCAGCAAGTCGGGCAGCAAAGCCACACTTTCCATGTTGGCAAACCACGGGTGCACCCCCACGCTGAACAGGTAGCCCCCGGGCAACGGCTCGTCCGGTCGCCGGGCCACAATGGCATCCTTGCGAAGACGGTGGGTGTGGATGTCGACAATTTTCATGGCACGGGATCATAGCCGCTCCCTCCCCACGGATGGCAGCGCATAATGCGCCTCACGGCAAGCCAAAGGCCTTTCACCGCACCATGCCGCTCAATGGCTTCAATGGCATACTGGCTGCACGTGGGCGTGAAACGGCACACCGCCGGAAGCATTGGCGAGATGCACATCTGGTAAAACCGTATGGGGAAAATGAGCAAGCGTTTCATGGTTCCGAATGTGAACGTGCAAGCCGGTCCAAAATCTTTTCAAGCGAGCGCACGGTAAGGTCATAGTCGGTAAGCTTCGGAGCCACATAGATGAAAGCTATGTCCACCCTCCGGCAATCCTGCGGAATCAGGTGGCGGTTAAGGCGATAGGCTTCACGCATGAGCCGGCGCATGCGCACGCGGTCCACCGCGTGCCGCAGCTTGCGCTTGGGCACGGTTATTATGAACTGCGGGCAGTCGGCCCGGCGCGAATCGTCGTCGTTGCGGAAATGCCACACCGCTCTCCAGGGGTAAGCCATGCAGGAGCACTTGGCAGTGCGGGTGGCAAACAGCCGTTCAATGGCTGTCAGGCTACACAATTTTTCCTTTTTGTAGAGCCTGAGCGTGGTCACTTGCTTTCTTCGCAGAGATACATGTCCAAAGCCGCTGTCATTGAGGGCGCTTTGGGCGATGGTGCTTCAAAGTCAAGACGCAGTCCGGCTTTCTTCACGGCCGATGCTGCCGAGGGGCCGAATGTGCCTATTTTTATGTCGCCCTGCTCGAAGCTGGGGAAGTTTTTCATGAGCGAGTCAATTCCCTGCGGGCTGAAAAACAGCAGCATGTCATAGTCGAATTTCTCCTCCGGGCCAAAATCGTTGCTCACCGTGCGATACATCACCGCCTTGGTGTAGTTAATGTGGTTTTCATCAAGGATATTGGTGTCTGATTTGTGGAGGTTCACATCGCTCACCACGTAGAGATACTTCTCCTTGTTGTGCTTTGTCAAGGCCGGGAGCAGGCCATCAAGCTTGCCGGTGGAGCCATGAAATATTTTGCGTTTGCGGTACACGATGTATTTCTGCAGATACAGAGCTATCGATTCCGTGGTGCAGAAATATTTCATGTTATCGGAAATGGGTATTCTCATCTCCTCGCACAAGCGGAAAAAGTGGTCAATGGCGGTGCGGGCGGTGAAAATTATAGCCGTAAAATCGGATATGTTAATCTTAGCTTGGCGGAATTCTTTGGCAGACAGTCCCTCAACCTTTATAAACGGACGGAAAATAATTTCCACACCGTATTTGTGTGCAATGTCATAATACGGAGATTTTTCGGACGAAGGCTTGGGTTGGGACACTAAAATCTTTTTAACGTTCACTCTTCTATCAAAAGTTTAATGAGATATACGACGCAAGTCTATATAAAATAATTGGTGGAATAATTTCCAGGGTGCAAAGGTACAAAATAAAGTAGATAAGAGAGGAATAATTGTCGTAAAAAATTCTAAAACCCTTTGTAATGAATATGACACGCGCCACTCCATATAGGAAAATGCTCACCGTTAAAAGCTGCGGAGCACTCCCCGGATTAAACAGTGAAATCAGTGCCGGGATTGTGAGCCCTATGCCCAACAACGATTGCGACGCATTGAATCCGCGCACCCATTGCCGCGTGTCGGTGGCATCGGAAAACAGGTACCCTACGGTGTTGTAAGCCATTGTTTGACAGGTATAATACACTCCACACAGCAGCGCCATGAGCGTTATGCCGGCAAAAGCTCCCGTGGAGGCTCCGTGGCGCGCCACGGCACAGTGAAGCAGAATACCCTCGCACACGCACACCACCGTGATGAGCGACAGTGTGACACGTGTCTCGCTCATGGTGTGCGTTTCGTCAAACGCATTGCCGCGCCTGCGCACCGTGAACAGGTCCTGCGCAAAGGTTTTTATAAAGGTGGAGTAATGGCGGAAGTTCGAGGCTATGACCATGAACAGCACAATGAGCAGCGTCATCACCCCCGAATCGTAGCCGGGCAGCTCGGCCCTCGGCTCAGGTGCAATCCCTTGGATGTAAGCCGGTCGCCCAAGTTTGGCATTGCGAAGATGCAGTATGCGCGGAGCGTCCACTTCATGGCATGTCCGGGCTTCAAGCGCGTGTGCCGATGGCAGAACCACAGCGGCGGTGTCCGCCGTAGCTTCATCGGCTGTAGCAACCGGCTCCGCGGTCGGAGCAGCCGCCTCTTTCGGCTTTTCCTTCTTGACAGCCGCAACGGGTTGCGCACCCCCGGCCGGTGATTCGGCCGCCGGCTCGGGCTCCGGTGCCACGTGAGTGTGGCCATGTTCCGGTGTGTGGGTTGTTGAAAGGCTGTCGGGCATTGGAGTCAGTGCGTTTTCAATGGATTTTCTGTGAGAATGTGTGCGGGTCAACCGGTGTCAAGGCCGCTTCAACTGCTTCGGCAGCGGTGCTTGCCACAGTGTAGAGCTTCCGGTGGTCGGCATGCATGAAACCCTGTTCAATGGCGCGGTCAAACATTTCCAACAGCGGATTGTAGTAGCCGTCCACGTTCAGAATCACCACCTGGCCCCGGTAAAGGTTCAGCTGGCGCCACGTTATCAGTTCAAGCAGCTCCTCGAAAGTGCCGCACCCCCCCGGACAGGCAATTGCAGCCATGGCCATGCGCGCCATGGTTTGTTTGCGCTCATGCATTGACGCGGTGGAAATCATCTTCGTCAGGCCGGGATGCTGCCAGCCGTTCTTCACCATGAATTCCGGGAGCACGCCTATGGCCTCTCCACCCTCGCTGAGGGCGCCGTCAATGGCCGCACGCATAAGTCCCTGGCGGCCACCGCCACAAACCAATGCGTGCCCCGACCGTGCAATCAACTGCCCGGCCTCGTAGGCAGCATTTTTATAATCCTGCTTAATATTTTCGCTTGAGGCGCCATAAACAACTATGGCCGTTCCCTCTGAAATGTTCTGTGTCATTGCGCCGCAAAGGTACGAAAAAGAATCCACATCTGCAGTTTTTCACAGCCCGACAAGCCGCGGTTGCGGAAATTTTGCTATTTTTGTGGGAAATTAGCAATAATTTAGTCATGTCAGATCACAAGATAAAAATAGGAATAACCCAAGGCGACACTAACGGCATTGGTTATGAGGTGATTCTTAAAGCTTTGGAAGACCCGAGGATGACCGAAATGTGCACTCCGGTTATCTACGGCAGCGCCAAAATAGCCAACTTCTACCGTAAAGCCGCATCGTTGCCTCAAATTCCGCTCAATCAAATTCAGGAGGTGTCACAGGCAAAACCCGGCCAAGTCAACATTATCAATGTTGTCGACGAGTCCGTCAAGGTGGAGCCCGGAGTGGCATCGTCCGAAGCCGGACGCGCCGCTTTCATGGCTCTCGAAGCTGCCGTAACGGACCTTCGCGCCGGCAAAATCAGCGCCCTGGTAACGGCCCCCATAAACAAAAGCACAATTCAAAGCGGCGAATTCAGTTTCCCCGGCCACACCGAATACCTTGAAGCCTCCCTTGCCGAAAATGGCGAAAAAGCTCTCATGATTCTCGCCTCCGAAAATGTGCGCGTGGCTCTTGTAACAATCCACACTCCCATAGCATCCGTTGCCCCGGCCATCACTGCCGAGCGCGTCGAGGAAAAAATCAAGGCATTTAACAATGCCCTCGAGCAGGATTTCGGTTTGTCGCATCCGCGCATCGCCGTGCTCTCGCTCAATCCGCATGCCGGTGAGGACGGCTTGCTCGGCTCCGAGGAAAAGGAGCATATTGCCCCCGCCATTAAAAATGCGCGTGACCGTAAAATAAACTGTTTCGGCCCATACGCCTCCGACGGTTTCTTTGGAAGCGGAATGTGGCGCAAGTTCGACGGTGTGCTCGCCATGTACCACGACCAAGGGCTGGCCCCGTTCAAAACTCTTGCCATGGATGCCGGAGTGAACATCACCTCGGGGCTGCCGTTTGTGCGCACCTCGCCCGACCACGGCACCGGATTCGACATTGCCGGCAAAGGCGTTGCCTCGCCCGAGTCAATGCGCTGTGCCATTTATGAGGCCATTGACATTTGCCGTGCCCGTCAAAACCATGCCGAAGCGCATCGCAATCCGCTCAAAAAACAGTATGTGGAGCGCAACAAAAAAGACAATGTGGTGCTCGACCTCTCTAAATCGTCCGACGAAGCATGAACTACGCCATTATAGCTGCCGGCGAAGGCTCCCGATTGGTTCAGGAGGGTGTGGCTCTGCCAAAACCCCTTGTGAATTTGGGCGGCGAACCAATGATTAAACGCCTCATTGACATCATGCTCCGCTGCAATGCCGAAAGCATCAGCATCATTGTGAACAATGAAATGCCGGCGGTGCGCCGCTTCATCAGTGAGTTGACCTTGCCGGTGCCTCTGAATCTGGTGGTGAAATCAACGCCAAGCTCCATGCACAGCTTCTACGAGGTGAGCCGTGGCTTCGGCAGCGGCAAGTTTGTGCTCACAACAGTCGACACCGTGTTCCGCGAACCCGACTTCAGGCGATACGTTCAAGCTTTCGAGGCCGATGACACGGCCGACGGCTACATGGGTGTCACCTCTTTCATTGACGATGAAAAACCCCTCTATGTGGCCGTTGACTCCGACGCCACCATGAACATCACCGCTTTCCTCGACTCCCCCGTGCCGGGTGTGAAATATGTGTCGGCCGGCATCTACGGTCTCACTCACCCCGCTCTCGAGGTGCTTGCCCACTGCATGGACACCGGTGTGAGCCGCATGCGCAACTATCAGCGCGCGCTCGTTGCCGCAGGGCTGCATCTCAAGGCCTATCCGCTGTCCAAAGTCATCGATGTCGACCATGCCTCAGACATCGCCACGGCCGAAGCGCTTATAAGCTGAAACCCATTTCCTCACCGGATTCATAACCATAAATCGAAAAACCAATCATTACAAGAACAATACAATATGGCAGACATTAACATAGCAGGCATCATGAGAGCCGGAGTGTTCTCGCCAAACCACATTGGAAACGATGCGGCCATATTTAATCTCGTAGCTGACCAGTTGCGTAAGCGGGGCTGTACGGTGACCACCTACAGCGAGGAGCAGCTTATTGCCGGACAGGTCAAGGAGCGCATCATCGTAGACATGTGTCGCGAACACCGCTCCCTCACTGCTCTCCAGGCTCTGGAGGACAGCGGTTGCCTTGTCATAAACTCCGGCTACGGCATTGAAAACTGCACCCGCGAGCGCCTTACGCGCATCCTTGTGGGCTGCGGAATCCCATACCCCGAAAGCCTCATTGTGAACACCGACGAAGGTGTGCGCGACGCTCTTGTACGCGCCGGAATGGACCGTTGCTGGATTAAGCGAGGCGACTTCCACGCCATGCACAAGGAGGATGTGAGCTATGTCCGCCACCCCGAGGAGGCTCAGGAAGTGCTTCAGGAATATTTCATGCGCGGCATAAAACGTGCGGTCATCAACCGTCACCTCGAAGGCGACCTTGTGAAGTTCTACGGTGTGCTCGGCTCCTCCTTCTTCTACTGGTTCTACCCCTACGACGTGGGGCAAACCAAGTACAATCTGGAGCGCATAAACGGCCACTCTCATGGCTACAAAATTAATGAGGAGTATCTGAAAACCATTTGCCGGAAAGCCGCCGAAGCCGTGGACATTGTTGTGTATGGTGGCGACTGCATTGTGTCGCCCGAAGGCGAAATTCGCATCATCGATTTCAACGACTGGCCAAGCTTTGCCCCCTGTCGTGCCGAAGCAGCCCCTCACATTGCCAAGCGCATAATGGCTCTTATAAAGGAATATAACGACAAAAATCAAAAGAAATGAAATCACGTCGACCCGTTCCAATCACTGACAAGCCTTTCCCTCTGGTGCCGAAATTGCTCGCCACCTCTTTTGGTGCAGGGTTTCTCCCCGTGGCTCCCGGAACCTGGGGCGCACTGCTCGCAATCATTCTGTGGCTTCCCCTCTATTTTTGGTCAAGCCAGCCCTGCATTTTTTGGGTAACTCTCACCGCCGCTGTTGTTTACACGGTTGCCGGAACATGGGCCAGCTCCGAATCGGAAAAATATTGGGGCAAGGACCCCGTTGCCGCCTGTGCCGATGAAACCGTGGGCCAGTGGATTTCGCTCCTCCCCCTGTCAAGCTGCACCGAGGGGACACCCTGGTGGATGATTCTGCTCTCCCTTGCCCTGTTCCGCTTCTTTGACATTGCCAAGCCTCTGGGCATCCGCGCCATGGAACGCCTGCCGCGAGGATACGGCATGATGGCCGACGACATTCTCGCCGGCATCTACTCTGTGATTATTCTCTTGATTGTAAACTATATCCGCTTGCGTTATGGACAGTAATAAGCTTCGGAACGTCGGCTCCAATCTCATCAAGAGCGACAAACTCATCTACTCTTTCCTGCGCTCGGCCGTGTCATCGCAAACCGCATCGTGGGTCGACCTCATTACCTGTTTCGTGCTTTTCGAGTGGGCCGGCCTCATGCCGTGGCTCTCTACGGCCATCGGTGCGCTCCTGGGCGGCATTATCAATTGCGTTATCAATTACCGCTTCACTTTCCACGCGCAGGACGTGCCATGGAAAGCCGTAGCCGTGAAATATGCCATGGTTTGGTTCGGCAGCCTGTTGCTGAACTCCCTTGGCACTGAAGGCCTCTATCATCTGCTTAACAGCTGGCACTTCCTTGAAACCATTGGCTTCGAGCCTGCGGGATACTTCGCTGCAGCACGCCTGATAGTGTCCCTGTTAGTGTCCTGGTTCTGGAATTTTGTCATGCAACGATATTTCGTTTACCGCACAACTCGTTTTGACAACACCGCAATTAAATTCGTTGACTTCTTCACCGCTAAACACTCATGATAGATATGAAAATAAAAGAAACGGCTGTAAACACCCGTGGCTCTCTTCAGCAAGGCATTTATTGCGTTATCAATCCTTTTGTTCACCTGCTAATTAAAATGGGTGTGACACCCAACATGGTCACAACCATAGGCCTGCTTGGAAATCTTGCCGCCGCCGCGGTACTCGTGTGGGCCGGCTACGATTTCACTCAAACCCAAGTTGTGGACTGGGGATTGCTTACCCTGGCCGGCGCACTCATAATTGGCTTTTCGCTTTTTGACATGCTCGATGGTCAAGTGGCCCGGCTTGGAAACATGGCGTCGACTTTCGGAGCCATGTACGACTCCGTGCTCGACCGCTATTGCGAGCTTGCAACTCTTGGAGCCGTGTCCTATTTCCTCATCCAGGTGGGGCACACCGTGGGAGCACTCGTCACGTTCCTGGCTTTGGTGGGAAGCATCATGGTGAGCTACGTGCGCGCACGTGCCGAGGGGCTTGGCATCGAGTGCAAAATCGGTTTCCTGCAGCGCCCCGAGCGTGTGGTCATCACATCGGCCGCCGTTTTGGCAACCGGCATTTCAGGTCAGTGCGACGTTCATTTCGATTCCTCTCTTATCCTCATCGCGGCAATGGCTTTCATTGCCCTCTTTGCCAATCTCACCGCCTTTGCGCGTGTGAGCCACAGTAAGAAAGCTCTGAAAGCAAAAGGTAAGTGATGTCACAGTCCGCGCTTTCACACAAATCTTCCACACGCCCTTCGCTCTCCGAAGGGCTCCTGTGCATCGGTGCGCTTGCCGTGTGGCTCATTGTCACGGCTTTGTTCATCGGCTTCAGGCCTGAACACATCTTCATGGCCCTGCTCATTGTGAGCCTGTTTTTCGCATCGCCCCTCACACGACGCCTCACCGTGGCTCTGGTGCCATTCTTCCTCTTCGGCATCTCCTACGATTGGATGAACCTATGCCCCAACTACATGGTCAATCCTGTTGACACGGCCGGCCTCTACAATGCCGAGAAGGCTCTTTTCGGAATCCAAACGGCCCAAGGCCTTCTCACCCCGAACGAATTTTTTGCGCTCCACACCTTTTCCGCTGCCGATTTCATGGCCGGGGTGTTCTATCTTTGCTGGGTCCCGGTGCCAATTTTTTTCGGACTGTGGCTATACGGTCGTGGCCGTCGCCGCGAATATCTCCATTTTGCAATAGTGTTCCTGTTGGTCAACCTCATAGGCTTTGCCGGCTACTACATCCATCCCGCCGCTCCGCCATGGTATGTGGCCGGACATGGCTTTGAAGCCATTCCCGGAACAAAGGGAGAGGTGGCCGGACTGGCCGCTTTCGGTGAAATTACCGGTTGGAACGTTTTCGACGGACTCTATGCCCGCAACTCCAATATTTTTGCCGCTCTCCCGTCGCTCCACTCCGCCTACACGCTCGTGGCTTTGATTTATGCCGTGCGTTACCGAACCGGTGCCGTGTGGATTGCATTACTCTCTGTGATTACAGTGGGAATTTGGTTCACAGCCGTTTACACCTCTCATCACTATGTGATTGACGTGATTGGCGGCATTGTATGCGCCTTTGCAGGGTTCGCTCTGTTTGAGTTCGTGCTCATGAAAATCCCCGCTCTTAAAAATTTTATTAACCGATATGTTGATTACATAAATGGCTGAAAATAAATGCGAAGTACGCCCTGATGTCCTGAATTACGACGACATCAGCCGAATGATTCCAAAACTCGCCGGACACAAAAAACTCGTGAACCGGTTGCTGCACTTCCTGTCGGTCGACAAGGTCAATGCCGTGCACGGCCGTTGTTGCGACACCCCCGGCCCCGAGTTTGTGCGCCGCCTCCTCTTTGAAGAATTCAAAATCAAGCTGCGCATAGACAATGAACAGGAGCTTGACCATCTTCCCCAAGGAGCTTTCATCACTGTGAGCAATCACCCTCTCGGAGCTCTCGACGGAATTGCCTTGATATACCTCATCTCCTCGCGCCGCCCCAAATTCAAGGTAATGGTGAACATGATTCTTAACCAGATCTCGGCAATGCGGCCAAACTTCATCGCTGTTGATGCCTGGGCGTCGAACAACCCCAAAAACCGCCAGGTATCGGTCAACGGCATCTTTCAGGCTCTCCGACAGCTGAAAAACGGCGAACCCGTAGGCTTTTTCCCGGCAGGCGCCATGAGCAAAACCAATTGGAAATGGCAACTTGAGGACCGCCCATGGCAAAAATCCGTCCTACAAATTATCCAGCGTGCCAAAGTGCCCGTCATCCCAATCTATTTCCACGACCGCAACAGCCTTTGGTGCGACATACTTGGACACGTCTTCTGGCAGGGACGCTCGCTGCGACTCCCGGCCGAGGTGTTCCGCAAAAAGGGCAAAACACTCCACATCAGCATTGGCGAACCAATCTCGGTTGAGCAACAGGAAGCCCATGGCGGCTCCCCCGAACAATTAGGTGCTTTCCTCCGTGAGAAAACCTATCAGTTGCGCGATCGTTACAAGTAATCCACTCCAACCTTGCAAATGGCTAAAGAAAAACCACAGAACACACCTTCGGCCCCCACGTCCTCGTCCTACCGCGATTCGCTCAAATCCATGGATACCGAGGAGGGCATAGACCTTGCTTTCTACCGTCCAATAGGTTACGCATGGGCATGCCTGGCGCGCAAGCTTGGCATAACCCCGAATGTAATCACCGTCGCCTCTATATTTCTGGGCCTCGGTGCCGGATACTGCTTCTATTTTTCCAATTTGTGGATTAACGTCGTGGGCATGTTGCTGCTTGTTTGGGCCAACTCCTTCGACAGCGCCGACGGCCAGCTCGCCCGCATGACCGGGCAATATTCCCGCCTGGGACGTATTCTCGACGGCCTCAGCGGCGACCTTTGGTTCTTTGCTATTTATCTGGCAATCTGTTTGCGCGAAAACGTCACCTCCCAATTCTTCATGGCTTACCCCTGGGCCATTTGGGTGATGGCCGCTTTAACCGGTGTGTGCCATGCCAAGCAGGCGGCCATGGCCGACTATTATCGCCAGTTCCACCTCTTTTTCCTGAAAGGGCGTGATGGGAGCGAGCTTGAAAACTACAGTCAGCTCCACCGCCAGCTGGAGCAAATTCCCTGGAAAGGTCACTTCTGGAAAAAACTCACCCTTTCCTTTTATGCCAACTACACCCGTCAGCAGGAAGCCACAACTCCCGCCATGCAGTCGTTGCGCCGAGAGCTGCGCCGCCGTTTCCCCTCGGGCATTATCCCGGACTCCTTCCGGGCCGATTTTCGCCGGGCATCCCTCCCGTTGATGAAATTCACCAACATACTCTCGTTCAATTGGCGAACCATTGCACTGTTCACGGCTCTGTTTCTCACCATGCCCTGGATGTATTTCGCTTTTGAACTGACGGTGCTCAACGCTCTCCTTATATATATGGTGCTTCGCCACGAAAGCATTTGCCGCAAATTCACCACCGACCTTGAAAATGGAAAATATTAAAGGCATAATCTTTGACTACGGCGGTACCATTGACAGCCGCGGTGTTCACTGGAGCGAAATAATTTGGGATGGCTATCAAGCCGTCCGTGTTGGCGTTAACAAGGAAATTTTCCGCGATGCCTACGTGTTTGCCGAACGCGAACTGGCCCGTGTGCATCACATCGAGCCTTCCGACAATTTTCTGCAGATGATGCGCCGGAAAATTGCCATTGAGCTGAAATGGCTTGTTGACAATAATCACCTCCTCCCCGGTGCCGACACCGCATTTACCGAACCCGTAGCCCGTTATTGCTACGACGCGGCTCTCAATGCCATTGCCGACGCCCGACCTGTTCTTGAAAAGCTGGCCGAACGCTTTCCAATGGTGCTCGTAAGCAATTTCTATGGCAACATCGACACCGTGCTGCGCGATTTCAACTTGCGCCATCTCTTCAAAGGCGTGATTGAAAGTTCCGTGGTGGGAGTCCGTAAGCCCGACCCCACCATTTTCCGCCTCGGAGTGGTGGCCCTCGACCTTCCTGCACAGCAGGTACTCGTGGTGGGCGACAGCCTGAAAAAGGACATACTGCCCGCTCGTTCAATAGGTTGCCAAACCGCCTGGCTCAAAGGCAAAGGTTGGACCGAGGCCGAGGACCTGCAAACCGACCCCGCCGCCATCACCAGCCTCGCGCAGGTTCTTGATGTGGCATTATGAAATGTTAACAAACGAAAGTTTAAATTATCATAATTTAACCGTACAAACCCTAAATTGACATATAATTCAGTATTGTTAACAAAAATAATAAAATATTAAAGTAAAAAATTTTTGCATTTGAATTATATAGCGTACTTTTACACGCTCAATCCCGGAGCCAATCAAAAGCTTCAACAGCTTTAACCTTAAATTAGAACAACAAATATTATATCATCAATTCATTATGAAGGCAACTAACGTTAAACCTGCTGACGGTAAGCTCGGTGTCCTCGTTGTTGGACTCGGCGCTGTTTCCTCAACCTTTATGACAGGTGTGCTCATGGCCCGCAAAGGCCTTGCTAAGCCCGTGGGTTCTATGACCCAGTACGACAAAATGCGTGTCGGACAAGGTGCTGACAAAAAATACCTCAAATACAACGAAATCGTGCCCATCACTGACCTCAAGGACATTGTGTTCGGTGCCTGGGACGTTTACCCCGCAAACGCTTACGAAAGCGCCATCAACTGCGAAGTTCTCAAGGAAAAAGACATCAACCCCGTTAAGGACGAGCTTGAGAAAATCAAACCCATGAAGGCCGCTTTCGACCACAATTACGCCAAGCGTCTCGACGGCGAAAACATCATGGTGGGCAAAACCCGCTGGGAAATGGCCGAACAGCTTCGCGAAGACATCCGCAACTTCAAGAAAGAAAACGGTTGCGATCGCGTGGTAGTGCTTTGGGCTGCTTCAACCGAAGTTTATGTTCCCGTTGATGAAAAAGTTCACGCCACCGTTGAATCACTTGAAGCCGCAATGAAGGCCGACGATAAAGAACACATCGCCCCCTCCATGTGCTACGCTTACGCCGCTCTCAAGGAAGGTGCTCCATTCATCATGGGTGCTCCCAACACCACTGTGGACATCCCCGCAATGTGGGAACTCGCCGAACAAACCAAGATGCCCATCGCCGGTAAAGACTTCAAAACCGGTCAAACTCTTGTTAAATCCGGCTTCGCCCCCATCATCGGCACACGCTGCCTCGGCCTCTCAGGCTGGTTCTCGACCAACATCCTCGGTAATCGCGACGGCCTTGTGCTTGACGAGCCCGCTAACTTCCGCACAAAAGAAGTTTCCAAGCTCTCTACTCTCGAGTCAATCCTCGTACCCGAAGAGCAGCCCGACCTTTACACTGACTACTATCACAAAGTCCGCATCAACTACTATCCTCCCCGCAACGACAACAAAGAGGGCTGGGACAACATTGACATCTTTGGTTGGATGGGCTACCCCATGCAAATCAAAATCAACTTCCTTTGCCGCGACTCAATCCTCGCAGCTCCCCTCTGTCTTGACCTCGTGCTTCTGAGCGACCTCGCTGCCCGTGCCGGCCGCTACGGCATCCAGCGCTTCCTCAGCTTCTTCCTCAAGAGCCCCATGCACGATTACACCAAGGGCGAAGTTCCCGTTAACCACCTCTTCCAGCAGTATGTTATGCTGAAGAACGCTATCCGCGAAATGGGTGGTTACGAAGCCGATGAAACAATCGACTAATCCTCCCCCTTGCACTGAAAAACATAACCTCCCTTTACTAACTAAATTCAGAGAAAGCTGCCCCCGCCGGGGCAGCTTTTTTCAGTTCACATAAGAACCCATTCCTTATCGAACGGGATCTAAAGTTTTGCTGTCTTGGTATTCCAAAAGCAAGCGAGGAGCTCCTTCCGGGGCCCCTCGCTCTCACCAATAGTAGTTTATAAGCAATAGTAAAGACAATAATGT
>JAMPBC010000001.1:197971-220076 GCA_023666905.1 Bacteroides sp. | reverse complement strand
CTCAATGGCTGACCGCCTCAGCGTTAACATATATTATGGGACAGGCTCTTAAAGACGGACTCTGACCGGCTGAGGTCAATACGTTGATATTCTTTTGAACCGGATTTGGCCCATTCTTTATTGCGGGTGTTCGTGTTGGCGAATTGGTAAGCCACGGTAAGTTCCACCTCTTTGGCCAATTGTTTGAAAAAATTGGCGCGGTAGGGGACTTCGTGGTTTGATATGTAAAGGACTTTCATTTTCTGAAGTGGAGGTGTGAATGATAGGGAACTATTGCAGCAGGTGCCTGATTGCCGATAGTGGATGGCTCATGAACATCCGCGGACCGGAAAAACGCATCACCATTTTTATGCGTGCTTTCATTTGGGGGGCATAACAATGGATACGGCATTTGCGGCAAGTGGTTTTGTCTGAGCTAAACGGGCATTTGTCCAAACGCTCAAGAGCATAGTGAAGCAGTGCGGTGCAATCCGGGCATAGATGGCAGTTTCCCTCATGCTTCCGGCAATAGATTTCAATCATTTGCTGCACAACTCTTTTTTCTGCTTCAATTCTTGTCATGGCTCAATGGGATGCAAATATATGCAATTTGGGGATTTTTCGCTAATTTTGTGCCGAAAATATGCGCTATATGAATGTTACCGATATAAAGATAGAAGACTATAATTATCCGCTTCCCGATGAAAAGATTGCTTCGCATCCGCTTGAAAAACGCGACGATTGCAAGTTGTTGATGCGTGATGCTGACGGTCGGCTGTCGGAACACGTTTTCAGCGAATTGCCTCAATTGCTGCCGACTGATTCAATGCTGGTTTACAATAATACGCGTGTGGTCAATGCCCGCCTGCGATTCAGAAAGCCGGGCGGAGCGCGGATTGAAATTTTCTGTCTGGAACCGGTCAATCCGTGCGATTATCAGCAATCGTTCAGTAGCACCGACGGATGTGTGTGGACCTGTTTCGTGGGCAACTCCAAGCGTTGGAAGGATGGTGCCCTGGAACTTGCCATTGAAGTTGATGGCAAACCGGTTGTTCTGAAGGCCCTGAGGGTGTCAAAGTCCGATACCGGCTCAGAGGTCGCATTCAGCTGGGATGACTCCGGGGTTACATTTTCAAAAATAATTGAGGCGGCCGGCGAAATTCCCATTCCGCCATATTTGAACCGCGCCACGGAAGAGTCCGATGCTACGGACTATCAAACCGTCTATTCGCGCATTGAAGGCTCCGTTGCCGCTCCCACAGCCGGTTTGCATTTCACACCCGAGGTTCTTGCGGCCATTGACCGTGTTGGCATTGAACGCCGCGAGGTGACACTTCATGTTGGTGCCGGAACATTTCAACCGGTAAAAGCAGAATCGATTGGCGGGCATAATATGCACAATGAGTTCATAAGCGTGCCCCGCAGTTTGATTTCCGAGTTAGCATCTACGGACCGAGATATTATAGCTGTGGGCACAACGTCGGTGCGCACATTGGAAAGTCTATATCATTTGGGCCGCATGGTGCTTGAAGGGCGAGAACCAGATGAAGTGCCGCAGTGGTACCCATATTCCGGCCCGGATGTCAGTGCCAAAAAAGCGTTGACAGCATTGGCCGATTATCTCGGAAGCCACGGACTTGACACACTTTCCGCTTCTACGCGAATAATAATTGCTCCCGGCTACAATTACAAAATTGTGGATGGGATGGTTACAAATTTTCACCAGCCACAATCAACACTGTTGCTGCTTGTGTCGGCTTTCACCGGTGGTGATTGGCGCAGGATGTATGACTATGCTCTTGCACACGATTTCCGATTCCTGAGCTACGGCGATGCGCAGTTGCTGCTGCTTTAACTCTTGACGTGAACACTACTTAATAATTACAATAACGAGACGTAGCTACTCGTTATATCCGTTGAACCGAAGAAACTATTTTAAGATATGAGAGAACGAATTTTGTTGTGTAAACCGAAAATGTGCGGACGTGAACTTGATTACATCAAGCCTGCACTTGCCGAGGATTGGGCCGTTCCTATGGGTCCTGATGTGGCTGCATTTGAAAAAGAGCTTGGTGAAGTTGTGGGTTCGGAAAATGTGGTGGCTCTCGAATCCGGCACCTCGGCCATACATCTTGCTCTCATAATGTGCGGTGTGCAGCCGGGCGATGAGGTGATTGTGCAAAGCATGACATTTTGTGCATCGACCAATCCGGTGGCATATCTCGGTGCTACCCCGGTGTTTGTTGACTCGGAACGGCAATCATGGAACATGGATGCCGATTTGCTTGAGGCTGCGATTAAAGATCGCATTGCCAAGACCGGGAAAAAGCCTAAGGCCATAATCCCGGTGGCTCTTTACGGCATGCCGTATCAAATTGACAGAATACTGGAAATAGCAAACCGCTATGAAATTCCGGTGATTGAGGATGCTGCCGAGGGATTTTGCTCCCGCTACAAGGGTCAAGTGCTCGGCACCTTCGGTCGGTTTGGCATTTTAAGTTTCAACGGCAACAAAATGATTACCACATCGGGAGGTGGCGCGTTGATATGTCCTGACAAGGCCTCGGCCGACAAGGTCAAATGGTATGCCACGCAGGCTCGCGAGGGGTATCCCTATTATCAGCATGAAGTTGTTGGTTACAACTATCGTCTTTCAAACATCTCGGCATGTATTGGACGAGCACAGCTCACTGTACTTGATGAGCATCTTGCCCACCACCGCCATGTACAGGAACTGTATTGCGAATTGCTGAGTGATGTCAAAGGAATTACCATGCACACCAATCCCGGTCCCGAATATGATTCCAATTTCTGGCTATGTACCGCATTGCTTGATGGCGATTTGAAAGTCAAGGGACAGGAAGATGCCTACAAGACGGTTGTGACAGGTGCAGTTGGTGGCGCGGCAGGAGTTGTTCATGCTGCATCGAATGCCGTAACCGATTGCCAGCCTAACGACAATGTTGAAGCGTTGCGCGTTTGCCTTGACAAAGCCAACATTGAGGTGCGCCCGCTTTGGAAGCCCATGCACAAGCAGCCGGTTTATAAAAATGCTCCGGCCTATGTGAACGGTGTCAGTGAGGCTCTGTTCAAAACCGGCATTTGTCTGCCGGCCGGACCATACGTTACCGACGATGATGTGCGTTACATTACCGACAATATCAAAGAGGCGCTGATACGCTGATTTCGCTGTTTTGCAGCAATAGTTCATAGAGCTGTCTGGCTTGTTCTTCGCGCAGACTCCTGACTTTGAATGTGGTTCCGGGTGTGGCGATTACAATGGCCACCCGGTGGAACCGGCGGGTGAACGGAGTACGTACAATTCTCACCACCTCCACATTGCTATATTTCAGATAGTTTCTGATTTCAGCGAAGTGGCCGTTGTTGATAATAACATACGTTTCCTTTAACTCTATGCGGCTGCGGCGCATTGCACATATACCCTTGAACAAATAAATCACAAGGATTATTGCGGGAACGCAAGTCCAACCATAAAGTCCGAAGTGGCATAGCACAAGAGCACCAATCACCGAAACCACAATAGCCGGCAGCATTACATGAAGTATTACGCCGTTGCCGGATTTGCCCGTAATGATTGTGGACTCGGAGGCGTAATCGTTGCCGAGCCACCAGCGGAGGAATTTGTCGGAGGTGTCGCATCCGTAGAGTTTGAGGTTTTCCTCCTCTTTGTTGTCAGTGACGTTGAAAGCTTGCCGCAACATCAATGTGCACAATCCGAAATGCTTTTCCAGCACGTTGCGCTTGACCCAAATGGTGCATACTTTGGTGTAAGCAAAGCGGCAACTTGCGCGCGCCAGAAGACCGTAGTTGAAGGTGAGAAGCGTTTTGCTGAAAATGGCCGACATATCGAAGTAGCGCAGGAACACTTTGCCGAGCCACAGCATGAGCACAATGGCATAGAGTACTATGACAATGCCGGCAATGAAGATAGGCGATAGCACCAGCGATTCAAGATAGGAGTATGTTTGGTTTGCAACGGTCTCGGTGGCTGTTTCGGAAAAATCGTTCAGCCGGTCTATTATCACAGCCAGGATACTACCTAACACGGCCAAGCCTTTAAGGTGGTTTTGGCAAAGGGCATCAAGCGCGAGTGCTGCATTGTCGAATTGCATGGCCGGAGCAGGGACGGTGGTTTGTGTGGTAGCTGGCTCTTCGGTTAATTCCGGCTCGGCGTTTTCCTCCTTTTCAATTTGAGCCAAAAGGCTCTGCCAGTCCGATTCGTTTAGAATCAGCTCAATTTCTTCAACTTTTGATGCAAGAGTGTCGAAGGTGATTCCGCGCATGCCGAGTATTTGATAAACAACGCCGCGTTTTGTGCGGGTGGTGTGTATTCGCGAGAGGGGAATGGTGGTTGTTTGGCGGAAGAGTAGCCCGTGCGACACAATCAGCTTGCCGTCCTTGACATAAAATTTCTTGGGGAAGTAATTTGCAGCGCTAATCAAGATAACGACAGCAAGAAGCACGCCAAGGGAGATGAGAATACGGAAAAGTACCGCGCCGTCGGTTAGACTTTCGCCTGAATTGAAAATTTTAACACCAATAATTACAATGATCAGACTGATGAATTTGTTGAACGTGTTGGCAAGAATAATCAGAAAGGCGCCGGCGCTCATTCGCTGCGGGGTGGAGAAGTCAGTCATTGGCGTTTCTGATTTTTTCAGTGACGAGATTCTTGAGTTTTTCGGCGGTGTCGCGGGTGAGTCCGGGAATGGAAAGGTCTGACACGGTTTGCGCTCCGTTCACCACATCCACGGAATATAGCTTGAAAAGCCGTGAAACGGGGCTTTGTGTAGTGCTTATTTGCTGAACGCGTGAAAAGGGGACTGTGGTGATTTTGGGGAATATTATGCCTGTTCGGTAGCTGATGTCGTGTTCGCGTAGTGCATATCCTTTGAAGTGATAAGCTTTAGGCAACAATGATAGATTGATAATTGCTGTAAGGATAAGAGCCGCTTCGGCAATATAGAAAAGCCAATCGAAGTCTGTGAGCAAAATCAGCGCGGCAGCTCCCATCAATATAATGTAGAGCAGCGCCACGCCCACGCAGTGTGCCTGACAATATTTCTTGTCAAGAGGTTCAAAGGCAAGGGCTTCGACGGGGGTGATTTCTTCTAAGTTGATTTGATGATTTGTCATAAGCAGGTATGTGTAAATGAATGGTTTGTTGCCGGAGATTATGCTTTGTACAATCCCATTTCAGCGCCTTTTTCAAGCATGAATGCATAAGCGGCATCATGTTCGTTTGGGATAATACCCTCCAGAATAGCTTCTTTTATGGCCGCTTTGATTTCGCCCACCGGTTTGGAGGGAGGGAGGTTGAATGTGGCCATTATTTCATCGCCATCGACCGGAGGCTGGAATTTACGTAGATTATCCCGGGCGTCCACATCCTCTATCTTTGCCATAACCGAGTCAAAGTTCTTGAGATGAGTGCGCACTTTTTCAGGGTTGCGTGATGTTATGTCGGCTCTGCAAAGGGTCATAAGGTCGTTAAGGTCATCACCGGCATCGGTAATGAGCCTGCGTATGGCCGAGTCGGTAACGGTGTCCTCTACAAGGGCAATGGGGCGCATGTGAAGTTCCACCATTTTCTGCACATAGCGCAAGGGTTCGCCAAGGGGAAGTTTCAGTTTTCTGAAAATATTTTTCACCATTTTGGCACCCACGAAGTTGTGGTTATGGAAAGTCCATCCGGTGCCGTCGACCCATCGTTTGGTTACCGGTTTGGCAATGTCGTGCAACAGAGCGCCCCATCGTAGCCACAGGTTAGGACTTGCTCCGGCCACGCGGTCAAGCACCAGCATTGTGTGGTCAAAGTTATCCTTATGGCCGCGTCCATGAATAACTTCCACTCCCTGCATGGCGTTAAGTTCGGGCAGAATGTGGGCCAATAATCCTGTTTGTGCCAGCAGGCGCCACCCAATGGAGGGAGCATCCGAAAGCATTATTTTGTTGAGCTCTGTAGAGATTCGTTCAGTGGTTATTATCTTAATGCGGGAGGCATTGCGGGTTATGGCCTGAAGAGTTTCCGGGAATATTGTGAAGTTGAGTTGGGTGGCGAATCTTATGGCGCGGAGCATGCGCAGAGGGTCGTCGCTGAATGTTATGTCGGGGTCAAGCGGGGTCCGTATTATCCCCCGGGCAATGTCCTGCATGCCGCCGAAGCGGTCAATAAGCTCGCCAAAATTGTCAGCGTTGAGGCTTATGGCCATTGCATTGATGGTGAAGTCGCGGCGCGAGAGGTCATCGTCAAGTGTGCCGCTTTCCACAATTGGATTACGCGAAGAGTGTTGGTAAGACTCTTTGCGGGCGGCCACAAATTCCAATTCCATCCCCCTCGAGGCAACCTGAGCGGTGCCGTAGGTGCGGAAAATGCTTGTGCGGGCCGAACGACCGATGCGTTTGGCCACCTCCTTTGCTGTAGTTATGCCGCTTTCCGGACCCACACATACGAAATCAATATCCTTTGAGGGTCGTTGAAGAATCAAATCACGCACGTAGCCTCCAACCACATAACATGGAATTTGCAGTTCATCAGCGGCTTCAGCTACTGTGGTGAGCGGTTTGCGGTTAATCTTTTCCTTCAACTTTTGTGTCATAACAGGTCGGTGATTTCTTCAGGCGATGTGGTGAGGGTTTCAAGTCCGGAGGAAGTGACAAGATATGTGTTTTCAATGCCAACGGCGCCCACGTGAGGAATTACGAATTTGGGCTCGATGGCAATCACGTTGCCCTCTTCCAAAATGTCGCGGCTGCGGGGAGCAAGCACCGGCAGCTCATTCACTTCAATTCCCACGCCATGTCCAACGAATCCTGCTTTTTGTTTGTGTCCCATGAAGTATTCCTTCAGGCCGGCTTCCTCGGCCATGTGTTCGGCAATGGAGTAAAGTGCTTTTGCCTCCACTCCGGGCTTGGCTTCCTTTTCAAGTGTGTGACAAATATCCATGGAACATTTGTGGGCTTTGAGCGCTAATTCCGGAAGTTCGCCAATCTTGAATGTACGCGTCATGTCGGTCATGTAACCGGTGTAGTTGCCGTTGACATCGGCCATTACCGATAGTCCGGGTTTTATTAATGTGCCGTTGCATCCCACAGGTAGCGAGGGGTCCATGCCTTCGCCACCCATTGCGAAGTCGTAAGGAGTTGGGATGTCGGCATTTTCACCCACGAGCAAGCTGGCCATGTAAAGCTCCATGCTGTCGCCGCTTATGCGGAATTGGCCGAGGCACCCTTCCAGGCGAGAAGCTTTTTCAATCTCCACCTGCAGCTCAAAATCCCTCATGCCCTCGGCGTAGAGAGAGGGTATAAGTGAGTAGACTCTTGCCTGCTTAATGCCTGATGTTTTGATTTTTTCTATTTCAAGAGGCGTTTTCACAGCCCTGGCTTTCCGCATTATGGCAGAAGCATTAGCCAATGTAGCCTGAGGAAAAATGTTGTGGAGCCGTGTAGTCTCGGTGTAACAAGCTGCATCAAGTTCAAGACCGAGAGTTGCAGGGGTGTTGAGCCCTATGCTTTGGGGCATATCCTCGGGTTTTCGGATTAATACCACGCTATCTCCCTCTACATTGTGTGGCCGTTTCACAAAGAAAATCGGCATCCCTTTCAGGGGAATGTAGATGTAGCCGGTGAAAATGCGGCCGGTGAGGTAATAAATGTTGGCATTGTTGCCAATAATGACTGCGTCAATGCTGGCATCGGCCATGAATTGGCGAATCCGGTTCATGCGCAGTTCCTGTTCGGAATGTGGGAGCAGAGTCAGTTGCATGGTGTGTTCTTGCTTTATAGGTTATGGTTTTTCAATGATTATTCCAATCTGTTCAATGCCCGGGAGCGTGTCAACTCTCATCACATGGCGCACGGAAACAGTTGAGCTGTCGGGAATGGCGGCAGATGTGTTGACCGTTGCCTCCTTTTGATAAACGGGACCTACACCGCTGCCAAGCCATGCGCCATAAACATCGGCCAGTTCCATGTTCACGGTGTCACGCACAAGTCGCATGCCGTCAGTGTAGGTTACTTCCATTATCAAATTACGGTAGGCATAGTCATTGTGGTGGCGCACGCCTATTTTCAGCGAGCGGCGCCCGGCGGGCGGGAGGTTGCGGAGCCCATGTACATTGAAGCTCACGGTGTCACCGTAGGCCCAGCCGGCAGCGGGTAGTGGATTGAAATCTCCAAAGTCATCGTGCTTGTCAGAACATGACTCCATGATGCCCGTTAGGGCACATGCAATAATGGCTATGGATGCAACTTTCTGTCTACTCATCTTTCTGTTTCTGACCTTTGTCAGGTTTGCGTTCGCCTTGACGGTTGTCGGTGTTATCGCCTTTTTTCGGGGCGCCGGAGGGTTTGGGCTTGCGCCGGTCCTGACGGTTTTTGGTTCCCTTTGCCGGTTTAGGATTCTCGGCTTCGGGTTGTTGAGCCTCCTCCTCTTTTTGAGCCTTGGGCTTTGGCTTACATTTTTTCTTTTTCTTGGCGTTGTCAAAGCGGGCAATGCTATCCTGTCCGAGCAAGTCGGCGTATGGCTTTTTGGAGGCGGAAGTTTCGTCACCTTCCGGTAAAAGTGAAACGGGTTTTTCACCGGCCTTGTTCATTGCAATGACCTCGAAAGCCCGGTCGGCGGTGAGAGTTACCAGATTGGCGGGTACCGATTTGTCAGTGGAATAAGTGACAGTGCGGTTGAATACATCGTACTTGAAGTGGAAGTAGGTGCTGTCGGCCGTTTCAAGACGCACGTCTTTAGGCGGCAGATGCTTGATGCTTTCCACGTAGGCGTCCACTTCGAAGTTGAGGCAGCATTTGAGCTTGGCGCACTGTCCGGCCAGCTTTTGAGGATTGAGGGAGATGTCCTGAAAGCGTGCGGCAGCAGTGCCTACGCTCACAAAGTTGGTCATCCACGAGGCGCAGCAAAGCGGTCGGCCGCAAGGGCCTATTCCTCCAATGCGTCCGGCTTCCTGACGGGCGCCTATCTGCTTCATTTCAATGCGCACCTTGAAAGTTTCGGCGAGCACTTTTATAAGCTGGCGGAAGTCAACGCGTTCATCGGCAATGTAATAGAATATGGCTTTGTTGCCGTCGCCCTGATATTCCACATCGCCTATTTTCATGTTCAAATGAAGGTCCTCGGCAATTTTGCGTGAACGAATCATGGTGTCGTTTTCCTTGGCTTTGGCTTCGTCGAAGCGGTCAAGGTCAGCCTGGCGGGCTTTGCGCAGAACGCGTCGCACCTCGGCATTCGGTTTGGTGTTGGCGCGCTTCATTTGCCGCTCAACAAGTGGCCCCGTTAGTGTAACCTCGCCAATGTCGTGTCCCGGAGCGGCTTCCACGGCCACAATGTCGCCTATTTTCAGCGGAATGTGAAGCGAGTTCAGGTAAAAGCCTTTACGGGTGTTTTTGAACTGAACCTCCACCATGTCGTGACCATCTGCCGCACCGGGAATATCGGCCATCCAGTCATAGCATGAAAGTTTGCCACGCGGGGGCTCATGGTGCTCACTGCGTCGGCACAGACTCAGGCGCAGGTCCTCGGCGTCGTTGTCGGTTGCTGAACCGTCGGTGTGTTCCGACTGCTGTGACAATGGTTTTTCTTTTTCCATAATGCGCAGCGGTTTTTATTTCGCGAAGCTCACGGAACGGGTCTCGCGGATTACGGTTATCTTCACCTGTCCGGGGTAGGTCATTTCATCCTGGATGCGTTTGGCTATTTCGGCCGACAGCTTTTCGGTTTCAACGTCGTCAATCTTGTCGGCACCCACAATAACTCTGAGTTCGCGTCCGGCCTGAATTGCATAGGTCTTTATAACACCGGGGTAGCTCAGGGCAAGCTGCTCAAGGTCGTTAAGACGCTTGATGTAGGCTTCCACCATTTCGCGTCGGGCGCCGGGACGTGCACCTGAAATGGCATCGCACACCTGGACAATGGGGGCAATGAGGGAGTTCATTTCCACCTCATCGTGGTGAGCACCGATGGCATTGCAAATTTCCGGCTTCTCCTTGTATTTTTCGGCGAGCTTCATGCCCAACAGTGCGTGGGGCAGTTCGGGCTCTTCGTCGGGCACTTTGCCTATGTCGTGGAGCAAGCCGGCACGACGGGCTTTCTTGGGATTCAGACCAAGTTCGGAGGCCATCACGGCGCAGAGATTGGCTGTTTCGCGCGAGTGCTGTAGAAGGTTCTGTCCGTAGCTGGAACGATATTTCATTTTGCCGACCAGACGCACCAGCTCGGGGTGAAGTCCGTGAATGCCCAGGTCAATGGCTGTGCGCTTGCCGGTTTCAATGATTTCCTCTTCCACCTGCTTGCGCACTTTGGCAACAACCTCTTCAATGCGAGCCGGGTGGATTCGGCCATCGGTAACGAGCTGATGCAGTGCAAGGCGTGCAATTTCGCGGCGAACGGGGTCAAAGCCTGAAAGAACAATAGCTTCGGGGGTGTCGTCGACAATGATTTCAATTCCCGTGGCTGCTTCAAGCGCGCGGATGTTGCGGCCCTCGCGGCCAATGATGCGGCCTTTGATTTCGTCGGAGTCAATTTGGAACACCGTAACCGAGTTTTCAATTGCCGTTTCGGTGGCAACGCGTTGAATGGATTGAACCACAATGCGTTTCGCCTCTTTGTTGGCGGTGAGCTTGGCTTCATCCATTATGTCGTTGATGTAGCTTTGAGCGGCTGATTTTGCTTCATCCTTGAGCGATTCCACAAGCTTTTCCTTAGCTTCGTCCGATGAAAGGCCCGACACGCGTTCCAACTCTTCCTGCACTTTTGCTTTCATTGAGTCAAGCTCGGTCTGGCGGGCTTCGGCTTGTGCCAGACGGTCGTTGAGCTTGGCTTTGGTTTGCTCGTTTTCGTTGCGGGCGCGCTGGTTCTCGCTTTGCTGCTGATTGAGTTGAAGTTCGCGCTGCTTGATGCGGCTCTCGGCCTGCTGTACTTTCTGCATGCGCTGCGAGGCTTGTTTCTCGCTTTCGCTCACAATTTTGAGTCCCTCCTCACGTGCTTCAAGCAGTTTGTCTTTTTTCAGCACCTCGGCTTCGTTTCTGGCTTCGTCAAGAATGGCATTTGCCCGCGATGTGGCCATGTTCCGTTGCACCAATGTGGCAATCGCCAAGCCTATTACCAGTGCAATTACGGCTATGGATACGTAAATGATTATTGTAATGTTCATTGTTTTGTTTTTTAAGTTTTGTTTGACGGTTTTATGCAGTTTGTTGGTGTATGTTAAGGGTTGATAAAAAGCAAGTTAAGGCGAGGCGGACGCATAAATGCGATGCCTCACTGCAATAATTGCGGAAAATCCGTTGAAACAAATGGAAGGTGATTACAAACTGGCGATGTGTGCAGCCCGGTTTCCTGAATCATTTCACAACCTTCAGCAGAGCCGACAGGTCAGTGTCAAGTCGTTCAAGAGTTGAGTCCATTTCCGTGAGTTGACTTTTAAGTTGCACATAGCCTTTGGCAAAGAGCAATGAAACCATTGCTAATATGTCGGCCTGAGAGCGTTCGGGAAAGATCTCATTGTATTTTTTGTAGGCATGGTTCACTTGCTTGGTAACATTCCTGAGCAATTCCTCTTCGCTCGGGTCAATGTTTAAGCTGAGTTCTGTGCCTGATATTTTGAGCGTTATGTCAAGTTTGTCCTTCATTGCATCAATCGGTTAGTTCGGCGATGCATTTATCAATGTCCCGCAATAATTGCGATAAAAAGGCACGACTTTTCTCCACGTCCTCGCGCTTGGGGGTGATTGTTGAAACCACGCGGAGGTTCTCGAGCTGAACGCGCAGCGCTGCCATTTCGCGTTGCTGCTTCTGCAAGATGCTTTGGAGTTCATCGATTTTAGCGTCTGCAACCCGCTTCTCTTCAATCAGTTCGGCGTAGCGCTCCATGAGGAGCTGGGCTTTCCCTTTAATTGAATCGACTCGTTGCTGCAGATTGGCGGCCATTTTTACTTAAATTTCCACAAAGTTAGTGAATCTTTTCCAATACCAAGTGCTGTGCGACTGTTTTTTTGCATTTTCAATCTCAATTTATGACAGAAACGCGGCGCACAGTCATTACAGTGCACCGCGTTTCCGCTTGTGGTTGCGTGGTAAATCAGATTTTGAACTTGGCCACAGCCTGCTTGCCGTTGGCAAGGTAGGCGCGAGCCACAAACATGCCATTGCCGGCCGAAATGCGGAAGGTGTTGTCGCCTTCGGCGCGGTTTGCCACTTCTGTACCCTTTAGGTCAAAAACACTGACGCTTTCCACTTCAATGCCGCCCGCATTGAACCTGAACAAACCGTTGCCAAGATTCTCCACGCGCAAGCTCACGTTCAAGTCCATGTCAGCTTCAATGTCAACAATTGCCGCCGTCTGGAAATATTGGTCGGTCCATTTGGCGTAGTCCTCGACATTCTGTTTGTACAATCTGCGAAGATAATCCGGGTCATAGTAAGGATATTGTGGCCACAAGGTGTTGTAGTTCAGAGTGAATGCTTCGCTTGTGTCATTTATGAAACCATCAATGTAGTCGGCCATGGTTGAAACTTTATCAGGATAGAATTTCTTCCATTCCTCCATCACCATCTCGCGGAAAGCGGGAAACTTCCACATTTCTTTAATCCAGGTTATGCCAAGGTATTGTGGGTCGCAGCCCTCTACTCCTTCGCATAGCTTCTCACGCTCTTCATAGAGTGTTCCGGTGCGAGGGGAACTGTTAAATGTCCAGCCACTGTCCCACAGGGGCCCGAACATCCATTTGCCACCGAGGTCCTTGTACATGTATGTGCTTCCCACAAAGGCATCGAGATTACATGTGAGCTCCTGGACAATATAGTATCGGGCCAGCTCCGGACCGTCAATCATTTCGAGCCAAGTGTTGTCCGTCTTGTCCTCGTCATAGAGCAGATTGGTGATGGTGGTCAGTTCGTTAATTAGCCAGGTTTCCTGTATGCCGGAAAGCACTTCGGGTGTTTTGTATGTGAATCCCTTTTGGAATGCTATCCCGCTTGGGTCCTGGGTTATCTTCACTTGGCATGGATCATCGTAATTGTCAATCTCTACGAGCCATCCGCCGTCAACGGTGGTTTCGTCGGTGTTTTCATCCGGTTGTTCGTAGATGTTGATTCGGTTGGAGTCTATTTTCACGCTTTCTGTAAGATAATAGATGCCTATGTTATAGGAATTCAACACCACTTCCACCGGTACAATTCCCGGGGTCCATGCCAAACCGATTCTCCGGCCCAACTCAAAGCATATTGCCTCTGCGAGCCCTTCTTGTGCAGGTGCATGGTTAAGCAATGCGAAATGTTTCTGTTTTGGAAGTCCGAGTATGGATGTTTTCTTTCCGAGTTTGATTTTGTAAGGTTTTTTATCGTAGGTCCATGAGGCGTTTCCCCGGCCGCGGATTTCCAATGCAAGGGGGGCTGCTTCCGAACCAACGGATTCATATTTGCTTGATCCTTTGCAGTCAATCCAATATGTGGCTTGAACGTATGTTTCTTTTTGTGTTACGGGAACAGAATTTTCAGTGTTTATGTACATTACGGGCAGCGTCCCTGTTACGGGTACATCGTTACGCCCCGGATGTGGCACGGATGTGTCTTGGGCAAATACACCACCTGTCCCTGACAGCAGAGCAATGCAGATTAAAAGTTTCTTTAACATGTGCTTGATTAATATAAGTATGGATAAAGCTATTTTTATGATGAAATTTTATGGGTAATCAACAAGCGTTTCCTATAATATGTAAACTCGTTAGAGGAGGAGATTATTGTGTTGCCGGCAGTTATTTAACCATAACTTTTGTGGCACAGCCGTTATTGGTCTTTACAACATATAATCCTGCAGGAATGCTTATCACTGTGCCGCCTGATGGAATGTTCTTAACTGTGTGCAGCTTGCCGTTGATGTTGTAAATGCTAACGCATACCGGTTCCAATGTGGTCACCGTAATTCCACCGACAGCAGGCAAGATGGACAATTGCCGGTCTGTGATTGGAATTTGGTCAATAGCCGAGTTGGCACTCTCTTGAATGTTGGCAATCTTAAACCACTCGGGGGCCTTGCGGTATATTTCGCTGCAACCTTTCGGTACAATAAGTGTGGTGTTTTGGTACATGCTGTTGGCGTAACTGTTGTACAATGTGCCGAACACGACGGGTGGCAATGCTGTGGTACACTCAATTACAGGGGCTTGAGCTCCTGAAGGTATCGCGCTTTCGTTGCTGAAGCCAAAGAAATATCCGCCATCCTCGCCCAAGGTGTTTACGTTTTTGAAAACAACGTTGTCGGGGAAGTTATTTCCACTCCTCATCACGGCTCCATCGTTAAGATAAATGTTGTCAACAATGTTTGTAAGACCGTTGAATGAATTACTGCCAATGTATTTAAGGTTATTGTCCTCAGGAATCACAATGGTGGAAGAACTGCTGAGACCTCCGCTGTTTATGCGAACTATGTTGGGAGTTATTCTTACCGAAGTATATACGCCGGCGCCCGAAATTGCATTGATCACGTAGCTTTTGCCGGTGGTGGGATCGGTTAGCGGACGGGAAAACTCAACGGGGGCGGTGGAGAGTGTTGTAGGTGTGAAGCTTGACAAAGTAACGTATTTTTCGTCGGGGCTTACAATAAGATAATATGTCCCATCAGTAGTCGTTATTGTTATGCTCTCACCTTCAGTGGGGTCGTAGTTGTCGTATTCCAATAGGGGAAGGGGGCGGTCAAATCCGTAAATATCTTCTATTTTACCCCATTCGGCATGATTACGGTAAGCTTCAATAGCCTCACGGGGCACATACAGAATGGTTTTGCCCGAACCGTAGTGAGCGGCTTCTTCATATAGCGGTGCACTCAATTCAGGAGGAGTGGTCCCATCGCAGCGGATAATGGGAATCGGCACATGGAATTGGGCTGTTCCGGTTGCCAACAGTCGGGCCCCATCTCCGATTCTAAGATATTGAAACTGCTTGCTTCTGAATTCGTTTCCATAACCCGAGCCGTTCATAACGCACTCTGTGTTCGGAGCAATATAAATTTCTTCTTTAACATATTCAAGGTGAAGGGCGTATTTGCCAATATATTCAACCTTGTTCCACTCCGGAAGCGATTTGACTCGTAGATTGCTGTAGTTGTTTATTCTTTTAATATTGGGTGTGATGACCAAGGCACCTGTATATCCTGCCGAGTTTTCGCCATCGCCAATCTCGGTAATGCTATAGGATTTATTGGTGCGCGGGTCTATAACGGGTTTTGACAGATTTAATTCGGGATAACTGTTTTTTGATGAAGTTATGTTCAGGAGCGTTACGGTGGTGTTGTCGTCGTTAATACGGAATTTGGCGGTCCCATATCCATCGGCTGTTGTTACCTCAATGCGTCGGGCAGCTTCTTCGGCCAGAATTTTCTTGTGCTCGCTCACGGTGCGCAGATTGCGATACTGTTTCCAGTAACTGTTGTTCAAGTAGGCTTGCTTGGCATTGTCGGGCACTGTGATAATTACCTCGAATTGTTTGGCGCTTGCCGATAGCGGGAAATTTACTGTTGGAGGCGTTGTGTCAAGGCAGTTAATAAAGCCAATCCTCTGAAACATCGGTTTATCAGAATGAATGGCAACCGGGGTGCCATCCTTAAACTCCAGATAATCCAAAACAGCGTCGGTGGAGCCTATTGTCAGGCCCGGATGGACTCTCAAGGTGTCGATAGTGTATGCCGAGTTGTCTCCGATGTATTTCAAATTAGGGGAATCGCACATGTAAAATTCTAAATCACAGTCGTTGCCGATTATAGCATTGTCGTTGATCCGTTCGATGTTTGAAGTCAGTTTTACTTGTTTTTTGGGGAACCCGATTGAATGTTTTCCATTGCCTATTGCTGTTATAGTGTAAACTTTGTAAGTGGTGGGATCCATGACCCTTTTGTCAAGATAGAGAGTGGGTCTGGTATGGCGAAAACCAAACTCAGCGTACGTAAGAGTAACGGTTTGGTCATCATCATTCACCATATATGTTAATTCCTCAACATTAAATGTTTCACCGGCTGCGTGAACTTGCGGTGCCAACAATAGGAAAGAAATAGCGATAATTGTTGAAAAAATCAATTTGCGCATAATGTCATCGTTGTTGTTGCTATGTGATGTTCGTTTTGTTAATTTCAATTTATAACAGGACCGTCTGTTAAATACACAATGTCACCGGCCTGCCATTTGCTTAAGTTAGAGGGACGCTTTTCCAGCCATGCAGTGACGCTTGTAGCGTTAAAACGTATAAATGTAGATTTGGAGATGCTGCCTGTCAATTCACCGGGTGTCAAGCATGCTTTCCACTTATATCCGCAAATGGATATTCCGTTATCGTATAAGTGGATCGCACCACATAACGGAACATCAACGGTTTCCCATTCGGAAAATGGAGTTATTGCTGTGGTTGATACGCATTGGCGGTATAATCGTAGCATTAACGAACCTCCAACCTGCTGTGCATTTATAGCAATTAGCACTCCTTTAGCATTGAATGGAATGTTTAAAGTTGTATGTGAGTCGGGGAGCTGGAACATATAGTGTCCGTCATCCGACACGCGTTTAAGTTCGCGGTCTGCGTCCCATATTATTTGATATAAATATTTATAGGTTCCCGTGGGCCTGAACCAATTTACCCATTCGCCTTCCTGTATATGATAGGCGCGCGGTGAGTTTGGCGAGTCTATTGAATAATTACCTTGTATGGCGTAATTCTGTAAAATTCTGCAGTTTCCGGATAAGTAATATGAAAGGTTGTTGAACCGGGTGAAAGGACCTTGACGTGTCAATATTTTCACTCCATAAGGAACTACCGACCCAAAGCCAACAATCAGATCGTATCTGAAAACATTGTTCATTGTTATCAACGCGTTTTCATCTATTAAAATGTCATATTCGTTTATGCTATCAAGTCTTTTGCGCTTCTCCTCAAATGTTTCGTTATCAAAGCGTTTGGAATTGTAATATGAGAATTGTATATTGTTCATGGAAACAATGCAGCGCGAAAGTGCCGGCTGTTCATTCTGAGTACCTTCGTTGGCAATATCTGATTTTACAATAATAGAGGGCCTTGTGCCTTTTTCAATATAGAGGTCAGTGATGCTTACACATGATGAGTAAAGGTAAACTTGCGCTCCCAATTCCATGTGATTGTCCAAATAAGTGATTGCTTTTGAGCCTTCTATATACACATCGGAGTTTATGATATTTGATTGAATTGACCCTCCCCCGCAATTGATTATGCTCAAAGCCTTGTTAAAAGGCGACGAGATGTGGTTCCCTGTGAAAACAAATGCATCGCCAAGTCCTTGGAGTTGGAATAAGTATGGAGTGTCTTTTGCATCATTGTATTGAGATTCATTAAATTGTGAATCGTAATGAGCGACGCAATTGGTTATTTGTTTGGCATCGGCATAATTGTTGCTATAAATCACAGCCTGCACATAATCGTACCATATAACTCTGTCAAAACTACCGCCAAAGGCTGCATAAACACATTTTGAAGTTTTATGCACTTTTGGATAGTTTATCAAAGTTATTCCTTTTAAGGCTATCCATGGGTCGGTGTTTATCTGAATGGGAATCAAGTCGCGTTTGCAATTGACATAAATTGTGTAGTCATAATCAAAGCGTAAGGGATTTTCTTTCGTGGGGGTGAAATCCGCATGGCCATCTGTCTCAGTTTCCGAATTATTGTCAGGAATGGACGTACCCAAAATAAAAATATGGGTTGATTTATGGTCGTAAAGTTGTCCTGCGTCTCCACGTAGTGTTACACCATGCGGGAGCATTATAGGCTTGGAAATGAAATAGTCGCCTTTGGGAAGATAAACTTCACCGCAACAACACATTTCAATGGCTTTATTAATGCAGTCAGCATAGTCGTAGACATCTCTTTGTTGATAGTGATGTCTGCGGATTGTAGGCTCAAACCATAGCGGGCATGTGAATTTGGTAATCCAGTAACCTTTCACGGATATGTTTTTGCCAAAAATCATGCTTAGCGGAGCTTCAATTGTAACCCCTGTTGCCGGATTTGTTTCGTTTTCGATCGCAAGTTCGGGCGCGTGAATGGTTACAGGAACATCGCTTGTGAAGCTCCCGCCTTTAAAAATAAGAGAAACCCCTTGGGCAATGGCGAGGTCAGATGTCAATTTGATTTCTCTGTCAATCAAATAGGTTTCACCCTTGCTCGTTCGCAAGTCGGAGGGGAAGGGAATTGCGGTGGCTTGAGTCATAATAGCGAGCTAGTGGAAATTTAACGAATCATTTTGCAAAAATAATCCTTAATTTGACTTTTTCTCACCCCCCTATGTTAAATAAATGTAAAAATGTGTGTTTCATAGGGTTTTTTGATTGATTCTTGCAATGTGAATGGCTACTGACGGAGAGGGCGCCGGACGGAATTGCCGGGACGGACTGTGAGGATGAAGGCGGCGAAAAGACCGAGTGATGAGGAGTTGTAACGAATATGGTAGCGTCCGGGGGTGAAAATGTCGAGTGTAAAAAGAGCTGAGTCAATGGGAGAGCCGCCGGGAGTGTGAGTGATGCGTTCCTCTATTGTTATGTCGGTGCCGATTTTGGTGGCGGCGAGGCTCACGGCTCCTGCCGAGGTCAGGCCTTGAAGTCCGGTGCGTGTGAGCAGCACGGTGCCATCCTCCTCACAAGTGAGGACTATGCAGGGGGTAGCTTCACCGCAAGAGGTGTCGCACAGCGTTCCGGCAAGCAACCGCTCAACGGCCGGGCCACGCGATGGCGGTTTCACGCACAGGCCTATAACCGTGGCTGCTGCCATGGTGGCCATAACGTAAAATTCAGTTGAGGAGAAGAAGCTGCCCATCAGCTCAGAATGTCAAGGAACATTGTGGCTATGTTAACGTAGATAATCAATCCCACAATGTCGTTGGAAATTTGAATGAACGGGCCGGTGGCAAGGGCCGGATTTATGTGTATTTTTTCAAGTGTGAGCGGAATGATGGTGCCAAGAATTGTGGCGAACATCACCACGCAGAAGAGCGACGTAGCCACAGAGATAGTTACGGCAAACTCGTTGGGAAGCATAATTAGATTATAGATGAAAATCACTCCCGAGAGAATGGTGGCGTTCAGCAATCCAACCACCACTTCTTTACCAATTTGTTTTGCAAATTCCTTGATGTCGAGTGAGCCGTTGGCAAGACCTTGAACCACAATGGCCGAAGCCTGCACTCCCACGTTTCCGCCTGTGCCGCCTATTATGGGTATGAACAGGGCGAGGGCCGTGACGGCGGCAAGCTCGCTTTCAAATCCGGCAAGGATTAGCGATGCCAGGATGCCCGAAAAAATGCCTATCAGCAACCATGGGATGCGAGCTTTGGTTTGGGCTATTATGGAGTCGTCGGCATCGACGTCGCTTGAAATACCGGATGCCAACTGGTAGTCACGTTCGGACGATTCACGCACCTGATCCATTACGTCGTCAACGGTGATTCGCCCGAGCAGTCGGCCAATGGAGTCGACAACCGGCATAGCCACAAGGTCATATTTCTCGAAATCAAGGGCCACTTCATCAATAGGGGTGTCGGCCTTAACGGCAACCGGGTCAGTTTCCATCACGCGTTTTATTTTCGACACCGAGGGATCGGTGATGAGCTTTTTCAGAGGAAGAATGCCGCGCAGCTTGTTGTCGTTGTCCACCACGTAAACGTAGTAAACCTCGTCCATCTCCTCGGCCTGCATCCTCATCTCCTTGATGCATTGCGGCATGCTCCAGTTTTCGTTGACCACAATCATCTCGGTGCCCATAAGGCCGCCGGCGGTGTCTTCATCGTATTTCAGCAGGTCAATGATGTCACCGGCCTGCTCCACGTCGTCGATGTGCGAAAGGATTTCCTCGCGGTCCTCCTCGTTAAGTTCCTGGATAAGGTCAACAGCGTCGTCAACGTCAAGGTGGTCAATGAATTGCTTGGCAATGTCCTCGGCCGCCATGTTCGAGAGCAGCTTGCGGCGGTCGTCCTCGTCGAGTTCCATCACCACGTCAGCGGCGGTTTCCTCATCGAGTAATTTATACAGATATTCGGCTTCCTCCAGATTGAGGTCCTGATACAGCTCGGCAATGTCGGCCGGGTGGAGGTCGGCAAGTTCATGGCGTGCCGCATCTTCGTCGCGCGCTGCAATTATGCCGCGGATTTTATGCAGATAGTCTTCGTCGAATTCTTTCATTGCCGTGTGATGTTGCGGTGAGCTGTTATAAGATTGGTTAGTTCAATGAATTGCTGTACCGAAAGTTGTTCGGGTCGCATGGCCAACAGTGGCGAGTCGGGGAGGGGTGTCCCCGGGGGAAGCAGACCCCGCATGGAGTTGCGAATGGTTTTACGTCGCTGTCCGAACGTGGTCTTGACAACGGTTTTGAAAAGACGCTCGTCGCAACCGAGTTCGTGCGTGGAGTTCCGCACCATCCTAATCACGCCGCTCTTCACTTTGGGCGGCGGATTGAACACGGTTTCGGGCACGGTGAACAGGTATTCGACATCGTACCATGCCTGAAGCAGCACGCTTAAAATGCCACGGGCCTTTGTGCCGGGACCCGCTGCCAAGCGTTCGGCCACTTCGCGTTGAAGCATGCCGCTGCAACACACCACCCGCTCTTTGTAGTCCAGCACATGGAAAAAAATCTGCGATGAAATGTTGTATGGGTAGTTGCCGATAACGCAAATGGACCCGTCGCCTTCAAAAACCTTGTCAAGGTCCAGTTTAAGGAAGTCGCCCTCAATAATGTCACCGCGGGCGGCAAGGTCGGGGAACGTCTCGCGCAGGTAGGCAATGCTCTCGGTGTCAATCTCCGCCACCTTCAAATTGTAGCCATCCTGAAGTAAAAACTGAGTGAGCACACCCATTCCCGGTCCTACTTCAATCACCGGACAATCCTCGAATCCCTCAAGGGTGGAGGCTATACGTCGGGCTATGGAGAGGTCGGTGAGAAAATGCTGACCGAGTGCTTTCTTTGGCTTTACTTTTTGCATGGCGCTGTTTGGTTAAGGTGCAAAATTACCCATTATCGGCTACAAAATTATAACAATATCTTTACAATTCATGCTTCGCGCCGAATTTTATATGCGCTTTTTGTATTTTTGTGTCAGTTAACCAATAATTCATCACATTCATCCACCATTTGTTCATGAAACGTACCGTCGTTTCCTCTCTCTTTGTTACAATGTTTGTCAGCGTTGCCCTGGCCTGGGGCTCGAAAGGCCACGACACCGTTGCAGCCATAGCGCAAAAGCATCTTACGTCAACCACACGCGCGGCCATTGACTCCATTCTTCAAGGTCGCTCCATTGTCTATTGGGCAAATTGGCTTGACAATGCAAGTCATACCCCTGCATACGCCTACTCTAAAACGTGGCATTATAAAAATGTTGACGAAGGCGACAGTTACGAATCGGCTCCCGCTAATCCCGCAGGCGATGCTGTCACTGCCATAAAGGCACAGATTGAAACTCTTTCATCGCCATCAACATCGCGCGAGGATGCCGAACTGGCTCTGAAAATACTTGTTCACATTGTGGGCGATCTGCACCAGCCGCTTCACATGGGCCATGCCTCCGATTTGGGTGCCAACCGCGTGAAAGTTAAATTCTTTGGTCGCGACGCTAATCTTCACTCCGTGTGGGATTCCCGCATCCTTGAGAGCGGACACTCATGGGGCTATACCGAGTGGGTTGACCAGATTGACATCCTTTCGCCGGAACAGGCAAAGGCCGTGGCAACAGGTTCGGTCGACGACTGGGCCCGCGAGACCCTTCCCTTGGCTGCTTCTATATATAAAGCGTTTCCCGAGGGGAAAACGATAAGCTACAATGAGGTGTTCGAATGGACTCCGGTCATTGAACAGCAGCTTCTCAAAGGCGGCCTGCGCCTTGCGCGAGTGCTCAATGCCATTTACGACCCCGCTTCCGGCGAAGTTTCGCCATGGATTCCCGCAAAATGAGTTTCTTGACGCAAGTTTAAAACAATTTTATAGTTCTGGATGTCAGCGCTGTTACACGCGGTTGTAACAGCGCTGTAATTATTTTAACAGATTTTAACTTTAAAATGCTTGCATTGGTGAAAATGTGAGTAATTTTGCATTGTC
>JAMPBC010000001.1:184548-197871 GCA_023666905.1 Bacteroides sp. | reverse complement strand
ACATTATTGTCTTTACTATTGCTTATAAACTACTATTGGTGAGAGCGAGGGGCCCGGAAGGAGCTCCTCGCTTGCTTTTGGAATGTCAAGACATCAAAACTTTAGAGCCCATTCAATAAGGAATGGGCTCTAAATTGTAATGCGAAAAAAATAAAGGTTAAGAAACAAAGATAATGGCCCAAAATTGGAAATCACTCCCCAAAATGCTAAATTTGCATTATCGCTTCAAAGCCGCACAATCGGTTTGAAGCAATGACTCCAACAAACCCCTAACGAACCCTCACAAAATGAAAAAAATAAAGAAAATCCTCATCCCCATATTGGAATGGAAAGCCGTGCACCTCGATTCAACCCGCTACGACTCCGACATTTTTTATGCCTCCCTGGCCCGCGAACTCGCCAACGGAATGAAAATTGCTTTCGGATCTGAAAATGGAGTATCCGACAAAACACTGGCACTTACCGCCATTGATCTCGCGGCCTATTTGCAGGATAAGGTTGACGGCCTTAACATGTGGAACTCTTTCATTGCCCTCTACCGCAAAGAATATGGCCGGGAATTTCCGTTCTATAACGTTGAAGGCGAGGAAATTCTTAATGACGAGCCCAACCTCTCCGACATCCGCTTCCTGCTGTGGCGTGGATTAAATCGCAACTCCGAAACAACGATTGTCAACCCTTCCAACCCCTTTATTGCCGCTTTGGCCGAAAGAGTATTCGAAACACTCTGCGATGCCTACGAACAAGCCCCCGAAACACCCGAGCTCCGCGAACTCCTCTTTACGCCAGAAGTTTACGAGGACCCAATTCTCATGCGCAACCTGTGTGGTTACATTGGATCAAAAGCCTATCTGACCCGCATCCACAATGTAGAATCAGTTTTGGAAACGGCCTCCGGACTTCTCGACACCCTTGACTTCTCCTCGCTTTCCGATCCCCAGAAAGCTTACTTCATTGAAGCATACATCTCGCTGAACCTCTCAGTTGGACCAATGAACCTGCCTCCTTACATCTGGCTCGCACAAATACTCGAGCTCTCCGGCAGCAAAGCCATGAAGCATTTTGCCGAAAACCTTCGCAACATCAAGAGCTACACCATTATGCCTTGCGTTATTAAAGAAGTTTCTGAAAATTCCTTCACCGTGCTTAACCCGGCCAACGAAACCATGGAAGTAAGCTTCACAAACATTTTGCCTGAAAACCGCTCCGACGCCAAAGTTGGCCACGGCTTCATTGCCTCGCTCTATTTCTACAACGGTTACTGGCAAATAAACGGCATTAGCACATTCACCGAAAAGCCCATTGATTACACCGCCGACATTGAAAATTACGCAGAAGCCATGCGGAACCGCGAGGCAACATTCAAGCACTATGACAAACTGCTCAATGGCAATCGCATAGGCACCGCTCCCGATTACGATTCGCTATTGAAAACCCTTGGCATTGAAAACATTAAGCCAAGCTCCGGACAGGATATTGCTAAAAATCTGAAATCGCAGAAAAACTTCGTCTATTTCCTCAACTCCGATGGCCAGATAACCATTCTCCCCGATGCAGCCCAATTAATCAAGCTGCCCGACAACAATCTTTACGACGTTGCAAAAGCCACGGCATTAAGCGCACAGATGTTCCTCATTCCGTCAATGACTGCCGAGATGCGGCAATACATCTTCACCCACAACCTCATGCCCGACGCACGCCTGGCCGGTCCCACGCCCGACGAAGAAGCCAAAGCCTGGTTCCGCAACAACTGCATGTTCCTTGCCGCCGACCTCTTCTCCGACAAAGTCCTCTTCAACATGCCCTGATATGTTTCTCACATCGACCTGTTACCGACGTCCGTCACACTTTTTAATCAAATAAAACATTAAATCCAACATGGGAAAAAGAACTTTCTCCATGTTGGATTTGTGTATATTATGTATATTATATACTTTTGCGATATAAACACTCAACTACATGGCTACAACTCTAAACATCAAGCGCAAAAACATTGATCTCCCGGTCGATACGCTTCAAAAGCTCTCCATCATGGCTGTGGCACAAGGCAAAAGCCTGAAAAAATACATTGAATCCATCCTTATTTCAAAGGCCGATTCAATTTCCGTGAACATCAATGAAAATCCATCACCATCAGGCGACAATTGGTTCGACAATCCGGAAAACATTGCATCGGTAAAACAAGGGATTACAGAATTGAAAGCCGGAAAGGGCCACGCCTACTCAATGGATGAACTCCGCGACATTTTAGGGCTATGACTTATAAATTGGTTCTGCTTCCCGAAGCCGAAAAATAGCATATTCATTTCAACCTGCTACGAACACCATTCCCGGAGGTTCGCTTTGGGAGCAGGGCGCTTAGCAGGCGCTGCTCTTCGCTGTGGCCCACGGTCGACAGCCGCAGCAACGGCAGCCCGTACAGCGCGAGAATCCGGTCCTTCATCCTGTCGCGTTCATACTGCTCCGTTCCCTCCTTGTGGTAATGGTAGCCGTCCGTCTCAACGGCAAGCATAGGCTCACGCGTAACACTGTTGATTATCAGAAAATCGACATGCGTTGACGGATGCATGGCATATTTCGCCTCCCGCTCCTCCAGCAACGACACGTCCCCTATCAACGCCCGCATTGGATAATGCTTCAGCATCTTCATGTGGGCAAGCTCCGCGTGCTCCGTCCGCACCTTCTCGATAAGCCTCTCCGTCAGTGTTTCCGACTCCGGCTCAACCGTTCCTACATCCTGAGCCAAGTTAGTGTGTAGATAATCGAAAATTGAACGCAACCCGCTTTTCCTCACCTCACATTTACGGTAACGGATATAGCCCAACAGGTGGCATATATTCCCCTGCAGCGGCTGCTCATTACCCGAAACAACCAGACAGAACCGTTTCTTGGCCCTTGACACGGCCACATTAAGCAAATTGGCATCGTCCGAAAATCGGGTAATCTCATCATCGGTAACACTCAGAATTATGGTGTCCCGCTCGCGCCCTTGATATTTATGTATGGTGGCAGCCTCAATGTCAGGCAACTGATAGCGAAACTGCTCCACCTGCCTGTTGTAAGGCGCAATAATGCCAATATCCTCTTCAGGGTCAAGCAGCGGCAGCAACTCATGCTTCACCGCATCGATTTCACGCTGATTGTAACGTCCGCGCGCATGGTGGCCCGGAACCGTGGTTATGGCCATCAACGGAAAATCATTGTCCGTTCGGTCCGTCATCACAATCAAATCACCGCCGTAGAACTTGCGGTTGCAAAAATCTATAATGTCAGGGTGGCAACGATAATGCTCCCGAAGCATTGTCTGCGGCACGTCCGCAACGGTCTCCAACACCGAGCTCAGAAAGCTGAGCTTGCCGCAATCGTAACACGGCTTCACCTTGCATTCGGCGAATATCTCAGCGAGCTTAGCCCCATCCGCCTCAACAACCACATTCGGCAATTGCTTCGTATCTCCCACAATCACAGCATTTCGCGCACATGTAAGAGCCAGAAAACCGGTCTCCGACGACACCTGCGAAGCCTCATCCATTATCATGTAGTCAAACAGCATCTCGTCGCTGAAACATCTCCGCGCTGAAAACGTGGTGCTCAACACAACAGGATAATCCTTAACGAACTTCTTTCCTATAAAATACAACTCATCAGCGGAAACCAAAGGCTCGCGCTTCATCGGCACTTTCTGCGGCAACACATTCCGCAACAGTTCCATTGACCGGCCGCGCAGCTCATCCATCAGCGCCCCGGCATCCTTGCCCTGTAAAAGCCGTTCCAGCCGCTCCAAATTTCCCTTAAGCTCACGCACACGGCTGATATAGAACTTCAACTCAATCTGCTCAATCAACTCATCGGGCAGCTCCACATCGGTGTTCACCTTTTCACCCACAAGCATTTGCAGCCTATGCCGGAGCAGAAAACCATTTATCCACCTTTTCAATCGGCCGTACAATCCCGTCGGGTACTCCTCCCGGCCGTCAACAAACGCGTTATACAGCCGCAGAGTCTTAAGAATATAGTCCGGCGACTTCCCAACCTCCAGTTTCCGCGCCTGCTGCTCGCTCACTTTGTGCTCGGCTATGTAATGCTTCAGCTCAAGCTCCACCGTGTTCAACTCGGCCCTACACGCAGCCAGCTCCCGCTGCCAACTGAAAAGCCGCTCCGTCTGCGCCAAAACGCCGGCCACATCTCTTTTCAACCCGTTTATCAGTCCGGAATCCGGCCGCATTGCAGCAAATTCATCAGGAATAGTCGGTTGATTTGCAATAAATTCCTCGCGGTTAGCCCTATTTCCCAGCATCGCCACAAGAAATCCCAATCCGGAAGCCTCCAGCTTCTCCTTCACATTCCCAATTGCCGAATTGTTATTGGAAACCACCATCACACTCTTCCCCTGCAGCAGCAAATTGGCAATAATGTTGAGAATGGTCTGCGTTTTCCCCGTGCCGGGAGGGCCCTGGATAACACTCAGCTGATTAGTCAACGCCTCATGCACGGCCTGTTGCTGACTGCCGTTGCATCCGAACGGAAAAATCATCCCGTCACAGCTAAAACTCCTTATTTTCCTCGTTGGATCAAGATACAAAGCTGCAGCCGAATCTCTGTCAACAAACTTTATCCTGTCGTAAATCCTGCTCAAAATTCCACCCGATCCATCATCTTCATCTCCATCATCATCTCCAAGGTCAGGCGGTGCCCCGAGAGTATTCAACGCCGCACAACGCCGCAGATAATCAAGCACACTCACAGCCTCCCCCTCCAAACATGAATAGCGCACCTCAAGCTCATCCTCATCGTAATGCCGGGTATAAATGTGATTACATGTCACAGCATAGACTTTTAAGTTGCCGAACACAAACAGCCCCACGGATGTAATCTTTCGGAGTTTCCGTTTCTTAACCCTATCATATAATTCCATCCGCCCCACATCCAATCGCATCGGCTCCCGAAGCCACACCACCGACTGCGGCCCGTATCTGTAACTGCGTTGCCCCGTGCAGAACATCACCTTGTAATCACCGTTCGGACAGCGCTCTATGCTCTGCACCCTCTCCGTTGAGTTCTCCCCCTTTAATAATATCAGATTACGCGCCAAATCCATTGCCCGGCCCGTGAACTTATTTCAACCGTATCGTTGCAAACCGCATGGTGAGCAAGTCCACCTTCAGCAACCGGTCCACAAGCAGTTCGCCAATCCCCGTAAGATATTTTATGGCCTCTGCGGCCTGAATCGGGCCAATCACACCCGGAAGCACCCCCAATGGCCCGGCATTCTTAAGCTTGGGAGCACGCCCCGGATGATCGGGAAACAAATCCGTGAGCCTCACCGACCCCGGAAGCACAGTCATGGTATGCCCTTCGAATCTGAAAATTCCCCCGTAATTGTAAGCCTTGCCCACTGCTGCGCAAGCCCTGTCGACAGCAAACTTCGTTTCAAGCGAGTCGGTGGCCTCCACCACAAAATCGTAATTTGACACCACCTCTTCCAACTCTTCGCCGGCAAGATACCTGTTGTAGGTCTCCACCTTGATTCCCGGATTGAGAGCCACCATGCTTTCTCGCGCCGATTCAACCTTGGGCCGACCCACTCCGGCGCTATTGTGAATAACCTGACGCTGCAAATTGCTCACATCCACCACATCGCCATCGGCAATTCCAATGCGCCCCACACCGGCCGCCGCAAGATACAGCGCCACGGGTGAACCCAATCCACCGGCACCCACAATGAGCACCGCCCCCTCGGCAAGCTTCCGCTGAGCCTCAAGCCCGAATCCGTCCATGTCAATGTGCCGCGCATATCGCGCAAGCTCCGCCTCACTAAACTTATAACTCATCTCCATAACAGCATTAACTGATTTTTCATAACAACATCGGCGCTATCCGGTTAACAGCCTGCAGGAACCTGTCGCAATCCTCCCGGGTGTTATAGAGTGCGAAAGCGGCCCTGACAGTGCCCTCCACGCCCAGCGCCTGCATAAGCGGCTGCGCGCAATGGTGGCCCGTGCGCACCGCCACGCCAAGCTTGTCGAGCAGCATCCCTGTGTCATAGTGATGCGCCCCGCCAATCAGAAACGAAATTATGGCACTCTTTCCCGGTGCCGTTCCGAAAATCCTCATCCCCGGAACTTCCATAAGCCCGCTGGTGGTGTAGTGAAGCAGCTCCTCCTCATGGGCGGCTATGGCTTCAAGGCCTGTTCCGCTCACATACTCAATGGCTGTCCGGAGCGCGGCAATGCCCACATAATCAGGCGTTCCGGCCTCGAACTTAAACGGCAGCTCGGCAAACGTGGTGTGCTCGAACGTCACATGGCCAATCATCTCGCCGCCACCCTGATAAGGGGGCATTTTTTCAAGCAATTCCTCACGGCCGTAAAGCACTCCCACACCCGTGGGACCATACATTTTGTGCGATGAAAACACATAGAAATCAGCACCCAATTCCCTCACATTCACCGGAATGTGGGCAATGGCTTGCGCCCCGTCAATCACGGCAATAGCCCCTGCTTCGTGGGCAAGCTTGATAATCTCGGCCACAGGATTCACCGTGCCCAACACGTTCGACACGTGCGTAACCGACACCACCTTGGTGCGCTCGCTCAGCAACGCACGCAGCGCCTCCATGTCAAGCGACCCGTCCTCACGCATCGGCACAACCTTAATCACAATCCCTTTCCGCTCGCGAAGCAGCTGCCAGGGCACAATGTTGGCATGATGCTCCATAACCGTCAGAAGCACCTCGTCACCCTCCCGAAGCAGCGACCCGTAGCTCGACGCCACAAGATTTATCCCCTCGGTGGTGCCGCGGGTGAAAATAATCTCCTTGTCCGAAGCCGCCCCCACAAACCGGCGCACCAACTCGCGCGTGGCCTCCATCTTGGCCGTCGACTCCTGCGACAGCGAGTGAACGCCGCGGTGAACATTCGCCTTGTGCGTGAAATACATCCGCTCAATCTCATCCACAACGCGGCGTGGCGTCTGTGTCGATGCGGCATTGTCCAGATACACAAGCGGATGCCCGTAAAGCTCGCGCTTCAGAATCGGGTACTCGGCCCGGTATTTTTCAACATCAAAGTTCATTGTCGGCATTTTTACATGAAGTGTGGCAATCGGCGCAATTGGCCTGAACACCGCTGAACCGCTTCTCCACCAGATGGCGCAATCGGTCGCGCAACCCCTCCAGTCTCACCGTGTCAATGACATCGCTCATAAAAGCCTGCATCAACATGGTGCGCGCCTCAGCCTCCGGAATGCCGCGCGTGCGCATATAGAACAGCGCCTCGGCGTCAAGCTGCCCTGTGGTGGCTCCGTGGCTACACTTCACCTCATCATTGTAAATTTCAAGCTGCGGTTTGGCAAACATCCTGGCCTCGGTCGACGCCAACACACTCCGGCACGTCTGGTAAGCATCCGTAAACGGCGCCTTGTTGTCAACCAGAATCAGCCCCTGGAAAGCACACTGCGACTCATCATCGGCCACATACTTGAACAGCTGATCGCTCTTGCAACGCGGCGCCAGATGCCGCATGTTCACAGCGTTGTCAACCTTCATCCGGCCCGAAGCTATGGCCATGCCCGCCAATCGGGCCTCGCAATGTTCGCCCGTCAGGTCCACCGAGTAATTGTTGCGCGTGCACCCGCAGGTAAGCATGGAGTTGTTCACCATTATGTTCGAGCCCTCCTCCTGGCGCACAAACATTTGCGAGTAGCGACCCGTGTTGCCCGACGATTCCTCTATCGTGTAATAGTCAAACCGCGAGCCCGGCTTCATCACCACCTCCACAACCTCGGCCGACAGATACTTCTGCGCGGCATCCTGCGTGTGGTCGCACACAAGCAGCCGCGCCTCGGCACCCTCCTCCATCACAATCAGCACCCGTCGCGGCGCCAGCAGTGGCATGGGAGCCGAAAATATGTTCACCAGCTGGAGCGGTTTCTCCAGCCTCACGTTCTTTTCCACATGAATAAACACCCCGTCCTGCGCCAACATAGTGTTCAGCGCCACGGCGGCATCCGCGCCCTCGGCAAGCGTGCCGTAATGCGCGGCCACCAGTTCCGGCTGCTGCAGCGCGGCCTGCCGGAGCGAACAGAAGGTCACTCCTTTCGGCAACCGCTCGGCAAGCCCTTGCGACGCCACGAAAGCATCGTTCACCACAACGCCCAAAAGAGTCGACATGTTGGGCACGTCGCAGCGCCACGAACGCGCCACATCAACCGGAATATTCACCCGGTTCACATTCACGCCATAGTCCGGCGCGAACATCTCGTTCACATCCGTGCGCTCATACCCCTCCTCACCCTTGCGGTGAAAGGGCATGGAGCCAAACTTCACGGCAGCCTTTTCGCGCAAGGCGTTCATCACCGGGGCACTCCCGGCATCGATTGCCTCGCGGTTGCCGTCGAACAGCTCCATATACTGTTTCCTGCTGTCCATAAATCTACAAATTTCCGTCAACGTCCTCCTTAATCCAGTCGTAGCCGCGTTCCTCAAGCTCGAGAGCCAACTCCGGACCACCCGTGCGCACAATCCGCCCCTTGTAGAGCACATGCACGAAATCAGGCTTTATGTAATCAAGCAGTCGCTGATAGTGCGTTATCACAATGGTAGCGTTTCGCTCCGTCTTCAGCTTGTTCACACCGCCGGCCACAATGCGCAGCGCGTCAATGTCAAGTCCGCTGTCCGTCTCGTCAAGAATCGACAGCTGCGGCTCCAGCACCGCCATCTGGAATATCTCGTTGCGCTTCTTCTCGCCACCCGAAAAGCCTTCGTTAACCGAGCGCGAGGCAAGCTTGTTGTCAAGCTCCACAATGGCGCGCTTCTGCCGCATAAGCTTCAGAAACTCCGTGGCACTCAGCGGGGCCTCTTCCAGATACTTGCGCTTGGCATTGACCGCCGCGCGCATAAAGTTCACCATCGAAACCCCGGGAATCTCCACCGGATACTGGAACGAGAGAAACAGCCCCTCGTGGCTGCGGTCCTCGGGCGACAGACTCAGCAAGTCAACGCCGTGAAAATCAACCGTACCTTCCGTAACCGTAAATGCCGGATTGCCCGCAAGCACCTCGGACAGCGTGCTCTTTCCCGACCCGTTGGGGCCCATTATGGCGTGGACCTCGCCCCGGTTAACCGTCAGGTTTATTCCTTTCAATATCTCTTTGCCTTCAATGCCCGCATGGAGGTTTTCAACTTTGAGTAGCAGATTATTCATTGTTACAATGTATGTTATCTTTTGGCTATATTTTCAATATGATTATTCTTTGATTCGCTCATTGGCTCGCGCCCCGGCGTCAGCCCACCGAACCCTCGAGCGTCACGGCAAGCAACCGCTGCGCCTCAACGGCAAATTCCATGGGCAACTTGTTCATCACCTCCTTGGCATAGCCGTTCACAATCAGGCTCACGGCCTCCTCGGTGGGTATGCCGCGCTGGTTGCAGTAAAACAGTTGGTCCTCCGATATTTTCGATGTCGTGGCCTCATGCTCTATCACCGCCGTCGAGTTCATTGCATCGATGTAGGGGAACGTATGCGCTCCGCACGTCGAGCTCAGCAACAGCGAGTCGCACTGTGTGTAGTTTCGGCAACCATCGGCATTCGGAGCCACCTTCACCAGTCCGCGATAGGAATTCTGGCTGTGTCCGGCCGAAATACCCTTCGACACTATGGTCGAGCGCGTGTTCCGCGCTAAGTGAATCATCTTCGTGCCCGTGTCGGCCTGCTGATAATTGCGCGTCACCGCCACCGAGTAAAACTCGCCCGTGGCACCTTCGCCCGCAAGCACGCAGCTCGGATATTTCCACGTTATGGCCGACCCGGTCTCCACCTGGGTCCACGAGAGCTTGCTCTGGTAGCCCCGGCACAGTCCGCGCTTGGTCACAAAGTTATACACACCTCCGCGCCCCTGCGCATCGCCGGCATACCAGTTCTGAACCGTCGAGTACTTAACCTCCGCACGGTCCTCCACAATTATCTCCACAATGGCCGCATGCAGCTGGTTCTCATCGCGCATAGGTGCCGTACAACCCTCGAGATAGCTCACGTAGGCATCATCGTCGGCCACAATCAGCGTGCGTTCGAACTGGCCCGTACCCGCCGCGTTTATGCGGAAATAGGTGCTCAGCTCCATAGGGCAGCGCACCCCCTTGGGAATGTACACGAACGATCCGTCCGAGAACACCGCCGAGTTCAACGCCGCATAAAAATTATCGCGATAGCTCACCACCTTCCCAAGATATTTCTTCACCAGGTCAGGATAATCCTTCACCGCCTCGGAAATCGAGCAGAATATGATGCCCATCTCGGCAAGCTTCTCGCGGTGCGTGGTCTTGACGCTCACCGAGTCCATAACCGCATCCACAGCCATGCCCGAAAGCGCCTTCTGCTCCTCAAGCGGAATGCCAAGCTTGTTAAACGTCTCTATCAGCTCCGGATCCACCTCGTCAAGGCTCTTCGGCCCATCCTTTTTACGCGGAGCCGCATAATAGCTTATAGCCTGGAAGTCAATCTCCGGAATCTCAAGATGCGCCCATTTGGGCGGAGTCAGCGTCAGCCAGTGGCGGTAAGCCTTCAGCCTGAAGTCAAGCAGCCATTCCGGCTCACCCTTGGCTTGCGATATGAATCTTACCGTTTCCTCCGTCAGCCCCTTGGGCAGTATCTCAGTGTCAATATCAGTGGTGAATCCATACTTGTAATCACCTTGCGTCACCTCGTCAATAAGCCGCGAATCATCCGACTTAGCCTGGGCGCATGCCATATTTTGATTGTTAACATCCATGATGTTCTAACATTTATGTCAAGTCATTGGTTGAATATACCCCAACAATGCCGGGGCAAGTTTCGCAACAGCCTCCGTAACCGCACTCTGGCTCTGCGCCAGCGCACTGTTCGGAGCCACAAACCGGGCGAAATTAAGTATAAAACTTATAATAACTCCCGCCTTCAGCACCATGAACAGCCCTCCGCCAATACCGTCGAGCAATCCAAGGTGAAGCGCCTTGGCCATCATCTTAAGCGTGCGCGCAAGCAGCCACACACCCGCCCACACAATCACAAACAGAGCCACATGCCCTATGCACGACGCCATGAACAGCTTCATCGAGCCGTCGGTGCCCGCCGCGGCGGTCTCGTCGGTGCCCATCATCGCCATCACCGCATGAGCAGCCACATCGCCAAGAACCCGGCACGCAACCAAGGCCACCGCAAATGCAACCAGCGACCCCAACTGCACAACCAATCCACGGCTGTAGCCCCACACGGCCCCTGCCAACAGCACCACTATTATAAACAGATCTATTCCTGTCATACTTTTTTTGGTTATTTATTTGCAAAATTACACCATTTTACCAAAACTTCCAATTCTCCCAACCCCTTTCCAAATCAAAAAAAATCGCAAAAAAATTTGCAGGTTTAAAAATAATCCGTACCTTTGCATCGCTTTAGCAAAGAACCAACGTTCATCAGGGCGCTTAGCTCAGCTGGTTCAGAGCATCTGCCTTACAAGCAGAGGGTCGGGGGTTCGAATCCCTCAGCGCCCACCAATCAATTTTCTTCCGAACGGAAATCTTTGCAAAGCAACCAAAGCAACCGCTTAGGTTCATCAAGGGCGCTTAGCTCAGCTGGTTCAGAGCATCTGCCTTACAAGCAGAGGGTCGGGGGTTCGAATCCCTCAGCGCCCACCAATCATCCCCCTATATATATGCCGGAAGCTTCATCAAGCTTCCATTTTTTGTATTTAACCCACACCCGCCCCCGCTGCACCCATCGGACACGTCTGACATGTCCGACCTGCTGACTTGTCCGAAATCTCCAACCACTCGCCCCGCGCAAATGTTAAATTTCACGTTTAGATATTTTAAATTCTTTTTGCATTTTTCCTATTGCTGTTCAGCAAATTATGCGTAACTTTGCATTGCCTTAGAAAATCAAATATCAGCCGGGCAAAGTAGACAATTATCATCGGACCATAGTCCAACAACGCTTTAACCCCCTACACTTCCCGCAAACCTTTTGATCAGGCAGCCTGAAACAACCCGCATCAGCGCAACGTTGCAGGCCACCGGACAAGGCAACTTCTCACCGCTCATCTCAGCGGCCGAGGACCATCTGCTAACTCACTTTTTGACTTTACAATGTTTGTTAGACAATAATATACTTGAATTTTGGTTATGAGGGAGGTGCGCTTCTGTGAAGAAGTGCATCTCATTTTTATACACCTACATCCATCCTAACTCCGACTCCTACTTACACCTCATGCAAATATAATCATTTTATCAGAGCACAGCTAATCGTCACTCTCATTATTTTCTGTCTCAAAAATAGTATTTGACACACAAACCCCCTCCCGGCCTCTTATCTTTGCAGAGTAATTTCTTTTATCAAACACTCAACTATGAAACACACTGCAAAACGCCTCCACCAACCCCGCAAAGCCACTCTGGACTACTGTCACCCCTTCGAGCAATGGGTCGGCTACAAATTGCACCCCCATGCCCGCCGCGTCATCACCGCCATCGAGCGCCAGCGCGCCCTCGGCCGCAAGCAGCGCATCATTGTCCGCGAACCTCTTGACAACCCCTCCGGCCTCCACCGCACCCTGGCCGACTATATCCGCTGGCGCGCCACGGTGGTTTTCCCCGGCATCCCATTCTTCGCCTCCGCGCCTTCAATGCGCGAACTGCGCGACATGTTCTCGCGGCAGAAGCTCCGCCTCTTGCCCGACCGTAAGTGGCAACCCATTCTATTCTCCCAGCGCCGACCCAACAACGCCCGCGGAGTCAACTTCCGCCTTGCCATGCTCACCGGCGTCGACCTCTCCTTCCGGCGCCGCCCCTTCGTGCGTCTGCTTCGGTTACTCGCCACCGTTGTCCCGATTGTGGGCGACGGCGACGACACGCTCTTCATCATCACCGGCTACCTGCCGCCCGGCGCCAAAGCCACCCACAAAAACCGCTGGCATCCTCCGTACCCCGAGATAAACCTCTCCGACCCGGACCCGCCCGATGGCGGCGATGAAGAGGGCGTTCACTTCCCCGCCTACGTCTTCCGCGACATGGCCGACACCATTCCCCGCCGCTGGCTCTGCCGTTGCCGCAGAGACGTCTTCAACCTTATCCGCATGTACCCTTACCCCGACTCCGTCCCCCTCTACTAAGCGGCGCCATGACCGCCCCTGAGTTCGCCTCAAAGCGCACCCTCACTAACGGCCCGCACGGCGAACCACCCTCATGGCAAAGCGCACATTGACAATTCTGAAAAAACTCGGAAAAAACAGCCCTCCTAAGAGCCTGTCCCATAATATATGTTAACGCTGAGGCGGTCAGCCATTGAGCAG
>JAMPBC010000001.1:106136-184448 GCA_023666905.1 Bacteroides sp. | reverse complement strand
ACGGCGTTTTGCCATTTTGTCTTGTGACCCCGGAGAGGCTCGAACTCTCGACCCAGTGATTAAGAGTCACTTGCTCTACCAACTGAGCTACGGAGTCATTTTTTTGTGTTGGTATTTCTTTGCAACGGTCTTGTTTTTGACTTTTGCGCTGCAAAGATATAGAGTTTTTTTTATTCGCACAAATTAATTTGATTTTTTTTCAAAATCCGCGATTAAGAATGTTTGAAAAAGTTGCCCATAAAATGGGTGGTGGGCATTGACATAAAACATTTGCGGGATAAAGGCTCATAGAGAATCCCTGACACGGAGCGAATGGCCGGAGTCTTCAGATATTTATTTTAAAAAAAGCTATGGATTAGCGTGTTGTGAGATTTTGCTTGCTCATCCCGCAATTTTGTGTATCTTTGCATAATTGTAGCTACAAACTAACATCATAACCTATGAAAAAGGATGAAATCAACGCTCGCGTCAATTCTCTACGCGACATAATGCAGCAAAACGGCATCCAGGCCGTTATTGTTCCTCAAACCGATCCCCACATGGGTGAGTATCTTGCTGACCATTGGCAGATTCGCCGCTGGTTGTCCGGGTTTACCGGCTCGGCCGGTGATTTGGTGGTGACCCGCACTGAGGCTTTTGTGTGGGCTGACTCCCGCTACTGGCTTCAGGCTGCTTCTCAGCTTGACGGTACATGCATTGGAGTCATGGAGGATGGCAAGCCTCAGACTCCTTCAATTGCTTCGTATCTCTGCTCGGCGCTTCATGCCGGTGACACCGTGGGGATTGACGGCATGGTCTTCTCGGCTAACGCGGCCACAGCTCTTCAATCGCAACTCGCCACCGCCGGAATCAAGCTTCGTGTCGATTTCAACCCAATTGACTTGATTTGGCTCAATCGCCCGTCCATTCCTGCCAATGAGGCGTTTATTCACGATGAGAAATATTCCGGACAGTCGGCCGGCGATAAGATTGCGGCCGTGCTCCAGAACGCCGAGCGTGCCGGGGCTTCGGCAACTTTTATTTCTGATCTTGCCGAGATTGCCTGGACGCTTAATTTACGTAGCTCTGATGTGGAGTGCAACCCGGTGCTCACATCTTTTCTCTATCTTGGGGCGGACGAAAAGTGCCTTTTTGTTGATCCGGCCAAAATCCCTGCTGATGTGATGACCTATCTTGACAAGGTGGGTGTGAAAACATTGCCATACACTGATGTTGCAAAATTTCTCGGAGCTTTGCCTGAAGGTGTGAATGTGCTTATAAACCCCGCCCAGACCAGCATTGCCATAAGTGCGATTCTTGGCAAGCGTGCCGTGGAAGGGGCGTCGCCCGTTGCCATGCTCAAAGCTGTTAAGAACCCCGTGCAGCTTCAAGGTGTCCGCAATGCGATGGTGCGCGACGGCGTGGCGCTTGTCAGTGCTTTTATGGAACTCGAGCAGCGAATGGCCGACGGGGTTCCCACAACTGAAATCGATGTTGCCGACCTGTTGCTGAAATATCGCTCGGCGTCACCGATGTTTTTCGATTTGAGTTTTGAAACCATTGCCGGATTCGGTCCTCACGGTGCCATTGTGCACTATTCGGCCAACGAGGCTTCAAATGCCACCCTGCACCCCGACAGCCTTCTGCTTGTCGACTCCGGCGCCAACTATCTTGACGGCACTACCGACATTACCCGCACAATTTCGCTCGGCACTCCCACCAACGAGCAGCGCCACGATTTCACCCTTGTGATGAAAGGGCATATTTCGCTGGCAACTGCCTTCTATCCTGAAGGAACACGCGGTGCGCAGCTTGATGTGCTTGCCCGCATAAATTTGTGGAAAGAGGGCCTTAGCTATCTTCATGGCACCGGTCATGGCGTGGGGCACTTCCTCAATGTGCATGAGGGACCTCAAAGCATCCGCCTCAATGACACCATGGCGCCTCTCACGCCCGGCATGATAACATCGAACGAACCCGGTCTGTACAGGGAAGGTCAATACGGCATACGCTGCGAAAATCTTGTGCTGACCACCGAGGCTTTCACCACTGACTTCGGCCGGTTCTATGCCTTTGAAACGCTCACATTGTTCCCGTTTGACCTGACGCTTTTCGACACCGCCATTATGACCGATGCCGAGATTGACTGGGTAAATGCCTATCATGCTATGGTGCGCGAGCGGTTGATGCCGCATTTGTCGGAAGCTGCCCGGGCATGGCTTATTGACAAAACCCGAACTTTAACCCGATAACTCCCATGGCTCTCATAATTCCCGTACGCGGCTTTACCCCCAAGGTGGGTGCCGATACATTCCTTGCCGAAAATGCCACATTGATTGGCGACGTTACGCTTGGCGAAGGTTGCAGTGTGTGGTTCAACACCGTGTTGCGAGGCGATGTCAACACCATCACCATTGGCAATCGTGTCAACATTCAGGACGGTTCTGTGCTTCACACGCTTTATCAAAAGTCCACCATTGAGATTGGTAATGACGTCTCCATAGGTCACAATGTGACCTTGCACGGATGTAAAATCCACGACTTTGCTCTTGTGGGCATGGGTGCGGTGGTGATGGACGATGCCGAAGTGGGCGAGGGTGCTCTCGTTGCGGCGGGCTCCGTCGTGCTGTCGCGCACCAAAATCGGCCCCAATGAATTGTGGGGCGGAGCTCCTGCAAAGTTCATTAAAATGGTTGATCCGGCAACCTCGCGCGAATTGAATCAGAAGATTGCGAGAAACTACCTTATGTATTCGCGTTGGTATTCCGAAGATGAAACCGAGCAGAATGAAGTTAAAAATAATTAATATTATATAAATTACGGTTAATTTTGCGATGCTTGGGTTGTTAAAACTTCGTTTTGAAACCCCGGCTTTGCTCAGTTTAAATAAATTTATTACTTTTGCAGTAGCAAAACCGCGTGACACGGAGGGAGCCCGAAGCTTCCTCCATTTTATTTATCTTACTCACAATGATTGATAAGAAGATAGTTGAACAGATAGTGGAGCAAACCCTTCAGGGGACAGATTGCTTCCCGGTGGAAACAACTGTTTCTGCCGACAACCGTATAACTGTGGAGATTGACTCCGACACAGGTGTTGACATTGATATTTGCGCCCGAATTAACCGCGCAATTGAGCAGCGGCTCGACCGCGATGTGGAGGATTACGAACTCGAGGTGGGTTCTGCCGGCCTCACCGCACCTTTTAAAATCAAACGTCAGTTTGAAAAAAACATTGGTAACGAAGTGGAGGTCCTTACCCGCGATGGCCGTAAGCTCACGGGAACCCTTGTTGAAATCAATGCACCCGGCACCGAATTTGTGATTGAAGTTTCAAAAAAGGTCAAGGAGCCCGGACAGAAACGCCCCGCCATTGTTTCGGAACCTGTTCAACTTGAAGTTGCCAACTGCAAATATGTGAGATATTCCATTAATTTTAAGTAACAAACCAGCATATACATCACCCCACAATCCCATAAAACTATGGCCAAGAAAGAGGAAGCTCCCAACATGGTGGAGCAATTTGCCGAATTTAAGGAACTGAAAAACATTGACAAGACCACTATGATCAGTGTGCTTGAGGAGTCGTTTCGCAACGTACTCGCAAAAATGTTTGGAACCGACGAAAATCTGGATGTGATTCTCAACCCCGACAAAGGCGACGTGCAGATTTTCCAGAATCTCACCGTGGTTCCCGACGGCGAGGTTTCCAACCGCTACACCGAAATAGGTTTGACCGAAGCTCGCGCTGAAGACGACCCCGATGTGGAGATTGGTGAAGACCACACCCGCGAAATCCATTTCGAGGACTTTGGACGCCGCGCAATTCTTAATTTGCGTCAAACTCTTCAATCGAAAATACTCGACCTCCAAAAGGAAGCCATCTACAAAAAGTTCAAGGAGCTTGAAGGCGAACTTGTGAGCGGCGAGGTTTATCAGACATGGTCGCGCGAAACCCTTTTGCTTGACGACGACAAAAACGAATTGCTTCTTCCCAAGAGCGAGGCTATTCCCGGCGATTTCTTCCGCAAAGGTGAAACCGTGAGAGCCGTTGTGGCCAATGTCGATAACAAGAACAACAATCCCAAAATCACCGTGTCGCGCACAAACGAGAATTTCCTGCGCCGCCTGTTTGAACTTGAGGTGCCCGAAATTCACGATGGCTTGATTAACATCCGTGCCGTGGCTCGTATTCCCGGTGAACGTGCTAAAATAGCCGTTGAAAGCTACGATGACCGCATTGACCCCGTTGGAGCATGTGTTGGTGTAAAGGGCTCGCGTATTCATGGCATTGTCCGCGAGTTGCGTAACGAAAACATCGACGTTATCAACTACACTTCCAACCCCTCGCTCTTCATACAGCGTGCACTCAGCCCGGCAAAAGTTTCCTCAATCCGTCTTGACGAGGAGGAGAAGAAAGCCGAAGTGTTCCTTCGTCCCGAAGAGGTGTCGCTTGCCATTGGCAAGGGCGGCCTTAACATCAAGCTGGCCTCGATGCTCACCGGTTATGTAATTGACGTTTACCGCGAGACGGCCGATGCATTTGAAGAGGACATTTATCTCGATGAATTCAAGGACGAAATTGATTCATGGGTAATTGACCAGCTCAAGAATATAGGTCTGGTAACAGCCAAGAGCGTGCTGAATGCTCCCCGTGAAATGCTCATTGACAAGGCCGACCTTGAGGAAGACACGGTTGACAATCTGCTCAACGTGCTCCGCGCCGAGTTCGAGGAAGAGTAACGGAGAGCGACACTCCGTGCCCACCCTCAGCCCACGCTCTTTTCAGGCTTGCGCGCCTGCGGCCACATTGGCCTTTAAACTTACTCTAAAACAATCAAGCAATATATGGCGAAGACGAAAATAAGCAAAGCAGCCAAGGACTTCAACATTTCGATAGCCACTCTGGTGGAGTTCTTGCATAAAAAGGGAATTGAGGTTCAGAGCCCCGAGAACCCTAACACACGCATTGATGAAGCGGCTTATGATTTGTTGGCCAAGGAATACGATCCTGACCGCGAACTCAAAAAGAAAGTCGATGACATCACCTCGCAGCGCGTGAAAGTTCAAGAAAAACCGAAACCGGCACCCGCTCCGGCCGAGATTTCAATGGAAGTGCCCCAGACAGCCGGTCCAAAGGTGATTGGCAAGATTGATTTAGCCACCGGCAAACCGGCACCTGTCAATCCCGAACCTGCGCCGGCTCCTCAGCCTGAGGTGAAGAAGCCTGAAGCCCCCAAGGCACCTGAGGTTAAACCGGAGCCTGCCAAGGCCGAAGTTAAACCCAAAGCCGAACCGGAACATCAAGTTCCCGCGGCGGTCCCGGTCAAACCTGTTGTGGAGACCAAACCTAAAGCTGAAGTGAAGGCTCCTGAAAAGGTTGTGCCCGCAGTTCCCGAACCTCAACCCAAGCAGAAGGAACAGAAGGAACACACCGAAACAGCTCCTGCACCCAAGCCGGAGACAAAGAAACCCGAAGCCCCCAAGGCGCCTGAAAAGAAGCCGGAGCCAGCCGCTCCCGCCGCATCTGCAACGCAACCGAAGGCCGAGGACTCAAATTTCATTCCAACTCAGGTAACTTCAGGGTTGAACATCAATGTGGTTGGTAAAATAGACCTCTCGGCCATCAACCAAACAACCCGTCCCAAAAAGAAATCGAAGGAGGAGAAACGTAACGAACGCCTCAATGCCCAGAATGGCAATGCCGGTGGCGACCGCAAGAAACGCCGTCGTATTTCCGGAAAAGAGAAGGTGGACATTGAACGCTCTGCACAGCAGGGCTCCAACCAGTCCCATGGCAATAATGGTGGCGGAGGCGGTAACGAGCGCTCACGTGGTGAACGTTCGCGCGGTCGTGACCGTGAACGCGAACGCCGTCCCATTCATAATGAAGTGAATGAAGAGGATGTTCAGAAGCAGGTGAAAGAAACCCTGGCACGCCTCACCAACAAGGACAAGGGTCAGAAAAAGGGTGCTAAATGGCGCAAGGAGAAACGTGAAGCCAACGCGTCGCGCGAACGCGAACAGCATGAAATGGAACGCGCTGAGAGCAAGGTGCTTAAGCTCACCGAGTTTGTAACGGTCAACGACCTTGCCTCAATGATGGATGTCCCTGTCAACAACATCATTGCCACCTGTATGAGTTTGGGCGAAATGGTGTCGATAAACCAACGCCTCGATGCTGAAACCATTAACATTGTCGCCGAGGAATTCGGCTTCCGCACCGAATATGTTAGCGCCGAAGTGGCTGACGCTATCACCCAGGAGGAGGATGCCGAAGAGGACCTCATGGCCCGTCCGCCCATTGTCACCGTTATGGGACATGTGGACCATGGTAAGACATCGTTGCTTGACTATATCCGTAACGCCAACGTTATTGCCGGTGAGGCCGGCGGTATTACCCAGCACATCGGAGCTTACAATGTGAAGATGGCCGATGGCCGCCACATTACATTCCTTGACACCCCCGGTCACGAAGCATTCACGGCAATGCGTGCCCGCGGCGCCAAGGTTACCGACTTGTGTATCATTATTGTTGCCGCTGACGATAATGTGATGCCGCAAACCGTTGAGGCTATCAACCATGCCTCTGCTGCCGGCGTTCCCATTGTGTTTGCAATCAATAAAATAGACAAACCCGCAGCTAACCCCGACAAGATTAAGGAAGAACTTGCCGGAATGAACTATCTGGTTGAGGACTGGGGCGGAAAATATCAGTCGCAGGACATTTCCGCCAAGAAGGGTATCGGTGTTGACGAACTTATGGAGAAAGTGCTCCTTGAGGCTGAACTGCTTGACCTCAAGGCTAATCCTAACCGTAAGGCAACGGGCTCCATCATTGAATCGTCGCTTGACAAAGGTCGCGGCTATGTTGCCACCGTGCTTGTGCAGAACGGCACGCTCCGCGTGGGCGACATAATTCTTGCAGGCACTCACTACGGAAAAGTCCGTGCCATGTTCAATGAACGCAATCAACGCATAAAAGAAGCAGGTCCGGCTGAACCGGCACTGATTCTCGGTTTGAATGGGGCTCCAACAGCCGGCGACACGTTCAATGTGATGGACACCGACCAGGAAGCACGCGAAATTGCTTCAAAACGCGAGCAACTCCAGCGCGAACTCGGCTTGCGCACCAAAAAGCTTCTTACCCTCGAGGACATCGGTCGCCGCCGCGCAATTGGAAACTTCCAGGAACTCAACATCATTGTCAAAGGCGACGTCGACGGCTCAATCGAGGCTCTCAGTGACTCGCTTATCAAACTGTCAACCCCTGAAATCCAGGTTAACGTGCTCCACAAGGCCGTTGGTGAAATCTCCGAAAGCGATGTCACTCTTGCTGCGGCCTCCGATGCAATCATCATCGGTTTCCAGGTGCGTCCCTCGCAAGCCGCACGCCGCGCCGCCGAGCGCGACGGCGTTGAAATACGTCTCTACTCCGTGATTTATCAGGCAATCGAGGAAGTGAAGGATGCCATGGAAGGCATGCTTGCCCCCGAGGTGAAGGAGGAAGTGATCGGTACGGCCGAGGTTATGCAGACCTATCGCATTTCCAAGGTTGGAACCGTGGCCGGATGTCTTGTTCGCGAAGGCAAACTCCGCCGCAATGCCAAGGTGCGCCTGATTCGCGACGGCATTGTGCGCTACACAGGCGACCTCGGCTCGCTCAAACGTTTCAAGGATGACGTGAAAGAGGTTACGCAGGGCTACGACTGTGGCTTGAACATAACCGGTTATAACGATATTCGCGAGGGCGACATCGTTGAATGTTTCGAAGAGGTTGAAGTTAAGAAAAGCCTCTAACCAGCAACGTGCCTATAGCCCACATAAATATCGGCTCTAATATTGGCAACCGCCTTGCTCTGATTGAGCGGGCGGTTTCCCTTATTGAAGCATCCGTCGGCACACCTGTTAGACGTGCATCCGTCATTGAGTCAGCTCCGTGGGGTTACAGCAGTCCGAATCCATTTCTTAATCTCGGAATTGCATTTGAAGTACCCCCGGGCCAAGAACTTGAACTATTTGAAAAACTTCAACAGATTCAAAATTCAATATCCGTAATTCCACATCGCTCCGCCGACGGCTCCTACGCCGACCGTCCCATTGACATTGATCTCATAGCCATAGGCTCTTCAGTGGTGAACTTGCCTCAACTTGTTCTGCCTCATCCGCGCATGCATCTGAGACACTTCGTGCTCCGGCCCATGATGCAGCTTCAGCCGCATTGGGTTCATCCGCTGTTGGGCATGACCCCGGAGCAGATGCTTCACCAACTTCAAAACTCCTGCAAATAACCCGGCTTTGCATATTTATGTTTTTTCATTATTTTTGTACACAAAACGTCTGCTTTGTGTGTTATAGTGCAAAGACCGTTTCATTCAACCATCCAACCGTTTCAACTTATGCCGGCCATTGATATTATTCTCATAACAGTTTCCGTCCTGCTGGCTCTTTGGTCAATAGGGTCATCGTTTGCATCATGGCGCTGGGCCGCCGCAACAGCCTACGTCGCTTTGTGGCCTCTCTATTACCTGCCGCAGTTTGTTATCCCCGACGGCATAATGACTTTTTGGGGCATAGCCACACTCATTGCCCTTGGCATCAATTACATGTTGCCGTTTGAAATATCATCCTCAAGGAGGGGCATGGCTTACATGGCCGGCGGCTCGTTGTGTGGAACATTTGTGGGGATGATTGCCGCGTCGCAGGCCGGCATGATTTGCGGGGCTGCACTCGGAGCACTTTGCGGTGCCATTGCCTATAGCCGCACTCCCCGCGGACGGGTGCTTGATTTCCCCTCGTCGCGCTTTTTCAATTATGTTTTGGCCAAGGGATTGCCTCTTATTGTGGTAATGTCGACCGTCGGACTCGTAGGCATAGCAATATACCAGTTCTTCACCCTTGATTTACAACACTGATTCCGTCATGAAACGTTTTTTCATCCTTTCAATAATAATGTTGTTGCTGAGCTCCGTGGCATCGGCACAGCTCCCCTTTGAGCGCATACGACGCGACAAACCGAATCTTGAAAAAATTAAGCGTGAAGTCAATGATCGCAGCGGGAAATTTTATTATCCAAAGCTCATGGATAAATATCTGAGCAATGACACGGTGATGAAACTTGACGAGTTCCGTCATCTATATATAGGATACATATTTCAGGAGGATTACGACCCGTATCGTCCGTCGCCTGCTCCTGATATGAACTCGAACCTCTATCACTCCACCAACCCCACCTCGGCTCAACTCGAGGAAATAATTTCCAATGCCAAAACTGCACTGGCAAGCAATCCATTTGACATGCGGCAGATAAGCGCCATGATTGCCGCGCTCAATTTGCTGAACCGAACTGACTTGGCAAAGATATGGCAATATAAGCTCAACTATTTGCTTATGACCATTGTGTCGACCGGCACAGGTGAGGATGAGGACCATGCTTGGTTTGTGATTGAGCCACAGCATGAATATGTATTACTCAATTATTTGGGTTATCAGGTTACCAACCACCTGTTCTACGACCCCTTCTATGAGTATCTCACTGTGGTCGATGTGAAAGCAGGGAAAAAGGGTGGCTTTTATTTCAATCTGAAACCCCTGCTTGAGGAACACTACCGCAAGTATCCCGAAGAACTCTGACTCCGAACACAAAGCGACCTTAACAGCTGCCTCGCAACATATATTGTGGGGCAGTCTGTTTAATTGCAACATGATTCTTTGTCAGGCATTGGAAAAATGTGTAAATTTGCCGCACATTAAAACAGATACCTTATATAAACACAAAGATATATCATGTTAGCAGAAACCAGTGTCAAGACCTTGGATAAGGTCGTGATTCGCTTCTCGGGTGATTCCGGCGACGGTATGCAACTCGTGGGCAACATTTTCACTAATGTTTCAGCCGGGTTGGGCAACGAAGTGTCCACCTTCCCCGACTATCCTGCTGAAATCCGCGCTCCGCAGGGATCGCTCGGCGGTGTTTCCGGTTTTCAGGTAAGCGTGGGAACCGACGTTCACACTCCCGGTGATAAATGTGATGTGTTGGTGGCCATGAATCCGGCCGCCCTTAAACAAAACGTTCGCCATTTGAAACATGGTGGTGTTATTATTGTCGACATCGATTCTTTCAAGCCTGCCGACCTTGCCAAAGCAAAGTTCACCACCGACAATCCTTTTGAGGAGTTAGGCATTAACACTGACCAACTGCTCATGGTTCCCATCACCTCCATGACCAAGGCCGCTTTGGCCGACAGCGGACTGGACAACAAGGCCATCACCAAATGCCGTAACTTCTTTGCACTCGGCTTGGTATGCTGGCTCTTTGACCGCCCCATGGAGAGTGTGCTCCACTTCATTCAGAAAAAATTCTCGCGCAAACCGGCAATCCTCTCGGCCAACTCCACCGTGCTTCAGGCCGGTTGGGATTACGGCGCGAACAGCCACTCGTCAGTGTCAACCTACCGCGTTGAATCAAAAGAGGCCCGCAAAGGCATCTACACTGACATCAATGGCAACACAGCCACCGCCTGGGGCCTTATAATGGCCTCGGAGAAGAGCGGTCGACCCCTGTTCTTGGGAAGTTACCCAATCACCCCTGCCACAGACATTCTCCATGAACTTGCCAAGCGCAAGGACCTTGGCGTGAAAGCCGTGCAGATGGAAGATGAAATTGCCGGCGTTTGCTCGGCAATAGGCGCATCTTTCGCAGGCAATTTGGGTGTGACATCCACCTCAGGTCCCGGTTTGGCTCTTAAGAGCGAAGGAATTGGTCTGGCCGTTATGGCCGAATTGCCTTTGGTGGTTATTGACGTTCAGCGTGGCGGACCTTCCACCGGTCTTCCCACCAAAACCGAACAGACCGACCTCATGCAGGCTCTTTACGGACGCAACGGAGAGTCGCCCGTAGCTGTTGTGGCTCCGGTTTCGCCCACTGATTGCTTCACCATGGCTTTCGAAGCAGCCCGCATTGCAATAGAACACATGACGCCGGTGATTCTGCTCACCGATGCCTTTATCGGCAACGGCTCATCGGCATGGCGTATTCCCGATGCCGATGAGTATCACGCCATCAAGCCTCCCTATCTGCCCGCCGATCGTCTGGCCGAGGGTGGCTGGCAGCCTTATGAGCGTCGCGAAGACAACAAGGTGCGCTATTGGGCAATTCCCGGAACTGAAGGCGCCATGCATCGCTTAGGCGGTCTTGAAAAAGATTACCGCACCGGTGCTTTGAGCAACGACCCTGAAAACCACGAGCTGATGATTCAGACCCGTCGTGAGAAGGTGGCCCGCATTGCCGATGACATTCCTGAACTTGAGGTGCTTGGTTCCGGAGCTGACACGCTTCTGCTTGGATGGGGCGGTACTTACGGACATTTGCGCACGGCTGCCACCGAGCTCTGCGCACAAGGCGTAAATGTGGACTTTGCCCAGTTGCGTTACATTAACCCGCTGCCGGCAAACACTGCCGAAATGCTTTCGCGTTACAACCGCGTGATTGTTGCCGAACTTAACACCGGAATGCTTGCCGACTATTTGCAAGCCAAGTTCCCCAACGTGAAATTTGAACGCATCAACAAAATTCAAGGTCAGCCATTTCTGGTTGAGGAAATTGTTGAAAAAGTAAAGAGTTTTCTTTAATCAAAACCACTCACAAACATTCTCATGACAACTCCCGCAACATATACAGCAGCCAACTTTAAAAGTGACCAGCCGGTGCGCTGGTGTCCCGGCTGCGGCGACCATGCAATAATCAACTCACTGCAGAAAGCAATGGCCGCTTTGGGTGTACCGCCTCACAAAACTGCCGTTATCTCCGGCATTGGTTGTTCAAGCCGTTTGCCTTACTACATGAATGCCTACGGCTTCCACACAATCCATGGCCGAGCAGCCGCGGTGGCTACCGGCTTCAAAGTGGCGAATCCGGAAATGACCGTGTGGCAAATCTCGGGCGACGGTGACGGTCTTGCAATTGGCGGCAATCACTTTATTCATGCCGTTCGACGCAACATTGACATCAATATGATTCTTTTCAACAACAAAATCTATGGCCTTACCAAGGGACAGTATTCTCCCACATCGGCCCGTGGTTTTGTTTCCAAGTCTTCGCCTTACGGAACAACCGAGGACCCCTTTATCCCGGCTGAGCTGGTGTTCGGAGCCCGTGGCAATTTCTTTGCCCGTTCCATTGATGTGGAGCTTGCAATTTCGCAAGACATTCTTTTGGCGGCAGCACGCCATAAAGGCACTTCCGTTTGTGAAATTCTCCAGAACTGCGTGATTTATAACAACGGCATTCACTCACCCATCACAGACCGCGAATATCGTGCTGACCGCACCATTCACTTGGTTCATGGTGAGAAAATGCTGTTCGGCAAGGATAAGCGCCGCGGTCTGGTTCAGGATGGCTTCCTGCTTAAAGCTGTTGACCTTGACAAAGACCCTTACACCATTGACGATGTCCTGGTTCACGATGCCCACACACCTTCTAACTTCCTTCACCAGCAGTTGGCCATGATGGATGGTGTTGAACTTCCGCTGGCATTGGGTGTGATTCGCGATGTTGAAGCTCCCACCTACAACGATGAGGTGGAGCGTCAGGTGCGCGAAGTGCAGGCCGCTCACGGCTTTGATTCACTCCGCTCCATGATTCTTGCCGGAGATACCTGGGAAGTTAAATAATCATTCCAAAAAATTACAAGAGTGGGTGCAAACCGAGGTTTGCACCCACTCTTGATGAATATGCACACTTGAAATTGTAAAAAACATTTACGGTCTTGCACGGACCATACGTTATCTTTCCGTTAATAAATAAGGCGCAAGATGCGGAAATTTGCAGAATCTGAACTACATTTGCAAGATGAAACCCTCACACTCACATAAACAAACGGAGCGCACAGGAACGGAGCCATTGGTGCCACGGCGCTATTTGCTCACTTTCATCCTTGTCACCTCATTATTCGCATTGTGGGGCTTTGCCAACGATATTACAAACCCCATGGTAGCCGCGTTTCAAACGCTTATGGACCTGTCGGCCACCAAGGCTTCTCTGATTCAATTCGCATTCTATGGCGGCTATGCCACCATGGCCATCCCGGCAGCACTATTTGTGCGCCGCTTCAGTTATAAAAAGGGAATCCTGTTGGGGCTTGCCCTTTATGCCATCGGCGCTTTCCTCTTTATCCCGGCGGCCAAGTGGCAAATGTTTTCATTTTTCTGCATTTCTCTTTATGTGCTCACCTTCGGCCTGGCCTTTTTGGAGACCACAGCCAATCCGTTCATACTCTCTTTGGGATCTCGCGAAACCGCAACCCGTCGTCTCAATCTTGCCCAGGCTTTTAATCCCGTAGGGTCTATTGCCGGAATGGCGGTAGCTTCGCTCGTGGTGCTTCCGAACTTGCTTTCGGACTGCCGGAATGACAATGGCGAAATAATCTACTCCACACTCTCTGAGGTTCAGAAACAGCAGGTGCGCATCCATGACCTGGCCGTTATCCGCGATCCCTACGTGGCGCTCGGTATAGCCGTTGTGGTCATCTTTGTGATTATCGCGCTCACCAAAATGCCGCCGGTGCGTGGCGATGGACAGAGCATCCATTTTGGAAAATCCATTGGCCGGTTGTGGCGCAATAAGCCCTATTGTTTCGGTGTGGTGGCACAGGTCTTTTATGTGGGCGCGCAAATCATGATGTGGACATTTATAATACATTATGCCGACAATATTGGCATGAACAAAGCAACGGCTCAAAACTATAACATACTGGCCATGTCCCTCTCTCTGACTTTCCGGTTTGTGGGAACATGGGCAATGAGATTCATCGCTCCCTCCAGACTTTTGACCCTGTTCGGATGCATGGCCACACTTACCACCCTTGGCACAATCCTGCTTCCCGAAGGTGTGGGTCTTGGCTGCCTTGTGGCAACAAGTGCATTCATGTCAATAATGTTCCCGAGTATCTACGGCATTGCCCTTGAGAATGTGCGTCCTGCCGACACATCGCTTGGAGCCGCGTTTCTGGTAATGGCAATTGTGGGCGGCGCTCTCATGCCGCCGCTTCAAGGCTCTATAATTGACCTTGGCACTCTGAGCAACGGATTCCCGGCTGTAAAAGCTTCGTTCGCATTACCGATGCTTTGCTTTGCCGTGGTCACAGCCTACGGGTTTTATTCCACACGTAACAGAATACCGCCCCTGCAGCTGATGCAAGGACGGTGTAAAAGATAGTATTCCGAGATTATAATTAGTCAGCTGCGAAGTCGTGCAGGCGAGCAAGATATTTTCCAATGATGTCAAACTCCAAATTCACACGTGTGCCGGGTTGGAAGGTGTGGAAATTGGTGTGTTCGTAGGTGTAGGGGATAATGGCCACGCGAAATGAGTCGCGTTCAGAGTCGCATACCGTGAGGCTGACGCCATTAACAGTAACGGAGCCCTTCTCAACGGTTACATATCCTTTTGCTGCCATTTCGGCAGGAATGGCATAACGGAATTTATAGTAGCGGCTGCCGTCGACTTCTTCAATATTTTCAACCGTAGCTGTGCAGTCAACATGGCCTTGCACAATGTGACCGTCAAGGCGTCCGTTGAGCATCATGCTGCGCTCCAGATTCACCTTGGAGCCCACTTCAAGCAGCCCCAGATTGGAGCGTTCAAGTGTTTCTTGGATAGCTGTAACGGTGTAGGATGAGTCGGGATGAAGTTCAACAACCGTGAGGCACACACCGTTGTGTGCCACTGACTGGTCAATGCGAAGCTCGTCGGTGAAACTGCACTTTACGCGGATGTGGCGGTTGCCACCCTCATCCTTTATGCCCATCACTGTGGCGGCTTCTTCAACAATTCCTGAGAACATTTTTATGTGATGATGGTTTATGGTTGGGTTAATCGTTTTCGGGTCGGAGTTGGCGCACGGTGAATCCGGTTTGCCACATTTCGCTCTCACGCATCTGGCGGAGTTCCTCGTTGAGTTTCTCGCGGTAATCGGCGCGGGAGTTGGAGTCAATTGAAATTTGTGCCTCGGTGCCATTCTCCACACTGGTGTAAAGGCGTTCCAACACTGGCTTCACGGCATCGTGGAAGGGGTCTTTCCAGTCCAACGCGCCACGCTGGGCTGTGGTGGAGCAGTTGGCATACATCCAGTCCATTCCTTTGGCCGCAAACAAGGGCATCAACGATTGGGTAAGCTCCTCAACGGTTTCATTGAAGGCCTCGGAGGGGGTGTGACCATGTTCGCGGAGCACTTCATACTGAGCCTGGAACAGTCCTTGAATAGCTCCCATAAGCGAGCCTCGTTCGCCGGTGAGATCGCTGATGGCTTCGCGGCGGAATGTGGTTTCAAACAGATAACCCGAACCTATGCCAATGCCGAGTGCCAGAGTGCGTTCCACGGCGCGGCCCGTATAATCCTGCTCTACGGCATAGCTTGAGTTCACACCTCGATGTTCCAGGAACATGGAGCGGAGCGATGCTCCCGAGCCTTTCGGAGCCACCATTATCACATCAATGTCGGCCGGAGGAACAACGCCGGTGCGGTCGGCCCATGCAATGGCAAACCCGTGGCTGAAATAGAGAGCTTTCCCTTTGGTAAGATGCGGTTTTATGGTGGGCCACACTTCAAGCACAGCAGCATCTGAAAGCAAGCACATTATTATTGTGCCGCGCCGGGCTGCTTCTTCAATGGAGAAAAGCGTTTCGCCGGGCACCCAACCGTCGGCAACGGCTTTGTCGTATGTGCGTCCGGGGCGTTGCCCGACAATCACATTGAAGCCGTTGTCCTTTAAATTGAGGCTTTGTCCGGGGCCTTGCACGCCATAGCCAAGCACTGCTATGGTTTCATTTTTCAACACTTCACGGGCTTTCTCAAGGGGAAATTCGGTGCGGGTTACAACTGTTTCCTCCACACCTCCAAAATTCATTTTAGCCATATATCATTAATTTACATTGTTATTTCATTGGACGGGGCGATGTCACGGTCTTTGCCAGGCAAACCGGCAATTCATCCAGATTGATTGATGAAATCAACGCGTTGCCATCGGCCGAAAACGAGGAGCAAACCTCAACGTTGTCGCCATAGTGAGTTTCGCGCCGGTACTCTATCTCAAAACGCGAAACAAAAAAGTTATCGTATGTATCAAGGTCCATTTGGTTGATTATCAATTCAACGTAGCGCGATGAGTTCACGTGCCGGTTCACATCGATGTCACTGACCTGAAACTGATAGGGATGGCACATTTGGGGCGGCTCCACGGGGTGGATTTTACCCTGTTTGGCAATGGGACACTCCTTGTCGCAAACCACATCTTTAAGAAATTCGAAATTGCTCAGATTGGCGGGCTTGCGTGTTTTCATGTCAATGGACACCCAGATGGTGCGGGCAAATCCTATTATCTCGTTGTTACCGCCACGTATTTCAAAGTTTCGTTCGGAGAAATGTCGGTTATAGGCCTCTACCCAAGTGGTGAGCGAATAATTTTCAAGCAACTTGGGATAACGCTCCACCTCAAAGGCCACGCGCGAAAGAACCCAGAGAGTGCCTGTGGCTTCAAGATTTTTGAAGCCCACACCCAATGCGTCGGCGTGTTCGGTGGCCACTTCAATTATATGTTGCACAAGCATGGAGGGCGAAAGTTCGCTTTGTGCGTTGCACTGGGCGGCGGTCAGTGAAAATTGATGTGTGTAAGTTTTTTGATTTTCGGTCATGACTGGATAATTTTAAAGGTCGGGATCAAGCAGATTGCGCCGGGTCAGATACTCGTCAACGTGTTCAATGGGCGAACGGGTGATGGCCACTCGTCCGCTTCGCACGAACTGCTTAATATCATAACGTTTCAATTCCGAAAAAAGCGCATCGGTTTCGTCATGATGCCCCGTTTTTTCAATAACGGTGTAGTCCGGAGTTATTTCCAGAATGCGTGCTCCGTAGTGACGGATTATGCGTTCCACATGGTTTTCGGCAAGCATCCGCTCCGTTGAAATTTTGTAAAGAGCCACCTCTTGATACACCAGTTCGCTGTCAACATAACAAAAAGCTTTGATCACGTCAATGCGCTTTTCAATTTGACGTATCACCTTGTCCATCATTTCGGGGGTGGAGTGGCAAGTGAGGGTGATTTTGTGGATGTCGGGAACTGAGCATGCGCTTGCACTTACGCTTTCAATGTTAATGCACCGGCGCGTGAAAATGTTTGACAGCTGGGTCAGCAGTCCAACGTGGTTTTCCGAAAACACCGAAATGGTGTAAAGTGTCTCTTTGCCGTTCATTCTTCAGGTTGATAAATGTCAGTGGGGTTAATCATAATGTGGTCCACGGCGGCTCCCACAGGGGTCATGGGGAACACCATGTCGGTTTCAAGCACGTTCACGTTAAGCAGCATGGCATGCTGCGAGGCAACAAGCCGCTCAACTGCGGCCGGCAGTTCGGCGCGTGTGGTCACGTCAATGGCCTCGATGCCGTAGGCCGAAGCCAGTGTGCGGAAATCAGGATTGAGCATTTGTGTCATGGAGAATCGGCCGTTGAAAAAGAGTTGCTGCCATTGGCGCACGTTGCCCAGATAATTGTTGTTCAGAAGAACAATTTTCACCGGCGTGTCATACTGCATTATGGTGCCTAATTCCTGAATGGTCATTTGCAAGCCTCCGTCGCCGGTGAAAAGATACACTTCCCGCTCGGGAGCTCCCATTTTCGCTCCTATGGCCGCCGGCAGTCCGAATCCCATGGTGCCAAGACCACCGGACGTGATAATGCTTCTGGGGGCCGTGAAACGGAAATATCGGGCCGACAGCATTTGATTCTGGCCCACATCGGTAACCAGAACAGCTCCCGGCGAAGCCGCTTCGCTCACCAGGCGGGCTACTTCGCCCATGGTGGCAGGTTTACCTGGGTCAGTACCGTGAATGGCTTCTTCAATAACCAATCGGCGTTCGGCTTCGTTATGTCGGTCAAATGACTTCACCCACTCGTTGTGGGCCGCTTTGTTGATAAGCGGCAGCAGTGCCGACAATGCTTCTTTTGCATCGGCATGCACCTTCAAGTCAACATGGACATTTTTGTTAAACTCGGCTTCGTCAATGTCAATGTGGGCAATGCGGGCCTGAGGGGCATAATGCTCCAGCACGCCGGTAACGCGGTCGTCAAATCGCATGCCTACGGCCACAATCAGGTCGGCCCGGTTGGTGTTGATGTTCGGGCCGAAGTTGCCGTGCATTCCCAACATTCCTTTGAACAGATGGTGGTCCGATGGCAGCGTGGAGAGCCCGAGCAACGTGGCGGCCACCGGGATGTCGGCTTTCTCGGCCAACAGTCGTAGTTCCTCTTCGGCTTCGGCAATGGTTATGCCCTGGCCGGCAAGAATAAGCGGGCGGCGTGAACGGTTAATCATGTCGGCCAGCCGTTTCACATCGTAAGGATTCATTTCCGGACGTGACACGTAGCTGCGTATGAAATTACATGGCTTGTAGCCCGCTTCTGTGAGTTCAATCTGTGCATCCTTGGTGAAGTCGAGCACCACCGGCCCGGGACGGCCGGTCGATGCAATGTGGAATGCCCGGGCCACGGCCTGACTCACCTCCGAAGCGTGGCGTATCTGATAACTCCACTTGGTTATGGGTTGGGTAATGCCCATAACATCGGTTTCCTGAAAGGCATCAGTACCGAGCATGGCCGAGGGTGCCTGGCCGGTTATCACCACCAGTGGAGTGGAATCCATCATGGCGTCGCTCAGTCCGGTTATGAGGTTTGTGGCTGCCGGCCCGGAGGTGACAATCACCACTCCCGGTTTGTGAGAGGTGCGTGCATAGCCTTGGGCTGCGTGCATGGCGCCCTGCTCATGGCGGGTGAGCACGTTGGTAATCCGGTCGGTGTAATCGTAGAGCGTGTCAAACACCGGAATAATATAGCCTCCGGGATAGCCGAATATGCGGTCAACGCCTTCGGCCAGTAATCCTTGAATAAGGGCAGTGGCCCCTGTAATCATTTCACTCATAGGCGCACTCCTCCTTTATCGGCCGATGTAACTGATGCTGAATAAGCCTTAAGCGCGCGGCTCACCATACGGTCGCGGTGATGAGGCGTGTAAGCGTTCTCTCCGCGTTCCTCCTCCTGCTGCCGGCGCTTTTGCAACTCGGCATCGTCAACCAACAGGGTAATGGTGCGGGAGGGGATGTCAATTTCAATGGTGTCGCTGTTGCGAACCAATGCCACCGGGCCGCCGGCGGCTGCTTCCGGTGAAATGTGGCCAATTGACAGGCCTGAAGTGCCGCCTGAAAAGCGTCCGTCGGTTATCAAGGCGCAGTCGCGTCCCAGATGTTTGCTTTTAAGGTAGCTCGTGGGGTAGAGCATTTCCTGCATGCCGGGTCCCCCTTTGGGCCCTTCGTGGGTAATTACCACAACATCGCCCGCGCTCACCTTATCGCGCAGAATGGCGTCAACGGCTTCTTCTTGCGATTCACAAACCACGGCCTTCCCTGTGAATTTCAGTATTGATTCATCAACGCCGGCCGTTTTCACCACGCATCCGTCGGGCGCCAGATTGCCGTAGAGTATGGCAAGACCACCGTCGGCCGCGTAGGCATGGGCCACATCGCGAATGCATCCGTTGGCCCTGTCAGTGTCAAGCGTGGCGTAATAGCTCATCTGCTCTCCCAATTCACGCGATGGCTTGTGAGCTGGTGCGCTTTTCCACAGTTCATCGGCTTCATCGCTGAAAAGTTTTCCACCAATAGCATATCGGTCAATGGCCTCGCCGAGGGTCAGTCCGTCAACGCGCTTCGCGGTTGTGTCCACCAATCCCGCGTCGGCAAGTTCTTTCATAATGGATATGATTCCTCCGGCACGGTTCACATCCTCAATGTGGCAGGCGGAGTTGGGGGCCACTTTGCAGAGCACCGGAGTGTGACGTGACAGACGGTCTATGTTCTTAAGCGCAAAGTCGGCTTCGGCTTCATGCGCCACGGCAAGCAGGTGTAGAACGGTGTTGGAGCTCCCGCCCATTGCAATGTCAAGTGTCATGGCATTGAGTAGTGCGGGGCGTGTTGCTATGGAGCGCGGGAGCACCGAGGTGTCGCCATCGCCGTAATATTTGTATGCGTTTTCCACCACCAATCGGGCGGCTTCTTTGAATAGCTTGCGGCGGTTGATATGGGTTGCTACCACGGTGCCGTTGCCGGGCAATGATAGCCCCAAAGCCTCGGTGAGCGAGTTCATGGAGTTGGCTGTGAACATTCCCGAGCAGGAACCGCAAGTGGGACATCCCCCCAATTCCATGGCCTGAAGCTGTGAGTCACTTACGCCATCGTCGGCTGCATGGACCATTACATCAACCAGGTCAACGGCTTTACCGTCCACCATTCCGGCCTCCATGGGGCCTCCGCTCACAAACACTGTCGGAATGTTGAGCCTCATAGCCGCCATGAGCATGCCGGGAGTCACCTTGTCGCAATTGCTTATGCACACCATGGCGTCGGCGCGGTGGGCATTGACCATGTATTCCACCGAGTCGGCAATCAAGTCGCGCGAGGGGAGGGAGTAGAGCATGCCTTCGTGTCCCATGGCAATGCCATCGTCAATGGCAATTGTGTTGAACTCGGCAGCGAAGCACCCCAGGGCTTCAATCTCTTTTTTAACTTCCTGACCAATGGCGTGAAGATGTGTGTGACCCGGGACGAATTGTGTGAAAGAGTTCACCACAGCTATTACCGGGCGATTCATCTGTTCCTCCTTCATGCCGTTGGCGCGCCACAGGGCACGGGCACCGGCCATTCGGCGTCCGCTACGGGTGGTGTTGCTGCGAAGTTCAATTTTGTAATGCGGGTCTTTGTTATGTTGCATCTCAGTGAATGGTGATGAAAAAAATGTCGGCCTCCCAGCAGTGCGTTGCATTTGCCCGGGTGCGCCTGCTTTCAGGTCTCGGGGCTGGTGTTCACATGGTGAGAGTCCGGCTTAAGGTGTGATTTACAAAAGTAAGCCTTATAATGCGCATTTGCAAACAAATGCACGCAAAAGTGCCGCTCTGCGCATTAAAAACGCTCCGGAGCGGCACTTTTGTTCAGTAAGTTTTCAGTATTTTCAGCGAATTGTCACTTTGTGTGATTCTGCCACACCATTGCCTTGAACGGTGAGAACGTAAACGCCGTTGTTCAGCCCGTCGGTGGCTAAGAATGCATGAGCATCGTTGCCTTCAGCCGAAGCCACGGTGCGTCCCTGCATGTCAACGAGTTGTGCGTTGAACCGAGCTTCGCCGCCAAGCACAATGTCAAAACCATTTTCGGTGCGGGTAACCAGCAGGCGTGATGTGTTGTCGTTTATTGTGCCTATGGCTGAGTTTGAACCAAGGATTTTGCGAAGTCCTGCGGCAGCATTGATTTTGCCGGCGCCGGCAGCTTTTGATTTTGCTTTGGTAAAGCTGTCGGTCACTGAGGTTTCGGCAATGATTGCCTTTACATCCTGCACGGTGAGGGTGGGATCGGCTTCAAGCCACAGGGCAATCACACCGGCAGCAAAAGGCGATGACATTGATGTGCCGTCAAGCGGTCCCCAGTAGTGGTTTGTGGTTCCATAGGTGGTGTAACCGGTCGCATAATCGGTGTCGCCTCCGTAGGCGGTTTTAAAATAATATTGGCTGAAACCTGCAATGATGGTGGAGCCGGGGGCAAGAACAGTTGGCAACGGACGGCCGTCCAAAGTGGTGCCGTAGCTTGAGAATGATGACACGGTACCGGGAGTCAGACCCGCGGATATATAAGAATATTTGTTGTCACCAAGAATTCCAAAAGCTTGGCGGGTGGTGAATGAGCCTACGCTGATAATGTTGTCGGTTACAGCGCTTGTGTTGATTGACTCATCGGCATTACCGGCTGTGAATCCCTCAATGTTGTTGGATTTGAAATTGCCATATCCGCCATAATACATGCGCATTTCTTTACCGTTCTGGCCGGTTACGGTTATCATAAGATAATAGTTGGAAGATATTTTGATTGCCTGTGAGGGCGATATTCTCACATAGTAACGGTTGCTGGCGGCGTCAATTCCGCAGCTGAGCTGTCCGCTTCCGGAGCTCATTCCCGAGCGTGTGGTGAATGAAACGCTTTTGGCACTGTTGGTTACCACTTGGGTTATGGCTCCGTCACTTTTGCGATAGGTGAACATTGTTACGGTGACCGGTGTGGTGTCTCCCGACCATACGTCAATAGGCATGTCAAGTGATGTAACCTGCATGTCGGTGGCAGGTTCCAGAAAGGTTTTCACGGTGAGGTCACCGGTGGTGAAACGTTTTTTCAGCGACATGTCCATCTCCGCCTCATTTCCGGCCGACATGCAAATGATAGCACGCTTGCCAAGCTCATCGAGTGTGGCGGTGTACTCATCGGTGCCGTCGTGCGAGCCGAGGTTTGAGCCGAGGCTCAGGTTCACAACGCAGGGCTGTCCGTAGCTTTCGGCTTGCGAAACAATTTTCTCCACTCCGTGAAGAATCATGGGGTCACCCAGATAACCAACGGCAAACACGGGTTCGGCTTCAATAGCAACTCCATAATAGGGAATGGGGGTGTCGTACATGTGTTTCATGTTATCTGCCGCGGCATCGGGAGTGTAGGCGAAATTTCCGTTGCCTTTGTAGCTGCCGCACATAATGCTTGCCACGTGTGTGGCGTGGGTTTCTGACTGAGTGTCGGTGGTGAAGTTCTTTATTGTGGCGGCAGTGTAGGTGGTAGGCACGGTGTTGTAAGAGTTGCGATAGTGCCAAAGCCGGTTGATACGGCTTGTGGTGAGGTCGTCCTTACGGAAAGTGAGGTGATTGGCGTCAAGACCGGTATCGTACATGCCCACCATTACTCCTTTGCCTGTAAATTTGTGGGTTACGCCGTTAACGTCAATGCCATTGTGAGCTTCATCAACACCGGTTGCCGCACGGCCAAGGTCCATCTTGGCTTGCTTGGTGCCTCCAAATGTAAGTGAGCTGATTGAGGGAAGTTCGCTCAAGGCCTCAACTTGTTCGATTGAAACATTTACAATGGCCGAGATTCCGAAATCGGTTTCTACTTCGTAGCCGGCGGCTCTGATGTCGTCGGCAGTATATCCATCGGCAATCATGGCAATTACCGATACGGTTGGAACGGCTTGTGTGTCAAGTCCCATGGCTTTCATAGTGGAGGCTTTGTTGACTCTGTACTGATTCATGAAAGCCTGACCATCAACTGAAATCTTGCTTTGGCTGAAAGCCGGAGCAACAGAAAGTGATATGATGGCAGAAAGTAAAAATTTATTCATGGTTTATTCAATTGGTTAGCATTGTTAAGTGCAAAGATAAAATTAATATTTCACATACGTGCAATGTGAAATGGTTAAAAATGCACTCTCCGTTTAACTGAAATGTGAGCTTAAATGCGGGTTTGACAGCAACTATTGTTCGGTTAGGAAGTTATCAAGTGCTGAAATGGTTGGTTGGCGTAAAAGTACCGTACGGTCGGGTGCTAACAGATATAGTCCCGGCATTTCAGGAATGTCATATAGCTCGCTATCCATTATGTCCGATGCATCAATGGCCACGGTCCATTCCGCGGGAAGTGTGTGCGCGGTTTGCTGCCACATATCGGCATCGCCCTCCACGCAAACAGCTAACACGTTGAGCTTGCCGTTTTTGATGAGCGAATTTGTTTTGGGGTTGTCCGATAGGGTGGCAATGGTTTCCATGCAGTGATCGCAATCGGGGTCGTAAAGTAGCAGAAGTGTTGTTACGGCGGGGGAATTGTAGAGTGAGGATTTTACGCCGGCGGTGGTTAGGTAATTGAAATCTGCGGCTTTGGTTCCCGGTCTGTTTTTCAGTGCCGAGTTCAAGCGGTAGCGCGGTTCTTCAAGTTCATATTTGTCAAGTCCGGGCAGCGTGAGCCATTGTTGCAGGAAAAGAATGTAGGAATCATCTGACCGCACCGGGGAATCAGGGGTGAAAAGGTATTTCTCAATGGTGTTGTAAAGTAAAAGTCGCGAGGGTGTGTCGGCCGTTGCTTGGAGAAGAAAGTCGCGGGTTATGCCCGTCAGGGAGTCGGCAATGGCGTGGGGGTACAGGTTGGCAAAGTTTACAAAGTTCCGCTCCATGAATTCAGGATTGCGTGTCAGAGCGGTGTCACTGAAATCCATGCTGTCCCAAAAATGTCGAAGCAGAAATGTGGCTCGTGTTTCGGGTGTGCGCAACGTGTCGGGAATCTTGGGGAGCGGCAGTTCTGACGAAGCGGTTAGCCCTGAATGGGCTGATGCGGTTCCGGAACTTCCCGAGTTGGCCGATGAGCAGGCCGCAAGAAAACCTGTGAGCAGAATGATTAACGAGTGGTTCATTACATGTTGCCTCTGATGTAGTCCATGATTGTGAAATCGGTTTTGTAGTCAGCGGGTCGACCTGGAACGGTAACGGTTGTCCAGTCGTAGGCCTTGCGGTCGGTGTCAAGAACGCGGTGAAGGAAACCCGCAATGGTGAACAGATTCTGTGTCATCGGTGTCAGAGCCATTTCATGTCCTGTTCCCAGTTCGGTCCAGAACGCTCCGCTTAGTCCCGCATCCTTGAATTGGGTGGCAAGATATTTGGAGCCATACAATCCCACCGGCCCGAGCACAAGACTTGAGTAAGGTACCTGCATGTCGGCATCGGCGTGGAAAAGCAATGCCGGGCAGAAATGGTTGAGGTTTTGTGGAGTTCCTTGGGTGAACACGGCTCCGGCAAAGGTTACCAGAGCGGCGTAGTTGAAGTTTGCGGGAAAGCCGGCAGGGCGTGAATTTACCAGTGTGTATTCGGCTTGCAGTGCCGTAATTGCCCCTGCGCTTGAGCCGGATGCTACCACCTTGGTCGGGTCAATGTTCCAGTTGGCGGCATTAGCAATGACATAGCCTGTGGCGGTTAGGAAATCGGTTGTGGCCGTTTGAATGGCGTTGGCCAAGGCCTTTCCATAGTCCAACAGAGCCGATTGACCGGTGCCCGGCTTGAAGCCGGCCATAGTGGTGCGGTAGTCTATGGAACAAACCACATATCCTTGCCGGGCCATGAAATTGAAATATGGTTCATAGCGCACATCGTCGCGCTCTCCATGGGTGAATCCACCTCCGAAAGCAAATATTATGCAGGGGAGTGGAGTGTCCTTGGCCGTTGCGGTAGAATCAACATATCGTGTCAGCTTCAACTCCGGATTTTGGCTGAATGTGAAAACTTGCCGGCTCACTTGGGCGGCGTTGATGCTAAAGGTCGTCATGATAATCATGACGGCTGCGAGCGCGGCAAATACAAGTGCCTTATTCTTGCGTGTCAGTGTCATTTAGGTCAGTTTCGTAATTTTGATAAAGGAAATCGTTGTAGGGGAAGCGGGTCAGGTGAATCTCCTTGGCTTTATCGTAAAGAAGTTTTTTAAGCCGGTCAATGCCAATGCCTTTCTTTGCCGATATGAACACGGCATTGTCGCCTAACTTACTCATCCATGTGTGCTCGAGCTCTTCAAGCGAAATGTTCCGGCGGGTAGCGGGGGTAAGGTCGTCGGCATCCTTGGGCGTGTAAGTGAATGCATCGATTTTGTTGAACACCATAATCATAGGCTTGTCGGCACCGGAGCAAACTTCGTTGAGCGTGCGGTTCACAACTTCAATCTGCTCCTCGAAGTTAGGATGGGAAATGTCCACCACATGCACCAGTACATCGGCCTCCCGAACCTCGTCAAGAGTGGATTTGAACGACTCCACCAAGTGTGTGGGCAGTTTGCGTATGAAGCCCACGGTGTCGGTGAGCAGAAATGGCAGATTGTCTATCACAACTTTGCGCACGGTGGTGTCCAACGTTGCAAAGAGTTTGTTTTCGGCAAACACGTCGCTCTTGCTAAGCAGATTCATTATGGTTGATTTACCCACATTGGTGTAGCCGACCAGCGCCACACGCGTGAGCTTGCCGCGATTTTTTCGTTGCACGGCTTTTTGTTTGTCAATGTCGCGCAGCTCGGCTTTCAGGCGGGCAATTTTGTCAAGAATTATTCGGCGGTCAGTCTCAATCTGGGTTTCACCCGGGCCACGCATACCAATACCTCCTCGCTGGCGCTCAAGGTGGGTCCACAAGCGGGTGAGTCGCGGCAGCAGATATTGATATTGCGCCAGCTCCACCTGGGTTTTTGCATTGGCAGTCTGGGCGCGCTTGGCGAAAATGTCCAAAATAAGGCTTGTGCGGTCAAGAATCTTAACTTTAAGCTCGCGTTCAATGTTGGCAACCTGTTTCGATGACAGATCGTCATCGAAAATAGCCATGCCAATATCGTTCTCCTCCACATAGCGGCGAATCTCCTCCAGTTTTCCTTTTCCCACAAAGGTGCGGGAGTCAGGCTGGTTCATTCGCTGCAGAAACCGGGCCTCGGTAACGGCACCGGCAGTGTCAGCTAAGAATGCGAGTTCGTCAAGATATTCGTTGGCGCGCTCTTCGTTTTGTTGGGGAGTGATGAGCCCCACAAGAACAGCGCGTTCCGAAAGTTCATTTTCTATAATCAGGTCTTTCATTTCGGTCAATGAGGTCAAGAAGTGAATATGCAAAGATAGCTTATAAGGCGCATAGATGCAAATTCAACTCCGTTTGATTCATTACACAAACCCAATCACGGCAGCTTGCTCGCCGCCGGGATAGCGCTGGAGGGCGTCAATGAGTCCCTGAGCACGGTCGGGTGCCACGGCAAGCAACATGGCATCGGCGGTGGCAAGGCTCAGAGGATTCAGGTTCATCACCTCACAAGCGGCTTTGACAGCGGGGAGAACAGGAACTTTGTCGGCGTTGACGGTGGCCTTCACTCCCACAAGGTCAAGTGATTCATCGATTCCGTGAATGGGGTAGAGCGCAGCCGACAGACGCGGCGTATTGGCAAATGCGGCCCGCATTACATCGGTCATGGTAATGCCGTCGGCCGGGGCTATAACCTCCACGCCTTTTTTTTCGCCTTCAATGGCCGCTCCGGTGGCTCCCACGGGGCCGGTTATAATTATTGCGTCGCCCGGTTGCGGACAGCGCATGGGGCCTTCGACAGCCGTGATTCGTGTTCCCACACCGAACATGGATATGGCAATTCCGTTGGCGGGGCCAACCGGAATAATGTCCGATTCCACGGTTCCCCATTCCATTTCGGCTTGCACGGCTGCGTCGCGCATTCCCAGAGCCACGGCTTCAATGATGTCAGGCGGCGTGTCAATGTCCACCGTCACAGTTGCCGATACATAGCGCGGAAGTGCTCCGGCGGCAAGCAGACGATTAGCTACGGTGTTCACTGCCAGACGACCAATGTTGCCGGTGCCGAATGTTGCGGGAATGGTTGTTACGAGAGCCGACGACAGCACAGCGCCGTTGCTCAAAGCTGCTTTTTCAACAGCGCGCAGCGAGTTGCCGGCGCCGGTTATTTTTCTGAATATATCTTTGCGATTCATGGGGATATGTGTGTGTCAAGCCGGTAGCGGTTTCATATCCCTATTAACATTTTGGCTTGGCCACAGGTTCAATTTCAGATGATGGTGCCGGAGGTGTCGGTGCCGAGCATGGCATGTTGCTGTTGAGTGAAGTCTGCGGCTGTCGGCCAGGTCCGGCTATGCGTTGCATAAGCGGAGCGGCAAGCTGTTTGCGGTTGCGGGTGAAGCGTATGGCATTGTTGGGACAAACCGCGGCGCAGTCAAAACACACCACGCATCGCGACCCGTCCACGGTGTGGTCCTTCAGGTCAATGCAGGCTCCTTTGCACGCATCGGCGCATTTTCCGCACTGAATGCACAGGTCTGTGTCAATGTCCATTTGATAGATGGCATAACGGCTCACGCATCCCAAGGCTGTTCCTACGGGGCACACGGTGTTGCACACGGTTCTTCCGCCGTTCATTGCCAGAATTGCCACGGCACACAGAATGAATGCGGCCAACAAGGTGGCGCTCGCCGAAACGGTTACAACCATGGCCGGAGCACGTCTCGTAAGTCCAAGCGGCTCCAAATATTCGCTCACGGTGTTTAGTGCCGGCGATAGGAGCGCGTTGCAAATGCGGTTGAACGCCGAGAAGGGTTCAAGCACTGATGGAATGGTCATGAAGCCGGCAATGAGACACCCCAGCGTGAGCAAAAGTATGGTGTAGCGCAAGGCCGTGAGCGGTTTTGCGTAGCGGTAACGTCGAGGCGACCGGCCGAATTTATCAAGCGGCATCAGGCGTGGTACCCGGGCAAATAGGTCCTGAACCGTGCCCATGGGGCACGCTGTGGAGCAGTACACGCGGCCAAAAGCAAGTGTGACAAGAAGCCATGCCACAATCATTATAAGCGAGAAGCTTAATATGGCCGGTCCTAATTGTATTTTCTCAAGCCACGCCGACACTCCGGGTATGGCCAAAGCCGGTATGCACAGGGCACACGTGAGCATGCCCAATATCACAACGGATAGGACAATGCGCGTCAGTCGGATGATTTTGGCTGTCATCATTGCCCAAAATTAGCAAAAAAGTTGGAGGTGTCAGCGTTTGGCGGCAAAAAAACTTTTCATCAGTGCGGCACATTCCTGTTCCAAAAGGCCACTTTCCACTTTTGTGCGAGGATGAAAAGGGGAGGGCGAAAAGCGTGTGCTTCCGCGTTTGGGGTCGGGCGCACCGTAAACAATCCGGCTTATCTGACTCCATCCCAGCGCGCCGGCGCACATTATGCAAGGCTCCACGGTTACAAACAGCTCGCACTCTGTGAGATATTTGCCTCCAAGAAATTGCGACGCGGCCGTTATGGCTTGCATCTCGGCATGCGCCGTGACATCGGTGAGTGATTCAGTGAGATTGTGTCCGCGACCAATTACGCGTCCGCGGCTAACCACCACGGCCCCAACAGGCACTTCCCCCTCCTCGGCTGCAAGGTGTGCTTCTTCAAGCGCCATGCGCATGAACCGTTCGTCGCCGGAAGTGAAACTCATGTCAGATCAATTTGAAGGCCATCGTAAGCTGCCGTGACGTCAGGAAATTCTTTCCGGGCATCCTCCACAAGTATGTCCACTGAAGTATATCGCTTGGAGTAGTGACCTATAATAAGGTGTCGTACATGAGCCATTGCCGCTATCCGTCCGGCCTCGGCAGCTGTGGAGTGTCCGCGCGAGTGTGCGTCCTCGGCAAGCGATGAATCGTAGGTGGCTTCGTGATAAAGCCAGTCAACTCCCTCCACGGCGCGGGCCACGCGCTCGTCAAACGCGGTGTCGGAGCAGAAGGCATAGCTTACCGATGGGCTCGGGTCGGTTGTCAACACACTGTTGGGGACCACGGTGCCATCGGTTGTGACAAAGTCGGCGCCATGACGCAGCTCCTCGCGCTTGTAGTGGGGAACTTTGTAAAACTCCACCATGTCGCCCCGCAAATGTCGTCCTTTTGGCTTTTCGCGGAAAACGTAGCCGTAGGTCGGAACGCGGTGATAAAGTGGAAAGGCATCCACGGTGAGCGAAGGAAGGTCGAGCACGGTGCCACCATTGCCGCTCAGCGGCTGGAATTCAAGATTGTAAGAGCGTTCCTTGCAGAAAAAGTCGGCCATTTCGCGCATAATCTTCTCGCCATTTTTTGGGAGCACCACCGTAACCGTTCCCTCTTTTTGGTTGAGGTCAAGCGTGGAAAGCAGCCCGGGCAATCCAAGACAGTGGTCGCCATGCATGTGCGAGATGAACACGTGGGTGATGCGCGAAAATGGTAACCCCATTTTTCGCAGCATGGCCTGAGCTCCTTCACCGCAATCAATCAGCATGAGGCGGCCACGGTAGGAAATTACCTGCGACGTGGGTTGGCGTAAAGGAGTGGGAGTGGCCGAGCCGCAGCCCAAAATGGTGAGATGGAAATCGCTCATAACTTTATTATTCTTGTTCGGAGTCGTGATCTGAAACCGGAGCAATGCGAATCTGTTCAAGGCGCGAGGCTGTGCGTTTGAGAATTGTAAGGTCAAAGCGGTCAATTCTTATGGTCTCGCCCTGAGGCGGCAGCTGACCTGTTGAAGTGAGAATGAATCCGGCAAGAGTCTGATAGTCGTCATCCTCGGGAATGTCAATATGATACTGCTCGCGAAGGGTCTCTATCTCCACTCGGCCGGAACATTCGAACACATTCGGCTCCACCTCGCGCACAAGGTCGGTGGCGGTGTCGTGTTCGTCACGTATGTCGCCGAAAATTTCCTCCACAAGGTCCTCGAGCGTAACCAGTCCCGCGGTGCCTCCAAATTCATCGACCACCACTGCCATTGAGCGTTTTTCGCTGAGCAATCGGCGCATCAGTTTGTTCGCAAGCAGAGCTTCGGGAGCAAAAATCACCGGTTTTATGTGCTGTTTCCAGTCTGTTTCCGGATTGAAAAGCTCGCTCACATGAATGTAACCCAACACGTTGTCAATGTCGTCGGCATATACCACAATCTTGCTTCGGCCCGATTCAGTGAAGAGCTTGCTGAGCATTTCGCGGGTTGTGGTGGCAATGTTGACGGCCACAATTTCATTTCGCGGTAGCATGCAGTCGCGCACGTGAGTGTTGGAGAAGTCGAGCGCGTTGTGAAAAATCTTCACCTCATGTTCCACGGGTGCTTTTTCAGGGTTAATCTCGTCAATGTTGGTTTCAAGATAGCGGTTGAGGTCGCCCACGGAAAGCATGCCCATTTTCTGTGAATCGGACTTTATGCCGCAAATACGCATAAGGGTGCGCGAAAGCCACGCGGTGAACACTGACACCGGCCAGAGCAGAAAGTAGAACACGGCAAGTGGCATGGCAATTACCTTGAGCGAGGCATACGGGTTTATGCGGAAAATGGTTTTTGGGAAGAACTCCCCAGTAACCAGAATCACCCCGGTGGATATGAGCGTGGAAATTATGAGCCTAAGGGCCTCGTTCATGTCCTGGTAATTGTTCAGCCATTGGTTCTCTATGAGATACGCGGCCCCCATACCGTAGATAACGAGCATTATGTTGTTGCCCACCAGAATGGTGGAAATGAACAGGTCCTCGTCCTTGTAAAAGAGGTTAATCACCTTGCCCAGCATGCCTCCGCGCTTCACGTCGAGTTCCACTCTCACGCGGTCAGAGGTAATGTAGGCAATCTCGGTTCCCGAAAACAGGGCCGAGAAAATGAGTGAAACCACTGCGAGTATAATCCAGGTGCTTAGAGTCATTGTTGTGTAGGTGTAGCGTAGTTGGTTGTGTCGGCTGTCGGCGGTGTGGCGGGTAAGGGTGCCGGCCGGGCGCCGCTTGCCGAATCGGTTTGCTGGGCTCCGGCTCCAACTTTGAAATCGGTGGCCGGGAACATGCCCATCACCTTTTTAACTTCATATTGTGTGAGCCGTTCGTTGGATGTGAATCCGTAGCCCTCGATAATGCGTCCCTGGCGCTCGATGTGAATAAAGGAATCGGAATAAAGCTTTTGGTGGCGCTGGTCCCAATAAAGTTGCGGGGTGAGGAATTTCTCGCCGGCAATATTAGTGATTTCCACATAGCCGTCAAGGCGCCATAACTGATGGTTTTTGAAGTATTTTGCCGAGTCGCACTTCACTTCGGCCTCCACGCGGAACAAGTCGTTGTATTTTTCCAGGTGAACTCCTTTGGGGAAGTCCCAGTGGGGCTCCGAGGCCTGATCGAAAACCAGCCACAACGGTGACACTATTTTATAACGCACCACTCCGGAGTCGGAAATGAGAGTTGACACATTGGTGGTGGTCATTGTGGCAAACTTCTCGGGGTCGAAGTTTCCCTTCATGAGTTCCTGCTCCTTTTCGGCACATGCCCACATCACCGAAGCAAGCAGCGTGGCAGCCACGGCAAGCGGTAACGTGCGAAGCGAAAATTGACCCGAAACGCGTATCATGCAGGATATAAGGTGCTGTGTCCCGATGCTCTGTTTATTTAATTTTGTTTTGGAAGAACCAAATTTCGTTGAAATTCAGCCCAAGGCGAATGTTGATGTAGTTCTCCTTAAGTAGGTTTTTGTCGGTGGCTGCCCGGTGACGGTATTCCACACCGAGATTTATTATGGTTTTCGACTGCAATGCCGGAAACCCGAAGCCAAGTCCAAAGCCATACTCCTTCACGTGATTGCTTCCCACCATCATGTAGTCGCGGTTATAGAATCCTCCGGCGCGGTAAGTGACGCGCTTGAAATAGCCTCCGCGTTGCGAGAGAGTGTAGGATGCACCGAGCGATGCCTGGTAGCGGTCGGCAAAGCGAGTGCCCTCGAAGTTTTTGAGTTGCAGAGTTTTCACCTTGCCCCAAGGCTGATATGTGAAGTCGGCTTCTACAAAAAGCTGTTTTTTCCATTCGTAGCTTATGCCGGCGCCCCAGCTCTCGGCCAGTTCGGCGTTATGACGCAGGCGGGCTGTGGCAATGGTGTCGGGTGCCTCATCGTTGTTGATGTCATATTTGGTAACCCAGGCCTTGCCCAACAGTGCCTTCCCGGGCGAATAAGTCAAGCCAAGGCCAATGGCATTGTCAGTGTTGAGGTTGAATTTGTATTGTGCGCCGAACTGGAATCGGAAGTCGCGAACCTGCATCACCTGCTCAAACAGCGATTCCGAGCCACCGTCGGTTCTCACGGTCACATCGTTTATCACATTGCCGAACATGTAGCTGGCGTTGAATCCCACGCTCAGCCCCTTGACAATGCGGCCTGCAAAGCCAAGATAAAGCTGGTTTATACCACCTTGTCCCTGACGGGAGTTGAGTCCGTTGCGAATTTCCGAGCCGAACGAGTAGCCCACCGAGCTGTATGGGAGCAAGCCTAAGCTGGCGCCGAAGCGTTTGGCAATGGGAACCTGCATGGTAATGTAGTCCAGACCGCCGCCAAATTGCGAGTCGGTTGTTTTCACGCCGCCGGCATCGGTTTCGCTTGATTTCAGCGAGGTGAGGTCAACACCCATGTCAAACAGGAACGTGAGAGTGTCGGCGGCTGCATACGAGGCCGGGTTCATTACATTTATCTGACGTCCGGAGCTCATGGCATAACCCACACCGCCCATTTGCATTTGGGCGGCCGTGGCATTGTTGTCAAGCAGACCATAGCCGAATTTTGAGTATGGCGACATTATCTGGGCCAATGCCGTTGAGGCTGTGAAGGCGAAAATCAGCGCGAGGAGGGTTTTGTTACTTGGTTTCATTATAAATCAATATGCGGTTTAGGCCAATGCTCACCAGTTGTGGCTCCACATGGACCGGAAATTGGCACAGCCGGGATAGCTCCCCGGCCCATCCGCCGGTCATTACCACGCGCGATGGGTTGAACTGTGATTCGTAATAAGATATGGCTCCCAAAATGCCGTAGACGGAGCCAAGAATCATGGCCGAGGCGGTGTCGCAGCCGAAAATGCGGTCGGTGGGAAGTTCGCGGGGAACTTTTACCCTTGGCAGGCGGGCGGTGAAGCGGTGCAGGGCCTCCAGGCGCATGTTCATTCCCGGGGCAATGTTGCCGCCGAGAAAATGGCCGTTTTCACTGATGGCATCGTATGTAACGGCAGTGCCGGCGTCAACCACCAGCAACCGTTCGCCCGGAAACAAGGCGGCTGCTCCGGCTCCGGCTGCCACACGGTCGGCTCCGAGTGTTCCCGGTGTCCCGTAGTCAATGGTAATGGGGAGCGGCATGTCGCTGGACAGACGCATGGCACGGGATGCAAATTCCGAGAGCATGGCCATAACTTCTGTGCCGCGGCTCACCACCGAGCAATAAATGGCGTTGTCAACCTTCGGGGTGTGAGGATGGAGAAAATGATGAATGGCATCGGGCGTCAGCGACGTCTCGATGCGGCTGTCAACCATGGTTTCACCCTTCCAGAGTGCAAGCTTGGCGGCCGAATTGCCTTGGTCTATCGTTAGGTTAATTGACATTTCGGGGCAAATTTAGTAAATCTTGCCAAAAAAAGGCTGCAACCAATCAGTGTTTTTTATTATAAGATGAGTTTTTACGTTGTTTTTCGGATGTTTTATCGGCCGATTCAGCTGCCACGACCCGGGGAATGGCCACCGAGGTGTAAATTTGCAAGGCGGCTCCTGCAAGAGTAAATGCAAGCCAGTCGCGGTTGCCGGGGCTGTACCACATGAAAAATGCTCCGGCACAGAAAATGATGCCCGACCAGATTTCAAGCCGGCAAAGACGGCGCACACGCAGCGATGCACCTTTGGCCGAGGGCGCGAATATGCGTGCCAGCACCACTATGGCCGCTCCGGCTGTGTAAAGAATTTTTACGGGTAGCCCGGTTTGAAGTTGAAACAGCGGCAGAGCTGTAGCCACCACAATCAGCACTAATCCTATGTTGACGGCCAGCAACCAAAATTGGCGTGGAAAAAACGAATTGTCACGAATTGAATCCATTGTGTGTCGGTGAATGATCTGTTATGAGGTTGTTTAGCCACCCTCTGTTTTTATTGTACCACATAAACGTCCTCGTCAGGCCGCTGCATCCGGTAATTTTCCCTCACCACCTGCTCCATGGCGGCAGGGTCAGTGTTCAAGCGTTGCTCCAGAGTGCGGTAATAGTCAAGCGAGTCGCCGGTTTCCCGGATTGCTTGATTCAGGGCGTCAATCTGGCGGTCATATTTATAAGTGTCGAAAACGGAGTTGCCGGAAAAAAACAGAATGTAAACAATCAGGCCAATGGCCACAATGAGCGACGCCGAAATGTATCGGCGACACCATTGAAGAAATGTGCGGCGTGGCTTTCCTGACATGGCTTTCTGTGTTTAGGATGCAAAAATAATCATTAGTTGCCGAATGGTCACATGCGCAATGTCCCCCTTAACTATTATTAACGTGGGCCATTAGTCGGAAAACACCTTGTAATGTTAATTTTGTGAAAATTTAAAAATTCATTCATCATTATGAAGCGGGTCACTCTTTTGGTGCTTTGTGCGGCGTCTATCTGTTCGGCACAGTCACAAACCGGCTCATCGTACGCTGACTTTAAAAAGGATTTGCACAAGGAATACGATAATTTTTTGCGCGATGCAAAAAACGATTATGCCTCTTTTCGCGACAAAGTCAACCGCGAATATGCCACGTTTCTTGCCGATTCCAACTGGGTGCCTTCAAAGCCGGATGCACCCGTGCAAAAGCCCATTGACCGTTCTGTCGCACCCCGTCCGTTGACTCCGCTGCCGCAGTCGGCACCTATGCCTCAAAGTCGTCCGCTCCCAATTGACAATGTGGTTAGCCCGCCTCCCGTCCCCGATGCTCCGGTCCCATCCGAGCCGTTTGATTACAAGGGGCGTCCCGGACAAGTTGCTGAGCGGAGTGTGAAACTCTTTGGCACCGATTTCAATGTCAATGTGGCTAATGACCACTCGATTTCCTTGGGCCGTCTTGATCATGCATCCATTGGAAAAGCATGGCAGACTCTGTCAAGCCGTCAGAGCCTTGATGCGACCATAGGTTCGTTGCTGCGCCTGCGCGATGACCGTGATTTATGCGATTGGGCTTATTACTGCCTGGTGAGGGAAACCGGTGCTATGTTGCATGGTGCAGGGTCGAACGAAGAGGCTCTCTTCACGGCCTATGTCATGAATCAGTCGGGCTACACCACGCGGCTGGCACTCGACGCCCCGGCCGGCCGGCTTTATGCTATGCCCGGCACCGAGAATCTTATTTTTGACCAGCCATACTTTCCGGTGGGCGATGTGAAGTTCTATCCCTTTGCAAAGCTCGGTTCGGTGCAGATGGTCAGCGCCGATTATCCCGGCACGCGCCCTCTGTCCATGCTCGTTGACAAGCTGCCTCGCCTCGCCAATCGCCCCACTGCGGCCAAGTCTCTCACCGTAAAACACTACCCCGAGGTGAAGATTGACTATGAGTGCAATGCCAACCTGCTTGAATTTTTCAACGGCTATCCTGCTTCGGCTTTACCCGGCAACTCCCGCACAAAGTGGGCTTATTACGCAGTGACACCACTTTCCGAACCGATTCGCAAAGCAATCTACCCCACTCTGAAAAAAGCATTGGAAGGGAAATCGCAGCGCGATGCTGCCAATCTGCTCATGGATTTCTGCGAATCATTTCCCTATGCGCCTGACAATGATGTGTGGGGCTATGACCGCGCTTATTTTGCTGATGAGACGCTTAATTATCAGAACGGTGATTGCGAGGACCATGCCATCCTTTTCGTGCGACTGGTAAGGGATTTGATGGGGCTTGACGTGGCTTTGATTTATTTTCCGAACCACCTGGCTGCCGCTGTTGCTTTCACCGATGATGTTCCGGGCGACTACATAAACTACAACTCGCGCCGTTGGACTGTGTGCGACCCCACTATTTTCTATTCCGGAGTGGGCCACATTATGGATGGTTGCGACCCGACAAAAGCCTCGCTCATACCTCTTTCAGGCTTGCGCTAACCGGGAAATTCCGTTATGCGAAAAAAATTCTCGCTCGTTTGTTGCAAACGGGCATCAGTTTTCGTATAGTAAATGAAAAGTCATTCATCAAATGCATCAGTCACCCAAAGAATCATCCACCGGATTGGGAGCTCTTTTTGAGCGACTCCGCCCCCGCCTCATTGCCGCGGGACGCCGGTTGCTGGGCTCGGAATCCGATGCTTCCGATGCCATGCAGGACACCTTTGTGAAGCTGTGGAGTACCGAATCACGGCCAAGCGAAGCCGTGGTGGTGACAGCGATGCGAAACACCTGCATCGATGCTCTTCGTCGCCGGCATCCGGCCGATGATCTCACCGATGATGTTGCGGCCGATGAAAGCTCAACCGAGGAATCGGACCTGTTTCACCAGGTGAACCGGGTAATTGAGTCAGTCCTTTCGGAGCGCGACCGGAGCATATTGCTGATGCGTGACCGCGATGGTTATGAAATTGATGCCATAGCCGCCCGCACAGACCTCACCGAGGCCAATGTGCGCATTATCCTGAGCCGTGCCCGAAAAGCTGTAAGGCTCGCCTACCGTCAACGTTTTGCCAACTCTCAGAAATGATTATGAACAAGTTTGATATGCATCTCCTCAACAGGCTTATAAATCTTTACTTCGAAGGGCTCACCACTCTTGACCAGGAGCAGGAGCTTCGTCGCTTGCTGGATGACCCCTCGGCCAACTGGCCTGAAGCCCTTGAAGCCCGAGCCGTGCTCAGCTACGCATCCGTGAGCCCTGTGCCCGGCGCGGCCTCGGGAAAACGAGGCTCCCTCAGACCTTTGCTTGCTGCGGTTTCGACAGCTGCTGTTATTGCAATTGTTTCGGTGGTTGGCTGGCATTTCACTTCCCCCTCGGCTACTGTGGAATGTATTGCCTATGTCGACGGCCGTCCCGTTAACGATTCGCAGGCTGTGATGGGCATCATAGAATCAGACTTGTCAATGCTCGGCGATGCTTCTTCCGATGTTTCCGGAGAAATATCCTCGGAGCTCAATGCAATTTCCAATGCCATTAATTCTGAAAACACCACATTATGAAAAGTTTTCTGACACTGATAACCATACTCGCGGCCTTGTTATGGCCCGTAAGTATCCATGCCCAGAAGGGCTTGAACATCAACAAAGCTTTCACCGACCGGTATCGCGACATGAAGGGTGCCACCGAAACTCTTGTGGTAAAGGATAAGTTGCGTAATGTCAATCTTGACACCTACCACTCGCTCTCCATTGCCGGACACCCCGAAACAGCATCCGAACTTGAACGGATGGTACTTGCCGATGCCCGTACAGCGGTGAGCAAGGAGGTGCGGTATAAAGCCGGACATCTTTACTACGGCCTTTACCGCCTGCCGTCGATTACACGCGGAGTTAACCGCTACATCATTTTTCTGAACGGACATCTTGCCGGCGACAACAAAATAATCTTGCTTTATCTTGAAGGAAAAGCCTCAACAGAGCAGGTCAAGAAAATGCTCAAATAAAAATATTTGGTAAACAATTAAATCACATCTGAAATATGCAAGTAATGAAATCCCTTGTAGCGGTGCTGCTTCCTGCTCTTACCGCACTTTCGGCTCAGGCTGCTTCACCTGTTGCCCCCCTTGAGCCTGACACCGTGGTGCATTTCACACGTCCTTCCAGTGTTGTCATAACAGACAATGGCGTGGAAAAGAAAGTGGAAATAACCTCCGATACGGCGGCCCGGAGCCGCAATTTTGAATATGTTGTCAATTACGATTCAATTGCAGCCGACAAGCCCGCAATCTCACTCCCGTTTGTGGGTAACAGCCTCAGCGCTCCTTCAAAAACGGAAGTGAGCTGTTTTTCCGACGCCTATGTTGGATTCGTGCTGCCCTATCATGCCCCGCAAGCCATACGCACTTCTTGGGAAATTGGTATTGGTAATATGTTGGGTTACAGATATAACTTAGGTAAATCCGGAGCTGCTGTGGGATTTGGAGTCGGCTTTGGAGTGAAAACTATGGTGATTCGCCGTGGCATGGACGCTGACCGCATTGGCGATTCTTTATGCCTGCTTCCGGCTCCCGAAGGTGCCTCCGATGTGCGCACAAGCCTCACCGAATGGAATTTTCAGTTGCCCGTTTATTACAGGCAGCGCATTTACCGCTCCCTTGCATTCAAAATTTCTGTTATTATGAACTATAACATAGCCTGCAAAGCCAAGTCGAAATATATGCTTGACGGAGTTCATTACACCAAAAAAGTTGAAGGGCTGCATCAGCGCATAATTACCCCCGACTTTGTATTCACACTCGGCACGCTGGATTTTGGCGGAGTGTATGTGCGTTGGTCGCCGGTGTCAATGTTCAAGAGTTCCTATGGTCCGCAAATTTCCACACTCTCAGTGGGCATGTCAATTGGATTTTGAATTTTATGAAAGAGAAAGATATGAAAAAAGCTATTATAACATCGTTGTTGTTTGTCCCTGCAGCTCTTTATGCAATGCCTGCTCAGCAGGCCGACACGCTTGTGAACATTTCCAATGCCTCCTCTGTAACCGTAACCGAGAGCCCCTCGGAGATGAACGTTTGGATTCAACGCGCCGAAGAGTCCGACACCATTACCGATGTTTTTTCGGTTAAACTTGAAAACGCCACTGTGCGTCAGCGGCAATGGGCCAATCCGTTGAAAGCCATCACCGGCGGCTCATCGAAGTGGGATGTCGTTCTCAGCGGTCCTTCGGTAGGTTGGGTCAACGCCGTTGGGCAGCCCGCGGGTCTTGGCATTGAAATGGGCAAATCCATGGAGATTTCCTGGCTAAATATGCTTGCAGTTGTTTACAAATTGAAACATTCCGAGCTGTCGGTAGGCTTTGGCTTTGACTGGCGTAACTATCGCATATCCACCGGTGTCCACCGTTTTGCCGGCACCCCCGAGGGTGGAGTATGTGTCGAGCCGTACCCCGAGGGCTCGACGCCTCACGGCTCGCGGCTCAAGGTGTTCTCGATGGGCATCCCCGTGCTTTGGCGGCAGATTCTGCCATTCAACACGCTCGACGGACATCGCTTCAGCATAACCGCAGGAGTTGTTCTCAACTACAATTCCCATGGATCCATGCTGGCAAAGTGGACCACAGCCGACGGCCGCGATGCCGAGTACCGCACAAACCATATCGGGCAGCGCCGTTTTACAATCGATTTTCTTGGAATTATTCACCTCGGCTGGGGCATAAACGCTTATGTGCGCTATTCGCCCAACACCGTGCTCCGCGGCACCGGCCAACCACGATTCCGTCCGCTCTCCACCGGTTTGTTGTTCGCCTTTTAACATGCTGATTCGCGGCATTTGAAATTTTATTTGTGGTTATTCTCAAAAAAATGTTTAACTTTGCCAATGTGGCATGCCACAGGCTGTGCCATGCAATTGTTATGCAATCTTTAATTATTTAAATTTCAATACCATAACTAAAATGACTTCCGCTAAAAAACCGAACTACACGCTGCCTATCATCGTGATGTTCTTCCTGTTTGCGATGATCTCATTCGTGACAGGCTTCCAGAATCCTTTCGGGGTAATCCTTAAATCACAGCTCGGCTTGTCGAACCTCCAGAGCCAGCTGGGTAATGCCGCTAACTTCATTGCTTACGCCTTCATGGGTCTGCCTGCCGGTATGATTCTTCAGAAGAAGGGTTATAAATTCTCGGCCATCGCAGCTGTGCTCGTGGGTATGGTAGGCGTGGCTCTCATGTTCGTCAGCAGCCTCTTTGAAGCTACTGAAAAGGACACTATTATCACCATCTATCTCTGTGGCGCGTTTGTGGCCGGTTTCTCCATGTGTATGCTCAACACCGTGGTTAACCCCATGCTCAACACCCTTGGCGGTGGTGGCAAAACCGGTAACCAGCTTCTGCAATTCGGTGGTTCGCTCAACTCACTTTCAGCCACCATTTGCCCTGTGCTCGTTGGCTACCTCATGGGTTCCAACCTTCAGAATGTAACCCTCATCGATGCCCGTCCCGCTCTTTACATTGCGTTCGGCATCTTCCTGTTGGCTTTCGTTGTTCTGCTTCTTTCCAAGCTTCCCGAGCCTATCCTTGAGGACCTCAAGCGCGGTGGCAAACGCACTGAACAGCCCACTCTTGCCGGTGCTCTTAAATTCCGCCACTATGTTGGCGGTGTCGTTGCCATTTTCCTCTATGTAGGTATTGAGGTAGGTATCCCCAACATGGCCAACCTTTACATGACCTCTCCCCTTGAAAACGGCGGTTTGGCCATGGATGCCGCTGTGGCCGGTTCTATTGTCGGTGCCTACTGGTTCCTGATGCTTGTTGGCCGTTTGGTTGGCGGCACAATTGCCGGTGTGGTTTCAAGCAAGGCCATGCTCACCATTGTTTCAGCCGTTGCCCTTGCTCTTATAACCGGAGCCATCCTCATGGAGCCCACAATGATTAACGTGCCCATTATTAACGTACAGGCTCCGTTGAACATTCTTCTCCTTGTTCTCTGCGGCCTTTGCACCTCGGTTATGTGGGGTGGTATCTTCAACCTTGCTGCCGAAGGTCTTGGCAAGTACACTGCCGTTGCCTCCGGTTTCTTCATGGTAATGGTTTGCGGTGGCGGTATTCTTCCTCTTATCCAGGGTGCCGTGGCCGATGCTTCCAACTACATGGCAAGCTACTGGGTGCTTTTCATTGCCGTTGCATATCTCCTTTACTATGCCGTGATTGGCTCAAAGGTTACCCGTCGCGACGCTTCTGCCAAAGTTATTGAACATGAGGTTGAAGAAGGCGTTAAATTAGAAGACTGATAAACAACCCATACACTTCCATTCGCCGGCATAGAAATGCCGTCCGTGAATGGAACACGAACCGGCGAGGGGTGCCCGAAAGGGTGCCCCTCGACTATTATCGCTACATTTGTTCGCCACATTTTGAAAAAGGAAATCTTACTCTTCCGCTTGCCTGTCAAAGGGAAAAACAGTAACTTTACACTCCCATATTTCAGCTTGTTCAATGCGTAACCTGTTATTCATTATCATATTGTGTTGCCTGGGAGTTATTGCCGGATGTGGCAATGATGATTCCAATGTGGTTAAAATCAAGCCTATACTTCCGGAAGATGTGGCTAAATTAGAGGTGGATTCCGTTTCGCCTTACAATAATGAACCCGGTGAGATGCCCGACCCGAACACCAAGTTGTACACCCGGAAGCTTGGACGCCTTGATGAATTGTTCAACGATAGTAACTATGTGCACTGGGCTGAAGCCGAACGCATTGGCATAGAACCCCTCACTGACACCCGCTCGCATCTCAACACCCGCCGCCCGCTTGTTAAAGTGACATCTAACCCCGATTTCTATGTGGAGCCGCTCAATTATTCCCGTCCTTACCTTATTCCTGAAGCCTCTGCCATGCTTCACGAAATAGGGCGCCGTTTCAGCGACTCCCTTGCCGCCCGCAGCGGCGCGCGCTATCGCATAAAGGTGACCAGCGTGTTGCGCACTCCCGAGGGCGTGCGTCGCCTCCGCAGGGTCAATCGCAATGCAGTTGACTCCTCCGTGCACCAGCTCGCAACCACAATGGACATTTCTTATGCCCGCTTTGTTCCTGATGATTCACGTATCACTCATTCAGCCGATGAACTCAAAGCTCTTTTAGCCGAAATTCTGTGGGATATGCGCGCCGAAGGAAAATGTTGGGTGAAGTATGAAATTAAGCAGCCGTGTTTCCACATCACCGTGCGTTGCCCTCAGATTCCTTTAGAACAATAAAGTGTTAACACCAATCCATTTACCGGAATGTCAGACCAGCCAACAAACACCTCCCCTCAACCCGAACAACCCGCGGTTGAAAAGTTGCCCAAGCGCAAACGCCCTTGGTGGGCAAGAGTGATTAAATGGACTCTTGTTCTGATATTAGCTGTGGTGCTTCTGGTCACTGCCGGAATCTCACTGGTGGTGTGGACTCTCACCCCCGAACGCCTTACGCCTTTGGTTAACAAATATGCCAGCGAATATTTGCTGGCCGATGTCAATGCCGGTCGTGTTGAACTCACATTCTGGTCAACTTTTCCCCGCTTCTCGGTGCAGGTTGACTCGCTGCAGCTCACCAGCCGCTCTCTTGCCAATCTGCCTGACTCGGTCCGTTCCACACTTCCCTCCGATGCCGACAGCCTGCTGTTTGTCAAAGGTTTTGCCGGGGGGATAAACCTCACCTCGCTCATGGTGGGCAATATAGAACTCTACGATGTTGATTTCAACGACATCCGAGCCAACCTTGTGCAAGTTGACTCGCTCACGGCCAACTATCTCATAATGCCCCCCTCGGAGCCGGACACCACTGCGAAACCTCTTGAATTGCCTGACATTGCCCTGAACCGTTTCAGCATTGTCAACGGAATGAAGGTGCGATTCCGCTCTCCGGCCGATTCAATGGATTGCTCCGTCAATCTTGCCCGAATGGAGTTGGCCGATTCAACCTCAAGCGAGCCGCTTTACGCCCTCGATTTCAATGGCGATGCATTGGCATCGTTGCCTGTTGTGAAAATTGCATCCACTCCATTTGCCGTAAATGGCAAAGTGCAGTGGCAGAGTAAGAAACCAATGGAGATTGGGTTGCGTGATTTCACCGTCAGGGTAGGGGAAGTTGCTGCTAAGTTTTCAACCGAGCTTGACATGACCCGCAACATGGTGGTGAAGTCGCTCACGGCCTCTATTCCTCAAGTTGAGCTCATGAAAGCCGTTGCGTTGATTCCCGAAGAACATCGCGCCATGCTCAAGCCTCTTGCCACCGACCTTAAAATGGAAATGGGCGTGAAACTGCTTAAGCCGTGCAATTTGACAGCCGGCGAGCTCCCGTTGGTCGATGCTTCATTCCGGGCCGAAGCCTCCAAAGTGGAATTTGACCGCCTTAACCTCTCCAAGCTGCAAGCCGATGTGGAAGCTTGCGTTGACTGCAACAATTTCAACGCCTCCACCATTAATGTCAAGAAACTCTCGGCAGCCGGAAAAGCCATTGATTTCACCCTTGACGCTTTGGTCACCACCCCCATAACCGACCCTTTGATTGATGCAGGTTTCAACGGAACGCTCACCATTCAGAATCTGCCCTCACAATTGCTTGATGCACTTCCTTGCACCATTCGCGGTACCCTTCACGGCGTTGCCAAGGTGTACACACGTATGAGCTACCTCACGCCTCAACAATTCCACCGTTCAAAAATCGATGGGCAGCTCACGTTGTCCCAATTCCGCATGGCAATGACCGATGGCTCTATTGAAGCATTTATGAACCGCGCTGAATTTAAGCTCGGTTCAAGTTCCTCAATTACATTTAAGGAAACCATGGTCGATTCCATGCTCACCGCATCGCTCACCATCGACACCATGGCTCTTATGCAACCCGGTGTAATGCTGGCCGGAGCCGATTTGAGTGCCGGTGTTGGCATGCGAAATGTCGCAGCTTCATCCGACACATCACAAATCAACCCCATAGGTGCCAGCATCAAGGCGGCCCGCATTTCTCTCCGTTCCGACTCCGATTCCATTCGCATTCGTCTGCGCAATTCAATGATTGCCGCCTCGCTGCAACGTTACAACAGTCAGGCTCGTAGCCCTCTGCTCAAAGCTCTGGTCAAGTCCGATTTCGTTCGCTATGCCGACCGCTTCAACCGTTTGATGGTGCGCCATGGCGTTGCCGATTTGGTTCTCCATCCCAAGAGCAAGCCTGTTATGTCGGCTCGCCGGCAGCATGTTTTCGATTCTATTGCCGCCGCGCATCCCGAGCTGTCGTCCGACTCAATCCGGGCATTAATCATGGGGCGTGCAATGCGTAAAATGGCCGAGTACGATAAGTCGCGGCAGGGCCGTGAAAATATTGATGTGGAAGTTGACAACTCCATTCGTTCGCTGCTTCGCCGCTGGAATGCTAACGGCGATTTTTCGGCCGAACGTGTCAGAGTGTTCACTCCTTACTTCCCCTCGCGCAACACGTTGCGAAATTTGGACCTCTCTTTTTCAACCGATTCCGTGGTGCTTCGCAACACCCTTCTCACCATGAACCAAAGCGATTTCCTGCTTAACGGTTCGGTGCGAAACATATCCCGGGCCCTGATGTCGCGCAGTAGGGTGCCCTTCGACCTTGATTTCAGTGTTAAATCAGACACCATTGACGTTAACGACCTTATGGCCACAATGCTTCGCGGTGCGGTGTTTGCCGACAAACTCACCGCCGGCCAGATTAAGCTGATTGAGGACGGCGTTGACGGCGAGGATGACGAAGCGTTGCAACGTCAATATGACAATCAGTTGTCTGACACCTCCATGACAGCCGTGGTTATTCCCTCGAACATTGATGCCCGTTTCTCGCTCAAGGCCAAGCATGTGAAGTATGCCGACCTTTGGCTCCACGGCCTGGACGGGTTGGTGGAGATGTTTGACGGCGCCGTGAATCTTGACCGCTTGCGGGCTTATACTTCCATTGGAGCCGTTAACTTCACCGCACTCTATTCTGCACCTACCGCACAGGACCTCTCACTCGCTGCAGCTGTGGGAATCCGCCGGCTGAACCTGCGTTCGGTGCTTGACATGATGCCGGGAGTTGACTCGCTCCTGCCTTTGCTTGGCGAAGTGCGTGGCATTGTCGATGCTGACCTGGCTTTGACAACGCGCCTTGACTCGGTGATGAATCTTGACCTGGCTTCGCTTGACATGGCACTGAAAATTTCCGGCGACAGCCTGCAACTGCTTGACAACGAAACATTCCGCACAATTGCCAAATGGATGCTGTTCAAGAAAAAGGACAAAAATATGATTGACCACATGGATGTGGAAGTGGCCATACACGATGGTTACATTGATCTGTATCCCTTTATTTTCGACATGGACCGCTACCGTATTGGAGTGCGTGGAAGCAACGACGCAGCCTTCAACCTTGACTATCATGTGGCTGTCATAAAATCGCCCATACCGTTCAAATTTGGTATCAATATAAAAGGAACGCCCGAAAAAATGAAAATCAGGCTCGGCAAAGCCCGCATTAATGAGAAAACCGTAGCTCAGAGCCGTCAGATTACCGACACATTGCGTGTGAACCTTGTCAACAAAATTTCAAATGTATTCCGTCGTGGAGTGCGTGCCACCGGGTCACGCGGTCTGCGTTTGCAGGATTCCCGCAAGCCCGGAAGCGGCTCGGTAAGTGGTAGCAAGGGCGGCAATGTGGCTGACGACAGCTTCAGCCATGCCGATTCAGTGCAACTCATTCAGCAAGGTCTCATTGAACGCCCCGCGGGATTTGTTATGCCGGGCGACACAATTGCAACCGTGCCATCCACCAATTCAAAACAAAAAAAGAAAAAGAAATAGCCCATGTACACCGCTACCATACAAAAATTCCTTGCCGAACACGATTACATTAGCGTAACTCCGCGAGCTGCTTTGATTGACATGGACGGCACGCTCTACGATTCCATGCCAAGCCACGCACTGGCATGGCAACAACTCATGGGCGAGTTGGGCATCGATTTGCCGAGCAAGGTGTTTTTTCGCTACGAAGGTCGCACCGGGGCTTCCACAATCGATACCATTTTCCGTCAGAAACTTGGCCGTCCGGCCACGGAAAAGGAGATGACCGATCTTTACAAGCGCAAAACCGAGATATTTGCATCCATGCCCCCGGTGGCTCCCATGCCGGGGGCCGACCGCATGCTTGACTTTTTGGAATCGGTGAGCATTAAACGTGTGCTCGTCACAGGTTCCGGCCAGTCCTCGCTCATCAATCGCCTGAGTAAAGATTTCCCCGGCGCGTTCAACATGGATTTGCGTGTGACCTCGCGCGATGTGAAGCATGGAAAGCCCTCGCCTGAGCCCTATTTCAAAGCAATGGAGCTTGCCGATGTGAAGCCAAACGAATGTATTGTAGTGGAGAATGCTCCGTTGGGAGTCGAGGCCGGACATGCTTCCGGGGCTTTCACCGTGGGTGTCAACACCGGCCCTCTGAATCCGGGTGAACTCTACGAATCCGGTGCCGACATTGTGTTTGGCAGCATGGAGGAATTTGCCGAAGTCCTTCCGCTGCTGGTCTATGGCTTTATCACAACCTCAAGAAATTTCAATTGATGGCGCAGCAAATTATCTTCACCGCTGCGCCCGCGCCGGTTATTGATGAGCTCACGGAGGCATTTTCTCCCCGCCAGGTGTTTTTGCTCACCGATGTCAACACGCTGAACCATTGTGTGCCTCTTCTCACCGCCTCGCAAACCGTTGGCATGGCATCTACAATCACAATCCCTGCGGGCGACAGCAACAAGAACATCACATCTCTCCAAGAGGTGTGGACCCAACTTGGCAATCAAGGCGCCAACCGCGGGTCGCTGTTGATAAACCTCGGTGGCGGAATGGTTACTGACTTAGGTGGATTCGCCGCTGCGACTTTCAAACGCGGCATCCGGTTCATCAACATCCCCACCACTCTGCTCGGTGCGGTCGATGCCGCAGTTGGAGGGAAAACCGGCATTAATTTCAATGGACTTAAAAATGAGGTTGGAGCTTTCCGCGAGGCCGAGGCCGTGATTGTTTCGCCGCAATTTTACTCAACGTTGCCACACATGGAGCTGCTTTCGGGCTATGGCGAAGTGCTCAAGCATGCCCTGTTGGACTCTTCCGGCAGTTTGCACAAGGCGTTGGGCGTTGACCTTCACCGCTGCGACGCTTCGCGGCTCGGACCCTTGATTGAAACGTCAGTGAAAGTGAAATGCAACATTGTGGAGCAGGACCCCTTGGAAAAGGGCATCCGACGGGCTTTGAACCTTGGCCACACTGCCGCTCACGCCTTCGAGTCGTTGGCCATGCTCTCCGGGTGTGAGTTGCCTCATGGTGTGGCGGTGGCCCACGGCCTGATTGTTGATTTGGTGCTCTCGCACATGTTGCTCGGATTCCCCTCTGCCGAACTTCAAGCTGTGGGTGCTTTTGTCAAGGAGTACTATCCTGTGCCGAAAATAACCTGCAACGATTATCCACGGCTCATTGAGTTCATGCGCCATGACAAGAAAAATGCATCGGTCACGGAAATAAACTTCACGCTGCTTGACGCTCCCGGGAAAATCCACATTGATTGCAAGCCGGGCATTAAAGAAATTGAAACCGCGCTTGACATTGCGCGCGACCTGCTTGGTGCATAATCTTGTATATGTGCGTGGCCTATATGCCTATATGGTGCGCGAATAGGTTGCGAACGTGTAGCAAACGCCGCTTTTGGGGTCGGTAAACCGCTCCGAACGCTCAGTCTCAACCCACTCTTTCCGGTCAACTGTTGGGAAGAAGGTGTCGGCATTGTCAACGTCGGCATCCACTTCGGTGAGCATTAAGGTGGAGGCAAGTGGCATTGCCTGCCGGTAAATTTCACCTCCGCCAATCACCATAATATCTTCAGCATCACTGCAAAGATTCACTGCCGCCTCGAGGCTTGGAGCCGTTTCGGCATCCTTGGCACGGTAATCTTGGTTTCGGGTCACCACAATGTTGCGCCTGTGCGGCAAGGCGCCTGAAGGAAGTGCTTCGAATGTTCTCCGCCCCATCACAATGGGTTTGCCCGTTGTGAGTTGCTTGAATCGCCTGAAATCGGCCGAAATGTGGAATGGCTGGTCGCCACCCCGCCCAATTGCCCCGTTGCGGGCCACAATTGCTATTATGGTAACTTTTGCCATTGCGATGCCTTTAAACCGATACTTTTCCGGGAATGTGAGGATGAGGGTCGTAGCCTTCAAGCTTGAAGTCGTCGAACTTGAATTGGAAAATATCCTTCACCTCGGGGTTGAGAATCATGCGGGGGAGCTGTCGGGGCTCGCGTTCAAGCTGTAGTTTCACCTGTTCGAAGTGGTTGTTGTAGATGTGCGCGTCGCCCAATGTGTGCACAAAGTCGCCCGCTTCAAGTCCGGTAACCTGAGCCATCATCAGAAGCAACAATGCGTACGATGCAATGTTGAACGGCACTCCCAAAAACGAATCGGCGCTGCGCTGATAAAGCTGCAGGCTCAGCTTGCCGTCGGCAACGTAGAATTGAAAAAAAGCATGGCAGGGGGGCAGATTCATGTTCGGGAGATCGGCCACATTCCATGCGCTCACAATTATCCGGCGTGAATCGGGGTTGTGTTTTATGGTTTCCACTGCTTCCGAAATCTGGTCTATCGCTCCGCCTGAGTAGTCGGGCCACGAGCGCCATTGATAGCCGTAGATATGTCCCAAATCACCGTCAGGACCGGCCCATTCGTTCCAAATCCTCACTCCGTTGTCCTGAAGATACTTCACGTTTGTGTCACCTTTGAGAAACCACAGCAACTCGTGGATAATTGACTTGAGGTGGAGTTTTTTGGTGGTGAGCAACGGAAAGCCGTCGGCCATGTTGAAACGCATCTGATAGCCGAACAGTGAGCGGGTACCCGTGCCGGTGCGGTCTCCTTTGTCGGTTCCGTGTTCAATAATGTTGCGCAGTAGGTCCTGATATTGCTTCATTGTGAGTGGTTCAAGGTTTTAATCTTCGGCTAAGTTACAAAAAAATCCCATATACCGCAAGCCGAATTTCTTCCGTTGACCGCAAAAGCCGATTGCCGGGAACTGATAGGTTGCAAAGAGAAAAAAACTATTGGTTGCAAAAAAGGAGCGGGAAGCAAAGTGCCTCCCGCTCCGGTGTGAGATATTTGAGAAGTTGTGTTACTTAATCACCAACTTTTTTGTCTGATTCACGGCTTCGCCTTCAACATGTAGAAAGTACACGCCCGGAGTGACATTCAAGTTCATTGCGGCAGTCACCGAGCCGGCATTTTTGTCAACGTTGAGGCCTTTTACTTTCTGTCCGCTTACGTTGAAAGTGTCAATGTTGATTTTGCCAACTGAAGGTCCGCTTACGGTTACGGTGATTTGACGGCCGTTTTGCGAAACTTGAACATTGCTGTCAGCTTCAGCTCCAACTGTTGAAATTCCGGAGAGGTCATCGATTGAAAGCTCATCGTTAACAGAATTGTAGTTCACGCGGTAGGTTGCGCCTTCCTGAGTGTCGAATTCGGTTTCCTTACCGTTGTAAAGCACCTTGCAATGTTCACCGGCGTTTGACACAATGATTGCGTGGTCAAGTTTGCCGCCGGCATAAACCACGTCGACGGTGAAGTTGCCGCGGGTGCGCAGACCGGAGATTTTACCGTCGGTCCATTCCGAGGGGAGAGCGGGGAGCAGATGAAGCACACCGTTGTGGCTCTGCAGGAAGAGTTCCGAAACACCGGCTGTGCCACCGAAGTTACCGTCAATCTGGAATGGCGGATGGAGGTCCCACATATTGTCGGCGGTTCCGTTTTTCAGCAGGTTCTGGAACAGAATGTAAGCGTGGTCGCCGTCAAGCAAGCGTGCCCAGTGATTGAGTTTCCAACCCATTGACCAGCCGGTGGCTTCGTCGCCGCGTTGCTTCAGGGTTTCCTTGCAAGCTGCAACAAGGTCGGCATCCTTCAGAGAATTGATGGATGTTCCGGGGTGCAGACCGAACAAGTGGTTGGTGTGACGGTGGGTGTCATTGTAGGTGTCAATGTCGTTGTACCATTCCTGAAGTTGGCCGTAACGTCCAACCTGGTAGGGATACATCTTTTCAAGTTTCTCTTTCCATTCGTTGAGTTCCGAAGGATTTTCGTTGAGAATTTCGGAAGCTGCAATGGCTTCTGAAAGCACTTCGCGGGTAACGGCGTTGGCGTAGGTGGCGCCAAGGTCGGCGGTGCCATGTTCGGGTGAATACGAGGGAGCCGAAGTGTAGGTGCCATTGTGCATGTACAGCAGGTCACTAACAAAGTTGGCGCTTGATTTGATAATTGGGTAGCCGATTTCGCGCAGCCATTCCTTGTCGCGGGTGTAGTCGTAATATTCCCATATCTGGGTGGCGAGCCACGGTCCGGCGGTGGGGTTGTAGTTCCACGACATGTCGGTGGAGTTCAGCGGTGCGGTGAAGCCGAAGATGTTGGTTGACACTTCTGCTGTCCAGCCGCGTGCGCCATAGTAGGCGGTAGCGGTGCGTTCGCCCGGTTTGACGAGTCCGCGAACGTAGTCAATGAACGGAGTGAAACATTCCAGCAGGTTGGTGCAGGTTGCAGGCCAGTAGTTCATCTGCAGGTTGATGTTGTTGTGGTAGTCCACACGCCAGGGGCCGTCGAGGTTGTTGTGCCACATACCCTGAAGGTTGGCGGGCATGTTGCCGGCACGTGAGCTGGAAATGAGCAGGTAGCGGCCATACTGGAAGTATTGCTGTTCGAGCTCATGGTCAAGTGTGCCCTTGCGGTAGTTTGCCAGACGGGTGGGAGTGGGAAGATTGTCGAACGATTCCGAGGGATTGATTTGCAATTCAACGCGGTTGAACAGCTCGGAATAATCGGCATAGTGATTGTCGTATAGTTCCTCCCACGATTTTGCCGATGCTTTTTCAACCATGGCGTTCACGCTTGCCACGGGGTCAACGCCCACGTAAGTGGCAGGGTCGGTGAAGCTCGGGTCGAAATTCATGGCATAGTCGGTGTCGCCGGCAAGAATGAACTCAACATCGTTTGAACCGGAAACGGTTATGGTGCGTGCGGTGGGATTGGCTGTCACGGTGCCACCGTCGTTTGTGCGTACAAATACCTGCAAAGCCCATTGCATGTTGTTGTTTGAGAGCTTGCCATTGTATAGCAGGGTGCCGTCGGCAGGCGAGGTCACGGAATTAACGGTCTGGGGAGTGGCCAAAGAGAATGTGAGGTTCTGCGGAGCACCTTCAGAGGTGTAGCGCCAAACCATCACGCTGTCGGGATATGAAGCGAAATAGCGACGCTGGTATTTTGTTCCGTCCGATTCGAATTCAACCACAATCATGCCGCGGTCCATGTTGACAATGCGCTTGTAATTGGTGGCGCTACCTTCGGTGATGCCGGTTGAAACGTAAGCTTCACCCATGGTAGTGAACACACCGAAGCGGTTGCGGTTGTAGTCAATTTTGCCCTTGTAGTTCGACGACACAAGTGAGTGGGCCGATGTGGTATTGCCGTTGGCAAGGTTGCTGCGGATTGAGGCAAGTGTGGCATCGCTCACGGTATTGTTCATGTCCCAGTAAGTGGATGCTCCGGTGCCCGGGCCTCCCATCCAGAGGGTTTTTTCATTGAGCACCACGCGTTCGCGGTTCACGCAACCAAGCACGTTACCGCCAAACGAACCGTTGCCGAAGGGGAACGACTGGCGCTCCCAAAGCTGGTCGGGATTGGTGTCGGTGGTACTGAAATCGTTTCGGTTCCAAATTGCAGTGTTGGTGGTTGACGACACCGGAGTGTTGAACCACAGTGCGTTGCCAAGAGTGTAGTCAATGATGTTGGCCACCACAATGCCGCTTGTTGCGGGCATGTTGATTACATTCAGTTCCTTTGCGGCAATAACTCCGGTCACGTTAACCAACAGGTTGGTGTCGAACACGGCATCCTCGGCCACGTCGGCAAGCAGAATAAAGTAGTTGTTACCGTAAGCCAACTCTTTGTCAAATCTCACCATTTGAACTCCGCTCGTGGGCTCTACTGTTGCAACAACATCGTTTGAAACAGCTCCGTTGGTGGAGTAAACCCAGCGCAGATTCTTAACGTTGGCATTACCTTTCCACTGCATTTCAATGCCTGTGGCCGAAATCGGATTCAGTGTTCCGTTGGTAGTTAAAGTAACTGTTGCAACCGGCAAATTCACACGTCCGGGAGCCACTTGGCCCTGCTGGTGCGAAGCCGATACATTGCTAACTGTCATGTCAGTCAGCGGAAGCACTTTCAGAGTCACATCAGTGATGGAGCCGCCATCGGCACGGAGTGTTGAGCTTCCGCAAGGTTCAATGGAGTTCCAGTCAACTTTCACGCGCATGCGGTATTCGCCACCTTCCAAGTCGGCGGGAATGGTGAAGTTGGGCATGCTCTGAGTTGTTACACTCGAACTGCGCGATGCCGAAACGCCGCGGCTGTTGGGCGCGGAAGCTCCGTCGCGGTCCTGAGTGTTGTAGTAGGAGTAGGCCACAAGTTCGCCGCGCGTCGTTCCGTCGGCATTTACTGTGGTGTTGAATGTGCCGTCGTTGTCGTAGTCCACATAAACGTAGCCATGCATCCAGGCGCCGGTCCAGTCCATTTCGCTGAACGAAATTGTGGAGCCCGGTTGAACTGTGAGCACATTGGTGGTCTTGTCGAAATAAGTTGCCGACCCATAACTCTTTGATTGGTTCACTGACACATCAAGTGTCGATGTGCCGTCAGTGAGCTGGAATGAATTCATGCCGCGGTCACCGCTTGAGCGTGTCATCGTTCCGGATTGGCAATAATCTGCCGCCTGAACGCTCTGCGTGGCAATTCCCGTGCACAGAACCATTCCTGCAAGAAACGGTAAAAATTTGAAATTCATAGATTGGTATTAGAGCATGTCGCCACAATCAATTCATGGAGAACATGCTGTGGTTAGAAATTAAAATGATAATCGGTTTTTGATATGGGGCAAAGATAAATGATTTTTAAGTAGTTTGCAAATATTGCCTGTTGTTTTTATCAGCCTTTGCCGTATTATGTGCGCCAGGTTCTTAAAACGGCTCTATTTCGCTTAGCGGCAGTCCCTTCAAATCTTTATCCGAAAGAATCAATTCATGAGTCGGCAGCTTCCAGTCAATGCTGAGAGCCCGGTCGTCGAATCGCAGCGTGGCTTCAGCATGCGGAGCATATTCATTGTCCACTTTGTATTGGAACTGCGCCACATCCGAGAGTACCACAAACCCATGGGCCATTCCCCGCGGTATGAACAGTTGCAGTCCGTTATCGGCCGAAAGTTCCACTGTGGCATTGCGTCCGAATGTTGGCGAGTCGCCACGGAGGTCCACCACCACATCAAGCACGCAACCCTGCGAAACCCTCACCAATTTGGCTTGCGAAGCCGCTGCTTTTTGAAAATGCAATCCGCGGAGCACACCCTTCGTTGAAAACGACTCGTTGTCCTGCACAAATTCCACATCACCCACATGGGCCTGAAATTCATCGCGCTTGAATGTTTCCATGAAGTAGCCGCGGGCATCGCCGAAACGGCGGGGCTTGATGAGCCAGACACCCTTAATGTCAAGTTCCTTATATTCCATAGCAAATAATTTTATGCAAAAATAACTAAATTCCGCGTGATAGCCACCAAACTGTTCCCACAAATGCCGCAACAGCAAAAAACAGCACAATAATTAGCGTTCCCCATCTTATAACGAATGAAGGTTTTTGCTCAAGAATTTGTTTGATTCGGTCAGAGTGTTTGTCAAAATCTAACATCCAAGTTCAAGTTGGTTTCTGATAAGTTTAAAATAAGTGCCCCGCTTCTTTATTAAATCTGTATGGTTACCATACTCAACAATTTGGCCTTTATCTATGACCGCTATTTTATCAGCATTTCTAACCGTGGATAATCTATGTGCTACAATAACCACGGTTCTACCTTTATAAAACTCCGTAAGGTTCTCCACGATAGTTCGTTCATTTTCTGTGTCCAAAGCGTTTGTAGCTTCATCCAAAAATATAAAAAGGGGGTTTTTATACACAGCACGTGCAATAAGCAATCGTTGGCGTTGTCCTTGGCTGAGTGAAATGCCATCCACACCAACCTTCGTTTCATATTTTAAAGGTAGGTTCATTATGAACTCATGAATATTTGCAAGTTTAGTAGCCCATTCAAGTCTCTCTCTATTAGGCGACTCATCGGATATTGCAATGTTCTTTGCGATTGACTCCGAGAATATTACCGAATCTTGCATTACCACACCGCATAAACTTCGCCACCAGTCGATATTGTATTTTCCAATTTCTTCTCCGCCAATTTTCAGTGTTCCGGACGCAGGTGGATAATAACCGAGCAGTAGCTTGATTAATGTGGTCTTCCCACTTCCCGAAACGCCAACCAAAGCTGTGACCTTACCTGCTTCAATTATTAAATTAATTTTTTTTAGTGTTGGGTTCGGAGAATAGGGATTATAACTGAAACTTAGATTTTTTAGTGTAATAGACGGATTGCCGTTTATTATCTTTTTTCCATCATCGGAGTCCTCTTCCTTGTTGTGAATCTCGTTAATTCTTTCAAGCGACAGTTTTACGTCTTGAAGAGAATAAATCATTGACATGAATTGTTGCACAGGCGAATTCAGTTGTCCCACAATATATTGTATTGCCAGCATGGCCCCAAGTGTTATCTGTCCGTTTATCACGGCAGTGGCTGCAATGACGGTTATTGATATGTTTTTAATTTCATTAATGAAAATACTCCCGGCTTCTTGGTTTTGTTGCAATTTTAATGCCTTCATTTGAACGGCAAACTGGTTGGCTTGAACATCTTCCCATTCCCATTGCCGACGTTTCTGACATCCTTGAAGCTTTATTTCCTGAATTGAGGTGATTAATTGAAACGTTTTGTTTTGATTTTCTGACTGGCATTCGAAAAGATCATAATCAATGTGCTTTCGTGGTTGTAAAAACAGTGCGATCCATCCAACATAAATTAAGCTTCCTGCTGTGAAAATCAGAAATATAAGCCAGTCGTAAAAGGCAAGTACGCCTCCAAAAATAATAAATGTAAGTACCGAGAAAAACAAGCTAAGTGATTCAGAAGTCAGAAATGTTTGAACTCGATTGTGGTCTGCCATTCGTTGCAGCAAGTCTCCCGCCAATTTTGTGTCAAACACTGACATTGGAAGCCGCAGAAGTTTCATTATGAATTCACTAAGTAATGAAATGTTCACTCGCATTGAGATATGCAAAATAAGCCACCGCCTTATAAAGTCAGTTGCAGTCCTGCCGCAGACAATAAATAATTCTCCAAGTAAAATCAGCCAAATCAAATTAATGCTTTTATGGGCAATTCCTTTGTCAACAATAGCCTGTGTCAGGAATGGCATCACAAGTTGTAATACGCAGCCTAATGCTAATCCCAATAATACCTGAATTAAAAGCGGTTTATATTGGGCTATGTGCTTGAGCAGAATCGTCAGTGATCGAGTGTCTGATTTATTTTCTTCGGATATTTTTGAGAAATCTTCGCCAGGTTGAACGAACATTGCGATACCTTTTTCCTCATTGTCATCATGATAACTTAACCAGTGTGATGCAAAATCTGTCCTATTAAGTTTTATAAGGCCTTTTTCCGGGTCGGCTATATGGAAAATGCTACTATTCCGCGAAAATCTGTAGAGTGTAACGAAATGATTCTGGTTCCAATGTAAAATCACTGGCATTGGCAATTCGGAAAGCTGTTTTAAAGATACACGTGCTGTCGCAGTGGTCAGTCCATACGATTCTGCAGCCCGCGTTATACTTAAAAGCGATACTCCTTCGTTTGTCCTCGCGCATCGCTTCCCCACTTCGGATAATGATACATATTTGCCAAAATGACGTAATACAGCTGTGAGGCATGCGACACCGCACTCCATTGCATCATGTTGCCGTATGTCGGGAAAATGACCCATTTGAAATTTTACAGTGTGAAGGTTTTACGGTTGTACTTACGCACTTGGTTTCCACTGTTGATACGATACGAAATGCTTAGCGAAATCATGTTGTCTCTGAAATAGGTTACATTACTCCAGTCGGAACCGTGAAGAGCTGGTGAGTCAAGAACCGATTTTATTTTGTTATGTTTTATGAAATGAATCGGAATGCTGTACATAAACATTACTTGCAGTTTGTTGTCCAGTAATGTCCTTTGTAAAGCAATAGATGAAATCTCATAATTTCCCCAGGTGAGTTCTTGTGGGGTAGCGTACAATGACCGTTTTATTGTGTAGTCAAATGTGACATAGAAAAGCTTTGGATTCCAGTACGATAACTGGAAACTGCCTCGTGGCATCCATTTGTTCTTACGCAAATCTCCGTATGATGCTTTTACCATGTTTGCATACACATCAGCCGCAACTTCAAACCCAAAGGGCAATTCTTTATATATGTTAAACCCTAAATCAACTGAATTGTATGTCCCGTTCTCATATCTGTTGAACACCACCGGCCGATTGTCGATATTCGACTGTGAGTAAATGTTAAAAATGGCATTATGTTGGTGTTCGTACATGACTTTCAACGTGATAAGATTCATAATTGTGAAGTTCATGTTGATTAAATGCACCGATGTGGGCAGCAGATTAGGATTGCCGGATTGAAATGTCAGGGAGTCAGTTAATTGACCATAAGAAGTGTTAGCTGTTGGTGCAGGCATCGTATTTGACAAATCGTAGTTCAGTCTGAGTACGGCGTTTTGCGTTGGCGTCCAAAAGAAATTAGCAGCCATTCGCGGCATCCACTTGGAAATGGTGGAAATGCCAACTGAATTACGGTAAGCTGTAAAACCGCCGATTGCCGATAACGTTACTTGTTTAGACGGCCTGTATTGGGCCTGTGCGTATAAGTAATTGTAAATAGTCCTGTTTCTTGATAGGATGTGGTTTGTTTCAAGTCGATGTTCTTTTCGGTTCAGCAATGTGAGTGTCTCGATTATAGACATCCCCCATCTATTACCTATGAATTTTGATAGTTCAGCGTTAGCCCAAAAATAGTCCATGTCAGTGTGCCGGTTGTCAACAAGGTTGTAACCTGATGACCGGTCTATATTTGAATATGAATTCCAAGAACTTGTGGTATAGTTGACGGTCCCATTCAGTTCCAATGAATTGAAGCGCCCACGGTAATAAATTCCGAAATTGTTACGTTTCATGTCATGGATATGTCCTGCTGACCGATAAGCCAAGGTGTCTGTAGAGTTTGTAGCCTCATTTGTTGAAATCAGAGTTTGATTGATGTTCTTATGGTTATCCGTATGGTCATATTTCCATTGGAGAGATACGGATTGCATGGGGGATATTTGATAATCAATGGCAAGATTACCATTCAGATTATTGCTCACAGATGTCCATGTCGGTTCCTTTTTGTTTTTGTTAAGCGTTCTTTCCGTAAGTCCATTGGCAATATACGTACGCATGTAGCCGCCTGCACCTGCGTCTTGCTTCCAATTGTCGCTAAGCACAGCCGAGATGTTCCAATTGTCATGTGTATATGTGAAATCGGCATAACCGTCGTTACGGTGCATGAATTTTCCACGGCCTAATCGGTTGTCTGGAATAGCGTATGCTTGTGTGAACAAGTTGCTTTCAACCCCCTTATATACCGGGCGGGAATGAAAATTTATAAGAGCATCGTAGCCAAGATATTTTCCTGTAGGAAAGCTTATAACTTCAATGCGGTCAAATCGGTTTGGTGATTGGCGCTTGATATACGTTTCATCTTTTTCCAAACTGTCAATAAGTATAACAATGTTTTTTGAGCCTAAATAAGATACTTCCATTGTTGTTGGATTATAAATTATACCATTTACCCGGCTAAGTAGCTGCCCTGCACTGTAAATGCCTTTTTTCATAATTGGCGTTACCGAATAGATGCTTTTGTCGTTTTTGTGAACGATGTTTGATGCTTTCACTTCCACATTATCAAGCGAAATAGAGTATTTCATGGAATCAGTCCAAGCAGAATCCCGTATAGTTGTTAAATCAGTTTGGGCCGACACCGGCTGTATCCCACACAGGCACACTTGCAGTATGATTACTACTCTGAATAATGATTTTATAATTGGTTGCATAATTGTCGTGTATAATAAATATTTAGAAGTGGTAGTCCGCGGAATACTAATACGATTGGAATGAAGCCTGTTCCAATAATTTATTTATATGCTTATTCCTTACCATGTTAGTTGCGAATTTATGTTTATCGTTAAATTGGCAGGAAATATTTCCCGAATCATTCAGCATTCGTTCTCTCTTGGATGGACATGGACCGAAGCATATTGGGAGGTAGTTGCAGCGCAAGCACTCATTATCTTTTTGTTCCAGTACTGGTTTGAATGATTGAGTCTCTCTTTTCCATGTAATATATCCCTCAGAATCTATTTCTCCTTTCATGCTGTATGGATTGTGGTTGTCACATTTTCCAACATAACCATTTGAGAATATGCAATCAAAATTAAATTGGTCAGCATAGCACATTCCAACATCTGCAACTCTGGGGACAATTCCAATGCTCAACGCGCGTTTGATTAAATTTTCAATTTTAGCATCATCAATAGCATCTACATCTTCTTGCCATACTTTAAATAATAGCAGCCTTATTTTTTCTCTATTTTGTTTAGATAAAAATTTGTCTAAATCCTCTATTATTTTTTGTGGAATGAGGTTTGTCTTTGTATAGTTGAACCGTAAAGAAACAGGTGTGTGTTTAATTATTTCAGATACATTTGCCAATGTAGTTGCATATGCTGATAATTTCCCCAAAACTTTGGTTTTATCATGAGTGTCCTTATCCCCGTCAATTGTTATCTGATAGTGGCCTACACCGGCATCTTTCAATGCAAGAATCCGCTTTGGTGTTAACAATGTGCCGTTGGTGGTTATTGTTGCACTGAATTGTTTGTTTAAGTTTTTTGCTAAATTGGAGGCCCACTGAGTGATTTCAAGTACGATGTCAAATGACAGCAACGGTTCCCCTCCAAACCAAGATAGAAATAATTTGTTAATATCATCTCTGCTTATCATTAATTTCATGTGTGTCTTAATGCGATTTATTTTCTCGGAATCAAGCTGCATGTCTTGATGATTCTGCGTGCAGTACCAACATCTGAGATTGCATTGGTATGTAGGAAGAATCATTACCATATATTCATGTGCTTTTCGTAGAATATTCATTTTTTTTCTTTATAAAATCCAATTCATTAAATTCATCAGGAACGATAAATCCGGCGTTTGTCATTTTAGCTATAAAATTAGCATATTCTACAGAGTAGATGTTTGGATTTTCTATAATGGAGCGCATTGCATCGGAGTTCTGCTTGGACACTTCAAAACTCATATCTGTTAGCCCATTATAAAAAATGTATCTGTTTTTATAAGGTATATAATAGTTGTATTTATTAGGTCTCATCTCTAAACGCAATAATTTAAAGTGTTTGAATTTGTGGATTCAAACACTTGGGATGCAAATAAGTTAAAAAAATCGGTTTTGAAGTTATCCTCCACAACCAACTACACAATTGCTGCAATTACCGCAGTAAGCGTTCCCACAATAAAGGTCTGCAATGCATTTTTCGTTAGTGGTGTCGCATTTGGAAAGTGAGCTGTTAGAGGGATTAGGTGTGTTTCCGTTTCCTCCACCGAGAATCATTAATGACTCCATTTCTGATAACAGACTGTCATTTAGTCGCAATTTTAAATTAGTGCTCATAATAAAATAATTTAAAGGAGTTGAAAATATTGTATAACGTAACAATAGTTCACAAATGTACTGAATAATTTGATATTTGCAAACAAGATGCCCTGTTTTTGGTGTTTTCACACACGGCTCTTTCTCATTTAGACATGATATGCCCAAACTCCCATCTACTCCCATATAAACTTTTTTTATAAAATTAGTTGGGCTTTTGTGTATATTTGCAAAATTAATTGACCGTTTAATAAGAGACGACACATGAAAAGACAAATCATACTTGCCGATGATGCCCAGGTGGCTGATTCGTTACTGCCTTTGACTTTTACACGCCCCGTGAGCCATCTGCTGCTCGGCATGGGGACGATTAAAGATAAGTGGGAGCGGTTGCTCCCCGGCCGCTACTCTTACAGAACGGCCGAGCATTTGCGAGAACTTTTTCCTAACGAGCCATCCGAACCCGACAGCCTGATCGTTGCCTCCCACGTTGTGCCGTCGGCCGGACTGGCCGACGCCATTTCGCTGCTTATGCCGGGCGAGGCGTTGGTCACCAACACCGGTCAACTGTTGGCTCAGTGCGGCACTGTGGAACGCAACATTGTTTATCCGGGACACGTGCTGGAAATAACACGAATCTATAATTTGTTCGAACATAATGCCGAGGCTATCCGCTCCGATTTCGTCGCCCTTACCGAAGTGGAGGTGTCCCGGCCGTTGAGCCGGACCTGCACCGTGATAGGTACGTCGGCAAAGGTGTTTCTGGCCGAAGGTGCCGTAGCAGAGGGCGTAACATTCAACACTCACGGTGGTCCCATTTATGTTGGTCCCGGAGCTGAGATAATGGAGGGAACCTGTCTGCGCGGCCCGGTGGCAATTCTTGACCATTCCACTGTGAACATGCTCACCCGCATTTACGGTGCCACAACCATTGGACGCCACTGCAAAGTGGGAGGCGAAATAAACAATGTGATTATTCACGATTACACCAACAAAGCCCACGATGGATTCCTTGGCAATGCCGTGATTGGGTCGTGGTGCAATCTTGGTGCAGGCTGCGTGGCTTCGAACCTGAAAAATGACTACACGGAAATAAAACTCTGGCACTATCCCACTCGGCGCTTCTGCCGCACCGGGCTGCAATTCTGCGGCCTGATTATGGGTGACCATTCAAAGGCGGGCATAAACACCATGTTCAACACTGCCACAACTCTTGGAGTGGGCGTCAACATACATGGCACCGGATTCCCCCGCAACTTCATCGGCTCATTTCAAGAAGGTGGGGCCACAATGGGATTCTCCGAAGTTCCGCTTTCCAAATTTTTTGCCATTGCACGGCGCGTCATGGCGCGCCGGCAGGTGGAACTCACCCCGCAGCTCGAACGGCTCTACACCGCAATCCACACCCTCACCGAATCCTACCGCTAAGAACCTCACATTGATAATAATTAAAGTTGTAATAACCGAGAGGTTGAATTTTTATTGATGTGTTGCGTTAAATGTCGGAGTTGCGTTTGTTGGGCTTGATGATGCGGCGCAGTCGCATGTGCAAAGCCTTGGAATACTGAAGCATCTTTAGCCATAAGCCGGAAGGCATGGCTTCCACGTCGGCTGAAATGGCATCGCCCATCACCGGAGCCACAGCTTCGGCCCCGAATTGCTCGGGGTAAATCACAATCATATTGTTGTTTACAAAGTACTTGCTCAGGAACTCCGGCAGCGAAGCCATGCCTGGGTCGTAGCTCACCGAGGCGGTACGAGAGGTGACCACCACAAACAGATCATCGTCAATTATCTTGTTGGCAAGAAGCACAAAATCGTCCCACGTGTCCATCAGCCGGTAGCTGTGGCGGAAACCATAGCCTCCCCGGCGCAACACCGTTTCAATGTATTGGCGAGTAGACTCGGAGCAGAAAAACACACCGCGGCAACCCAGCTGCCGTCCGAGATTGCCAATGCATTTCACCCAGCGCACAAAGCCGGTTTCGTACTCGGCCTTGTCGGGAACCACAACCACAAGCCTCCGCATGGTGTTTACCGGGATGTAGCAGCGTGAAATCACCACCATGCGGTAGGTGGAGCGCAGCAGCCTGGTAAGTTTCTCGCCAAAAAAGGAGTCGATTACGGCGGTGCGGCGGTGTAGCCCAATCACCACCTCGTTGATGTCGCGCTCCTCCATGGTGTTCAGAACTCCGGTAACAAAGTTAAGGTCGTAGCGGTCAATGGTCTGCAGCGGCACATCCATGCTTGCGGCCGTTTGCTCGGCAACATCGAGCGAGTTGCGCCCCACGGCGCGCGATGAGGCCGAATTGTCGTTGCGCACATGCAGGGCGTAGAAATGGTTGTGCCCTCCCGGACGCACATCGTGCATCATCATGGCAAGGCTCACCAACTCCGTGGCCGAAAGCGGATTCACAACCGGAATGAGAGTGTTCACCACCCGGCTGCGCTTGCGTTGCTCCTCTTCATCAACAATGGGCGTGTTCGACATTGTGACCACCTTCAGCCGTTGGGCAGCACGTGCTGTGCCTATGGACGATACGGTGCACGTTACCAATATCATAACCACTGTTCCGTCAAGAACCGTTTCATTGAAAATACCAATTTTGAAACCGATGGTCACAACGGCCAGCGCAACGGCCGTGTGAGCATTGGAAAGCTGATACATGATGGAGCGTTCAAGCACCGGCATGCGGAAGGTGCGTTGGGTAAGGAAGGCCGCAAGCCACTTCCCGGCCATGGCCGTGGCGCTCATCACCCCGGCAACGTAAAGCGAATCCCAGCCGGCGAACAGGGCGCGGACATTGATCATCATACCCACACCAATCAGAAAGTAGGGGATGAACAGCGCGTTGCCCACGAATTCAATGCGGCCCATCAGCGGCGAACGCGCCGGGATGAAACGGTTCAGCACAATGCCGGCAAGGAAGGCTCCGAACACTCCCTCAAGGCCAATCCATGCAGCTGTCTCGGCCGCTAAGAATACCATGGCCAGTATGTAAACAAACTGGGCTATATTGTCGTTGTGACGCTTGAAAAACCACCGGGTAATGCGTGGATAGAGGTACACGATGAGCACGCAGTAAAGCAGCAGGCCGCCAAGCAGGCGCAGAATTGTCAGGCCATCGAAGCGCCCGGTGCGGGCAACTCCAACGGTACCGGCCAGCACAAGCAGTGATCCTAAAACAGTGAAAATTGTACCGGCCACTGCAATGACCACGGCACGGTTGGTGGTGAGTCCGAAGCGCGACACAATGGGGTAGGCCAGCAGCGTGTGGGCCGAAAACATCGACGCCAAAAGTATGGCCTTCAGCATGTCGGCTCCTAAGAAAATCACCGAGGCGACCGAACCAAGCACAAGCGGCACAAAGAAGGTGAACAATCCGAACACCATTCCCCGGCGCAGATTGCGCTTGAGGTGATACATGTCAATCTCCACTCCCGCAAGAAACATCAGGTAAAGGATACCTACCTGGCCAAACACTTCGAAGCTCATGTCGCGGGCGAGGACGCTGAATCCGTAAGGGCCCACAACAATGCCTGCGATAATCATCCCAATCACATGGGGGATTTTGAGTCGGCCCAACACCACCGGCACAAACAGAATTATGGCGAGCACAATGAGGAATATCAGCACCGGCGATGTTACCAGTGGATGCACTGCGGGTATGGCCATGGCTGAAATCATTGGTTGTGGTGGCGGTTGTGGAGGTGTGAACGAGGAGAGGGGAGGAGGAGATTGATGGGTTGAGATTGTTATTTCTTGTGTTTGAGAATGTATTGGGCAATTTGAACGGCGTTGAGGGCGGCGCCTTTTTTAATCTGGTCGCCCACCACCCAGAAGGTGAGTCCGTTGGGGTCGGCAAGGTCTTTGCGCAGACGTCCCACCATCACAGGGTCGGCTCCGGCAGCGTGTAGCGGCATGGGATAGCGCTTGTCGGCCGGTTCATCAACCACCACAAGCCCTTCGGCATTGGCAAAAGCTTCGCGCACCTGTTCGAGCTCCAGCGGCTGTTCGGTGTGAACCCACACAGCCTCGCTGTGGGCCCTCATCACGGGCACTCGCACGCACATGGCGCTCACGCTCATTTCCGGAGCGTGCATTATTTTGCGTGTTTCGTTGAACATCTTCATCTCCTCCTTGGTGTAGCCGTTGTCGGTGAACACGTCAACCTGCGGAATCACGTTGTAGGCGAGCTGATAGGCGAATTTTTCCACCGTTGGCTCTTGGCCGCGCTGCAGCTGGGCGTGCTGTTCCACAAGCTCGTCCATGGCGGCTGCCCCGGCACCGCTGGCTGCCTGATAGGTGGCCACATGCACTCGGGTTATGGGGCTTAGGTCGTTGATGGGCTTCAGAGCCACAACCATTTGAATGGTGGTGCAGTTTGGATTGGCAATGATGCGGCGCGGGGCATTGAAGGCATCATCGCCGTTCACTTCCGGCACAACCAAAGGAACATCCTGATCCATGCGGAAGGCGCTGGAATTGTCAATCATCAAGGCACCGTGGGCGGTGATGGTGTCGGCAAATTCTTTCGAGGTTCCGGCTCCGGCCGAGGTGAAGACAATGTCAATGTCGCGGAAGTCGTCGGCATTGTGGGTGAGTTCAATCACGGTGTAGTCCTTGCCCCGGAACTTGTAGGAGCGTCCGGCGCTTCGTTTTGACCCGAAGAGTTTCAGGGTGTCAATGGGGAAATTTTGTTCGTCGAGCACACGGAGAAACTCCTGGCCCACGGCGCCGCTGGCGCCTACAATGGCTATGTTCATTGCTGAAATGTTTCTGATTTGGTTTTACGCTACAAATTTAAGCAAATTTTTGCAAACTTACCCCTCCGGGTGTGCACAAACTGCGGCGGTGTCAACAGGTGGCACCGCCGCTTGGATATTATCAACAGGGCAAGGGGTTATTCCTTTGCATATTCAAGAACAGTGGGGCTTTCCACGTCCACTCCGAATTGCTTGGCCCGCCGGAGTATGGCTCGGGCCAGTTTGGGCTTCAAATCTTCGGGACAATACCTGAAGTAAGCCTCGGCGGCACGCACGTGGGCGGCATCGGGCATGGGGTATTCGCGCCGTTCGGGAAGTCCGAACACTGAGTCGGGCAATTCCTTTTTTTCCTCGTATGTCAGACGGTCGCTTGCCATAACGCGTCAGAAGTTAATGCGACCACCGACTTGCAACAGACCCTGGGCACCGAAGCCGATTTCACCGAAGATGTTGAAATTGCGGGTAATGGGCACATCGGCGCCAAGCGGAGCAATGTGATAGGCAAAGTATGCTTTGTTAGTGGCGTCGAAGTGCTCGGGACTGATATGAGTGATGTCAACACCGAGTCCAACGTGGGCATACAGGCGCACGATGCTGTTTTTGTAATAGTCGTAGCGGCCGTTGAGCATAATCACGTGATAGTAGAGGTTGGTGTCGGAGTGCTTGAATTCGGAGCTTGAGAAGGTGTACGACGGGCCAATCCAGAAATTGGGCGCCACCTTGAAGTTAACGCCAACGTTGAGAGCTCCCCAGGCGGTTTTCACCTTGCCAAGGTCATCGTGATAGTCACATGCGTCCATAAGGGTGTAGCCACCGTAACCGAAAGTGAAGTTAGCTTTTTGGGCTGTTGCGGCCGATGTAATGCCCAGCAGGGCAACGAGTGCGATGAGAATCTTTTTCATAACAGAAAGATAACTGGTTGTAGTGAGTAATTAAGAAAATCAAATTAAGAAAACAAATAGCAGTAAATGGCAGTTAAAAAGAGTTTCAATTCTAAAAACATTGAAACGTGTGCAAAAGTTCTGAAAAAACGGGTTATCTTTGCACATACTCTTGAAAAACCAAATTGCCGCACAATGAGCTCATCAGCTAAAATTCAGAAAACCAATGCCGCCCGCCTGCTCGACAAGGCCAAGATAAGATATCGGCTCGTGCCTTACGAGGTGGATGAAAACAATCTTGCCGCCGATCACGTGGCCTCCTCGCTGGGCGAGGATATAAACCGCGTGTTCAAAACCATTGTGCTCCGGGGCGAGCGTACCGGACATTTTGTGTGCGTGGTTCCCGGCAATTGCGAGATTGACCTGAAGAAGGCTGCCAAAGCCGCTGGCGACAAAAAGGCCGATCTCATTGCCATGAAGGAGCTGCTGCCTCTCACCGGCTATATCCGTGGCGGTTGCTCACCCATTGGCATGAAGAAACCTTTCCCCACATTTTTCCACGCCACGGCCACGGACTTTCCGGTGATTTATGTGAGCGCCGGCATGCGGGGATTGCAATTCGAGATTGCCCCGAAGGATTTGATTGACTATGTTGGCGCAACAGTGGCCGATATCGCCGTGCGCACCGACGCAAAGGAGGAACATGACAAATGAACAAATTTGGTGAAGTTTTCAGGCTAACAACATTCGGCGAGAGCCATGGCCCCGCTTTGGGAGGTGTGATTGACGGCATTCCCTCGGGTGTGAAACTCGATTTGAATCGTGTACAGCAGGAGCTTGACCGCCGTCGCCCCGGACAGTCGCCCATAACGTCGCAGCGGTCCGAGAGTGACCGCGTGGAGTTCCTGTCGGGCATTTTTGAAGGAGTAACCACCGGAACACCCATAGGTTTTATCATACCTAACAGCAACCAACGTCCGGCCGACTATGAAGAGATGCGCCACAAGTGGCGTCCGTCGCATGCCGACATGACTTATGCCATGAAATACGGTGTGCGCGACCATCGTGGAGGCGGCCGAGCCTCGGCCCGCGAAACTGCCGCGCGTGTGGTTGGCGGAGCTGTTGCCCGTCAGGTACTGGAGATGATGAGCGGTGTTTCCATCCACGCCTACACTTCCAAGATAGGTCCGGAACAAACAAACTTGCCATACACACTGCTCAACCTTGATGCGACATACACCAATGCCGTGCGTTGCCCCGATGCCGAAGCCGCCGCGCGCATGGAGCGCTATGTGGAGCGGGTGAAATCGTCGGGTGATACCGTAGGCGGCATTGTGAAAGGGGTTGTTTCAGGAGTGCCGGCCGGCTTGGGACAGCCTGTTTTCGACAAGCTTCAAAGCCGGTTGGCAGCCGCTATGCTATCCATCCCGGCCGCCAAAGGGTTTGACTACGGGTTGGGATTTGACGAGTGCTGCAGTCTGGGCAGTGAGCTAATTGATGTGTTCACCGCAGCTGACGGTCATGTGAGCACCGCCACGAACCATTCGGGTGGAATCCAAGGCGGAATATCGAATGGGGCCGATATATATTTCCGCGTTGCTTTCAAGCCTGTGGCAACTTTACTGCGCGAGGTCCCCACCATAACCGACTCGGGCGAGCCGACCATACTCCATGCCAAAGGACGCCACGATCCGTGTGTGGTCCCCCGCGCCGTTCCCGTTGTCGAGGCTATGGCCGCCATGGTTTTTCTCGATGCTTTGTTGGCCGACAAAACAGTGCGTTTATGATGTTTGGCCCGCATCCTGATTTTTCCGCATTTTTGGCGCGATACCTCAGCGGCAAGCATCAGAAGCTGTCGGTCAACGCCGGTTTGTCCTGCCCCAACCGCGACGGTGCCAAGGGCACGGGGGGATGCACCTACTGCAACAACCAGTCCTTCTCGCCCATGTTTGCCAGTGCTCCCGCCAGCGTGACCCGGCAACTTGATGCCGGCAAGCGCTTTTTTGCCCGTAAATATCCCTCCATGCGTTATCTTGCCTACTTCCAGAGCTATACCGCAACCAATGCTTCCACTCCGCACCTCATCTCCTTGTTCCATGAGGCTCTTGCTGTTGAGGGGGTCGATGGATTGATAATAGGCACCCGTCCCGACTGTATTCCCACCGATCTGCTTGCCGAATTGGAACAGCTGAACCGCAAGCATTTTATTATGATGGAGTACGGGGCCGAAACTGCTCACAACCGTACGCTTGAACTGGTTAACCGCTGCCACACGTGGGAGGATACGGTTCAAGCCGTGGAGCGCACACACCGCGCCGGCATCCCCGTGGGGCTGCATCTTATAATGGGACTTCCCGGCGAGAGTCGCACCGATATGCTCGACACAATCCACGCCGTTAATCTGCTGCCGGTTGACGTGGTGAAAATCCATCAGTTGCAGCTCATTCGCGGCACCCGGCTTGCACGCCAGGTGGAACAAGGGGAGCTTGAAATAACCGAATGGCAACTTGACAGCTACATTGACCTGTGTTGCGACATAACCGAAACGCTGCGTCCCGACATTGCAATTGAACGGTTTGTGTCGCAATCGCCCGATTCGTTGCTTATTTCTCCCCGCTGGGGCTTGAAGAACTATCAGTTTGCGGCGGTGTTGCAAAAGGCGCTGGCTGCGAGAGCGGCCAAGTGATTTGCCGGCGAATTTCAGTTTGATGTTTCCAGGTTTCGGATTGATGTTTTTGAGCTTTGTGGTTTTCATAGATTGGTTGATTTTATAGATTGATTAATAAAGGTTGATTACTTAAGCTACCTCTGCTTTTCGCTGCAAAGATACTACCGTTTCACCCCTTTTGTTTGTCAAATACTAAATTTAATAGAAAAAATTGCGGAACGAGATTGCCATGTGAGGTTAAGATTTGTTATATTTGCAAATTGTAACAGACAATTCACTTTTCATGGACTCCCAACAACAGCAAACAAAAGATTCCGGAACGCGTGCCAAGTCATGGTTAGCCAATGTGTTGCGCTATGGCGTGCCGTTTGTCATAACGGTGGGACTCTGTTGGCTGCTGTTCAAAAACATGGACTTCGGAGCCATGGTGGAGGCCATTCGCGAGCGTTGCACATGGCGCTGGATTTGGTTCGGACTTGCTTTGAGCTTCTTTTCGCACTTTATTCGTGCCGCCCGCTGGCAAATCCAGTTGCGGGCCATTAATGTGAATGTGGGATTTTTCCCCGTGCTGCTAAGCATTTTCGGAACCTACGCGGTGAACTTAGTGTTCCCGCGTCTCGGTGAGTTGTGGCGCACCGGCTACATAGCGCAGCGACAAAAAGCTCCGTTCGACAAAGTGTTCGGTTCAATGGTAGCCGACCGCTTGGCCGACACCGTTTCGGTTGCTCTGCTAACGCTGTTCACCTTTATTCTTGCCGGTCCGCAGCTGACCGAATATCTGAGCCAGAACCGTGCTGCATACGAGACATTGATGGCCGTGATTACCTCTCCTTGGACTTATGCCGCGATTGCTTTGATTGTTGTGGCGGTGTGGGCTCTGATGCGCAGGCGCGGAAGCAAAGTAACTGCAATAAAAAACTTTTGCAAAGGACTTTGGGACGGATTCTCGGTTGTTGCCACAATGAAGGGTAGGGGACGGTGGCTTCTGCTCACCGGCGCTCTGTGGAGCTGCTATTTCTTTCAGCTCTACGTTGCGCTGTTCGCATTCCCCGAGACTGCCGAAATGGTTCACCGGCATGGAGTTGTGGCCGCTCTGTTCTGCTTTGTGGTGTCAAGCATTTCCATGGGTGTGCCCTCCAACGGCGGAATCGGCCCCTGGCAGTGGGCAATTATTTTCGGAATGAGCCTGTTCAGCTCCGGCGTTCCCGGACTTAATGAGGTGGCGCCTGCTTTTGCCAATCTGGTTATGGGCGCCCAAACCATACTGCTTATATTATTAGGTATATTCACATTCGTGGCCATAGCCATTGGCCGCCGCAAGAATTAATGTAATCATGCTTGACGACGATAAACCCGACTACTTCATTAACGAAGAGGATAAACCGGCTGCATCGCAGCCCGAAACCGGAGGCAAAACCATTGATTTCGCCCCCGGACAAACAGATGTGGCGACTTCGCAAGAGCCTAAGAAACATCACCACCGTTTCCGCAAGGTTGTGACGTGGACCATTATAATAGGTGTGGTTGTGCTTGGCGTGGCATTTTATCTGCGCTATTGCAGCCCTTATGCCGAGGATGCCGTTATGCGTGTCTATGTGGTGAATGTGGAGAAGCGAGGCATTATTTTCAAAACGTTCGAGGCGCAAGCCGTTTCGGCCGAAGCTCTTGCCGACACGTCGCAAGTTTATTCACACCCCGAGCAGTTCAGTATTGAAAACGAAGCCCTGGCTATGAAACTTCAAAGTTATCAGGGGCAGAAAATACCCGTAACGCTTCATTACGAGAAATATTACGCCACGCTTCCTTGGCGCGGTGCATCAAAATGGGTTGTGACCGGCGTGAATTGAACCAATTAAAGAAAATAACCAATCATGAAACATACTTACAAGACCTCCGGAACCTGTTCCCGGATTATAGAAATTGATTACGATACCGCAACCGACACTGTGGGTGAGGTGAGTTTTGCCGGCGGATGCCACGGAAACCTCCAGGGCATCGGGCGTCTGGTGAAAGGAATGAAAGCGACCGACGTTATTGACCGCCTCGAGGGTGTGAAGTGCGGTGTGAAAACCACCTCGTGCCCCGACCAGCTGGCTCAAGCACTGAAACAAATCATTAACAAATAAAAACATAAAATCATGAAAACATTTCTTCAAATAATTTTGGCTTTTGCCATTATGGCAGTCCCCGTGACCATGCAGGCGAGAAACGAGGATGGTTCCTACACCAAAAAAGAGATGCAGCGCTTTGAAAAAGAGGCTCAGAAACAAGCCAAAAACATGGCCAAAGAGCTTAAGAAGGAGGGTTGGAAGCTCAACGGTAGCGGTGATTTGCAACTCATGATTGAAAAACATTTGCTTAAACTGGCCGATTTCGGTGGCAACGGAACCGAGTATGTGGGAAATGCCAACGACATCAAAAACCTCAACTCGGCCTCGCGCATGGCCCGCATGGCCGCCTCTACTGCATACGCCGAGCAGAGCCAGATGGCTCTGAAGGAGCGCATTGACGGCAGCGACGTGATTCTTGATGCTGACCAGCGTCAAACACTCATAGCCGGCTATGAGGCCCGCGTGGCCAAAGAGCTTAACGGTGAAATAACCAAATCAATCGAGCTTTACAAAAAGAATAAAAACGGAACCTACGATGTGAGAGCTTTCTATGTAGTTGATGAAGAAGCAGCCCGTGCCACCAAGCTCCGCGCACTCCGCGCTGAAGCTGAATACATGAAACTCTCGACCGACATTGCCAATCAAATCTCAAAGTTTGTAAATGAGTGATAACTTTCTTGCCGCTTCGCGTATGGCAAGATGGATTGTTGCGGCTGTGGCAATGGTTGTCATGGCTTTGCCACTGTCGGCACAGAGCTTGGCCGATGAAGAGGCCATGCGCATAAAATCGTCGGCCAATAAGTATTATTATGGAGAAGGGTCTGGTTCCACGCTCGAGGAGGCCCGCACCAACGCCCTGACGGCATTGAGCCAATCCATAAAATCGGTTGTATGGACCGATATTCAGGGTGAGGAGAACAATATGGGCGCCACTATTTCGGCGCGTACCGGCATATCATCATTCACAACGCTGGCCAACACCGAAACCATTGAGTTTCCTTACGACAAAAAGGAGCAGCTTTATCGCGTGATGCAGTACATGAGCCGCGATGAGCTTAAGCGGCTGGCGGCCGAGCGTTCCGACAAAATCCGAGAGTGGATAAAAACCGGCCGGACCCAGGAGGCACGCCTTGAAATAAGCAATGCTCTGAAATATTATTATTGGGCGCTGTGTCTGTGCGACGTTCACTCCTCAAGCTTGAAAATCAAGCCATCCGACGGTGAACCACCGGTAGAGGCAAAGCCCTGGCTCGAGTCGAAAATAAGCAACTTGCTCAACGCCATTGATGTTGAGCTCTGCAACATGGAGTTCCGCGAAAACGATGCCAATCCGGTGCTCGTTAACCTGAAATTCAGCATTGACGGTCAGCCGGTGAACGGGCTTGACCTGTCATATTTCACCGGATTGCGCCGTGTCGACGGTGTGCACGTGAAAAATGGCGAGGCCACGCTGGAGTTTCCCAAACTGCCAACTGACCGCATTGCCATAAAGTATGACTATGCGTTTACCGACGATGCACGGTTGTTCGACCCCGAACTCGAAGCTTATTTCCAGGCCAACTCCATAAGGCAGTTCCGCCAGGCCGAACATGACGTTTCGGTGAAGGGTGCCACGGTGAGCGACTTCAAGGTTGTGCAGCCGCCGAAACCGGAACCAGTGGCGGCATCCACAGTTACGCAAGCACCGGTTGTGGCCAAAGTTGAGATTGCCCCGCGGCGCAAGCTTGTGGCTACCGAGGCTGTTGTTGACCCCGCTGAATTTGCCGGGAAAATCAGAACTGTGGAGCAAGCAATAGAGAAAAAGAATTATGACTCGGTGGAACAGCTGTTCACCCCCGAGGCATTCCGCACGTTCAAACGAATGATGGAGAGCGGCACGGTGAAGCCTGTGCGCAGAGTAGCCGATGAGGATTTGCGGATTGAACAAGCCCCGGGCTACGTGATAGGCCGCTCCATTCCGGTGCAAATAACTTATAAAGGTCGCCACCGGTGCAATGAAAACATTGTGTTCCGCTTCTCGCCCGACGGTGAAATAACCGGTCTGGCCTATGCGCTGAGCAGCCGTGCCGAAGACGATATTTTCCGGCGCAACATGTGGAGCATGGAAGCCCGTTACGCCATGCTCACCTTCATGGAGGATTATCAAACGGCTTTTGCGCTGAAGGACCTGGACTACATTGACAAAATTTTTGCTTCAAATGCCATAATTATCAATGCGTCGGTGGTTTCTGCCGGCAAAAAGCGCACCACAACGCGGCGCACCGATGGCGGAATGTATCTTGACGCAGCCAAAATCCAGCCCCGTGTGCGCTATGTGAAGCGAACCAAGGATGAATATCTGAAATATTTGAAGAGCGACTTCGCGAACAAGAATTTTATTCAAATTGTGTTTGAGGATACTGAAATACAGTGGCACGAGGGAGCGGTGAAAAACAACGTGTACTGGATTGAACTGAAGCAAAAATATTCCTCAAGCCGGTACAGCGACGTGGGTTATCTCACGCTGATGATTGACCTTGATGAGGCCGACCCGTATATCCTTGTGCGCACCTGGACTCCCGAGAAAATAGATTTACATGACATAATGGATCGTTATAATTTTAATTGATGAAACCAATCATTACATTTCTTATTCTGTTTGCAGCCGCACTGACCGCAAACGCTCAGATGGAATATGTCGGAGGCTCGTTCCGGCAAATAAACAGCAACGCCGTGGATGCCGGAGCCGATTTGGGCCGACGCAACATGCTTGACGAACTGATACGCGACTGGCCTGACGATGCCAACGGCGATGTTCCGGCCGCTCTTATACGCGCCGTGTTCTCGAACGTGCCCGATGAAGAGGTGCGCGACCGCATGACGCTGAGCCTCTCCGGTGGTTTTCATGTGGTGAAAACCGAATTTGTCACCACGCCCAACGGTATGGAAATGTGGACTTATGTCGACCCCACCGGCTCGCGTCAGGTGGACCTGACCTACAGGCAGGACGGCAATCTCGGCTCGGCCATTGTGCGCGGCGTGTCGCTTGAATCTAAGAAAATCTACACTCTTGAAATAAACAATAAACTTCGCCTTGGCATCCATGTGGACACCAACCCTCACGGAATTGGTGTGCAGATTGGTGGTAAATATTACGGTGATACCCCGGTGGATATTCCTGACATGACCACCGGCGAAAAGAGTATTGTGTTCACTGTGCCGCAAGGCGTTGAGGTGGACCCGCTGAAATTTCCCTCGAGCATCAGGGTTGACCAGAGCTCCACCAACTTCATTTACGATTTGCGAAAGGAATACAACGTAAGCTTCACCTCGCGCGAAAAAGGAACCCTTTACATCGATGAGAAGCGCGTGGGCACTCTTCCGCTCGATGTCAAATTGCATTCCGGCACTTACATTGTGCGTGCCGTTGGAGGAAATGGGGTGAACATATCGTTTCCGCTCAATGTCGACGCATCCACCTCGGAGGTGCCTCTGGTGTTCACCCCGTCGCTCAACGTGACTTTCGCCGCGCAATATGACGGCCGGCAGGTGTCGAATGCTCAGGTGTTCATCACCAACCCTGACGGCACCCCGCGTCGCAACGGCTTGCAGAACTATTTCGATACCCCCGCCGATGTGCTGCTTCCTTACGGCAACTATAAAATCAGAACCACTTACACCACGCCCACAGGCGCATCGGTGACCAAAAACTCTTCGCTGAAAGTGGACCGCAACACTGATCCTTTCTATCTCACCACGCTACCTATACGCACCGTACACAGCAATCTTTTCAAACGTGACTTTCCGCGCCGCTCCTGGGGATTGAGCGCAAGCTATCTGCAGCGCTGGTACAGCTTTCGCGGTCCCGACGGGCGTACCCACACGTGCGACTGGTTAGGCGAGGATGGCAAACAGTCCGGCATACAGGCTGGTATTGCCTATCAACCCTACTTCGGCTCCGGATTCGGGCTGAACACCGGCTTGTTTCTGCAATATTTCTGGACCGACAAAGTGGATATATCCGGCGGCACATCCGTTAGTTTTGAGGAGTACGACCTGTACGTGCCTTTGCATCTGATGTTCCGCATCCCGGTCAACGATTTTGATTTCCACATCAACACCGGACCCGGGTTTGAATATGGGGTGTCGCTTAAAGGTAAATTCCATGGCGATGAAACAGGCTCGGAAGACGTTGAATTTGATGAAGACACCCCGCGAGCTTTCAATATGTACTATGAAATTGGCGCGGGCTTCCGCATCAAGGCCTTGCAAATTAACTTTGTCTATGGAATGGGCTTGCTGAAGAGTTCCAAATTCCTTTCGGACGGTTCGAAATACTACGACGCCAAGCCCAACAAGCTCGGCATTACCCTCGGACTCATGTTCTGACACCGGTCCGGGAAAATTCTTCCGGCTGTAACACGAAAAAAAGTGGAAATGTTTGGAAAATAGGAAATTAAATTGTAATTTTGCAACGCTTTTAGGCATAATTATGTGCGAACCGGAAGCTAAGTGGTTGAACCGCAAAGCAATGGTTTGCCTTAATTGTGCATAATGCGGCCCTGAAAACAGGAATCAATTATAGAAAAAATAAACATTTAATCGAATTAAGTAAACAAAAAGAACTAAGATGCCTACTATTCAGCAATTAGTAAGAAAAGGACGTGTGGCTCTTGAAGACAAGAGCAAGTCGCCCGCTTTGGACAGCTGTCCTCAGCGTCGTGGCGTGTGTGTTCGCGTCTACACCACCACCCCTAAGAAACCTAACTCGGCAATGCGTAAGGTGGCCCGTGTGCGCCTCACCAACGGCAAGGAAGTGAACTCCTACATTCCCGGTGAAGGTCACAACCTCCAGGAGCACTCAATCGTATTGGTGCGCGGCGGTCGTGTTAAAGACCTCCCCGGTGTTCGCTATCACATTGTTCGCGGTACACTCGACACCAGCGGTGTGAAAGATCGCACCCAGCGTCGCTCGAAATATGGCGCCAAACGTCCCAAAGCAGCCAAAAAGTAATTAACGCTTTAAGAACTGCAAATCACTAAACCAGCCCTGCCGGCTTCGGGCTTTAAACATGAAGCAGGATAAAGAGAAAAGTAACTGAAGTAACAAATCTTCGCTTTTTGATTTATTGGAAGGCTAATTCGACAAAAAAAACATATCGGTTGAGTAAACGCGTGAGCCGGAGGGCCCGCGTTGAAGATGAAAGAAGCAGCAACCAAGCAAACAAAAAACGATAAAATCGCTCAAAACAAAAAATGAGAAAGGCAAAACCAAAAAAACGGATCGTTTTACCTGATCCCGTTTTCAACGATGTAAGAGTTTCAAAGTTCGTTAATCACCTGATGTACGACGGCAAAAAGAACACAGCTTACACCATTTTCTACAGCGCTCTCGAAACCGTGAAGGCCAAACTTCCCAACGAAGAAAAAACAGCGCTTGAAATCTGGAAAAAAGCCCTTGAGAATGTAACTCCCCAGGTGGAGGTTAAGTCACGTCGCGTGGGTGGTGCCACCTTCCAGGTACCTACCGAAATCCGCCCCGACCGCAAGGAGTCAATATCTATGAAGAACCTCATCCTTTACGCCCGCAAGCGTGGCGGCAAAACAATGGCCGACAAGCTCGCCGCTGAAATTGTTGATGCCTACAACGACCAGGGTGGCGCATTCAAGCGCAAAGAGGATATGCACAAGATGGCCGAAGCAAACCGCGCATTCGCTCACTTCCGCTTCTAATCCCACAGATAAACCTAAACGAATTCTCAAAGACAAAACCAGTAATCACCTACAATGTCTAAAGCTGACGAACAACTTAAATTTACCCGCAACATTGGTATTATGGCTCACATCGATGCCGGTAAAACAACCACATCGGAGCGCATTCTATTCTACACGGGTTTGACTCATAAAATTGGTGAAGTACACGACGGCGCCGCCACCATGGACTGGATGGAACAGGAGCAGGAACGTGGTATCACCATCACATCTGCCGCCACAACCGCTTTCTGGAAGTATGACGGCAACAAGTATAAAATCAACCTTATCGACACCCCGGGACACGTGGACTTCACCGTTGAGGTGGAACGTTCACTCCGTGTGCTCGACGGTGCCGTTGCCACATTCTGCGCTGTGGGTGGTGTTGAACCCCAGTCAGAGACGGTATGGCGCCAGGCCGACAAATACAACGTGCCTCGCATCGGTTACGTTAACAAAATGGACCGTTCAGGTGCCAACTTCTTCGAAGTAGTGCGCCAGGTAAAGGATGTGCTCGGTGCAAATCCCTGCCCCATCCAAATCCCCATCGGTGCTGAAGAAACCTTCAAAGGCCTCGTTGACCTCATCACCATGAAAGCCATTTTCTGGCACGATGAATCAATGGGCGCCGACTACGACCTTGAGGAAATTCCTGCAAACCTCGTAGCCGAAGCCGAAGAATGGCGCGACAAGATGCTTGAGAAAATCGCCGAATTCGACGACGCCATCATGGAAAAATACTTCGACGATCCTTCAACCATCACCGAAGATGAAATCCGCACCGCCATCCGCAAAGCCACACTTGCAATGGGCATCGTGCCCATGACTTGCGGCTCTTCATTCAAGAATAAAGGCGTGCAGCCCCTGCTCAACAACGTCTGCGCTTATCTGCCCAGCCCCGTTGACGCCGGTGCAGTCGAAGGCCACAACCCCGAGAACCCCGACGAAGTTGAGGTTCGCGAACCGTCGACCGAAGCACCCATGTGTGCCCTCGCATTCAAAATTGCAACAGACCCCTATGTGGGACGTCTCACATTCTTCCGCGTTTACTCCGGCGACGTGGTTGCCGGCAGCTACGTGCTCAACGCACGCTCAGGTAAGAAAGAACGCGTGTCACGTCTGTTCCAGATGCACTCGAACAAGCAGAACGCCAAGGAAATGATTGGTTGCGGCGATATTGGTGCCGGCGTAGGTTTCAAAGACATCCGCACCGGCGACACACTCTGTGCCGAAGACGCCCCTATCGTGCTCGAAGCTATGGACTTCCCCGATCCCGTGATCGGTATCGCCGTTGAGCCCAAAACCCAGAAAGACCTTGACAAACTTGGCGTCGGCCTCCAGAAACTTGCCGAAGAAGACCCCACCTTCCGCGTTCAAACCAACGAAGAAACCGGCCAGACAGTTATCTCCGGTATGGGTGAGCTTCACCTCGACATTATCATTGACCGCCTGAAACGCGAATTTAAAGTGGAATGTAATCAGGGTCGTCCTCAGGTTAGCTACAAAGAAGCCATCACCGCTCCCGTTGAACTCCGCGAAGTGTTCAAGAAGCAAACCGGTGGTCGCGGTAAATTCGCCGACATCATTGTGCGCGTAGAGCCTGCCGATGAAAACTTCGAAGGCAGCCTCCAGTTTGTTGACGAAGTGAAAGGTGGTAACATTCCCAAGGAATATATCCCCTCCATTCAGAAAGGCTTCCAGACCGCAATGAAGAACGGTGTGCTCGCCGGTTATCCCGTTGAGCGCCTTAAGGTAACCGTGATTGACGGTTCGTTCCACCCGGTTGACTCCGACCAGCTTTCATTCGAGCTTTGCGCCATCCAGGCCTTCAAGAAAGCATCGGAAAAAGCCAGCCCCGTGCTGCTTGAGCCCATCATGAAAATTGAAGTCGTAACCCCCGAGGAAAGCATGGGCGACGTTATTTCCGACCTTAACAAACGTCGTGGCCAGGTTGAAGGCATGGAAACAAGCCGCTCCGGCGCCCGCGTTGTTAAAGCCAAAGCACCTCTTGCCGAAATGTTCGGTTACGTAACCGCCCTGCGCACAATCACCTCAGGTCGTGCCACATCAACCATGTCGTTCAGCCACTACGCCGAGGTGAGCAACTCGATTGCCCGCAACGTGCTCACCGAATGTCAGGGCCGAGTTGATCTTTTGAAGTAAAATAACTTTCATTCAACACAATATGAGCCAAAAAATCAGAATCAAACTTAAATCTTACGATCATGACTTGGTCGACAAGTCAGCCGAAAAGATTGTGAAGACTGTAAAGAGCACCGGCGCCGTAATCAGCGGTCCCATCCCTCTGCCCACTCACAAACGCATCTTCACCGTCAACCGCTCGACCTTCGTCAACAAAAAGTCGCGTGAACAATTCCAGCTCTCAAGCTTCAAGCGCCTCATCGACATCTACAACTCCACAGCCAAAACCGTGGACGCGCTGATGAAACTTGAGCTTCCCAGCGGAGTTGACGTTGAAATCAAGGTGTAATCCCGCACCGCCCGTAAGCATTTAACAAAGACAAAACAAAGAAAACTATTATTTAAAACTTAGAGAAATGCCAGGATTATTAGGAAAGAAAATCGGAATGACATCCGTT
>JAMPBC010000001.1:72213-106036 GCA_023666905.1 Bacteroides sp. | reverse complement strand
TGTAACCTTCTGATCCGTAGTCAGATGCTCTATTCAGTTGAGCTAAGGAGCCAAAAGCGAGCGCTTCGTTGGCGTTTGCGACTGCAAAGTTAACACGTTTATTTCAATCTCACAAATTTTTGCCCCCATTTTTCAATCCCTAAAATTTTGAATGGTGAAATTTGCTTAAATATTGCCGTGGGGACGTGGGGCATTGCGAGTTTTTGATTAATTTCGTGCTATAATCCATTCTTTTCTGTCAAAACCAAGTTCATGTTATAGCCATGCGCAGATTTTCACTAAGATTCATCAGCTTGTTTGCTCTCATTCTGATAGCCCTGTCGGGTGTTCAGGCTGAGAAACTTGTAATTCTTCACACCAACGACACTCACAGCCAGATTGAGCCGACTGAGAAAAACCTTGGTGGAATTGCGCGCCGGAAGGTGCTTATTGACAGTGTGCGCCAGGCTGACAAGAATGTGATTTTGGTCGATGCGGGCGACATGGTTCAGGGCACACTTTACTTCACTCTGTTTGGTGGAGAGGTGGAATCAAAGCTTATGAACTATCTTGGTTATGACATTCAAATACTCGGCAACCATGAATTTGATAATGGAGTTGACTCGCTTGCCAATTTTTTCGGCGCGCTGAAAGCCGACAAGCTTTCAACCAACTACGACTTCACCACCACTCCCTTGGCCTCCATGTTCAAACCCTACGTGGTGAAAGAGTATGGCGGCAAGCGAATTGGGTTCATTGCCATTAATCTCGACCCAAAAGGAATGATTGCCGACAAGAATGCCCGCGGCGTTGTGTATCTCGATGGCATCAAAGCTGCCAATGCAACAGCATGGCACCTGCGACACAATGAGAAGGTGGATCTTGTTGTGGCTCTTACACATGTAGGCTACAACGAAGATGGCTTGATTGATGATGTTGACCTGGCCCGGCAGAGCGAAGACATTGACATAATTATCGGCGGCCACAGCCACACTCTCATTGATCCCTCCAAGGATGGCTCGCCACAGTGGCTCATTCCCAATGCTGTTGGACGACCGGTGCTGGTGGCCCAGACAGGCAAGTCGGGTGTCAATGTGGGTGAAATTGTTGTTGACCTTGATTCATTTGAAAAAAACTACTCCATTCTGCCGGTTGATGCCCGATATGATGGACGTGGCGATGCCGCGCTTGACTCCATTTTAGCTCCGTATAAGGATGAAGTGGAGCGCTATCGAAACTTCAAGATTGGTACATCGCAGGGCCTTGGCAAGGCCGATTGGTCGTTGGTGAACTGGATGGCCGATTTTGTAAAGAATGATGCCGCCGCTCTAACTGACAAGAAAATTGACCTTGCCATTGTTAATAAAGGGGGTGTGCGCACCGACATGAAGAAAGGTGCCGTGACCAAAGGAACAATAATGCAGATTTTCCCGTTTGATAACCGCACGGTGGTTCTTGAAATTTCGGGACGCGACTTGCGCGACGCGCTTGACGTGATGGCCGGTCGCGGTGGCGACGGTGTCAGCAAAGGCGTTGACATCACCATGACACCTGAGGGCAAATGCTCGCAGATATTGATTAACGGAGAGCCCCTTGCCCCTGAACGCACTTACACGGTGGCAACCATCGATTATCTGGCACGTGGCGGCGACTACATGCAGCCGCTAACCCGTGGCAGCATAATTGCCGAAAGCTCCGATGTGCTTTATAACGACATGATTAACCAATTGATTAAAAATAAGAAAACAATTAAGGCAGACCGCACACAGCGTATGCATAAATAAGCTTCACTCCAGGATATGAAAATGAACTCAAAGATACGTGCAATAATTCTTTCAATAGTGGGGGTGGCTGCCGTCGGTGGTCTGGCCACAGCAATGGCAACATGTTTCGGCGGCAAGGTGTCGTCGCCCTCTGAACAGCCTGAGACTTCGTTGAACTCCGAAGAGGAGGAAACCCCTTCCGGAGCAGTGAAAGAGGAACAGCTGTCGGCCGAGAGCTGGGCCGATTCCATTATGGCCACACTTTCGCCCCGCAAAAGGGTAGCCCAGCTTTTTGTTCCGCGCTGGGACATTAACAACGGCACTGTGCCGGCTGCACTGATGCGCAAGCAGATTGATGAGGGCATTGGCGGTTTCTTGTTGGGTAAAGGCCCGCTGAACGCCTACGTTGACATAATCAACAAAGCCCAGTCAATGGCGCAGGTGCCCTTACTCGTTACCCTCGATGGTGAATGGGGATTGTCAATGCGCATTCCCGAGGCGCCCCGCTTCCCTAAAAATATTGCTCTCGGTGCCATACAGGATTCCAAATTGCTTGAGGAATATGGCCGAGAGGTGGCCCGCGAGTGTAAGCTCACCGGCATTCAGGTTGACTTTGCTCCGGTGCTTGACGTTAATTCCAATCCCTCCAATCCCGTGATTGGCTACCGTTCCTTCGGCGAAGACCCCAAGCGGGTGGCCGAACTTGGCGCGGCATTTTGTAAAGGCATGGAGCAGGGGGGCGTTATGTCGGTCGGCAAGCATTTCCCAGGCCATGGCGACACATCGGTGGACTCCCACAAAGCCCTTCCCACTGTCGACCACTCCAAGCAAACGCTTGAAACGGTTGATTTCGTACCGTTTGTTGCAGCTAAAAACGCCGGTATGTCCGGTGTTATGGTCGGACATCTTCGCGTGCCGGCTCTTGACAAAAGCGGCACTCCGTCATCGCTCTCAAAGATTATTACCACCGATGTGCTCCAAAAGCAATTGGGATTCGACGGCCTGATTTTCACCGATGCTCTTACCATGAAAGGCGCTGCCAATGCCAACGAGAACAATCACGTGAGCGCTTTCCGCGCCGGTGCCGATGTTCTGTTGGGCACAGCTGATCTTGCAGCCGACATTCAGGCAATGATGAATGCCATCAAGGCCGGCACAATCACCCAGGCCGAAGTTGACCGCCGTTGCCGCAAACTGCTAATCTATAAGTATAAGCTGGGACTGGTTACCCCTGCCGTGATTAAAAAAGAGGGGCTCGCCGCCAAATTGAACTCGCCCGAGTGCAAGGCATTGCTCGACCGCCTGGCCAAGGCTTCGGTTACAGTTGTGCGCAACGATGCTCATCTTCTTCCCCTTGAGAATATTGATTCACGTAAAATAGCCGTGGTGAGCCTTGGTGCCACTCCTTCAAATGAATTTGCCGCCACATGCCGCAAGTATGCCGCCGTGGAAACCATGAGCATAAACAATGCAGCCGAGATTGGCAAGGCAGTTGCCGAAGCCAAGAAGGCCGACGTGGTGGTTGTTGGCGTGTTCAAGAACGATGCCGCCGCCCGCAGTGCGTTTGCCCGCCTCGTCAAGGAGTGCCGCAATGTTGTGCCCGTGTTCTTTATCAATCCGTTTAAAATGTCGGGTTTTGGCGCAGTTGACAAACTCCCCACTCTTGTTGTGGCCTACGATGACACCAAGGAGCTGTTCAGTGCGGGTGCCCAAGCTGTGTTTGGCGGAATTGACGTGACCGGCCGTTTCCCTGTTAACATTAAAGGTGTGGCTAAAATTGGCGATGGCGTTGACCTAAAAAAAAAAGATTAGCATACTCGGTTCCGGCCGAGGTGGGGATGAGGGGTAACCTTGAATCCCGCATTGACGATATTGTCCGCAAGAGCATATCAGCCGGAGCCATGCCCGGCTGTCAGGTGCTTGTTGCCAAGGGTGGTCAGGTGGTGATAGATAAGGCCTACGGAACCCTGAACCGCGGAGGGAGTGCTAAAGTGAACAATGAGACGCTTTTTGATGTGGCCTCCATGTCGAAAGTATGCGGCACTCTTTCGGCCTTGATGAAGAGTTATGACCAGGGTAAATGGAAACTCAACGACCCCATCGCGAAATACCTGCCGGAGCTCAAGGAGAAGCCTTTGGGAAAGGTGACCATGGAGGAGCTGCTTTACCACCAATCGGGACTGCCGGCATCGCTCAACATCTTTGAGGTGGTGCTTGATACCGCTACTTACTCCGGCCCTGCCGTAAAGTATCGCTACGGAGCTCCTTACACCATTAAAATTCAGGAAGACGTGTATGGCAATAAGGATGCCCGGCTCCGTTCCGACATTTTCTCCTCCGAAAAATCTGAAAAATTCCATCTTCCCGTTGCCAAAGGCATTTATGCTTCCGATGAGGCACGTGCAGTGATAATGGATTCCATTTACAACATTGAACCCAAAGCAAAAAAGTACCTCTATAGCGATTTGAACTTCTGCCTGCTGATGCAGATTCAGGAAAATATTACCGGTGTTCCTCACGACCGCTGGGTTACAGAGCAGATTTTCCTGCCGCTTGGTGCGCAGACCACGGGCTACAATCCCTCAATGCGCGGCCTCACCGACAATGTGGCGCCCACAGAGGTGGATAATTACTTGCGCAGGCAGCACGTGAAAGGATATGTTCACGATGAAACGGCTGCATTTTCCGGGGGAGTGCAGGGGAATGCCGGATTGTTCACCACTGCCCATGAATTGGCTCCTTTGTTCCAGACCTGGCTTAACGGGGGGGTATATGGCGGGAAGCGTATCTACAGCGAAGAAACAGTGGAACTTTTCACCGGTTCAAAGAGTAAGATTTCGGACCGTGGACTTGGCTTTGACCGCCTTGTGAGCAAAAAAGCCTGGGGAGTGTCGCCCGAAACCTACGGACACACCGGGTTCACAGGTACCTGTTTCTGGATTGACCCTACGCGGAATCTCATCTACATTTTCCTTTCCAATCGCGTAAATCCCACACGCGACAACAAGGCCTTCACCAAAAGCAATCCGCGAAACAACATTCTCAAGGCTGTTTACGATTCAATGAACTGACGCACTTGCTGCACTTCCGTTTGTTACCAGCTCAACAGCGAAGTCAAGAATGGTGTCGTGGCCTTGAAGGGCTGCCTGCGGATCCATGTCGACTGCGCAGCCATCGGAGGGGCTGACCCCAAATTCGGTTGAATTCATCGCCGCGTCCAAAATGGAACATGCCGAGAAGCGTATGCTCCAGCCGTTGGGCAGTTCCGAGTTGAACGGCATGCCGCTTCCGCCACCGGTCGTGGCGCCTACAATTGTTACATTGGGCAAAAATTTCATTATGGACACAAAATTGTTTGCAGCGCTGAACGTTGACCGGTTGGTGAGCACAATCACCGGTTTGCGCCAAGCAAGGTGTCCGTCGCCCACGGGGTCAATGTAGTAGGCGAAAGGCTTGTCGAAATCATTGTGGCCCGGACCTGTTTTGTGGACTATATAGCCGGCCAGTGTGCGCTCGGTCACAAAACGGTTCACCAGGTCGGTTACGCTCGTGAGGTTTCCCCCGGTGTTGTCGCGCACATCAAATATAAGTGCTTGCGCGTTGGAAAAGTAATTTAAAATCAAATCAATGTTTCCTTTGCCAAGCGATGAGGCAAAGGTGGAGTAGTGGATGTAGCCTATGTTTTGGGGTAGCATGCCATAGTCGAATGCTCCCACTGACTGGTAGTTGAAATTGAAATAGTATTGTTGCACAATGCGTTCATCGTAGTTCTGCGGATAGTCGCTCCACCATTTGCGGTAGTAGGACGATGCGAACGCTGCCGACAGATTCACATGGCCATCTTTGAGCTCATCGAGCATTTCGCTAAGAAGGTCGAACAATTGACGGGAGGTCATGGAAGTGCTGACGCGAGCCGCATAACGGTCGTGCACTTCGTTCCAGTCAATCTGTTTATCAAGCAGAAAGCAGTAATGTTGGTCAATGATTTGCCAAAGCGCTTCAAAATTTCCCTGGGGAGTATTGGGCTGTTCTTCCACCTCCTTGCAGGCTGCAAACGCAATCAGGGCAAAAAGCAGGATGAGGGTATGTTTCATTTTGCGAAGTTTCAATAGGTTGCTGAAATTATCCGGGCATCGGCGCTGAGTTTCTTCCGCGGGTTGAGTGAAATCCATTCACCGCCCACGCCCAGCACGGCCGCGTGAGTGAAAATGTTGGTTACGGTGTGGTTCACGTCGGTGCTGTAAGCGGCTCCTTTGTAGCCTATGCGCAATGTGGTTGCGCCAAAGCGCAGGTCGGCCGTGAGTTCATGGTTGAAGCTGAAATAATTGCCCCAATGGGCCCAATGGGCCAATCCGGAATGGTTACCCAGATAAATTTCGTAGTACAGTTCGCCATAGTCCGGCGCGAAGAAGACACCGGTTACGGGTAGCGACGGCTGGTAACGCAGCGTTACCGGAATCTTTCCTAAATTACATTGCCAAGCGGCGTATCCCATCAGTCCGAGCGTAAACGAGGCTTTTGCCGAAGCCGGGTTGTTGCCTCCGCGGTCAAGGTATAGGCATCCGGCCATGAGCTGTGCCTGTGCGCCAACACCCACGCTCAGATTGTAGGGGAGTTTCCAGCGTCGGGTCATTCCCCACTTCGCTTTCAATTCGCCGTTGAGCATAGAATGGTTGCGAATCCCGTTCAGCACCCTGTCAAAGCCGAGCGACAGATTGAGGTGCATTGTCCATTTCTCAGGTGAAAACTTCATGGCTTGCGAGCGGCTGTAATCAAATCCGGTGTGCCAGCCTGAATATTTTATGGGGGTGAGATATGTGTCGGCAATGTGAGCCGAGCCGGCTTCGATGGAGTAGAATGCGCTGACGGGGCGAATTGTTTCCACCGTTGCCGTGTCAACTATCTCAGAGGCAGGTTTTGCATCTACGGCCCATGCCGGTGTTGTCAGCATCAATGCCACCGGGAGCAGCGCTCGCTTAAAAAATACGCTTCTGTCCAAGAATTTCATCGCGAACCTCCTCTTCCGATTTTCCTGCGTCCTCATCAATTACTTCCGGTTCACTCCCGGCGTCCTCATCAATAACCACTTCCTCTTCCGGTTCCTCGGTCTCGACCGGGTCTATTTCCATGATGTTTTCTATTCCGTAAGTGGTGAGGCGCTTCCCTTTGGCGCGGAACGATTTCACGGCTATGAATTCCGAGGCGGTTACCTGAAGCGGTCCGCGGAACGTGTCAGGCTCCTTAAAGGTTATTTCAAAGCGTGCGCCGAACCATTCGGTTAGCAGCATGAGTTTGGACTTGGGATTCTCGCCAATGAAGCGCTGCTTTTTGACTGATGGCTCGAAGGTGAAGCGTTTCATGTAGGGGTAATTCTGCTGGTCGGCGTCCATCACAATTGCTGTCCACACATGTTTGGGACGATATTTTTCAATACGCAGAATGTTGTCGTCGTAATGGTTGGCGGCATCGAATGTCGAGGTGTAATATTCACCGTTGTCAAGGACCACAAGCACAAGGTCGTCAGGTCCGAATTCGCCGAGGTAGTTTCCGCGGCCGTCGTAGTTGAGACGAAGAATGTCGGGGTCGAACCACACTTTGCGGCCGCCCAAAGTGGACTTTCCTTTCTCCTTGAGTGAGAAACGATGCACCTCATTGCGGGTTACGAGATTGCCTCGTGCCGAGCGCCCTTTGATGGCGAGCTCCGAAAAATTAACGTCAATGAAAAGCCGCTTCAAACGTGGGATAGGTTTCAGGGTAACCTTTACAACCTCGGCTTCGCCATTAGGGTTTGCCGAGAACCATACAATTTTGGAGCCCTTGGTACCTTGGGTCACGTTGTAATCGCGGTCGCGGGTCACACCGGTTATGTTGAATCGCTTCATGTAGTATGGGCCACCCTTGCCATCCTGATAAATCACATTGTAGATGGTTCGGCTGTCCTTTTTGAACACATTGACATATAGCACGTTTTTGCCAACCGACATTTTTTCCTGTACGCGTGTCACTTTGTAGGTGCCGTCCTTATAGAAAATTATAATGTCGTCAATCGAGGAGCAGGTGCAAAGATATTCATCGCGCTTGAGCGAAGTGCCAATAAAGCCTTCCTCGCGATTAATGTAGAGCTTTTCGTTAGCCTCGGCCACTGTGGCCGCGGCAATATTTTCAAAATTGCGGATAACCGTGCGGCGGGGGTGTGCCTCGCCATACTTCTCTTTCAATGTGAGATACCACTCGATGGTGTGTTCCGTAAGGCGAGCCAGAGTGTTTGAAAGCTCGGCCATGCGCTCTTTGTAGGCAGCAATGTTTTCCTCGGCCTGGGCGGAGTTGAATTTGAGGATGCGGCCCATTTTGATTTCAAACAGGCGCTCAATATCCTCTGTGGTGACCTCGCGGAGCAATTTCGGCTTCCATGGCTCAAGGCGACGGTCAATGTGAGCAATTGCTTCTTCCTTCGATGCACTCTGTTCAAATTCACGGTCTTTGTAAATCCGCTCCTCAATGAAAATTCTTTCCAAGGAGGCGAAGTGCAACTGTTCGCGCACCTCGGCAAGCTGAATTTCCAGTTCGGCGCCAAGAATGGAGCGGGTGGTGTCGACGCTGCGGCGCAACACATCGCTAATGCTTACGAAGTGAGGCTTGTTGTCGTAAATAACGCAGCAGTTGGGCGAAATGGGCAATTCGCAATCGGTGAAGGCATAGAGGGCATCAATTGTTTTGTCGCTTGATGTTCCCGGCTGCAGGTGGACCAGAATCATGGCGGTGGCGGCAGTGTTGTCGTCGACTTTCCTGATTTTGATTTTGCCCTTTTCAGCGGCTTTGATAATGGAATCGATGAGCGATTCGGTGGTGGTTGAGAAAGGTATTTCAGTTATGGCAAGCGTTTTGCTGTCAAGTTTCTCTATTTTTGCGCGAATGCGTACTTTGCCTCCTCGGGCGCCATCGTTGTACCGGCTCACATCAATGAATCCGCCTGTGGCGAAGTCGGGATAGAGCGTAAACGGCTCCCCGCGAAGATAAGCCACGGCTGCATCAAGAATCTCGTTGAAGTTATGCGGCAGTATGAGCGACGAGAGTCCTGCTGCAATGCCACTTACCCCCTGGGCAAGCAGAAGCGGGAATTTGGCCGGAAGAGTTACGGGTTCTTTTTTGCGGCCGTCGTAGCTCATTGTCCATTGCGTCACCTTGGGATTGTAGAGCACATCGAGGGCGAACTGCGAAAGGCGGGCCTCGATGTATCGGCCTGCAGCAGCGGGCGCTCCGGTCAGTGTGTTGCCCCAGTTCCCTTGCGTTTCAACCAGCAGCTCCTTTTGACCCAGCTGAACAAGCGCGCCATAAATGGAGGCGTCGCCGTGAGGGTGATATTGCATGGTGTTACCCACAATGTTGGCAACTTTGTTGAAGCGGCCGTCGTCGAGCGTTTTCATTGAGTGCAGGATGCGTCGCTGCACAGGTTTCAGGCCATCGTCGATGTTGGGGATGGCGCGGTCAAGAATGGTGTAGGAAGCGTAGTCCAGATACCAGCTTTGAAACATGCCGCGCAGCTGTTGGCGCACCACATCGTCAGTGAGGTCAACGAACATTGATTGGAACCCGCCTTCGCCGGCTTCCGCATCGTTGTCTGTCGGGTCCAGGAAATCTTCGTCAGTGTAGTTTTCTTCGCTCATGGTTGTGAGGGGTATTGATTGGCGTTTGTGTCCTCACAAAAGTACGAAAAAAGTGTAAAACAGACAAATCACACCGCCGCAGCAATCAATTTGCCGTCGGCGGTGTGTGAAATATGATGGGGTGTCGGAAATGAATCAGAGCACAGTGTCGGGGGTGATGTCAATGTCATTGTCGGGAACGGCCTTGAGGTATGTGCAGTCCGATGCCCGGAACACTAACAGCACGTCCTGTCGCTCTCCTCGTGGAGTGACTTCAATCACATATATGTCGCGGGTAGAGTCGGGGTATTCATACAGGTCAATGTCATCAATAACCGCTGTTGAATATTCGGTTTTGTTAAATGCAACGTTGAGTTCGGTGGGGACAAGGAAAAGGTCTTTGCCATAATCGGTTTGGGTCATGGCCCAGCTTCCCGATGCATCCGGAGTTGTGCGGAACCAGGCCTCTACATCGCGTAATCCGTTGCCTTCTTTCCATTCGGCTGTGTAATATTGTCCCACACGTTCCCATTCGGGATTCTTTACGTTGGGATACATTGATTGGAACGCGTCAAGACAAGTCTGCGGAACCTGTGAGGGGCGTACATCGTTGTCGTCATCGTCATCGCATGCCACAAATGAGAGAGAAAAGAGAGCGAGGGTTAAAAATAATAATTTCGTTTTCATTTCATTGATAAGTTTAGGCTGTGATATGATTAACGCCGTTCGGGTGCCTTTTGTTCAAAAAACAAGCCGCAGCATTGGGTTGCTGCGGCTTAGGTTATGTTGGTTGTTTCGGTTCAGGGAATTTCGTAAGCGGGAACTTCCTTGAGACCGATGTTGAAACGCAGTGTGGAATAGGGCGAGATGGTTTGCACACCTGTCGCAGAGGTGCTTCCGGCGTAGCCGTACCCCTGCGAGTAGGGGATTATGATTTCGCAGGAGTCGCCCACATGCATTTGGGTCAGGGCAATCTGCCAGCCGGTGATTGTGTTTGTCAGCGCAAATGTGCGCACGCTGTCGGCTCCGACGGATGTGGAGTCGAAACACACATCGTTGTAAAGCCGGCCGTGGTACTTCACAGTGACATGGCTTGTGAGCATGGGCTGCAAATTGTTCTTGGTCAGCTCGCGGTCATTGAAATAATGAATCAGCACGCCTGACTGCGGGTACCAATCAGGTTGGATTACGGTGAAGTAGGGAGTCCCGTCAACGTTTTTGCGTGACAGCTGGGTGTTGTACCACTCGGTGTTGGTTTCGCGCCACTCCTCATATTCACTCCAGGTGTCATCGTCGCCGCACGACCAAAAGCCTATTGCTGCGAATGTTGCTATTGCTAAGCTTTGAAATAGTTTTTTCATTTTTCCGGCAAATTATGTGGAGATGGCTTTAAAAGTTAACCACAGGCGCTTGTGCCGCGCTTTCCTGAGCGGCAAACTGCGGCTTTGGTGAGAATCCGAACATTCCGGCAAAAATGTTGGCAGGGAAACGCCTAACTGCAATGTTATACTGCTGCACGGTTTCGGTGTAACGCTTGCGTGCGGTAGCAATGCGGTTTTCGGTTCCTTCAAGCTGAGCCTGGAGGTCTTTGAAGTTTTCGCTTGCTTTCAGATCGGGATAGTTTTCCGAAACTGCCAGCAGCGATTTCAAGGCTCCTGAGAGGTCGTTTTGGGCCTGTTGGTATTTGGCAAGATTTTCCTCGGTGAGGTCGGTTACATCCAATGTTATCGATGTGGCCTTTGCACGGGCTTCGGTAACCTTTTCAAAGGTCTGTGCCTCGTGTGTGGCATAGCCTTTCACCGTGCTTACGAGGTTGGGGATTAGGTCGGCTCTGCGCTGGTACTGTGTTTCCACTTCTCCCCAGCTTTGGCTGACGCCTTCCTCGAGTTTCACCATGTTGTTGTAGGATGAGCATGCGCCTCCGCCAAGCAGAAGCACCACTGCCACAACGCACAGCAGGACTATGATTGATGATTTGATTTTCATTTAGGTATGTGTGTTTGGTTGAACATACGTTGAGTGAGAGAGCCGGACTTAAGCCGATGGGCTCAGGCGAGTTTGCGAAGCAGCGATGTGAGGCTCACGTTGTCGTGGATGAGCTTGTGGAGGTCGGCCACATTCACGCGGGTTTGTTCCATTGAGTCGCGGTGACGGAGCGTCACTGTGTTGTCCTCCAGTGTCTGATGGTCAACGGTGATGCAGTAGGGGGTGCCTATTGCATCCTGACGGCGGTAGCGTTTGCCAATGGAATCTTTTTCATCGTAATGCGTAGCGAAGTCAAACTTGAGGTCGTTGACAATTTCACGAGCTTTTTCGGGCAGTCCGTCCTTGCGCACCAGAGGCATAACGGCACATTTAACAGGGGCAATGGCTGCCGGCAAATGAAGCACAACGCGTTTGTCGCCACCTTCAAGCATCTGCTCCTCGTACGATGAGCAGAGCACCGACAGGAACATGCGGTCAACGCCAATGGAAGTTTCAATAACGTAGGGAACGTAGCTCTCGTTCAGTTCGGGATCAAAATACTTGATGTTCTTTCCTGAATATTTTTCATGTTGCGAAAGGTCGAAGTTGGTGCGTGAATGGATGCCTTCCACCTCTTTGAACCCGAACGGCATCTGAAACTCGATGTCGGTAGCGGCGTTGGCATAGTGGGCCAGCTTTTCATGGTCGTGATAGCGATATTTTTCATCGCCCAGCCCAAGAGCCTTGTGCCAGCGCAGGCGCCATTCTTTCCAGGTTTGGAACCATTTCAATTCCTCGCCGGGGCGAACAAAGAATTGCATTTCCATTTGCTCGAATTCGCGCATGCGGAAAATGAACTGGCGGGCCACGATTTCATTGCGGAAGGCCTTTCCAATCTGGGCAATGCCGAAAGGCAGACGCATGCGGCCTGTTTTCTGCACGTTGAGGTAGTTCACAAAAATGCCCTGGGCTGTTTCGGGACGCAGATACACCTTCATGGCACCATCGGCGGTGCTGCCCATTTCGGTGCTGAACATGAGGTTGAACTGACGCACGTCGGTCCAGTTTCGGGTGCCGGAAATGGGGCAGGCAATCTCTTCGTCGATTATAATCTGGCGGAGCTCGTCGAGATTGTTGGCGTTCATTGCATCGGAAAAGCGTGTGTGGAGCGCGTTTCGCTTGGCAACGTGCTCGGAAACGCGGGGATTTGTTTCGCGGAACAGAGTTTCGTCAAAATTCTCACCGAAACGTTTGCGGGCTTTGGCGACCTCTTTTTCAATCTTGTCGTCGATTTTTGCAATGGCCTCTTCAATAAGCACATCGGCACGATAGCGCTTTTTGGAGTCGCGATTGTCAATCAAAGGGTCGTTGAACGCATCCACGTGGCCCGATGCTTTCCAAATGGTGGGGTGCATGAAAATGGCGGAATCGATTCCCACAATGTTTTCGTGGAGAAGGGTCATTGCGTCCCACCAGTAGCGTTTTATGTTATTTTTCATCTCCACGCCGTTCTGTCCGTAATCGTAAACGGCCGAGAGGCCATCGTAAATTTCACTTGAGGGGAAAACGAAGCCATACTCTTTGGCGTGCGAAACTATTTTCTTGAATACATCGTCTTGTTGAGCCATATTCTTTTGAAATGATTTATATCTGTATCAAAAAATTGTAACTTATCGGGCGCAAATGTACGCATTTTTTTTTATTCTATTGTGTGCATTGCGCGAAAATGGTAACTTTGCGCCCTGAAACACATCATTATCTCATCCCTGTTCTATGCTGAAAAGATTATTTAACATCATACTTGCCTTATGTCTTTCCCTTTCCTGTTTCGCTTCCGGGGTTTCGGCTCCCGCTGAATGGTCTGATTCAGCCGTGTGGCTCGGCGATGTCACCGTTACGGCAATCAAGCAAACATCTGACCTGGCTTTGCAACCTCTCGCAGCCACTGTGGTGGGGCAAAAACAGCTTGAACAGTTCTCCATAACGTCAATGAAGGGCGTGAGCGAAATAGCTCCCAACTTCTATATCCCCGACTATGGCAGCCGAATCACATCAAGCATCTATGTGCGCGGCATCGGTTCGCGAATGGACAACTCGGCCGTCGGGCTCACCGTGGACAATGTGCCGTTCCTGAACAAGAATGCCTACGACTTTGCAGCCACTGACATTGAACGCATTGAGGTGCTCCGCGGTCCGCAAAGTTCCCTGTATGGCCGAAACACCATGGGAGGACAGGTGAACATTTACACTCTCAAGCCAATGGACTGGCAGGGAAGCCGCGTGGCGGCAACCGTGGGCAATGGTCCGGCGGCATTTATGTCCGTGGCCCATTACCAGAAATTCACTCCTGACCTCGCCATGTCATTCTCGGGTAATTTCATGTTCAGCGACGGCTACTATAAAAATTATTATAATGCAAAAAAGGTTGGCGCTGAAAAGGGCGGCTCGCTACGGTGGACCACCCAGTGGCAGATTTCACCTACGGTTGCGGCCGATAACACCGCTTCGTTCAACTACACCCAGCAGTCCGGGTATCCCTACGAATACCTCGGCAGCGACCGCGTGAACTATAACGACACCTGTTTCTATCGTCGAAACGTGGTGAGCGACGCGCTCACCGTGAAATGGAATGCAGGGAAATTCACTTTGTCGAGCATAACCTCCTTCCAACATCTTACGGATAATCTTACCCTTGACCAGGACTTCCTGCCGCTTAATTATTTCACACTTACCCAGGCTGTGCATGAAACCAGTGTTACGCAGGATGTTGTAATTCGTGGCGATGTGGGCAATTATTCATGGCTTGGCGGCGTGTTCGGATTCTACAAGCACAATTCCATGAGGGCGCCTGTTATTTTTGCCGACGATGGAATTGCCGCTCTGATCACCGACCGTGTCAACAACAACGACAAAATCCCCGTACGGCTGGCTTTCGACACTCCCACAATTCCTCTTTTGAGCGATTTCAAAAACCCCACCTACGGTGTGGCTCTGTATCATCAAAGCAACTTTAAAGTAAATAAGTTCAACTTCGCTCTGGGACTGCGTTTGGATTATGAGTCAACCCGTTTGGACTACACAAGCGTTTGCCACACCGGTATTTCCGCTTATATGAAGTCGGGCGTTCCCCCGGTGCCCATTGTCAAGGCTCCCATTGACATTGACGAGGGGGGCCGGTTGAAAGACCATTTCCTGGAATTTATGCCCAAATTCACCCTGAGCTATGACCTGCCCATGAAGAGCGGTTCGAGCATCTATGCGTCGGTGGGCGAAGGCTATAAGTCAGGCGGCTTCAACACTCAAATGTTCAGTCAGTTCCTTCAAAACAAAATGATGAACGAGGTGAACAAACTCATGCCCATGGGTGGAGCGCCGGAGGCCGACCTTGATGTTGACCGCATGATTTCCTACAAGCCGGAGCGTAGCTGGAATTATGAAATAGGCGCCCACATAGGCTGTGCGCAGGGCCGGGTAATGACCGACATCGCGCTTTTCTACATTGACCTGACCGACCAGCAGGTCACCACTCTGCCCGAGGGCGACTTGACCGGGCGCATAACCACTAACGCCGGAAAATCGCGCAGCTTCGGAGCCGAACTTCAAATCCGCTACAATCCCACGTCCAACTGGGACTTCCGCGTGGCTTACGGTTACACTAATGCTAAGTTCCGCCAATTCATTGACGGAACGAATAATTATAAGGGTAAAACGGTGCCTTATGCTCCGCAAAACACCCTGTTTCTCTCGGCTGCTTACAATCATAACATCGGCGCCGACTGGCATTTGACCTACAACGTGAATATGCGTGGAATAGGGAAAATTTACTGGAATGAGGCCAATGATGCCGCACAGAATTTCTATGCATTGCCCGGAGCCTCTGTCACGGCTAACCGTCAGTGGATTGAATTGGAAGGGTGGATTGAAAACATCACCGGAACAAAATACTCCACCTTCTATTTTGAGTCCGTAGGCAACCGCTTCGTCCAAAAAGGCAGGCCCCGCTTGTTCGGTCTGACCGTTCGCTTGTTTTTCAACACAAAAAAGTAGCCGGTTCCTAAAACAACTTTAGCTGTTCGCGGGTTGAAAGAATATATGAAGTTCATCAGCCCCGGCATATTATTCATCACTCTATGTTGTGTCCTCGCGGGATGCGGCAGCGACGAACCTTTCAAGCATCTGGTGATTGCCAACAGCCCCGAGATGTTCAACGTGGTGGCGCCGGCGGGTGGTGCCAGGGGCTCGGCTTCTATAACCGAAGGTGTGTCCTATTACATAACTTTCGATGATGAAAAACGTGATGCCACGCTTACAATCAATAACATACAGTTATCGCCTTCATCGCCCCCCGAAATAATCACTTTTTCAAACATAGTGTGGACCTACGAACCCGGTTCGCATGAAAAGCGGCGTATAATTGAAGCTGCCGAACTCCACTCCGACGGCGCTCCCGGCGCCGATGTCACTCTGACCGATGTGGTGATAATCTACACGGAGTCAAACGAACTGAATCCCGAGCCAACGGCCGGATTCTATGCATCGTACACCGTTGACAATCTTTACCGCGTCACCTCCTATCCATATAGGGTTGAGGCCTTTGGAACCACAACCGTGTCCAACCCGGATTCTGTTGTGCAGCACATGATTTATTACGACCCGGTTTACGCCATCAGCTTCAACCCGCGGAATTTCACAGCCTCGATTCATGTAGCATCGCTTGAACTCGCAGGCTCCGGCGAATCGCTTGTTGATTTGGATATTTCCGGTTTGAAACTGGGTCTGGACCCCGAGGGGTATACTATGCAAGCCACTTCTTCATCCAAGGTTGTCGCATCAACGGGCGCCGATGTTTCACTTGGCGACCTTTCGGCAACCGCAAATCTTCGCGACCAACTTGACCTGACATTTGAAATAACCGTTAACGGAAAGCAGTATCTGGTCGAGGCCTATCTGCCACCCGACCTCAACGCGCTCCAATAGCACGGGACAAAACAAAGCTTTTGAAAACCTGCTGAAAAACATATTGCACATTTTCAAAAATATGTGAAAGGATTGAGGGATTGTTAAACATTTTTTGCTTATATTTGCAGCGTAAAACCACATTGCTACGGAAAGCATATTGTTTCCCAAGGCCTGCATTTGCCACGCAATCGCCTGAGAGACAGACTGATTTCCGTTGCTTAATGCGTTGAAATTAGTATTATTTGCTATTAATAGTATGATATCACTTACAATCCTATCATCTACACTCGCAATCACGGCCGCCGTTACGGGTATTGCCCTCGTGGGGTTGGCTCTGTGGCTTGCCGGGCTCATCTCGCCCAAATCCTACAACGTACAGAAGGGCGAAGCTTACGAATGTGGTATCCCGACCCGCGGCGAAAGCATGGCGCAATTTAAGGTGGGATATTATCTGTTCGCCATTTTGTTTTTGATGTTCGATGTCGAGTGCGTGTTCCTTTTCCCTTGGGCCACCATAGTCAGAACCCTTGGAGGTGCAGGACTGCTCAGCATCGCTGTTTTTTTCGTAATATTAGTGCTCGGGCTGGTTTATGCTTGGCGGAAAGGAGCTCTTGAATGGAAGTGACAACAAAAAGCATGCCTTACGATGCATGGAAAGACAATGAGTACATTGAAAATCTTGTAAAGGAACTGCAGGCTAATGGCACAAACGTTATTGTCGGCTCGTTCGATAAACTTATAAACTGGGGTCGAAGCAACTCCATTTGGCCTCTGACATTTGCCACAAGCTGCTGCGGAATTGAATTTGTGTCACTTGGCGCTGCCCGCTATGACATGGCCCGTTTTGGATGGGAAGTGGCCCGTTCATCGCCCCGTCAGGCCGACTTTATGATGGTGGCCGGAACCATTGTGAAACGCATGGCTCCCGTTATGCGCCGTCTGTACGACCAACTCGCCGAACCCAAATATGTGATTGCATGTGGCGCGTGTGCTGTTTCCGGCGGCCCGTTCAAGAAATCCTATCATGTTGTAATGGGTATTGACAAGATAGTTCCCGTCGACGTTTTTCTTCCCGGCTGTCCTCCGCGCCCCGAAGCTATGATATATGCCATTATGCAGCTTTCGCGTAAAATGAAAGTGGAGCGTTTCTTCGGAGGCGTTAACCGGCAGGAGAACCGTGAAGAATTCCTCAAAGCACACCCCATTGAAGGTGTTGATGATTGATACCATTTTGTAAGTATAGAATAACTCTGACAAACCTATGGCAGAACTTAAGGAAACAATAGCCAAATTATTCCCCGATTTCATATATGAGGATGGCGACATTCTGCTGGTGAACGTGCCCGATGCAAAATGGCACGATTTTGCCAAAACACTGCGCGATAATCCCGAGCTCCGGTTCGACTTCCTTGTCACCATTGTGGGCATGGACTGGAAGGACAAGCTCGGTTGCATATACTATCTCACCTCCACCGAAACAAACCGCCACATCTCGGTTAAAGTTACCACTGACAATGTGGAAAACCCCATGCTTCACAGCGTGGCCGACCTTTGGCACATTGCAGGCATTTTCGAACGCGAGGTTTACGACTTCTTCGGAATTGTATTCATCAACAACCCGGACATGCGCCGTTTGTTCCTTGACATTGACTGGAAAGGATTCCCCTTGCGCAAGGATTTTGACGAGAGCGAGGAGAACAATCCCGTGTCCGTTGAAAGCGAACGCCAAACCGACTTTACCGACACGTACGTGGAGCTCCCCGACGGAAAGGTGGAAAAACGCGAAGTGCGCATTTTCCAACCCGATGATTTTGTGGTGAACATTGGCCCGCAGCACCCCGCAACTCACGGCGTGTTGCGCTTCCGCACTGCTGTGGATGGCGAAATCATCAAGAAAATTGACGTGTACATGGGCTACATCCACCGCGGCATAGAGAAGATATGCGAGAAGCTCACATATCCTCAAACGCTCCACTTCATGGACCGTATGGATTACTTCTCGGGTCATCACTATCACCACTGCCTCTGCATGACCATCGAGCAGGCCGCCGGTATTGAAATTTCACGCCGTGCACAGGTTATCCGCGTTCTCATGGACGAGCTTTCGCGCATTGCATCGCACTGCCTCTTCATTGGAACCTTCTGCATGGACCTCGGTGCAACCACCATGCTCTTCTATACACTCCGCGTGCGCGAGCAGATTCTCGACATCATGGAGAAAACCTGCGGCGCCCGAATGACATTCAATTATGAATGTGTGGGTGGTGTGATGCAGGACCTTGCCCCCGACTTCGTAGAGGATGTGAAAGCGCTTCTTGCCGTGCTCCCCAAAAACATCCGCGAATACAACAAGCTGTTCACCGGCAACGTGATTACCGAAAACCGCATGGTTGGTGTTGGCGTGCTTTCACGCGAAGATGCCATCTCTTGGTCTGTTACCGGTCCTTCGGGCCGCGCTTCAGGCTGGGCCTGCGACGTGCGTAAAACCGATCCCTACAGTATATATTCCGAGCTTGACTTCGAACAGGTGGTGAAAACCGAAGGCGACTCCATGGCCCGCTTCAAAGTGAGAATGGAGGAAATGGAGCAGAGCGCAAAAATAATCGAGCAACTCATTGACAATATTCCTGAAGGCGAATACTGCGTGAAGGTGCCCAAAGTGCTCAAACTTCCTGTTGGTCACTGGTTCCGCACCGTCGAGGGATGCCGCGGCACCTTCGGCGTGTACATTGAAAGCGACGGCGGCACTTCCCCCTATCGTGTGAAGCTCGTTCCACCGAGCCTGACGGCAGCAGCGTCGGTTGACCACCTCACCCGTGGCAGCAAAATCGCCGACCTAATCACCATTGGTGGCTCGCTTGATTACATTGTGCCCGACATGGACCGCTAACCCCTTTTGCATCTAACCAATTGTCAATTACATTTCATAAGTAAAATTCAGCCCTTTATGTTTGACTTTTCATTACTGACAGCCTGGATAGACAACTTCCTTGAATCCACCCTCGGAATGCCCAATTGGCTCGCTACAACCGTGGAATGCGTGCTCATTGGTGTGGTTCTGCTTCTGGTCTATGCTTTGTTGGCTCTCTTCTATATCTATTATGAGCGCAAGGTCTGTGCCGCATTCCAGTGCCGTCTCGGCCCGAACCGTGTAGGTCCCTTCGGTTTGCTGCAAAGTTTCGCCGACATGTTCAAAATGCTCATCAAGGAGCTCATCACGCTCAACCATGTCGACAAGTTCCTCTTCGCGCTTGCCCCCTATCTTGTAATCATTGCCTCGATGCTTGCCTTTGCAGTGCTCCCCTGGGGTAACGGATTGCAGATAATCAACTTCAACATCGGCATCTTCTTCCTTATCGCCGTATCGTCCATAGGTGTGCTTGGCATCCTGCTTGCAGGCTGGTCAAGTAACAATAAGTTCACTCTTATCGGTGCCATGCGTTCAGGCGCGCAAATGGTTAGCTACGAACTTTCAATAGGTTTGTCGGTGCTCACAATGGTAGCGTTCGCCGGCACAATGGATGTGGTGAAAATTGTCGAGGAGCAGCAAAACCTTTGGTTCATATTCTCCGGCCACCTTCCTGCCATAATCGCTTTCATTGTGTACATGATTGCCGGTACGGCCGAAACCAACCGCGGTCCGTTTGACCTTCCCGAGGCCGAAAGCGAGCTCACCGCCGGTTACCACACCGAATATTCCGGTATCCATTTCGGATTCTTCTATCTGGCCGAATATCTGAACCTCTTCATTGTGTCGGGGGTGGCCACTCTGCTTTTCCTTGGCGGATGGATGCCTCTGCAGTTCCCCGGCTGGGACACCTTTAACCACATAATGGCCTACATCCCCTCTGTTGTTTGGTTCATTGGTAAAGCCATTTTCCTCTCATTTATCATAATTTGGTTCAAATGGACTTTCCCCCGCTTGAGAATTGACCAGATGCTTGCACTTGAATGGAAGTATCTCCTCCCAATCAACCTTTTCAACCTTGTGTTGATGGTGCTCATTATTGTTTACAATTTCCATTTTTAAGAATTTAATATAATCTCCATAATACACCCAATCCAATCATGAGCGACAAATACGGAAAAATAGTTCAAGTAATCGGTCCCGTGGTCGACGTGGCTTTCGAGGGCGAAGGCAAAGTCCTTCCTCCCATCTACACTGCCCTTAAGGTTGACCGCCCTGACGGTGCCATGCTCATACTTGAAGTTGAACAGCACATTGGCGAAAACACCGTCAGGTGTGTGGCCATGGAAAGTACTGATGGTTTGCAGCGTGGCGAGCGTGTCGACAATCTCGACCGTCCCATTGCAGTGCCAACCGGAAGTCAGGTAAAGGGCCGACTCCTTAATGTTATAGGCGAGGCTATTGACCGTTTGCCTGCTCTTAACCGCGAGAACCTCCGCCCCATTCACCAGCCGGCACCTGAATTTGACGACCTCACCATAGGCACGGAAGTTCTTTACACCGGTATCAAGGTGATTGACCTTCTGGAGCCTTACAGCAAGGGTGGTAAAATTGGTTTGTTCGGTGGCGCCGGTGTGGGCAAAACAGTGCTCATTATGGAGCTTATCAACAACATTGCCAAGGGTCACAACGGTTTCTCTGTGTTCACCGGCGTTGGTGAACGTACCCGTGAGGGTAACGACCTGCTTCGCGAAATGATTGAAAGCGGTGTAATGAAATATGGCAAAAAATTCTCCGAAGGAATGGAGAAGGGCGAGTGGAACCTCCACGATGTTGACATGAACGAAGTGGAACAGTCGCAGGCCACACTGGTGTTCGGTCAGATGAACGAACCGCCGGGTGCACGTTTGCGTGTCGCTCTCTCCGGTCTTACCGTTGCCGAGCAATTCCGTGATCAAGATGGCGGCGGAAAGGAAATCCTGCTCTTCATTGACAATATTTTCCGTTTCACCCAAGCCGGTAGCGAGGTTTCGGCACTTCTCGGACGTATGCCTTCGGCCGTGGGTTACCAACCTACACTTGCCTCTGAAATGGGTATGCTCCAGGAACGAATCACCTCCACAAAGAATGGTTCAATCACTTCGGTTCAGGCAATTTATGTGCCGGCCGACGACTTGACCGACCCTGCTCCTGCAACCACTTTCAGCTTCCTTGACGCAACAACCGTGCTCAGCCGTAAAATTGCCGAACTTGGTATATACCCCGCCGTTGACCCCCTTGAGTCGACTTCACGAATCCTCGACCCTAACATCATTGGCGAAGACCACTATAACACCGCTCAGGCTGTGAAGCAACTCCTCCAGAAGTACAACGAGCTGCAGGACATCATTGCCATTCTTGGTGTTGATGAACTTTCCGATGAAGACAAGCTGGTTGTGGCCCGTGCGCGCCGTGCACAGCGCTTCCTCTCGCAGCCCTTCTTCGTTGCCGAGCAGTTCACCGGCCTTCCCGGCGTCATGGTGCCTCTGTCGGAAACCATTCGTGGCTTCAAGATGATTCTCAGCGGCGAAATGGACCAGTATCCCGAGCAGGCGTTCCTTAATGTCGGAACAATCGATGAGGCTATAGAGAAAGGTAAGAAGTTGCTTGCCGAAGTCAAGGCTTGATAAAGCCTCAGGCTCCAGGCATCGGTTACCCCTGTCTCAATTAAATCATTTATAAACACCAAGCTTCACAATAACATGACACTTAAAATAATCTCATCCGAAGATGTTGTTTTTGAGGGAGAAGTGACTTTGGTTACTCTTCCCGGCACAAACGGCAGTTTCACTGTGCTCAACAACCATGCTTCGCTTGTTTCAACTCTCACCAACGGGGAAATACTCTATAAAACCCCTTCAGGCGAAGAGCTCACGCAGCCCGTTGACGGTGGCATTGTGGATGTGGATAATAACGTGGTGTCTGTTTGCTTATATTGATTGTGGTGATGAACAAGTTTTTAAAGGTCTTTATGTGTCTGTTGGCAGTCGTGATTACGGCTCCGGCAGCTTTCGCGTCAACTTCGGCCGATGAAGAAAAAATGTCGCCCAAGGATATTATTTTCGAACACCTTGGCGATGGCTATGGTTGGGAAGTGCCCTTTGATCATCATCACCGCATTCCCCTTCCTGTTATTCTCTTCGGCAAGGACGGTTTCCACTGTTTCTCATCGGCAAGAGTCACTTCCGGCCAAAAATATGTGGATGGCGATTGCACATTCTTCATCCCTAAGGATGGCGATTATAAAGGAAAAGTGGTTCAACAGCTGGCCGATGGATCGGTTTATCGTCCATGGGACATTTCCATAACCAAAAACGTTTGCGAGCTTTTCATTGCTTGTCTGTTGGTTATCTGGTCAGTGTTCTCGGTGGCCAAATGGCACAGGCGCGAAATGTACAAGGCGCCGCGCAAAATCCGCGGTGCTCTCGAGGCTCTCATCGTGTTCATTTACGATGGTGTTATCCGCCCCACTCTTGGCGACCGCTCTCCCAAGTTTGCCCCCTTCCTGCTCACGGTGTTCTTCTTCATTCTTTACCTCAATCTGCTTGGACTGATGGTTGTGTTCCCCGGCGGAGCCAACCTCACCGGTAATATTGCTGTAACACTGGTGCTCTCTGTGTTCACCTTCTTGGCAACCAATCTGTTCGGTACCAAGCACTATTGGAAGGAGATTTTCTGGCCTGATGTGCCTCTATGGCTCAAGTTCCCCATACCAATCATGCCAATCATCGAGCTCTTCGGTGTGTTCACCAAGCCTGCGGCCCTTACCGTCCGTTTGTTCGCCAACATGATGGGCGGCCACATGATTGTGATTGTGCTCACTCTTCTCATATTTATCTTTGCTTCACTCGGGCCGGTGGTCACCGGTGCCACAACAGTGGTGTCAATCCTCTTCTCCATCTTCATGTTGTTGATTGATGTCCTTGTGAGCTTCATCCAGGCTTATGTGTTCACCATGCTCTCCACGCTGTTCATATCGTTCGGCACCGAAAAAGGGCATGAAGAACATGCACAGCCTCATGGCGAACCCGTCAAGGCTCAGGCCTGACACCTCATTTACTTGTATTTATTAAATAAAACTATAAACTCTAACTCAAAAACTTAAAATTATGTTAGCAACAATTTTGGCAGAAATTCAAGCCACTCTTGGCCTTGGTGCATGTATCGGAGCTGGTATCGCAGCAATCGGTGCCGGTCTCGGCATTGGTAAAATCGGTGCTTCAGCTATGGAAGCGATTGCCCGTCAGCCCGAATCGGCCGGCGACATCCGAAGCAACATGATTGTGATTGCCGCTCTTGTTGAAGGTGTGGCTCTCTTCGCAGTTATCGTGTGCGTACTCGCAATGTTCGTGTAATCCGTCACTTGACCTTACAGTATGGAACTGTTCACGCCTGATTTCGGCTTGGTATTCTGGATGTTTGTGTCGTTCGCCATCCTCCTGTTTGTGCTTTACAAATGGGGTTGGCCCGTCATAATCAAAGGAGTGGAAAGTCGTGCCGATTTCATTGACAAAGGTGTCGAGTATGCCCGCGAAGCAAAGGAGCAGCTCGCCCATGCCAAAGAGGAATCGGAAAAATACGTTGCCGAGGCGCGTAGACAGCAGGCTGATATGTTGCGCGAAGCTGACCGCATGAAATCTCAAATCATCGAGGAGGCCCGTGTTGCCGCTCAAGGCGAGGCTAAAAAGGTGATGGATGCGGCAAAAGTTGCCATTGCTCAGGAACGCAAGGAAGCCGAATTGCAATTCCGCAACGAGGTCAGCGCCTTTGCTCTTGACATTGCTTCAAAGGTGGTGCGCAACGAATTGGCCGACGAGAAGGCCCAGACCAAACTCGTCGATACGCTTCTTGATGAAATGGAAAAACAAAACTAACACCCACACTGACCAATGAACGAAGGGTTGATTCCGCGCCGATATGCCAAGGCTCTGTTGCTTGTGGCCCAAGAACGCGGCCTGGCTACTAAAGTTTACGATGTGATGAAACGTCTCGACGCCTCCTTTGTGGAGTTGCCGCAGCTTTCTGAAACTCTGAACAATCCCTACATTTCTCTGGCCGACAAGAAAAATCTTATTCTTACGGCTGCCGGTGAAAGTGGCAACAAAACCGGGCTCCTGGCCGATTTTGTGAAGCTAATCGCCGAAAACCGCCGCATAGGATTCATCCGGTTGATGGCCTTGGCTTATGTGGACCTCTACCGTCAGGAGAACCATATTTACGATGTGAAAGTAACATCGGCCGCAAAACTTTCCGATGCCGACCAGAAACGGCTCATGCAGCTTGTGGAGAAGCATCTGAATGGCGGCACAATGGAATACTCCATGCAAATCGACCCCTCGCTTATAGGTGGTTTCACTGTAAGCGTTGGCAATGAAAAAGTTGACGCCTCTGTCAGCAACGAATTAAAACAATTGCGATTAAATCTTTTAAATCAGAATCAATGATTAATCCCAGCGAGATTTCAGAAATATTAAAGCAACAGCTTGAAACGGTCAATTCCAAGGTGTCGTTCGAGGAAACCGGCACAGTGCTTGAAGTTGGCGACGGCGTGGCTCACGTTTATGGTTTGGACAATGTTTGCGCCAATGAGCTTGTGGAGTTCGAAAATGGTGTGAAAGGCGTTGCTCTTAACCTTGAGGAAAGCAACGTGGGTGTGATTTTGCTCAACAATGTTGACAAAGTTACCGAAAACATGTCAGTGCGCCGTACCGGCGAAATCGCCTCTATTCCTGTGGGCGAAGGATTGCTGGGACGCGTCATAAATGTATTGGGTGAACCCATCGACGGTTGCGGACCCATTTCCGGCGAACTCATGAATCTTCCCTTGGAGCGCAAGGCTCCTGGTGTTATCTATCGCCAGCCGGTTAAGCAGCCGCTGCAAACCGGTCTTAAGGCCATTGACTCGATGGTGCCCATTGGCCGCGGTCAGCGTGAGCTCATTATCGGCGACCGCCAGATCGGTAAAACCGCTATTGCCGTCGACACCATCATCAACCAGCGCAAGAACTTTGAGGAAGGCAAGCCGGTTTATTGCATCTATGTTGCCATTGGCCAAAAAGCCTCTACGGTTGCGGCCCTTGTTGACACACTGCGTAAAAACGGCGCGCTTGACTACACTGTGGTTGTTGCCGCCACTGCTTCCGATTCCGCCTCGATGCGTTACTACGCACCGTTTGCCGGTGTAGCCATAGGTGAATATTTCCGCGACACCGGCCGCGATGCCCTCATTGTTTACGACGACCTTTCAAAGCAGGCCGTTGCCTATCGTGAAGTGTCGCTTATCCTGAAGCGCCCTTCAGGACGCGAGGCTTACCCCGGCGATATTTTCTATCTCCACTCGCGTTTGCTTGAACGTGCCGCCAAGATTATTGACAATCAGGAGGTGGCTTCGCAAATGAACGACCTCCCCGCTCCGCTCAAGCCCTTGATTAAAGGTGGCGGGTCGCTAACAGCCCTCCCCATAATCGAAACCCAGGCCGGCGACGTTTCGGCATACATTCCCACGAACGTGATTTCAATCACTGACGGACAGATATTCCTTGAAACAGCCCTGTTCAACCGCGGTATCCGTCCTGCAATCAACGTAGGTATCTCCGTGTCCCGTGTGGGTGGTAACGCTCAAATCAAGTCAATGAAAAAGGTTGCCGGTACACTGAAAATTGACCAGGCCCAGTTCCGCGAACTTGAATCGTTCACTAAATTCGGCGGTGATATTGACCCTGTGACAGCCCGCGTTATTGACAAAGGTCGTAAAAACGAGCGTCTGCTCATCCAGCCGCAGTATCATCCCATGGCAGTGGAAGATGAAGTTGCCGTTATCTTTGCCGGAACAAAAGGCTTGCTTGAAAATGTGCCTCTTGACAAGGTGGCGGAATTTGAAAAACAGTATCTGCAGCTGCTGCATGCCAAGTATGCCGACGAGGTGTTGACCCCGATTCGCAACGGACAGCTCACCGACGATGTTGTGGAGAAACTAACCGCTGCCGCCAACGATGTGGCAAGCCGCTTTAACTAATTGACATTCACTTATTGCTTACCGATTGACTGAAATATGGCTACACTGCGAGAACTGAAAGGCCGAATAGGGTCTGTGGCATCGTCCGAAAAAATCACGGGCGCCATGAAAATGATTTCTTCGGCCAAAATGCACAAGGCTGAAATGGCGCTGCGTAGACTGTTGCCATACCGCAGGCAAATCGAAACAATAATAGGCAATCTGCTCACGGCCGATGCCGAATTTTCATCGCCGCTCATTGTTGAACGTCCCGTTCACAAGCTTGGCATTGTGGTGTTCGGTTCGGACGATGGCCTGTGCGGTGCCTATAATGTCAACATTTTCAAACTGCTCTTGCAGCAAATTGAAGCTTACCGAACCAACTTCGGAGCCGATACGGACATAACCATTTATCCCGTGGGTGGGAAAATCACCAAAGCCGTTCTTAAGTTAACGGACAAGCATCTGCACGTGGAAACGGTGCCCGGAGTCGACTCCAAAACCACCGGCAACGGTGTCAAGGACTTTATGAGCGTGTTGCAAAATAAATTCCTTGACGGCGAACTTGACCGCGTGGACATTCTTTACATGAGCTTCAAGAGCGTTAGCCGGCAGCGCCCAAGTTGCGAGCAGCTAATCCCTGTGGTGAGCTCCACGTTCAGCGCCAACGGCGTGAGTGCGAATTGCCGCCCTTACATTTTCGAGCCGGATGCGAACACCATTTTCCGCACCATTTTGCCAATGTTCCTCATGTCAGTGATGCAGGATGTGTTCACCGAAAACCGGGCATCGGAACAGGCCGCACGCGTAATGGCCATGCAGAGTGCCAACGATAACGCCAAGAAACTTCTTGAACAGCTCCAGCTCGAATACAATAAACTTCGTCAACAAAGCATCACCACTGAATTGCTCGATATTCTTGGTGGTCAGATAAGATAATTAACTTTAAACTTTACTAATCAGAATATTAAACAAATGGGTAGTGTAAAAGATTATTTTTCATCTTTGGGGCACGGCATTGCAAGCCTTGTTAAAGGCATGCAAGTCACCGGGAAGGAATTTATAACCCCCAAGATAACTGAAAAATATCCCGAGGATCGTGAAAAAGTTCACGTCCCCGATCGCTTCCGCGCCATTCTGCAACTTAAGTATGATGCCGACGGCAATCACAAGTGTATTGCCTGCGGCATTTGCCAGCGTAACTGCCCCAACGGCACCATTTCGCTGACCACTAAAATGGTTCCCACCTGGGACGGCAAGCAGAAGCGCAAGCTCGACAAGTACATTTATGATTTGGGAAGCTGCACATTCTGCCAGCTGTGCGTAACAACTTGCCCGCAGGATGCACTTGAATTTAAAAATGATTTTGAACAGGCAGTGTTTACCCGCGACAAGCTTGTGAAGAAGCTGAACTACCTGCCCGAAAAAGAGGAGCCTGCTCCAACCCCTGAACAGATTGCCAAAATGCAAGCTGAGAAAGAGGCCAAGATCGCAGCTGCCAAAGCTGCAGCCGCCGCTAAGAAAGCCGCCGCAGCCGCCGGTGAATCAGGAAATGCAGCTCCCGCTCCCAAGGACTCAACTGAAAAATAAATCAATCATTATATATGGAATCAGTAGGAAGTATCATCATGTATCTGATAATCGCTTTGTCGATTGTCGTTTTTTCGGTACTGACGGTCACCACCCGCAAAATTTTGCGCTCAGCCACATTCCTTCTGTTTACGCTGTTTGCAACAGCCGCCCTCTATTTCAAGCTCGACTATGAGTTTCTGGGTGCCGTGCAAATTGCCGTCTATGCCGGAGGCATTGTGGTGCTGTTTGTGTTCTCTATTTTCCTTACATCTCATCCCGGACACAACGGCGACCAACTCATATCCAAAAAGCGTGTTTTAGGCATTGTGGCATCGGTTGCCACCTTTGCCGTTGTTTGCTTTGCTCTGCTTTACCGCTGCGGCATGGCCATGACCAAACTCCCGGCCATGGAGAACCCCGTGATGCATAAAATAGGGCAGGCTCTCATGGGCACGGGTGAGTATCAGTATTTGTTGCCCTTCGAGGCTATCAGTGTGTTGTTATTGGCATGTATAATCGGTGGCGTTGTCGTTGCCCGCAAAAGATAATTGACCAATGGATATTACAATTCTTTACTATCTCATTCCGTCGCTTGTCATGTTCTGCTGCGGTGTGTACGGTTTTGTAACCCGCCACAACATGATTGCGATGCTAATCTCGCTTGAACTGATGCTCAATGCTGTCGACATTAACTTTGTCCTGTTCAACCGCTATCTGTATCCTGAGAACATGGAGGGTATGTTCTTCACCCTCTTCGCAATTGCGATTGCCGCCGCTGAAACGGCTCTCGCCATAGCCATTATAATCAATGTGTTCCGCGAGGTCAAGAATATCAGCGTTTCTGACCTCTCAAAAATGAAACATTAAGGCATTATGGAAGCTACTATCCCCGTTTTAATTCTCGCCATACCCCTGTTTATGTTTCTCTTGCTGGGCTTGCTCGGCAAGTTCATGAGCCATAAACTGGCCGGTATTCTCGGCACAGCAGGAATGGGCGTGACTCTTCTGCTTGCCTATTACACCGCTTATCTTTATTTCTTCTCGGGCGCACCCGAGTTCGTTTCCCAAGCCGGTGACCGCCTCCAGTTCATTGTTTTCAACCATGACTGGCTGCAGTTCTATGACAAGCTTGTGATTCGCCTCGGCTTCCTGCTTGACCCCATTTCAGCCCTTCTGCTTGTGGTGATTACAACCATCTCTTTCATGGTTCACCTTTACAGTAACGGCTACATGCGCGACCACCACGGCGTTTACGAACACGGTTTCCAGCGTTTCTACGCTTTCCTTGCCCTGTTCAGCTTCTCAATGCTTGGCCTGGTTGTTGCAACCAACATTTTCCAGATGTATATTTTCTGGGAGTTGGTGGGTGCCTCATCCTATCTGCTCATCGGGTTCTACTATGTGAAGCCTTCGGCAGTGTCTGCCTCCAAAAAGGCTTTCATCGTAACCCGCTTTGCCGACCTCGGATTCCTTATCGGTATCCTCATCCTGTCGTTCTACACCGGCACCTTCAACTTCACAGAGCTAACCTCGATAAATGTTGCCCCTGACACCTTCGCCGTTAATATTGGCACTGCCGAGTCAATCCGCAACATTTTCGCCACCAGCGCGGCTCCCGTGTTCCTCGGTGGCTCAGTGCTCACCTGGGCGCTGGTGCTCATTTTCATGGGCGGTATGGGTAAATCGGCCATGCTCCCCCTTCACATCTGGCTCCCCGATGCAATGGAAGGTCCCACTCCGGTGTCGGCCCTTATCCATGCTGCCACAATGGTTGTGGCCGGTGTTTACCTTGTGGCCCGTCTCTTCCCGCTTTACCTTATGGAAGAAACCTCGCTGGTCATTATCACAGTGGTTGGCGCTCTCACGGCTCTTTACGCGGCCATGGTGGCTTGCACGCAGATTGACATCAAGCGAGTGCTCGCATTCTCAACCATTTCGCAGATTGCATTCATGATGGTGTCGCTCGGTGTTGCCCGTCCCGAATTCCACGAAGGTCTCGGTTACATGGCGTCGATGTTCCACTTGTTCACCCACGCCATGTTCAAGGCTCTCTTGTTCCTCGGCGCCGGTGCACTCATCCATGCCATAGGCTCGAACGACTACACCGCCATGCACGGCTTGCGCAAATTCATGCCCATCACTCACATCACATTCCTCATTGGATGTTTGTCCATTGCCGGTATCATTCCGTTCTCAGGCTTCTTCTCCAAAGATGAAATTCTGAGCGCATGTTTGGGCAACAGCTGGATTGCTTACGTGTGGATGTCGCTCGTGGCCGGACTCACCGCTTTCTACATGTTCCGTCTCTACTATCTTATCTTCTGGTGGAAGGAACACAAAGTGCACCCCGGACATCACCAGCCTCACGATCAGCCCTGGACCATGACCCTGCCGCTGATTATTCTTGCCGCCATTTCAGTTGTGGCCGGTTTGATTCCCTTCGGCAATCTGGTTAGCTGGGACGGCAAGCCTTACGATTTCATGGCGCACTTTGACTGGAGCGTTGCCACAGTGAGCCTCATCGTTGCCATTGTGGGCATTCTCATCGCCACCAAAATGTACATGAAGGAGAATCCTCTTCCCGAGAAAATGCGCAATGCATTGCCCACTCTCTGGACATGGTGCCACCACCGTTTCTACTGGGACGAGCTTTACATGTTCATCACACACAAAATTATTTTTGGAGGTATCTGCCGCCCCATTGCATGGTTTGACCGCCACATCATCGATGGCACAATGGACGGTTTCGCATACGTTACCAACAAAGCCTCTTGGGCCATTCGCGGTTTGCAAAGCGGACGGGTTCAGATGTATGTGTGGATTTATCTCATCGGAGCGCTTCTGCTCGGTCTTGTCACCGCACTGTGCCTGATGTAATGTGCCTCCCGTTATGAATCATGGAAAAAGTAAATAAAGAGTAAATTATGTTTTCTAATATATTGATATATTTTGTGGTGATTCCGGTGCTCATGCTCGCCGGAGTGGCCCTCTGCAAAAACATCAAGCAAATCCGGGCCGTGGCCGTTACCGGGGCGCTCGCTCTCACGGTGCTGTCCATTTATTTGCTTGTGGAATATCTTGCCCGCCATGCCGCTCACCCCGAATTGCAAATGCAGTTTGTCGATTCGTGGGATTGGTTCAAACCGCTCCACATCAAACTGGCTGTAGGTGTCGACGGCATTTCGGTGGCCATGTTGATTCTCTCGTCAATTATCCTGCTCACCGGCAGTTTCGCCTCATGGAAAATCAATCCTCTTCCCAAGGAATTCTTCCTCTGGCTCATTCTGCTCTCCACCGGTGTGTTCGGTTTCTTCATTTCAATTGACCTGTTCACAATGTTCATGTTCTATGAGGTGGCCCTGATTCCGATGTATCTGCTCATTGGTGTTTGGGGCAGCGGAAACAAGAACTATTCAGCCATGAAGCTCACTCTGATGCTCATGGGCGGTTCCGCTTTCCTTATGCTTGGCTTGATTGGTATTTACTACCATTCGGCAGCCGACCCCTCGCAGCTCACATGGAACTTGCTTGACATTTCTAAGAATGCAGCCATCTCCACCGGCTGGCAGTACTTCCTGTTCCCCATGACTTTTGTGGGATTCGGTGTGCTCGGAGCCATGTTCCCCTTCCACACCTGGAGCCCCGACGGTCACGCCTCGGCTCCCACTGCCGTGTCAATGCTTCACGCCGGCGTGCTTATGAAGCTCGGAGGTTACGGTTGCTTCCGTGTGGCCATCTATCTGATGCCTCAGGCTGCCAATGACCTTGCATGGATTTTCCTTATCCTCACCGGCATCTCGGTTGTCTATGGCGCTTTCTCGGCTTGTGTGCAAACCGACCTCAAGTACATCAACGCCTACTCCTCGGTTAGCCACTGCGGCCTTGTGCTCTTCGCCATTCTCATGCTTAACACCACGGCAATGACCGGTGCCATCATGCAAATGCTTTCGCACGGTTTGATGACAGCCCTGTTCTTTGCTCTCATCGGTATGATTTACGGACGTACCCACACCCGCGATATTACCAAAATGGGTGGACTAATGAAGATTATGCCGTTCCTGGCCGTGTGCTATGTTATTGCCGGTATGGCGTCGTTAGGTCTGCCCGGCTTGAGCGGTTTCGTGGCTGAAATGACAATCTTCGTGGGCTCCTTCGAGCATGCCGATATGTTCCACCGCGTGTTCACAATTGTGGCTTGCTGCTCAATCGTTATCACCGCCGTCTACATTCTCCGCGTGGTTGGAAAACTTCTCCTTGGCCCCGTTCAGGACGATCATCACCGTTCGCTCACTGATGCCGAATGGTGGGAGCGCACCGCTACAATCACATTGATTGTCAGCGTGGCTGCCATTGGTTGCTTCCCCAACTTCTTTGCCGATTTGATTCGCTTGACTTTCTCCCCCGAGATTTTCAGTGTTATTGGAATGAACTAAAAGATTAAGAAGAAATGGATTACTCACAGTTTTTAGCAATGAAGCAAGAGATAAGCTTGTTAGTCTTATTTCTTTTAGTGTTCCTCAACGACACCTTTATGCCTGCACGCGCTCAGGGAGCGATTGGCAAAATCACATGCCTGCTGTTCGGATTGTTCACCCTTTGGGGATTTTGCCCTCTGGTTATCGGAAACGACACCGTCACCGCGTTTGCCGGCATGTATGAAACCTCTCCCGCAATTGCAGCAATCAAGAACATCTTAAATGTGGGTGTGCTGATTGTGCTCATCCAGTCGCTCAAATGGACCGACTCTGAAGAGCAGACCATTCGCCGCGGCGAGTTCTACGAACTGCTGCTCCTGACGCTCTTTGGCATGTATCTTATGATTTCCGGACGTCACTTCCTGCTGTTCGTTATCGGACTGGAAAGCGCGTCGCTCCCCCTCGCAGCCATGGTTGCTTTCAACAAGCGCCGCTATGAGAGCCATGAAGCCGCAGCCAAATACATCCTTACCGCCGTCTTCTCGTCGGCAGTGTTGCTTATGGGCTTGTCCTTTGTCTACGGCCTCACCGGTTCGCTTTACTATGGTAAGATTGCAACTGCCCTGGCTGCTCCCGCGGCAACCGACATGGTGCTCCTCTCCGTTGCCATTGCCTTTGTAATGTCAGGTCTGGGCTTCAAGCTCTCGCTTGTGCCCTTCCATCTTTGGACAGCCGATGTTTATCAGGGTGCTCCCACCTCTGTCACATCTTATCTTTCGGTTATTTCCAAGGGTTCGGCCGCTTTTGCTTTCCTCGTTATCCTGTGGAACGTGTTCGGCCAGGTTTATGCCCAGGCATGGGAATGGATGCTTTACGCATTGATTATCCTCACCATCACCATCGGAAACCTCTTTGCAATTCGCCAAAAGAATCTCAAGCGCTTCCTTGCATTCTCTTCAATTTCCCAAGCCGGTTACATTATGCTTGGTATCATTGGAAACAATGCAATGGGCGAGGCTGCTCTGATGTACTACATACTTGTCTACATCTTCTCTAACCTCGCTGCCTTCGGCGTTATCGGTGCAATTGAGAACAACTGCGGAAAAGTGTCCATGGACGACTATAACGGGCTTTACAAAACCAATCCCCGTCTTGCAGTCACCATGATGCTTGCCATGTTCTCCCTTGCGGGTATTCCTCCCTTTGCCGGATTCTTCAGCAAATTCTTCATCTTCACCTCAGCAATCAATCAAGGTTCGGTAGCCATTTACGTGCTTGTGCTCATAGCCTTGATTAACACAATTGTTTCGCTCTACTACTATCTGCTTGTGGTGAAAGCAATGTTTATCAAGGATGAAGATGAAAACACCGTGGCTCATTTCCGCAGTGCATGTTCCGAACGAGTTGGCATGTGGATTTGTGTTGCCGGCATCCTTGCGCTCGGCATTGTAAGCTTCTTCTACGATTCCTTGCTCCAGGTTGTGGGCCTCTGATACCATCACTTAGCAATAATCAACCTCCCCTATAACAAGCGGGCTGATTCCACAAATGGAGTCAGCCCGCTTTGATTATATTTGCAATTTTTT
>JAMPBC010000001.1:53841-72113 GCA_023666905.1 Bacteroides sp. | reverse complement strand
TACCGGCGGGGTTGTTCTCAAATTTCTTGAAGTTGTTGATGAACATTTCAGCAAGCTTGGTTGCTTTCTTTGTCCATTCGGTGGAATCTGCGTAAGTGTCGCGCGGATCAAGAATTTTGGGATCTACACCGGGAAGTTCGGTGGGGATGGTGAAGTCGAAGATGGGGAGCTTCTTGGTGGGAGCCTTGAGGATTGCGCCGTCGAGGATTGCGTCGATGATGCCGCGGGTGTCCTTGATGGAGATGCGCTTGCCTGTTCCGTTCCAGCCGGTGTTTACCAAGTAAGCCTTAGCACCGCTCTGGTCCATTCTCTTCACGAGTTCCTCAGCATATTTTGTGGGGTGGAGTGAAAGGAATGCAGCGCCGAAGCAAGCCGAGAATGTGGGAGTGGGTTCGGTGATGCCGCGTTCGGTTCCGGCGAGCTTCGAGGTGAAGCCGGAGAGGAAGTAGTACTTGGTTTGCTCTGCATCAAGAATCGATACGGGAGGAAGTACACCGAAAGCGTCGGCCGACAGGAAGATCACGTTCTTGGCGGCAGGACCGCGTGAGGGCTTAACAATGTTTTTGATGTGGTCAATGGGGTAGGAAACACGGGTGTTTTCAGTGACTGACTTGTCGGTGAAGTCAATTTTGCCGTCCTTGTCCACAGTTACATTTTCAAGCAGGGCGTCGCGTGTGATGGCGTTGTAGATGTCGGGCTCTGAGTCTTTGTCGAGGTTGATAACCTTGGCATAGCAACCGCCTTCATAGTTGAACACGCCGTTGTCGTCCCAGCCATGTTCGTCGTCGCCGATGAGCAGACGTTTGGGGTCGGTCGAGAGGGTTGTTTTGCCTGTGCCGGAAAGGCCGAAGAAGATAGCGGTGTTTTTGCCTTCTTTGTCGGTGTTGGCTGAGCAGTGCATTGATGCTATGCCGCGAAGAGGATTGTAGTAGTTCATGATTGAGAACATACCTTTCTTCATTTCACCACCGTACCAGGTGTTGATGATGAGCTGCATGCGTTCAGTGAGGTTGAAAGCAACGCAGGTTTCGGAGTTGATACCGAGTTCTTTCCAGTTTTCAACTTTGGCTTTAGAGGCGTTGAGCACTATAAAGTCGGGTTTGAAATCTTTGAGTTCTTCTTCGGTGGGGCGGATGAACATGTTGGTCACGAAGTGAGCCTGCCATGCCACTTCCATAACGAAACGAACGGCAAGACGGGTGTCGGCATTGGTTCCGCAGAAAGCGTCGACAACATAGAGGGTCTTGTCAGAGAGTTCTTTGTCGGCAATTTCCTTGAGGGCGTCCCAAGTTTTGGGAGTGATGGGTTTGTTGTCGTTTTTGTATTCGTCGGTTGTCCACCAGATGGTGTCTTTTGAAGTGTCGTCCTTTACAAAGAATTTATCTTTGGGCGAACGGCCGGTGTAGATACCGGTCATAACGTTAACGGCACCGAGTTCGGTTACCTGGCCTTTTTCATAGCCGGTGAGATTGGGGTTGGTTTCGTCAATGAAAAGCTGATCCCAGCTGGGATTGTGGATCACCTTGGCGCCGGTGATGCCATACTGAGAAAGATCAATTGTGCTCATGTGGGTTAGTTGACTTGAAATATTAATGGTTAAGTTAAGTAATTGCAGTTAGTAAGGTTGTAACAAGATTGGGGGGTAAAAGTTGCACTCGCCCAAGCCTTGCTTATCAAATGCAAAGATAATTACTTTTTTTGAAAAGCAACAATAATCTTTTCTGAAAAGTGGCGGAATTAAGGAAAAATTTCCGTATTGGGTGAATTTTGCTCCAAATTGTAATGTTTTTTAACGCTCGGGGTGCTCACGGAACTGTGGAATTTGGGGAAAATGAGGTGCTTGCCGCGATGTGGCAGCAGATTGACGTGCAGATTGGCGCTTGTTGAGTTTGTATTAAAAGATTTTTAATTGTATCTTTGTGTGTTTTCATTGACCCCTGAATGATTGATTCTGAAAAAACTCCATTGATTGGCATGACTCTCAGTCAGCTGGCCGAAGTGGCGGCTGAGGCGGGACTGCGACCGTTTGCCGCGCGGCAAATGGCCCGGTGGCTTTATGTGAAGAGAGTAACGGCGATTGACGCCATGACCGATTTGCCTCTGCAGGCGCGCAGCCTCCTTGGCGAGCGCTACACCGTGGGGCGCGAGGAGTGGCTTGCGCGGGTGGAGTCGGTTGACGGCACGGCGAAATATCTGTTCCGCGGAGCGGGCGAGTGCAATGTGGAGTCGGTGATGATTCCCGACGGCGACCGCGCCACGCTGTGCGTGAGCTCGCAGGCAGGCTGTAAAATGGGATGCACGTTTTGCATGACGGGGCGTCAGGGATTTCACGGCCAGCTCACGGCAGCGCAGATAATAAACCAGGTTCTGTCGGTGGCCGAGAGCGAGAGGCTCACCAACATTGTATTTATGGGCATGGGCGAACCAATGGACAATCTGCCTCAGGTACTTGCCGCCATTGAAATACTCACTGCACCCTGGGGCTTCGCATGGAGTCCGAAACGCATAACGGTTTCATCCATCGGCCGGATTGATGCGTTGCGCACCCTCATTGAAACTACCGGTGTTCATGTGGCAATAAGCCTTCACTCCCCCTTTGCCACGGAGCGGGAGCAACTGATGCCGGTGGAACGCGCCTACCCCATAAAGGAAGTGCTGGCCATGTTGCGAAACTACGACTGGACCCACCAGCGCCGGCTGTCAATTGAATATATAATGTGGGGCGGACTGAACGACGACCCGCGCCACGCCGATGCGCTTGTGCGCCTGCTCAAAGGGCTGCATTGTCGCGTGAATTTAATTCGTTTCCATGCCATTCCCGGCTCACGGCTGCGCACCTCGTCCGAGCGCAACATGATTGCTTTCCGCGACCGCCTCAATGCCCACGGCATCACGGCCACCATCAGGGCTTCGCGCGGCGAGGACATTATGGCGGCCTGCGGCATGCTTGCCGGGCTGCGGCGGCAATAAACCTCTCTTAACCAAAGTTCTTATCACTAAAACAATTAACCAATCAATACCATATTTATCCAAACCTATGAAAAAAAATTTACTTCTGCTCTCTTTGCTGGCTTTGGCTTCATCTACAGCTGTTGCCGACACGCTCACCGGCACTGTGATGGGCTCGAGTCAGGATGCCAAAAATTGTTTCGACGGCAGCCCCAATACCTACTTCCGGGGCGATTATCCCACCGAATATAACTATGTCCGCAACTGGGCCGGCCTTGACTTGGGAGAGGCTCACGTGATTACCCGCGTGGGGTTGCAGCCTTACAGCAATCGTCGCGGTGACTGCCGCTTTGCCGTGGTGCAAGGTGCCAACAAGGAGGATTTCTCCGACGCACTTCCCATCATGGTGTTCAAGAATGAACTGCAAGGCGGACAGATGAATTATCTGGATGTGAACACATCGCGCGGTTTCCGTTATGTGCGCATTGTGGCCACTGACAGCCAGGGCTATTTTGCCGAGATTGAATTTGAGGGTACTCCCGGTAAAGGCGACGATTCGCAGTTCTATCAAATGACCAATTTGCCGCTTGTGTCGTTCAACACTCCGGGCATGGCGCAGATTAAGTCGAAGGACGACAAGCACAAGGGCTCCTACGTGGCGATTATTTCAAAGGATGGCACCGACCTGCTTGCCGACGACAATGCCCAGATGAAAGGGCGTGGCAACGGTTCCTGGACATTCCCCAAGAAGCCTTTCCAAATAAAGTTTAACAAAAAGCAGCAGCCGCTCGATGCTCCGGCCAAGGTGAAGAAGTGGACCCTGATTAACAACTACGGCGACCGCACGCTCATGCGAAACAAAGTGGCTTTCGACATCAGCCGCGAGGCCGGAATGACCTACACCCCTTATTGCACGTTTGTGGATGTGATTTACAACGGCGAGTATGAGGGTTGCTATCAGCTTTGCGACCAGGTGGAGGTGAACCCCGGCCGCGTTGACATCACGGAAATGCTTCCCGAGGACACAGCCGGCGAGGCTCTTACGGGTGGCTATTTTGTGGAAATCGATGCCTACGCCGAGCAGGAAACATCATGGTTTGCGTCAAATCGCGGCATTCCGGTAACAATCAAGTCACCCGATGAGGATGAGATTGTGATGGAGCAAACGGACTACATTACCAACTATTTCAATAAATTTGAAAGCGCCCTCTTTTCAAATGACTTCACCGATGAGAAAAACGGTTATCGACAATATTTCGATATTGAAAGCTTTCTCCGTTATTTCATTGTGTGCGAGCTTGATGGTAACCTTGACTCATTCTGGAGCATGTACATGTGGAAAGAGCGTGGCGACGATCTGTTCCACGTTGGTCCGGTGTGGGACGTTGACCTCGGTTTCCAAAACTACGGCAGCCCCAATCCGGTGAACGATATGGATGACTATCTTTACACCCATTCCGACGCCTCGAAGGCCAATGGCATGAAAGAGTTTGTTGACCGCATCATCAAACAGGACACTCCGGCTCAGGAGCAACTGAGCGAAATGTGGAGTCAGCTCCGTTACAACGGCAATTTTAATTATGAATATTTCGAGGCCAAGATTGATGAGTATGTGAAAACACTTGATGAGTCGCAGAAACTCAATTTCACCCGCTGGCCCATACTGAACCGCTCGGTTCAGAAAGGTCAGAAAGTGTTCGGCACCTACACCGGTGAGGTGAACAATCTGAAAACTTTCCTTAAGGACCGCTTCCCATTCCTTGACAAACTCATGGGACTGCACGAGGTGACAGGCATTAACGAAATAGGCACAGACACTCAGGTCAGCGGACCGGCTGAATACTTTGACATGCAGGGACGCCGCGTGAATGACGAGAACCTCCTGCCCGGCATTTACGTGAAGCGCACCGGCTCCAAGGCCGAAAAAATATATGTCCGCTAAGCCGCTGCCTTTATTCAATGAGTAAATTTTTGTTCTGTAAAAAAATATCCCTAACTGACACCGGGGCCCGCAATTGCAGCAGGCCCCGGTTGCTTATCCAGGCTCCGGCAATGGAAATGCAAGGAGTGTTCCGATTGTGTAAAATGACTGAGTGAAGTGTTAAATTTCCAGATTTTAGCCAAACAGATTAAACGATTTCTTGAGTACAGTTACGGATAAAGCAACAGGGGGCTGTGCTGAAATTGGCGCAGCCTCTTGCAGTATAAATATCGGTCTCTTGCCGTATCGATAGCGGTTTCTTGCAGTGTCAATGAGGTGGCGGGAGGGGATTCTCCGCAGGAGGGGATTGGGACGATTAGCGGAGGGAGAGGGCGGTGAGGGCGCGGGTGAGGTCGGTGACCACGGTGGAGGTGGGGTACCAGGGGTTCATGGCGCCGGAGCGGATGGGCTCGAGGGCGCGGTTGAGCAGCAGTAGACCTTCAAGGTCGCGGGCGGCTTCGAAGTCTTGGCGGAGGATGTTGATTTTCTCGCTCATCTGAATTCCTTCAAGCATGCGTTCGTAGCGCAGCGAGGAGCGTCCGTCGGGATAAACGAAGTAGGTGTCGCCCGGGGCAAACATCCGGAACCGGGTGTCGGTGAGTGGATTATCGGTCCAGTTTGAGAAGGACCAATGTAGGTAGCCGTCGTGTCCGGTGGCGGTGGAATAGACCGGCAGATAAGCGCCATCGGCCGGGGCGGAGTTAGAGAATTGGCTCGGGGCCGGGGTGGCGCAGCAGGTGTACATCAGGCTTATTTGGCCATTGTCGTGGCGACGTTTAAGCACGTCGGCAGGGAAGAAATCGCCCTTGATGAGCGTGTAGCTGTCAAGCGAGTCAATGAGTTCTTTGTGATAGGAGCCGGCGAGCGACATTTTTATTCCGGGCACGGCAGCTTTGGCCACGCGATAGGCATCGAGCATCTGGGGGAGCCCGCGTTCATCCATAACCACCATTGTCTTGTCGGCCCAGCCTTTTTGGGCGAGGTGTTTGTAAAGTGATTGCAGGAACGAGGTCCAGAGCTCGGCATACTCCGGTGAGTTGGTAGGGGCTTCAAGGAATTCGTAACGGCCGGTGGGCTCGTTGAAGTAGCGGAATTTCATTTCCCAGGGCACCATGGTGAAGCAGGAAATGTTGGCATCCACGCCGTTTTGAGCCATAAAGTCTACGTAGCGGTCAAAGGTGGTGTAGTCGTAGCTCCAGGAGCCGTCGGCGTGACGTGTGGTAGCCACCATGGGTTCGAATTTATCGTTGCTCTGTTCACCCCAAGGCTCATAGAACAGGATGGTTGTTACGGTTTTTTGTCCGGCGCGTGCCAGCATTTGAGCGTAAGGTTGAAGTAGTTTCAGGTGTTCGTCGCTCCAGGGGGCTACACCGTAGTAGCGGGCAATGGCGTATGGTTGCTGCCAGAGGTCAAGGTAGAAGGCATAGTCCTTGGGGGCGGGGAGAGTCCGGTTTGAAACGTTGATGTTGAGTTTCAACGATGCTAAAGGCTTTTTCCGGTTCCCGCTCATCAGGTTAAGGGTTGCGGAGTAAAGTCCGGGGCGCAGGTCGCGGGGCAGCTCTATGGAACACCAGATGGGCCTTACGGTACGGGGGGCCATGGAAAATGTGGTGCCGGGGAGGTCAATCATGTCGGCCACGGTGTAGGTGGGGAGGTCTGCCGACGGATAGCCGCATGTGTTGTAGGCCGTGGTGAGCACATAGCGCATGGGAGCGGCATAGCTCCCGGGTGTGTCTATGCTATGGCCGTCGAAGGTCAGACGGGAGAGTTCTACCCGTAGCGGACCTTGGTCCGAGGATGCCACGGCAAGTGCCTCAAGGCCTATTCGTTCGCCGCGCCAGGCATTTATTGTGGTGTCCGTGACATTGATGCGTGGTGGGGTTGCCCGCTGCCGGTAGTGAACATCTTTTGATGCCCAGCTGAGTGTGAGAGGGGCTGTGACGGAACTCCAGCCGCAAGTGTCGACGGTGGATGTGTCGGCCGGCTCAACGTAGGGAGTGGTGGAGTTGGCTGCGGACATACTGATGGTCGCGGCTGCGAGCAGTGTGGTGACGAATGTGCGTGGCATGGAAAATTTCATGGTTTCTGACAATGGAAATGATGCGGCAAATTTACTTATTTTTTACTGATTTTCATATTGCGGCGGGTCATTGACTGCTGAAAAGTTGCCATTTGAATTTAAAATTCTTACTTTTGTGGTGATACTGCAGTGTGAAACGATTATGCGCATAGTGATTCAAAGAGTGAGCGAAGCTTCGGTGAGCATCGGCGACCGGTGCCACAGCCGCATTGGATGTGGGCTGATGGTGCTTGTTGGGGTAGAGCATGGTGACACCGAGGCTGATGTGCGTTGGCTGGCCGACAAAACGGTGGCTCTGCGCGTGTTTAACGACGATGCCGGCGTGATGAACCGCTCCGTGACCGATGTTGGCGGCGAGGTGTTGGCCGTGAGCCAGTTCACCCTCACAGCGTCGACCCGAAAGGGCAACCGTCCCGGTTACAGCCGCGCCGCCGGCCACGACCTGGCCGTGCCGCTTTATCAAGCATATTGCGGCATGGTTGCCGAGCGTTTGGGCCGGCCTGTGATGACCGGAGTGTTCGGGGCCGACATGCAGGTGGCGCTGATTAACGACGGCCCGGTGACAATTATAATTGATTCAAAACTTCGCGAATAATTTCTGTGATGAACAGTTCCACATTATCCATAGCGGGCTTTCAGGCTCTTGTTGACCAGTGGATTCGCACTGTTGGCAACGGCTATTTCTCACCGCTGACCAACATGGCTATACTCACGGAGGAGGTTGGCGAAGTGGCAAGGATTATGGCGCGTGAACATGGCGAACAGTCGTGGCGCACGGGAGCTGACCACCCTGATTTGGCCGATGAATTGGCCGATGTGATGTGGGTTGTCGCAGCGATTGCCAATCAAACCGGGGTGGACTTGAACGAAGCCGTGAGCCGGAATGTTGATAAAAAGACCGGGCGCGACGGCCGGCGACACGCCTCAAACCCCAAACTGAACAAGCAATAACTTTAAAAATGAGCATATAACCAAAACTCAATAAACTATGAACGATAAATATCATGAACAAGTGGCCAAAAGCCGCGTCACAACCGACGATGCTTTTGTGAAACAAGAAGTGGAACGCATAATTGCCGAGAAGAAGCAGGAAAACTTCACCCCCGAAGTGCTTAAGTTCCTTTTCTCCACAATTGACCTCACAACGCTCAAGGGAACTGATTCGCCCCAGTCGGTGGCACACTTCACCGAACGCGTCAACGATTTTGAAAGCGAATACCCCGAATTGGCTCCCGTGGCTGCCATCTGTGTGTATCCCAACTTCGCACCGGTGGTTCGCACCGTGCTTGATGTGAGCGAAGTGAATGTGGCCTGTGTGTCGGGCGGCTTCCCGTCGTCGCAGACATTCCCCGAGGTTAAGGTGGCCGAGACAGCTCTTGCCGTCGAGGGTGGCGCTGATGAAATTGACATTGTGCTCAACATGGGCAACTTCCTCGATGGCGATTGGGAAGAGGTGTGCGACGAGATTTCCGAGCAAAAACATGCCTGCCGCCACGCCCACATGAAGGTGATTCTTGAAACCGGAGCATTGAAAACGGCCGAGAACATCCGCGCTGCATCGGTGCTCGCAATGTATTCAGGCGCCGATTTCATTAAAACATCCACCGGCAAGGACTTCCCCGGAGCATCGCTTGAGGCTGCCTACGTGATGTGTCAGTGCATCAAGGAGTATTATGAAGAGACAGGCCGCATGGTTGGCTTCAAAGCGTCGGGCGGTGTGTCGACTTCCGATGAGGCTGTTGCCTACTACACCATCGTAAAAGAGGTGCTTGGCGAGCAGTGGCTTGACAATGAATACTTCCGCATTGGCGCAAGTCGTCTGGCAAACAATTTGCTCGGCGACATTTTGGGCAAAGAAATAAAGTTCTTCTAATGAACTACTGGATTGTAATAGACCGTCAGAAGTTCGGGCCGCTCACTCTGGAGGAGGTTCGCCGCATGCCGTTGAAGCGCGATTCGCTTGTGTGGCACACCGGGCTGCCTACATGGGTTCATGCCGAAGCTGTGCCCGAGCTGGCAGGCTTGTTCCGGGCAGAGGAGCCGGAAGCAGTATGCCCCGAGCATGAAGAGGTGCAAACTCAGGCGGCTCCCACGTATGTTGCACCGCCACCTCCGGCCCCTCTGAGAAGGCCGGCCCCTCCGGCTCCGCCTGTGCGTCCTCCCAAACCGCCAACCTATTTCGGCTGGTGTGTGGCATCAATCATTCTGTGCTGCTTGATTCCCGGCATTGTGGCCGTGATTTATTCATCGAAGGTGACAACCTACTACGAGCGTGGACAATATGCCGAGGCCCAAAAAGCTTCCGAGAGTGCCGAGTTGTGGCTCATTTTGGCTTTTACCCTCGGATTGGTGGCTGCTCCCTTCCAGTTCCTGTTCAGCCTGATGTAAAGCAGTGGCACGGTTTCTATCACGCCAAACACTTGTCACGGCCATCATTGTGGTGGCCGTGATTGCTTTGTCGGCAATTGTTTATTGGGCTTACGACCCGTCCAAGAATTTTTTTCCTCGATGTCCCGTGTACATGGCAACCGGCTGGCAATGTCCCGGCTGCGGCTCCCAGCGAGCCATCCATGCTTTGCTGAACGGAGATTTAGCCGGAGCGTGGCACTATAACGCCATGTTGTTGTTTTTTATACCCGTAATTGGTGTTCTGTTAGCATCGGAACTATTCCGGGAGCGCTTCCCTCGCTTCAACAAGCTTGCCACTTCAAGTGCTGCGGTGTGGATTATCGTAGCCATACTTTTTCTCTGGGGAGTGCTTCGCAACATTCTGTAAACAGGCTTTTTCAGAAAAACGGTGGCCGATTCACATCGACCACCGTCACCATTTTTTATTATATGACTTAGGCGCCGTATCATAATATCCGGCAACGCCTTAGCTATGCTAACCTATACATATAAACCATTTCATTATTCAGTTAAATCAGCGGGGAGTGTTGGCATGGCACCCTGCCGGGTGCACACGTAGGCGGATGTTTCCACGGCTTTCTGATGAGCCTCGGCAACTGATTTGCCTTTGAGAATGCTGGCAATGAAAGCTGCGGTGAACGAGTCGCCGGCGCCAACAGTGTCGGCCACTTCCACTTTGGGAGTGGGCTGGAACGAAACGTTGCCGGGGGTGAACACGTAGCTGCCGTTGATGCCGCAGGTGAGGATGAGCATTTTCAAGTTGTACTTTCCAAGCAGAATCCAGCATTTGTCCTGAAGGTCAATGCCGGGATAACCGAACATGCGGCTGATTGTTACGAGTTCTTCATCGTTTATTTTCAAAATATTGCAGCGCTGCATGGAATTGCAAAGAATTTCTTTGTTATAGAAGCCCTGGCGCAGATTCACGTCAAACACAATCAGGGGCTCGTTTTCCGCCGGAATGGCGTCGAGAAAGCGATTGATGGTGTTGCGCGACACTACGTTGCGTTGTGCGAGCGAACCGAAGCAAACCGCTTTTGTGCGCTCGGCGAGTGTTTCAAGTTTTGCGGTGTAAGGGATGTTGTCCCATGCCACGTTCTCTTTTATTTCATATTGCGGAATGCCGGCCTGATCAATTTCCACCTGAACTGTTCCGGTGGGGTAAGGTACGGTTTCAATGTGATATTTCACATCTTTTTGCTTGAAATTGTCAAGCAGTTCCAATCCAAGGGAATCGTCGCCCACGGCGCTCACGGCGCAACTGTCGAGGCCGAACTGCCCTACATGGTAGGCAAAGTTTGCCGGTGCTCCACCAATTTTCTTTCCTTCGGGCAACACGTCCCACAGGGCCTCGCCCATGCCAATAACTATTTTGTTCATGATATTACGTAAGTTGTTATGGTTAGATGTTTTTGATTTTAAGAGTGTAGTAAGCCAGATAGACAACTCCGGCGGTCATTACGGCAACAGAACCAATCTGGCCCATTGCGTCGGCGGCAAAACCCATCAGCAGCGGGAAGATGGTGCCTCCGAACAAGCCCATGATCATAAGGCCCGACACTTCGTTCTTCTCGTTGGGGGAGTAGACAAGTGCCTGTGAAAAAACAACCGAGAACACATTGGAGTTTCCAAAGCCCACCAAAGCAATGCCGGTGTAAATCACGGGCAGTGTTTCGCCAACGAACAGCAGGCCCATTGCGGCAATCATCATGGCCACACTTATGCCGAAGAAGAGGCGGGGCGAAAGGGCACGGAGCATGAAGGCCCCGATGAAGCAGCCTGCCGTACGGAAAATGAAGTAGACACTTGTGGCAAATCCGGCTTCTTCAAGCGGAAGACCCAGACGCTCCATGATGATTTTGGGAGCGGTGGTGTTGGTGCCCACGTCAATGCCCACATGGCACATAATGCCAAGGAAGCAGAGCAGGATGAACGGACGGCCGAGCAGTTTCAGGCACTCGCCTACGCCCGAAGCTTTGTCGGGGCGTTCCTCCTCAATGGGAGTGGCCGCAAGAATGGCAATTGAAAGGAAGCTTACAACGGCATAAATAACGAACAGAATACGCCATCCGAGCCCGAACACGGGCAGGTAAGTTGTGGCACCCCATGCGGCAATTATAGGAGCAAGGAAGGAGGCTATTGCCTTAACGAACTGTCCGAAGGTGAGGGTGGAGGCTAATTTATCACCGCTAATAAGGTTGGTAACCAGCGGATTGAGCGATGTTTGCATAATGGCGTTGCCAATTCCGAGCAGTGAGAAGCTGAGCAACATCACAGTGTAGCTGTCGCCGAAAATGGGGACAATGAGCGACACGGCGGTGACAACAAGCGATATGAGTACGGTGTTTTTGCGCCCGATCTTGTTCATGAGCATTCCGGTTGGAACCGAGAAAATCAGGAACCAGAAGAACACTAACGAGGGGAGCAGGTTGGCTTGAGCGTCAGAAAGTCCGAGGTCTTTCTGAACATAGTTCGATGCTGTTCCCACAAGGTCAACAAACCCCATGGCGAAGAAGCAGAGCATTACGGGGATTATTTGCATGAGCATCCCCTTTTTGTCGGTGGCTAAAGTTTGAGTTGATTGCATTGTTATAATGGTTTTGAGAGGGGGATTATTTGGTGGCTGAAAGAGAATAGATTTTCAGGTCTTTTATTTTTGCTTGTCCCCCTGTGGCATTTACCGAAAGGGTGGTGTAGGGGGTGGTGGGAAACACAAGATTGGTCATCACCGAGCGGCCGTTATTGGCAAACACTTCCATGCTTGAGGTGTCGACGAAGATTCGCAGACTCAGCTTGCCATCTTTTGAGAAAGTGGGGGCGGTTGTCACAGCCGGAAATTCGTTGCTGAAGTCAACTATCCCGCTTTTGCGGCGGTCGAACTCAAGGGTGTTCTCACCGGGCCGGTAGGTCAGTGTCACATTCTCGCCGGCTTTGTTGGCAAATGTGAGAGTCACGGTGCTTGCCTTGGGAGCGTCGACCTCGGCAATGATTTCGCAAATGCCATTGTTGGCTGTGGGCAGCGAATAGTTTTTCGGGGATGTTCCCGCCGTGGCCCGGGTGCTGAGCGCAAGATTGGCGCGTAGCTTTTCAAGTTCGGGCGATGGAGTTGAGGCTGCGTAGATTTGGCCATCGGGGGCGGTGAACAGGGAAATTTCGCGGGGCAGGGTGTTGGCGCTGCGGAATTGGTGGGTGGGCACTTCGGCGGCATATTGCCAGTTACTCATCCAGCCAATGGCTGTGCGACGTCCCTCGGGAGCGTTGCTCCAGCTCACCAGTGCATAATTGTCCTTGCCGTGGTCAAGCCATTTGGTGGGAATCTTGCCGGAGGCGTCGGTGTCGGCTTTGAAAGTTTTGCCGTCGAAATCACCAATAAAATATTGGACTGCGCTGCCGCCAAAGGGGCCGCCGGGATTTATGTTGCAGATGAGCACCCATTTTGTGGTTCCGGTGTTGCCGAGGGGAAGTTCGAACAAGTCGGGACATTCCCAGACTCCGCCCTGAGCGCCTTCGCCTTTGCCGAAACTGCTTTGGAGTGTCCACTCCTTCATGTCGGGCGATGTGAAAAAGAGCATTTCATGATCAAGTGCATGGGCCAGCACCAGATTCCATTGTTTGGTTCGGGGATTCCAGAACATGTTGGGGTCACGTGCTTCGGAGTCAAGAGTAATCACCGGGTTGCCGGGATAAATGTTGAAGGTTTCACCATTGTCGGCGCTCCAGGCCAAGCTTTGGGTTTGGCTTGCGCCTGCCGAGGTGTACATTGCCACCACGCCGTTTTTGCCGAATCCGGTGCTGTTTTCGGTGTCCAGGGCTGAGCTTCCGCTGAACACCGCCCCCAATCCGTTGGGCTCTATTGCCGCCGGATGGTGTGTCCAGTTCACAAGGTCGGGCGATGATGAGTGTCCCCATGTCATGTTTTGCCATTTGGAGCCGTAAGGATTCCATTGATAATAAAGATGCCACACGCCATCCTTATAGAACATCCCGTTAGGGTCGTTCATCCATCCGTAGAGGGGAGTGTGATGAAACATGGGGCGATATTTTTCCTTGTTGGCTGTGTCAAGTGTGTCGGTGAGCGAGAAGTTGCTCCAGCAGGCGTCGTCCTGCGCTTCACGCACGTTCGAGCGGTCGTGGGATGTGATAATGTTCAGCACCACATCGTGGCCCTTGTAAGGTGCAAGATCCAGCGGCATGGTGTAATCTACTTTCGATTTTGCCAGGCGCACGAAAATTGTACGGTCCAGCTTTCCGTCCACCACCACATTCACGGTGGCGTCATCGTAAGCTTCCTGTACGGGAAGCATGAGGTAGCGGCCATTGCCCTCCACCCTCACAAGTGTGTTGTTCACGCCGAGCTGTTCCACTTTCACGCCGTCGGCGGCCAATGCGTTGAACGCGGAGCCGAGGGCCATTGGCAGGCACAACAGGGCGGTTGCTTTTTTCAATGATATTTTCATGATTTCTGATTGGTTTTTGAATTTTTCTGTTGCAAATCTAATACAAAGCTGCCACGAACACTATTAAAAATTAAGCAAACAGCATTAAAAATGTTGCAAAGCACAAAATTTGCAATCAAATGCATTGATATTCGTAAGCTTATACTTATATTTGCAAAGCCTTAACATCAGATATTTCATCACATTCCATGAAATTTACGTCGATAATTTACGCAGTTGTCTCTCTGCTCATTCTGTCGGTTGGCACAGGATGCAAGGAGAAAAAGCAATTCAAGATTGGAGTGTCGCAGTGCAGCCAGGATGACTGGCGCTCCAAAATGAACGATGAAATTCAGCGTGAAATCATGTTCCACCCTGAGGCCACGGTTGAAATCCGTTCGGCCGATGACAGCAATGAGAAACAGATTGCTGACATTGAGTATTTCCGCGATAACAACTTCGACATTATTATTGCAGCCCCGAATGAGGCTGATGCAATTACACCTATAATAAAGGAGGTGTATGAAGCGGGAGTGCCTGTAATTGTGTTTGACCGCAACATCAATGGCGACACCTATACGGCCCAGCTTGGAGTGGACAATTTTGGAATTGGAGAAGCAGCCGCCCGATATGCTGCCAATTTGCTTAAAACCGGAGGCAAGGTGCTGGAAATATACGGTTTGAAAGGCTCAACCCCTGCCATTGACCGCCATAACGGCTTCGGCCGGGAGGCTCCGCGGCTTGGACTTGACGTGGTTGCCGTTGGCTATGGCAATTGGAATGGCAACGATGCTGCTCGGGTTGCCGATTCGCTCCTTGAGGCGCACCCGGATGTTGACTTGATTTATGCGCATAATGACCGCATGGCAATCGCCGCGTCGGAAGTGGCGCGCAAGCGTGGCATGAAGCTTAAGGTAATAGGGGTTGACGCTGCTCCTGAAATTGGAATCAAGGCGGTGGCCGACAGTGTGATTGACGCTACCTTCCTTTATCCCACCGAGGGCTACCGGCTTATTCGCACGGCTCTTGCCATTGTGAAGGGCGAGCCGTACAAAAAAATGGAGCTGATGCCGTTTGCCTCGGCTGTGGATAAGTCGAATGCTGATATTCTGCTGCTTCAAAATGAATCGCTCAAGGAGGAAACCTCAAAAATACAATTGCTTAAAACCCAGGTCAACGACTACTGGCAGCGCCATTCCGCTCAAACGGGGTTGCTTTATGCCACGGTGGCTATTCTGGTGCTTTTTGTCATTGTGATTTTTCTTTTGCTCCGTTCCTTCTGGCAGCACAAGCGCTATCAGAATGAGCTTCTTGAACAAAACAAATTGCTTGAAAAACAGCGCGATACTGAGAAGGAGCTTAATGGCAGGCTCAACGAAATGACGCAGTCGAAACTGATGTTCTTCACCAATGTGTCCCATGACTTGCGGACACCTCTAACCCTCATATCGGAGCCGGTGGAGCAGCTTGCTGCCTCGGAAAATCTAACGCCTCAACAGCACACGCTGCTGAAGATTGCCGGTAAAAATGTGAGGATTCTGCATCGCTTGATAAATCAGATTCTTGACTTCCGCAAATATGAGAACGGCAAGTTGGACCTCAATCTGCGCGAAGTAAACGTTGGAACGCTCATAGCTGATTGGGCCGAATCCTTTATAGCGGTAGCCCGAAAACGTCACATTAAACTTACCGGCAGCATCGACTTGCCCGATAATTTCACAATGGCCATTGACCCGGAACGTGTTGAGCGTGTGTTTTTTAATCTCATATCCAACGCCATAAAATATACTCCGGACAATGGACGTATTCATTACAATTGCAGCGTTGAAGCTGATACGTTTGTTCTCAAAGTCTCCGACACCGGGCAGGGGATTGCAGCAGAGGATTTGGGTAATATTTTCAACCGTTTTTATCAGGTTGAGAAAATCCACCCCAAAGGTTCGGGCATAGGCTTGTCGCTGGCAAAAGCTTTTGTGGAGCTGCATGGTGGCGCGCTTGAGGTTGTTAGTGAGCTTGGCAGAGGGAGCATTTTCACAATGAAACTCCCTGTTCGTCACACCAATCAGCCGGTCTCAACCTCGGAAGTTCCCACCATTACCGCCCGCGATGTAGAGCAGGAATTGGGCGAAGTGGAAGCGCCAGCTCCCTCGCCTGCCACTGCGGATGCCGATGAGCGTCCTTTGGCTCTGATTATAGACGACAACGATGATATTCGCTGCCTTGTGAAAGAGATTCTTGGGACTGATTATCGCATAATAGAGGCCTCTAACGGCCAGAGCGGCATCCGGATGGCCACAAAATACGTGCCGGACATTATTGTGTGCGATGTTATGATGCCTGTTATGGATGGATTGGAGTGCTGCCGGCTCATAAAGGAGGAGGTGACCACATCCCACATCCCGGTACTGATGCTCACGGCCTGCTCCATGGACGAACAGCGCATGCAGGGCTACGAAAGTGGAGCCGACGGCTATCTGCCCAAGCCGTTCAATGGCAAATTGCTGAAACTCCGGTGCAAAAACCTGATTGAAAACCGCAAACGCATAAAAAACTTATGGAAGGAGGATGTCAGGACGCTCCCTGCATCATCCGGCGACGAAGCGCCGGCACCGGTTGCCGCCGATTTGGACAGCGAGTTTTACAACCGCTTCCTTGAAATAGCCCGCCGCGAAATGGGAAATGCTGAGATTACCGTTGATGAACTTGCAGCAAAAATGAGGCTCGGCCGCTCGCAGTTCTATAGAAAGCTGAAAGCGCTCACCAACTACTCGCCGGTGGAACTGTTGCGCAATCTCCGGCTCAAACAGTCGCGTGAGCTGCTTGTTGGCACCGAAAAGAGCATCAGCGAGATTGCCTACGAGGTGGGCTTCTCCGCCCCGGCCTACTTCACCCGTTGTTATCGCGACTTCTATGGCGAAACCCCTTCGGAGGTGCGTTCGCGTTTGGGGCGTTGAAAGCCGAAAAGGCTGAAACAGGCACCGATCCGGGAATTTATTGGACAAATGGTGCGAAATGTATGAAAATTTGTGCATGGCACGATTTTTCACACTCCTTGCAACATGATTGACAGCAAAATATATTGGTGGGGAATAATTTTGCAGCATGAAATTCAAAAACCAATCAACTTTTAATAACATGAAAAAAGCAATTATCACTGCAATGTTGCTGTTCTTCCTGGCAATCGCAGCACAGGCGCAAAACGTCACTGTGCACGGGACTGTTGTCTCGGCTTCAGATGGCGAGCCTCTCATTGGCGCCAGCGTTGTTTCAAGTAAAAACGGCGCTCTTGGCGTTTCAACCGATTTTGATGGCAATTTCTCCATCACGGTGCCCACCGGTTCCTCTCTCACCGTTTCTTACGTGGGCTATCGTTCAAAAACCGTAGCAGCCGCTCCCGAACTCAAAATCGAGCTGGATGAAAATTCCGAATTGCTCGACGAAGTGGTGGTGGTTGGTTACTCCACTGAAAAGAAGTCGGACCTCACCGGCTCTGTGTCAGTTGTTAAAATGAAAGATGTGGCCGACACCCCCACGGGCAACGTTATCCAATCCTTGCAGGGACGTGTGGCCGGTATGACCATAACCACCGACGGTACTCCCGGCGGCCTGAGCACAGGAACTTCAATTCGCGGTGCTTCCTCGTTCCGCAGCGACGCCAACGGTCCGCTCTATGTTATCGATGGTGTGATGACCCGCGAAAATCCCGGAACCATCCTTAACAGCAACGATGTTGAATCAATCCAGGTGCTCAAGGACGCCGCCTCGGCTTCAATCTATGGTGCTCAGGCAGCCAACGGTGTTATCATCATCACCACCAAGCGCGCCAAGTCCGGCGAAGCCAAAGTGACGTTTGACGCCACTCTCACCGCGCAAACATATACCAGCGGTCTTGACCTGCTCAACGCTTATCAGTGGGGCGATGTTTACTGGTCGGCTTACAAATATGCCCATAATGGCGCCACTCCGTCATCGTCAGTTTACGGCAACGGCGAAACCGCCCGCTTGCAAACCTATAAGAACCTTAACGGTGTGGATGTGCTTCCCCAAACCACCGACTGGGAGAAGGAGATTCACCGCACTGCCCTGATGCAAACTTACAGCATTGGTCTTTCAAAGGGTTCCGACAACGGTTCCTCATCACTCTCACTCAGCTGGCTTGACCACGACGGTATTGTGAAGGGTTCCGATTTCCAACGCGTGAATTCACGCTTCAGCTCTGACTACGGCTTCCTTAACAACAAGCTTCGCGCCGGCGGCAATGTTGCCGTGAACTGGTGGCGTGCTCACTACATGCCCGACGGTGCCGAGGAGAATGCCGTGAAACAACATCCGGCTAAGGCAGTTTACGATGCCGAAGGTGTGTATGTGGATCAAATCAACGACGTGCTTGGCGATGCTCCCAACATGATGCGCCTAA
>JAMPBC010000001.1:15629-53741 GCA_023666905.1 Bacteroides sp. | reverse complement strand
AACGACCCCGAGATTACAAATCACGTGCTCTGGCCAACTGAGCTAAAGAGGCGGTTTTTCAAGCTTTCTCAAAGCCTTTCGGCCTCAAAAGCGATGCAAAGTTACAATCCTTTTTTTATTCCACCAAACTTTTTGATAAAAATTTAGCACACTCCAAGCTCACCCAACGCCAAAACCCCTCCCTAAACACTGAATACCAATCAAATAAACAAAATGTAAAATTTTCATAAGCAGCCAAACATAATAAAATTCATCACGCAGCCCCAGCACCCCAACAACAAGCTACACCTTAATATAATATAAACACAAATATAATATAAACACAGATAAATTATCAACCCATCTCGCCACGCAGCAACAAGCCCTCCAACCATGCAACCCCAACAGTCAGATGACCATCTTTTTTGCCGCCGCGAACATTTCCCAAACCGCAGGCGTTAACCAATTGCAATGTTTTTAACGAATTTTTATTCGTTAAATACAACCCGTAAATCTCAAAATTAACCAAAAAGTAATTTAAAATTCATTTTAAGCATCATTTTGTTTGGCCATACACCATTTTAACGTATATTTGCACTGTTGAATTTATTTCTAACATTAATCACATCACATGAATCATCCACACATTGTGCTTTCATGCCTTGTGGCATCGCTTGCACTGACTCCACTTCAGGTTTCATCACAAACCGCTTCTTTACAAGCCAATAGGCCCGCACAACCCGAAATCACCACAAAAACACTCGTAAAGAGCGCCGACATGCAAACCAAAGCCGACGCCAAGCTCATGGATGAGCCGACCGAAAACAAACGAAAAGCCACGCGCGACGAGATTCTCGGAACATACATATATGATGAATTCCGCCTCACCGCTTCGTTTCAAGGCTGGGACTACATGTACTGCATCCCCGAGCTAGTGGCCGGAGAAGAACCCGATGAGGTTATTCTAAACGGTTTTTGGGCCGACTACGACGAAAGCTATCAGCCACCACGCCCCATTTCGCAAGTGAAAGCCACTTTCGACTATGAAAATCAAACCATATCCATACCTGCAGGAGCCAGCCTCGGCACATTCGGCGAATATCCGGCCTACATCTACGTGAGCGAATGGGACACCGATATTCTGCAGGACGAACCGATTGTGCTTAAGGTCGATGCCGAAACACGTAACATCTCCTACTGGTGCGAACGTCCTTACAACGACTGGACCCGCGTGGAGAAATGCCTCATCGTCACAAGCTACCCCGATGCCGTGGGAAAGAAAATCGCCAAGGGCGTGGACTTTATCGGCGCCATTGAAATGAACAAGTACAACGGCATCATGTCCATTTCCAACATCTCATCAAGCTCAGCAGGCTATGTTCCCGTTTACACCGAGGTTTCCGGCACCAATGCCAAAGTTTACAACTTCGGCGGCTACGGCTACACAACCGCACTCGAGTTCTCAATCGACGTTGCTTCCAGAACGGCCACCGCACCCGTCACCCTTTGCACCGCAAACGCCCAAATCGACTCTGAAACCACGGCCGACCTCTACTTCGCCTCTCCCACCGGAGGCGATATCACCGCCAAGGTTTCGGCTGCCGGTCAGGACGCATTGTATACCGTCAGCATAGGTGAATGGTGTCTATACGACGTCGCCGGCCAGCGCGCCATTGTGGAATTTGACAGCGCCTCGTTCAACGTTGACCTTGGCATTGCCGGAATTGACCACATAAAAGGCGACACCGCGCCATCGGCTCCGCAATATTTCAATCTGCAGGGAATTCGCCTCAGCCACCCCACCCCCGGCTCGGTTATAATTAAAGTTGACGGCAACAAGGCAAGCAAAGTATTCATCAATCAGTAAACACAGTAACATAGTAACATAACATTTATCATCATGAACATTTTTACCAAAAGCCTCTTATCACTGGCTGCAGTTGCGGTCTGCACACCCGCGGCATTTGCAGGACAGTTCACAACCGACGGACTGCAGTACTCCACTCTTACCGACAGCACCGTTTGCGTCAAGAAGTACATTTCAGGAACCGACGTTGTAATTCCCGATTCAGTGGCCGATGACGAAGCGAATAAATATGAAGTGGTTTCCATTGCCGCCCAGGCATTCCGTATGGCCAACGTTAACTCCGTTACCGTCCCCCCAACCGTGAAAACCATCGAAGTCTTCGCCTTCAACCGCAGCAAGGTAAAAAAAGTGGTCCTCGCCGAAGGCGTTGAGACCCTGGGTTACGGAACATTTGCAGAATGCAGCATGCTCACAGACGTGAACATTCCGCGCTCGGTCAAGGAACTCGGTGCAGTTTACCCGCTCATAGGCATGGGAGGCTCCGTGTTCTCAGGTTGCCAGTCGCTTGAAAAAATCGAAATCCCCGAAACCATAAAAGAAATTCCCCAACTCACATTCGCCACCTGCTACGGACTGAGTGAGGTTATACTTCACGACGGCCTTGAAACCATTGGCGAACGCGCCTTTGAAGAATGTTCCAACCTGTTCGAGCTCAACGTCCCCTCATCGGTAACCACCATTGAACATGGCGCATTCAACAAAGCGGCACTTGTTCATCCCGTGGTTTCATGGAACGTGAAAGTTATCCCCAACAGCTGCTTCCTTTGGTGCTATAACATACAGAGCTTCGACATCAAGCCGGGCGTTGAAGAAATTGGCAAGCAGGCTTTTGCCGACTGCGGCAACTTCACCGAAGTGCGCGTTCCCAACACCGTTGAATGGATTCGCTCCGATGCCTTCCAGGGCAATGCCAACGTCACCACCATTTATCTTGGCGAAGGCCTTCGCCGACTTGGCAACTCCTCGCTCGCCGTCTGGGCACCGAATGAAGCCACAAACGTTCCCCGTTGGAGCCTCAAGGACATCTACATTGCAGCTCCCGTTCCTCCGTATCACGAACAGAACGATGATCACATTCACGTACTTGCCGACGACTTCTTCTTTGGCGGCTCGGAATTCACCGAAGAGCTCCGCGAACAATTCTACAGCGAAGTAACCCTCCACGTTCCGGCTGAATCGCTTGAAGCCTACCGCAACGATGCCATTTGGGGCAACTTCAAAAACATTGTAGGCGGATATTCGGCCATTGGCAACATCACCACTGACGGCAATCAGGACATCACCTTTGACAACAACGTGGTGACAAGCAAAACCGCCGGCATTGAAGTGTACAATGCAGCAGGCGCATCGGTTGCCAAGACCGCAGGAACAACCCTCAATCTTGAGCAGCTGCCAGCAGGAATCTATGTGATTCGCTCAGGCAAAACAGCCATCAAAGCCGCAGTCCGCTAAACCGCCCCCGGCGTCCGTTAGCATTCGGATTCAAACAGACACATTCTATTGACCCCAAAAAGCGAGGGTGTATCAAAACCAAACAGTTTTGGCACACCCTCCTCTTTTGTTAGATACTACATAAATTAGTTTCTATAGAAGTGTATTTTATAGCATTTTGACCGGCTTTTGCTTCTGCCCCCTTTTGCATCCGGCCCCAAACAACGGCCCCAGGCTCTCATCCCGCTTATCTACGCAAAAAGCCGCTGAGATTCAGCGGCTTTTGTGCGGAAAGACAGGGATTCGAACCCTGGGTACCCGTAAGGGTACAACGGTTTTCGAGACCGTCCCGATCGACCACTCCGGCATCTTTCCTCGGTGGTTTTCGGCTGCAAAGTTAAGTATTTTATTTCAATGTGCAAGGTTTTGACCGGCTTAAACTCGCACCAATCGAAATTTTTTCTCATATTTCACCACTGGCATGTCGTGCGCAACCTACTCGCCCAATCTCCAATTCAGGCGCGTTTCACATCGCCACACCCGCTCATTGAGTCAGAATTTGGTGATTAATAAAATTTGTGGTAAATTTGTGGTTGCAGCCATTTTCTTCATGGCTGTATCTCTCAATTAATTCATATTTTTATAGATGGAAAAATATTTGGTTTCTGCCCGAAAATACCGTCCCTCGACTTTTGCTTCGGTTGTGGGACAAAAGGCTCTAACCACAACTTTGAAAAATGCGGTGGCATCCCACCGTTTGGCTCACAGCTATTTGTTTTGCGGCTCCCGCGGAGTGGGCAAAACATCGTGTGCCCGAATTTTTGCCAAGACAATAAATTGCGAACACCCCACACCCGATGGCGAGGCTTGCAACGAATGTGAATCGTGCCGTGAGTTCAACCGGGGCACATCCATGAACATTGTGGAGCTTGATGCCGCTTCCAACAATGGCGTGGAGGACATGCGCAAGCTAATTGAGCAGGTGCAGGTTGCGCCTTCGCGCGGACAGTACCGTGTGTTCATTGTCGATGAGGTACACATGCTGAGTCAAGCCGCCTTCAATGCGTTTCTGAAAACGCTGGAGGAGCCGCCGGCGTATGTGGTTTTCGTGCTGGCCACCACTGAGAAGCAGAAAATAATCCCCACCATTTTGTCGAGGTGCCAAATATACGATTTTCACCGCATAACAATTCAGGACATCATTGAGCATCTGGCATACGTGGCATCGCAGGAGGGAATTACGGCTGAGACCGCTGCTCTTGAAGTGATTGCGAAAAAGGCCGACGGCGCCATGCGCGACGCCCTGTCCATATTCGACCAGGTTGCGGCTTCGTCGGCCGGCAACATCACTTATCGTTCGGCACTGGACAGCCTCAATGTTCTTGATTACGAATATTACAACAGGCTCCTTGAGACTTTCCTGAAAAACGATGTGCTTGAGTCATGGAAAATTTACAAGGAGATTCGCGACAATGGCTTTGACTCACAGTTTTTCATCAACGGGTTGGGAGCCTATTTGCGCGACTTGATGGTGGCGCGCGATCCGGCTACATTGTCGTTGATTGAAGCGGGCAATGATGCGCGCCAGGCCATGGCCACCATGGCTGCCAAGTGCAGTCCCGATTTCCTGTACCGGGCAATGTGCCTTTGCAGCGACGCCGACTTAAATTTCCGAAACGCATCGAATAAGCAGTTCCTTATAGAGCTTACGCTTGCCAAAATATGCCAACCACTAAGCCCCTCCCGCAGTAACGGCAGCAATGGAGAGGGGCGATTACAGCCCATAGCTGCCAATTCCACACCGGCGGAAAGCACACCGACGGCAGCCACGAAACCCGCCGCAGCTTCTGCCAAACCGACTCCTTCGGCACAGCAATCAATCGCATCAGCAGCTCCGTCCCCGCGTCCCTACACTACAGGATTAAAAACTTCGGGGACTCAATCGTCGGGGCACCAGGGCATGCGTGCGCCCTCCGGGTTGAAAATACCTCACATATCCATAAATCCAAGCGTCCCCACCGCCGGGGAAAACGCGGTTGCCTCAACCCCGGGTGGTACAATGCGAGAGAATCCCTTTTCCGACGATGCCCTTATTGCCGCATGGAACAGCTACATTTCCACTCATCCGCATGCCCATATTTTAATAAACACCATGCGCGCCGCCGCTCCGGTTCGCACCTCCCCTACCCGATTCACCATAACTGTTCAAAACCAGATTCAACTGGAACTGATGGAAAACAACAGGGCGGAAATTATGGGCTATGTCCGCAACAGCCTTGCCAACGACGTTGTGGACTATGACGTGAACATAAACACTTCGTCCTCACCACGACACACGCTCACCGACCCCGAACTTCTTGAAAAGATGAAAGCCGAGGCCCCGGTGCTGTCGCGACTCATTGATGATTTCAAACTACATCTTGCCTGATAACAATTAGAATTTTAACAATGAAAAAAACAGTTACAATAGTTTCACTCATAACATTCATGATATGCATGGCAGCCTGCAACGGCCTGTCGGACCGCGCCAAAGAAATGGTAGGGGTTTATTATCAAACAGCCGTGTCGGAAAACGAGCCCGTAATGGAGCTTAACGACGATGGTACGTGCGTGATTCATGCCATAAAGCCCGGTGTTCTGAGCTATACGGTTAACGGCACATGGAATGTGGAGAACGATTCACTGCTCATATACACCGATGGAGTAGTGGCATCCGTTTCAGGCGACACCACCCAGGTGCGTGTAGGCTCCATTCCGGCCGAGAAGAGTTATAAAATTTCCGACTTCAACGAATTGACCCTCACTCTGCGCCGCGACGGCAACGATTACACATACGTGCGCCGCGGTCATAATGCCGAGTTGGAGAAGCAAGAAGCCAAGAAATAACGCCTAAACCACAATCCCCCCACCTGAAAACATGAACTCTCAAAATATATTCAAAGCCATTACCGTAGCGGCGACTGCTCTTCTGGCAGCTTGCTCCGGAAGTTCCGGTTCAAGCATTGCCGACGAACTGAGGGAGGCCGAAGCCGCTGTTGCCGTTGGCGACATGGAAGCGGCCCGAAGTGTTGCCAAAAATTTGCTTGGCAATGAAAACCTGTCGCATCTGCCGGCATCGGAATTGGGACGCCTCTCCATTGTGTACATGCAAATTGCCGACAGTATCGATCAGGAAAACAGCATTGCGCAAGCAACCGACCTGTATCGCAGGGCTTTTGACGCCAACGCCGACAGCGCCGCCTTGTTTTACAATGATGTGACTCCCGAAATGTATCCCTACGTGGCCATGCTCCGCACTTTAGTGGGACACCTTGACAATCCATACAATCCTGAAGCCGACAGCATTGATGAAAACTCAATGCCCGAATTGCCGGCATCCACCGACTCAATATAATGTGACATGAATTGGCTTGAACAACTCCAGCAATTCCGCGACTCCAACCCCGACCTCCCAACCGGCCCTGATGATGTGACACCCGAGCCGGATGAAACTGCGGCGCAGAAGGCCCGACTTGACATTTGGCTTGAAAAAAAAGGCCGCGCCGGGAAAACAGCCACACTTATTTCCGGGTGGGAAATCTCCGATGACCAACTTCTGGCAATTGCAGCAGAGCTGAAAAAGAAACTCGGCACCGGAGGTTCGGCTCGCGGAGGCGACATTCTGATGCAGGGCGACCGCCGCAAAGAGGTTCTGGCCCAACTTACTTCAATGGGCTACAAAGCGCGCATAATTTAAGATTCCTCCACCACTCATGCTTTCCATCTACAAAGCATCGGCCGGCTCTGGCAAAACATTCACCCTTGCCTACCGCTACATAAAGCAACTCCTTGCATTCAAGGATGAAAAAGGTGTGTACAGGCTTCGCAACAAAGCCGGATATGCCCACCGCTCCATCCTGGCCATAACATTCACAAACAAGGCCACCGATGAGATGAAGCGCCGCATAATCCATGAACTTGCCGTGCTCGGCAACATGGAACCTCAATGGCCAACGCAAAGTGATTATGCACCGATGCTAATCAATGAACTCAAATGCACGCCACAAGAGCTTACCGATGCCGCACGCACCGCTTTGGTGAATCTGCTCTTTGACTTCAACATGTTTCAGGTGAGCACCATCGACTCCTTTTTCCAGATTGTTTTGCGCACCTTTGCACGCGAAGCCGAACTCACGGGAAACTATGAGGTGGACCTTGAAAATGACCGCGCCATGGAAACGGGCGTACGCAATCTCTTTGAGTCACTGCGCAGCGAAACGGGTAAAACAGAAAATGTGAGAATGGTGGAATGGCTCACACAGTTCCTGCTCAACGAACTTCGCGAGGGTCGCGGTGTGGCCATATTTAACAGGCGCAGCGGTGCGTTCGGCGAGCTCATGCAATTTGTGAAGCAAACTGATTCCGAAAGCTTCAAACGCCACCGCGAAACAATGATGGATTACCTTGCGCAGCCGCAGCTTATGGATGCTTTCCGACTACAGCTCACCTCGGCATCTTCACGCCACAAGGAGCTTACAATGAAAGCCTGCCGTGCAGCTCTTGATCTGATTTCAGCCCGCGGTTACGATGCCGGCAAGCTGAAAATCGACTCAAAGGTAATGGACAGGCTCTCTGACGGAGCATTAAACGGATTTGACACCGCCAAGAAAGAGGGCACAACAATTTCAAAAGTACTTGACGACCCTCTGCGCATTGCAACCGCCAATTTAAAAAAGAAATTAGAGACTCAGCCGGACCCGGAACTCACTCAAACCATTGTAGCTGCATTTGAAACGCTCAAGCACGGTCGCAGCTACAGGCGATTATGGTCCGAGCTGACCAAACAGCTCTACACCCTGGGGCTCCTTGAGGGTGTGTTCAAATACATAGAGGCCTACCGCTCGGAGAACAACACTTTTCTGCTTTCGGACACTAACGCCATTCTGAAAGATATAATAGGCGAAGGCGACACTCCATTTGTTTTCGAGCGGCTCGGAGTGTGGCTGGACCACTTCCTAATCGATGAATTTCAGGACACATCGCTTATGCAGTGGGAAATTCTCAAACCACTTGTGGAACAAGGTCAGGACACCGATAGCGACAGCCTGATTATAGGCGATGAAAAACAATGCATTTACCGGTTTCGGTCATCGGACCCCACATTGCTGCAAAACACCGTCAAGCAACAGTTTGGCTCACGCGCCGTTATTGAAGGTGACACCCCGGAAGGAAACACCAACTGGCGCAGTTCGGCCCACATGGTTAAATTCAACAGCGAACTGTTCACAAATCTGGCCAACACATTGCGCCTCAAGGATGTGTATGCCAACGTGGTTCAGCAAGTATCAAAAAAACATCTTCAGCACAACGGCTACATTGCCGCAAATTCCATCAGTGCGGCAAATCTCGAAGAGTTCACCGAAACATCGCTCCGACTGCTCACGGAGGATATTCGGCGACAGCTACGGGCAGGCTACAAGGGTAAAGATATTTGTGTGCTGGTACGCAAACGCAAACATGGCACATTAATCATTGACCATTTGATGCATCTCACAGCCAAAGATTCCGATTTTTCGGGACTCAGGGTTATATCGGACGATGCCATGATGCTGAACTCTTCTCCGGCGGTCAGACTAATTGTCAGCGTGTTGCGGCACATCAACACTCTTTCCGACAGCGATTCTAATCAAGCCGCGGAACCGGATTCACCTATTGAAGGCAAAACCAGCCCCGCCCCAAAGCCCGACATAAACCGCATGCTCAACCGCTGTGAGTATCTGAGGAGCCGTGGATTCTCGGCACAGGAAGCGCTTGTTGAAGCCGTGACACATCCCGAGGGTGACTTCAACATAAGTCGCGAAACGGGGCAGATGACATGCTTTAATCTGCCCTCGCTCGTTGAGCGCATCATAGGCCGCATGTTAACGGATGAATGTGAGTCACAAAACATGTTCATATCGGCATTTCAGGATGTTGTGAATGAATATTGCTCCAGCGGCAACACCGACCTTCAGAGTTTTCTTGACTGGTGGGACGCCAAGGGATGCAATTCAACCGTTTCAGCACCTGATGATGAAAATGCCATAAGGGTAATGACCATCCATAAATCAAAGGGTCTGGAATTTCGCTGTGTTCATGTTCCGATGCTCTCCTACAGCATGGTCGACTTCAAAGGTGCTGAATGGTTTGCCAAAGCCGACATCCCGATGGTTGAAACTTCGGTTGTGCCCCCGCTGCTATCGCTAAAGCCCTCGCGGGCACTCGAGGCCACGGCCTTCGCTCCGCAATATGCCCAACGATGCCGCGAACAACTGCTTGATGAACTTAACATTCTGTATGTGGCCCTCACCCGAGCCATCGATGAATTAACATTCACATATCTTTGTCCCGCCAAGTTGTCAGACTCAATGCCCATTGGAGCCGTGCTCGACCAATGTGTGCCAACATTGCCACTACTCACCTTGACCGAGCCCCGATGTGAGGATGACGCGGACGGTAAAATTTCCACTTACACCTACGGCAGCCCCACCCACGCCATTCCTGAAAAAGAGAAACCGCCAACAGCGCTTGACCCTTCTGAAACGTTCTTCATGCCCCCCTATAAAACGGCCGACCGTGACGATCTTTGGGCTAACACCCGGATAGATGATGTGCCGGAAATTGATTCACCCCGCCACCGGGGCATTATGCTTCACGACGTGTTGTCGCGCGTCAACCACGTGAGCGACTTGCACAAAGCCGTGGTGGCGAGTGTTCATGCACGTGTTATCCCGGCAGAGGAAGCTGACGAGATTGAAACCGAACTCCGCGCCCAACTCTCAACCAAGCAGGCCGCACAATGGTTCTCCAACTATACCCGCGTGGCAACCGAACGCCCCATCATCCTCCCTGACAATTCCAACCGTCGCCCCGACAGGGTGGTTTGGACTGCCGACGGCTATGTTGACGTGATTGACTACAAATTTGGAGAGCGCAATAAAAGTCATTTCGCACAAGTGAAACATTACATGCATCTGCTCAAGCAAATGGAGTGCGAGAACATACGAGGCTTCCTATGGTACGTTGACAATAATAAAATAATCCCTGTTACACAATGATAATTCCCCGACGTTACAAGCAAAAACTGCTACCCGAAACAACCGAAGTGGCCATCAAATTAGTCAAAGACACTTTTCAGGCCCTTTTGGCCGATGCTCTGAACCTGCGCCGCGTCACCGCGCCCCTGTTTGTGCTTTCGGGCACCGGGCTCAACGATGACCTTAACGGTTATGAACGCGCCGTAAAGTTCCCCATAGCTCATTTGGGCGACCGCATGGCCGAGGTGGTGCACTCACTGGCTAAATGGAAACGCGTAAAGCTTGAAGCCTACGATGTTGCTCCCGGCTATGGACTGTACACGGACATGAACGCCATTCGTGCCGATGAGGAACTGGACAATCTTCACTCGCTGTACGTCGACCAGTGGGACTGGGAGCAAACCATTGATGAAACAGACCGCAACCTTGATTATCTCAAGGCCACAGTGGAGAAAATCTATAATGCCATACGGCTCACTGAAAAGGCCGTCTATCGGAATTTTCCACACATCACCCCTCGCCTGCCGCAGGAAATAACGTTCATTCACACCGAGGAACTGCTTCAGCGCTTCCCGCACCTCACACCTCGCGAGCGTGAGGATGCAGCCACGCGCGAGTGCGGTGCCGTGTTTATAATCGGCATTGGCTCGGTACTGAGCAACGGTGAGCCGCACGACTCACGCGCACCGGATTATGATGATTGGAGCACGCCTAATTCCGACGGATTCATTGGACTGAATGGCGACATACTTGTGTGGGATTCCATTCTTGAACGCGCAGTGGAACTGTCGTCAATGGGCATCAGGGTCAGCCCGGAGTCACTTCAGCGCCAACTTGACATTGCCGGCTGCGAAGAGCGCGCCGGGCTCATGTTCCATTCCCGACTGCTCGCCGGTGAACTTCCAGCCTCGATTGGAGGGGGAATCGGACAAAGCCGCTTGTGCATGTTCCTGTTGCAAAAAGCCCACATAGGCGAAGTCCAAGCCTCTATCTGGCCCGAAGAACAACGCCGTGAATGTGCAATTGCCGGAATTGATCTGCTCTAAAATTCCAGAATGCCAATGGTGCGGAAGTATTCCGCCTCGGAGATTTTGTATTGTGCCTTGGCCTCTATTAGGTTGCTTTCGGCCTGTTGCCATTGCGATTGGGCATCCAGCAAGTCGGTGAGTATACCATTGTAAGGGTTGCTCGCCCTCCGCTTACCAAAAGCAAGAGTGAGAACTCTGTAATTACTTATGTTATGGTAAGGCTTTAAACCGAGCGGGTAAAGTCAATCATGTGAATGGCAGCTTCGGCAGCTTCACGACCTTTGTGTCCGTGAGTACCGCCAATGCGTTCCCGGGCCTGATCCTCATTTTCAACTGTGAGCAAACCGAAAATCACCGGAGTGTCGCAATCGGCATTCAACGCTGTGACACCCTGCGTCACACTTTGGCAAACATAATCGAAATGAGGTGTGTCGCCGCGAATCACGCAGCCGAACACAATGACGGCATCGTAGGCCGAAGCCTCAATCAGATGCGATGCCGCGAATGTGAGTTCCACCGCACCGGGTACATAGAACACATCCACGTCTTCATCGGTGAATCCTTGTCCATATAAAACATCAAGTGCACCATCGCGCAATGCGTATGTTATGTGTGAGTTCCAGTTGGCAACTACTATGCCCACTCGGGCATCTTTAACTTCTGGTAGTGTGGTTTGGGGTGCGTGGGTTGACATGAATCAATGATAATATTAAAAGGTTATGAACGAGGAAACAATTTGTGCCAGAATGTGAATATGTCAAGTGTTGGATTTTTGGCGGCTACAAGTATGTCGACAATACGGCGGTGCTCATCATCGGCATTTATTTTTGATGACTTGTAAAGCATGGTGTTAAGAAGATGAATGCCTTTTTCACGTGTTCCTTTAACAGCCAGCAATGCATTTCCCAAATCAATGGAAAGCTGAAGCTGAAGCAAGTCGAATTCAGGCGAAATCTTGGTGAGATATTTCAAAGCTCGCGTAAAATACTGCACAGCCTCGCGTTGACGATTCATCTTCACAAGTGTACGACCTTCTGTGGCAAGCGACTCAATCAGTCGCATTCCGGCATCTTCCATCCCTTCATTAAGCATTTGCATATATGTGGAAGTGGCGGCCTGATAGTGGGTGAGAGCGTTGGCCTGCTTGACCCGGGATTTATAAACCGAAGTAGAGGCGTTGAGTGCCAGCAAATGCGCTGCGCCATAGCGATCGGGGTTCTGGCGTGCAAGACGCTCAAAAAGTTTCATTGATTTCTCAATTTCCCGCTCGGCCTGTTTGTTTTCATCGCGGGAACTGTGAATGAACGATATGTCATACAGCAACGAGGCCAATATGCTCAGAAACGGCTCATCCTTACGTTTAGGACTTTGCGACAGCAGATTAAGCACCGTAGCAGCCGTAACCAGAGCCTCTTGAATGAGATTGGCATGGATATAAAGGGCCGTGAGAATCTGCATTAAAGCGGCGTGGATGTTCAACAACTGGCCGGACTCTTCGCCCATGCGCGTCACCACGGAATCGAAATTGCGTATAAGGCTAATGGCTTCGTCCGTACGGTTGTCATTGACTAATGCAAGCGCCGCTGAACGCAGAAAATCGTAAACGGTGTTGAACGGCAGTCCGTCAAGAGTGTGACGTAATTCGGTGGGATTGATGTCGCCACTGAGCAAATTGGGGCTCACGGCATCAATATTGCCGGTGGGCAGGAAAATGGGGTCAAGTGACAGTTGGTTCATGTCGCTATAAAGTTATGAAGGATGAGAGCGATGTCATTGCCGTAAGGTCGGCAAGAGTATTAAGCGTAGGGAGTGAGAGCCGGTCAACATTTTGGGCCGATATTCCCAATTGTTGCAAAGCATCGATGAACATTGCCGGTTGCAAAGCAGATGGAAGAACACCATCAACCGTGGAAACCGCCGGCAATTGGCGTTCTATGGTGTTTGGGCCCTGCATCAAGGAAAGAAGCCGGTCAGTTGGAGCTATATTTACCATAAGAGAGCTGTAAAAGCACACCTTGTTATCATAACAACCGCGCGGGTCATCGGTTCCGAAAACATGCTTCAAGTCCGGCGTTGCCGTTATCACGGCATGGGCCATTTCCAAATTTTCCAAAACGTATGGCATTACGCGGGTAATTGCCGGCTCCAAACGAGGATTGAATCCCGGCAGATAAACAAGGAGAGCACCGCGGTCCCGCGCCATGGTCAGGAACTCGGTCAAACGGCCGCGCACGCGCTGCTGCAAGGCAAAATATCCACCGAACAAAACAACGTCCTGAGCATCAATCATGGGCCACTTGGAATCCCATTGTTCACTCATGGGCAAATGGTACACCACCGACTCGGGGTGTCCCTGAGTTCCTGCAAACACCAATGTACACGGTGTTGCCGATCCGTCGCTGTAACGGTCAATGCAGCTGATGTCCACATTGGCACGCTCAATCTTTTCCACAAGCATGTCGCCCAGCGGATCGCGTCCGGCCTCACCCATAACGGTTACTTGCCGCCCGGCCATTCCGAGCAACATTGCAGCCGGAACAAGCCGGCCGCTCATCAGTGCATTGGTTGGCACAGGAAATTCGTCCTGACCGGTTGGAAAAACTATGTTGGCTGCACAACAGTCAATTATGATAATGCGTTTCATTGTATGCTAAACAGAAATCAGTTGCGCGACTTGTCGCCAAGGTATCCCCCATGATGCCTCAGAGCATATTCCGCACGGGTAAATCCGGTTATCTGCATCACGTTCACCACCAGAATATCTCCAATCACAGTCATCATTGTTGTGGATGTGGTTGGGGTGAGACCGAGCAGACAAACCTCAGGGGCATTGGCCGTGACAAGAGTAGCATCGGCAATTTTCGCCAAAGGGCTTTCGGAATTACCGGTTATCACAATCATGGGAATATTGGAGTAAAGATTCCGCGCAAGCTCCACAAGATCAATAATTTCACGGGTGCGTCCGGAATTTGACACAAGCAACATCACATCGTTGGGTTGCAACACGCCCAAATCGCCATGCTGTGCCTCGGAGGGGTGAAGATTCACTGCCGGAATACCCGTCGACGAGAACGTTGTGGCAATGTTCAGGGCTATTTGCCCGGCCTTACCCATGCCTGAGGTTACGAGTTTTCCACCCCTGCGGCTAACGTGTTCAACAATCAGCTCCACGGCCTTGTCGTAGTCAGGAGTATATGGAATAGCCGCAATAGCCTTGCTCTCAGCGGCTAAAATGGATTGCATAATTTCAGCTGTGTTCATTCTGCGAAGTGAAGTTGGTGCCTGCGGACGCACAATGCATCCGCTGCAAATTTACGCATTTATTGCTTATCCTGCAATAGGGTGCCGTCCGACAAGATCCTCAGCGATGATTCCGGGAAATCCTCTTCAGATAGTTTTTTGATTAGTTTAGCTGCCGAAAATGTCGGGTCGAACCGTGGCCCCGTTCCGCGATGCTGAAGCAATGAGTGGATTTTCCCGCTCACGAATCGCCCCGATTTGTCAACCTTCACCTCGGCGATAGGTGCATATCCGGTTGCCCCGGCAATGCCCATACGGAACGGGGTGCAGAAATTGCCCAGAGAGTAGAAAATGATGTGTCCCTTGTAAAGCTCTGCCGCACGGGGCACGTGAGGGCCATGGCCAAACACAATGTCGGCACCGTAATCAACTGCAGTGCGGGCAAATTCTTTGACATTTCCCCGGTTTTCACCCACGTATGTTTCGCTCTTTCCGGGCACATGCATGTGAGCGGTTCCCTCGGCCCCGCCGTGGAACGACACCACCACAAGATCACACTCCTGCCGGAGGACGGTGACCACGCGCTTCAACTCAGCAAGGTCCGTGACATCAAGATTGTTTGCTCCGTGGCCAAACTGAGTCACTCCAATTTTAAGTCCTTTCCGGTTGATAATTGCCGTTTCACAGCTGTCTTTAAGGCCCACCACGGGCAGATTAGCTCTTCGAAGCGTGCGCATGGTCGATGTGCGCCCCGGTTGTCCGAAATCATTTATATGATTATTGGCAATTCCCATAAAGTCGAACCCGGCGTCCACCAAATTTTCAACATACTCCTCGGGCATGCGGAAAATAAAATAAGTCTTGGGGTTAGTCATGCGCCGGCGCTTGCCGGGGCCGTTCAGGAAACTCCCCTCAAGATTACCCCCGGCTACATCCACACGCTCCGTCACGGTTCGCGCATCATCGAAAAGATGCGCGCCGCCATCGGCAGGCAACCCCGAACCATGAATGGAATCGGGGAATGTGGTCCCCATCATAATATCGCCCATAAAGGCAAAGCTAACAGTCACCGTATCTGGCGCCGATAACTCATCCGGAACTTGCGCGGAGGTGTCGGCCGTCTCATGTCCGGGCTCATGCTTGCCGGCGGCGGCATTGCCCGAGCAACTTCCAAATGTCAGCAACAAAACTGCTGCGACGCAAATAGTCATTATGAAATAACGCAACATTTTACACATATTCTCAATATTGTAAAAATTTCTGGAACATAAACTTTTAACGCACAAATGTACAAAATTATCACGTAAAATTTGCACATTTGAAAAAAACGCCATAACTTTGCCAACGCAAAAGCAAGGGGTATTAGCTCATCTGGCTAGAGCGCGACACTGGCAGTGTCGAGGTGAGCGGTTCGAGTCCGCTATACTCCACAATCTTAAGACTTAACCCGTGAATCACAGGTTAAGTCTTTTTTATTAAGCCGGTTTCTGTTGATTAGACCCCGATTGCAGACCCGAGCATTGGGGGACAGAAGGGGTTATATTGGGTCAGCGGACAGGGGCGGTGGGTGGCACGGCTTCATACCCTCCCCGCGTTAGCTGTAAAACGGGGTCAGATGCAAAAGCCGGTTGAAATGTCATAAATTAAAGGGATTGCGTGCCCGATTATTCAAAAAACTCTTCTCTATTTTGAGATAATTAGATTTGAGTATCAAAAGAAATCTGTTGGAAATTGCCTACATCTTCAAAGTCTTTGTCCTCCGAAGATATATCGGGCAAAAGGTAATCCTCACTTTCAGGCAGAGCTTCAAGGATTGCACTATCTTCCACAGTCAATCGAGAGCGAATTTTCTTGAAGAATTTTACCTCTGAATATAGGATTTGATTGTCTGCTTCAATCATCTGAATGGCCAAATCAACTAATTTGATTTGGTCTGCTTCGGACAATTCCGAATCCGAAAGCTCGTTCAGATAGGAACGCAGGAATTGTTTGCCCTCAGAGTTGATTTCATCGACATATTTATTGAGGGTGTCTTCGACATTTATACCGCTGAATATCTCTTGTTTTTCGGTAATATTTTTAACCAACTCAATTTCTTCGGATGCTATCTCGCCGTCGCATGCGCTACAGCAAAATAACGTTTTCAAAAGTAGTTCAGTTATATTCATACTATTATTGATTAGAAGCCTACACGGGGACGAGATGGCTTCATTTCTCGACCCTCCATTTTGGCTTTGATGTTATTATATTTTTCGAGTTCTTTGGCTGATATTGACGGCTTTGTGACGGATATGACTTTTTCAAGAATCTCCATAGTTATACGAGACTTCTGCTTAAGAGCAATTCTTGAAGCGTCATTAACAATCATCTCAATATCTGCAGAAACAAAGTTTTCCGTGAGCTGAGCGAGTTTGTCGTAATCAAGACCGAAGTCATAGGGTCGCTCTTTGAGATATAGCACAAACATGAGTTTGCGGGCAGCATAATCAGGTACACCAATATAATACTTTTTATCAAGGCGACCGGCACGTAGAATAGCAGGGTCTATCATATCGGGATAGTTGGTTGCCCCGATAATAAATATACCACGTTCGCCGGTTCTATCCATTTGAGCAAGCATTTCATTGACTGCACTGCGAGCCATTTCATGAACATCGCTATCTCGATTTGGGACAAGTTCGTTCATCTCATCAATGAAGATGATAGTTGGAGCATTCTCTTCAGCGTCCTTAAACATTTGGGCGATGTTTTCCTGAGTAGCATTAACCCATCGGCTTTTCAAGGAACTGGGTTTTATCAGCATAAAGTTGAAACCGACTTCTTCGGCAAATCTTTTAGCGAAGAATGTCTTACCACATCCCGGAGGCCCATAAAGCAACATACCATTAGGAATTGTCAGTCCATACTTGGCATATTCTTCAGGTGAATGAAGCGCATCTATCACTTCTTCTTTCATTTTGCTTTTCAGCTCGTCCATACCGGCGATTGCTGAAAAACCTTTGCCTTTAGGCACACTGAGCGGAGTACGTTTTTTCTTTTCTTCACCACTCGTGGACTTTTTCTTATTGTCCACGCGTTCGACTTTTATTTCTCCGTTCAGAGCCTTAACAAATTCATCTACATTTTCAAAGCGTTCTTCAATGTCGGTTGCAAGAGCTTTGCTCATTACATTGATGAGCGCTTCGTCAAGTTCAAACTTGTCGGACTCAGGGAAGTGTAAAGGCAACTCGCGCTGATGGTCAATCTTTTCGCGTTCAAGGTTTACATCGTGTTTGCAATCTGCAAGTTCAACGAAATATGGCGGTAGCCCATAAATGAGATTGTATAGGATTGCACCGACAGAAAATATGTCAGACTTGACTGAGAATACACCATTGAGAGCCTCCGGCGCTAAATAGAATGGTGAAAGTCCATTTTTATTGAAAGCAGAGCTACCTTGCGACAAATAGCGAGCGTAGCCAAAGTCTATAATACGAGCTATTGTAGTTCCTGCGGTAACATCAAGCATAATGTTTTGAATAGTCAATTCATTATGAATGACAGGTTCTGACAATGAATGGAGGAACTTCAAACCATTCAAAACGCCCAATACGATATTTTTAGCCTCGTAGACAGTGCATTCGCCCTCTCTTGCGAGGAACTGCGAAGCGGTTTCGCCACTAATAAAATCGAAAACAATATAAGTAAATTTACGACCATTAAGGATGATTTCTCCATTGTCTCGATATTTAACGATGTTGGGATTGTCAAGCTGTTTAGCGATTTCAACTTCAAGAATATTCCCGTCCTTATCAAACTGTGTACGATGAAGTTTTGCGCAGTTTATAAGTTTAAGGAAACGATTCTTGCCTGCCGAGTCTTTGACTCGGTAGGTTTCGGCATAGTCACCCTCCTTGACCTGGAAAGTAACAGTGTAGTTACCTATGTGTTGTTTTCTTTCGAGAGTGAACATTTTTAACCTCTATATAATCGGTCAAAGAAAATTAAGAAAGCATTCCTGTTTCCAAGTGTAGACAATGGTATACTGCTGATATTTCCTTTTTCAACAAATCCGAAAAACCTTTTAGAATGATTTATATGCTCCACAACTAATTCACCGTTAGAAGTATATATGTTTTTAGTATTTGAAGCATTATATTGAGTTCCATTTATATCTATTTCATTGGAAGAGATAGAAATTGCATCTGAATAAAGTTTCTCATTGTCAATAAGGCCGAATTTAACTTTATCGTCAGAGGCATGATGAAGAACAAAATATGAAGTCCAAATCTGCTCGACTTTTTTGAGCATACAATATTCTTCATTAGCACCATCAGGATTCATTGGATCTTTAGGCCGTTTATCATTGTATGTACCTTCTGCGAAATACAATCTATGATATTCGTTGGTTTCTGAATCTAATTTACCGAAAATGGAAAAATAATATTCAGTATTGCTATATGTATAGTTCGTTTTGACTATTGTCTCACCAGTAAATAGATACTCAAAATCTTTAAAGAGATAAACCTTACAAGAGGTGATATTATCTCTTGAATCGAAAAATGATACTGTCGCAAATCCGTTGTCTCCAACGAAGTAATCCGTACCAGAGAATGTGGTGTCACAGATGCCGATAGTAATAAAGATTGCTACTAATGTAATTATTCCTCCCCAAATATAGTGGTTGTATAAGAACACCCAATATAGGAGAAGGACGATGGTACAAATTGATATTGCTAAGATTTTTTTTTGCTTGGCCTCTTTAGCACTCAATGCCTTTTCGTTAGGCTGATTCGTATCGCAGTATAGCACATTCCCGATTTCTTCGGGAATGTGCTTAAATATTGCGGTGTGAGAAGCTATTTTTTCAAGCTGCTCGTTTTTCCAGGTCTTTTCCATACTGATTAGAAGCTAACACCGGGACCTTCTGTTGGAGGTTCAATCATAAGGTCGATGACCGAACGAACAATGGGATGGAGTGTGCTTTCCGATGGATTGGAATTAGCCATCTCCTTACCTTGTTGAAGCAGCTGACGAGCGCGGTTTGCATCCTTCCATTGGATAGAACCGAAGTTACGCAAGTGGAAGTCGATGAAGCCGATGAGCTGATAAATCAGCGTTACGGCAACAAACAGACTGTTGATGTCGTCGAGAACAGCGCGACCTTGACGAACATCCTTTGAGCGAATCGCCATGTCAACCTGACTGCGGACAGCAGCTACTTGGTTATCATATTTGTTACCAAGTTCGTTGTTGGCTTTTTCAAGGCGGTCGAACTCTTCACGGATTTCGGCCTCCAACGAATCCCATTCGTGGTTGCTTTCGACTTCTTCCATTTTGAGGAAGGCGCGGCGAATATCAGCTTGGAGGTGCATACGCCCATCTTCGGCACTCTTTTCTCCCTCGAAACGTCCGTTGATGTCATTCATCAATTTTTCAGCCTCTGCTGTTTCTACGGGAGAAACTGACTTGGTGGATTTGAGAGCACGAAGTTTATTGTTGGCAGAGTCTTTAAGTTTCTCAACCTCGTAGGCTGATATAACTGCACGTTTGTCAATCTCGACTTCTTTCTCAACGGTTTCACCGGTGAGGGGGAAGAAAGCTTCGAGTGTGAGCATCTGTGAACGGTCAACCTTGATGGTGATGTCAACATCACTGCCGACGGGAATAAGTCCACCGACTTCATCTCCTGTAATGACTACGTCGAAGACGTGGTCATTGTGAACAGCAGATGTGCCATCAGCATTGTGTTCACTCTGATAAATAGGAATTACCAGAGTGTCGGTTTCAATTCCTGGACGGAGTTGGTTTCGTGTTTTCAGTCCGTTCAAAGTACCGACTGCAGGAAGTTGTTTGTTCTTTTCGAGACCTATTACAGACTTGACAACATTTTTATCAAGGCCAAGGTCGTGAGCTTCGATTGAAATGTTGTAGGGAAGCACAGCGTTACCTACAACGATGCCCTGCATGATGTTAATTTCTTTGGGGAAGCAAGGAATAACGGAACCCTTATCATCGTAAGCTACCACATTGAAAGCGTTGTTCTTGCCTTCCAAGAGTTGGCATTCGATTACATCACCGATTTCGTTGATCTCAACTTTTCCGCTTGACCATCCATTGTCACTGCGGACGAGCTCAACGAAAAGTTGTGCAGGAATGGATCCAGTACACTCGTCTTTTGCGAGTTGAACGGTAACAAACTCCATGGGTTGTACAGAGTTTGCTTCGTAAGACAAGGTAAGAGCAACCGTTCCAACCGCGATTTCCTCTTTGACTTCGCTGTCAATGCCGGAAGCAAACAGCGCAGCGCCTTTGGCTACGGCAGTCATGGGGTCAATATCTGTATCGACGTTCGGTGTAATCTGTTCGCGAAGCATTTGACGAAGTACTGGCGAGTAAGTCGGGCCACCGACAAGGATAAGTTTGTCGAGGTCTGAGCCTTTAAGACCATTGCGTTTGAGTAGGTCTTTTGTTATGTCTACCGCTTTTTGGAATACTGGAGCAAGAACTTGTTTAAGTTGTTCCTGTGTAATGACGAGGTCAAGTTCTATTTCTTCTCCGTTATCATCTTCACCAAATTCGTCAAGTTGAGAAGTGATGTCAACCTGTGGTTTGAACGAAAGTTGGTTTTTAGTCTGTTCTGCATAGAACTTCATAGCATAACGAAGGATATTACGCGTGTCCTCATTTGCCATTATTTCGTCAATTGCATAGTTCTCATGGAGATAAGGAATGATGATATTATCTACGATAGCGTAGTCAAGATTCTTGCCGCCGAGGTAGTTATCACCCTCAGTGTCCTTGACTTGCATGATACCATCCTCGACTTTGATAAGAGCAGCATCAAATGTTCCGCCACCGAAGTCGAACACAAGCCACTGACCGTTTTTGTTTGCTGCACTAAGGCCATAAGCCATCGATGCAGCAATAGGCTCTTGAAGAAGCTCGCAGTGCTCAATGCCTGCAAGTTTAGCAGCTCGTTTAGTTGCTGCAATTTGGTCCGCTTTGAACTTCGCAGGGACAGTGATTACTACTGATGAAACACTTTCATCACCAATAAAAGATTTGAGTGTTTTAAGAACCTCTGCCGAAAGTTCTTCTGGAGAATATGATGTCCCCATATTAGAACTTTCACTGGATTTGTTCGTGCCCATATCACGCTTGAACTCAATGAATACGTTTTCACGGTCATTTGCCCACTTCTTTGTAGCACGCGATTTATCAGAACGAAGGTCGTTGTAGGCACTGTCGCCGACTTTTGCGATTTTTTTCTTGGTAAAGGATACGCAAGAAGGGAGTGTGTCCTTTAGTGTGTCGGTCTTTTTAATGACCGGCTCACCGTTCTCCATTTTGCAGATTGCGGAATTGGTTGTGCCAAGGTCAATCCCGTATCTCATTTTTGATTTAGCCATGTATAGTTAGTTTTAGATATTTTGACTTACTGTGATTTGAGCTGATTGAATCATCTTGCCCTTGTAGTTGATTTGAGGTTTGATAATGCCGGTTATGACTTGCTTGCCTTGTGGCAGATCTTCGTCTTCAACGAAGTTTGCAGTCACTTTCATGCCCTCGTGATAGTCTTTGCCGAGCATATCAACAAGTTCGTAGCCGTTAGCGAGCAAATTGTCTTTCATCTGCTTGATAGATTTAGAAAGTTGCTTGTGTCCACGAACCGAACTATCCATTTTGTAGAGAGTCATCTCCATAAATGTAATTCGGTCTGCAAGGGTGGTTATAAGTTTTTGCTCGCTTTCAGGAGATGCACCAGATGCATTTGAAAGTGAGCTGATTTGCTTCGAGATATTTTGCATCTCACTCATTTCCGAAGTCATACGATTAACGATTTCTTCGTTCAGTTTATCAGCTTTGGCTGAAAGAGATGCTACTTCGTTCCCACGCTTGGCAATAAGTTTGCCGAGAATGAAGGCGACAATGACAAGAGCCAAAGCTAAAGCTGCAAAAATCCAAAGTCCGGTCTGAGATTTTTTAGCAATGGATTGGCTAAGGGTTTCTGAACTCGTTTGAATTTCACTGCGCGTGGTAGTGATATTCACGTTAAGGCTATCAGCCAGGGCAATTACATCGCTTTTCGCTGCTGATAGTTCCATCTTAAGAGAATCTATTTCTGTATTGTGGGCTGAAATACTTTCTGAGAGGTATAATACATCACCTTTTAGCTTAGTATTCTCTTCTTTAAGGCTTTGAATATTTGATTGTAATGTTTCAATTTTATTGTTAAAATAACTAAGAGAATCAGACGCATTTGCTCTAACTGTTAGAACAAAAACTAATAATAATAGAGATATTTTTTTCATCATAATTATTCGAAAAGACCCGAAAAAGCAGCTACTAAGATACCAGAAAATATAAGTCCAATAAAGAATGGGCCATCGAAGGCAAGGCTAATCAATCCACATATACTTCCTAATACAAGCCATACAATTATAGCAAATACGCAACCATTTTCATACCATTTTCCCTGAGATTCGGGTGGTGATATACCAAGATTATCACACATCTCTTTAAGGGACTTGCGATTGGCATTATAGCGATTGACTTTGAAGTCAGRCTCCATATCAAACGTGTCCATAATTGTCGTAGCTTTCCAAGCTTGACGAAGAACAGGCTTTAACTTGTTGTCAATTATCTTGGCCGGTGAATGTTCATCACCAAGATAATTTAGCATAGCAGGGTCTAAACCCGCTTTCTTTGCCGCCTCGACAATCGCGCTTAGATAATTTTGCGCTTGATTTACCTCCTCGATAAGATTGTGCAAGGCATTGCCGACAACCTGTGTAGAGAGAGACAAATAGAAAGAGTTTGTTGAGCCAAGCTTGGACTTGATTCTCTGGAGGAGTGGCTTGGTGGCGTTTAGAAGATTGATTGAATACTCGATTTTGTCCGGTAGATTGCAGAACTTGCGTAGTTCGTCTTTAACCTTTCTTGCTTCAATAGCGACTTCTGCCGGAGGCATATTGTCTACGGCCTTCTTCAGAATGTCGTGATTTTCCTTGCAACGCCGTTTAGTAAGCTGCCCTACTGCTATTTTCAGAGCGTAGGCTTGAAGTACCATTGCCTTGCGAGGGCTTTCAACATCACTGTCGGGAGCGTTATTATAATAGTTGATACCACATTGAAGCACAGCTTTGGCGACATTATCCGCTACCATTTGATACTGAGGACTTGTCGCTCCGGCAATATCTTTCACTTGCTTCAAGGCCGCTTTCGTTGAGTTCATCAACTTGGTTCCGGCTTGAAGGTTCGCATCAGCATCTTTTGAGTTAACCGATTTCGCAGCAGCAACAGCGGCATTGATTGCGGAAATTGGCTCATCAAGTGCTGTCTTGCCAATTAGAGCCTTATCGTTGGGATTTGATGCGGCAGCAAGCAATGTTGAAGCCGGAACTTCTGAAAGTATTTCTTCGATAAACATTATTGCAATCTCATCCTCAGTCATGGTCAGATTTTCAATACCGAGTGCTTTGAGAAGTGCTGAACGGTGTTCATTATTATGAATCACCATAGAAATGTTAGAAAAGCCGGAAGTGTAGTTGCCAGAAATAAGGTTAAGGACGCCAACATTAATTAGTGACGAAAAGGTTTCTTTCTTTTCAAACAATTCACGTGCTTTACCTAAATTCCCGGCTTGAATGTGTTTAATAGCAATGTCATCAATGGGAGAACCATTGATAAACCAAACAAGCGCATGTTTGAGCTGATCCTTATCGAGGTTCAGTGCAACATTGGCTGATGAAATACTATCCGAAGTGCGAATGGGTTTCTCCGGAATTATAGGAGCAAAATCATTTGGGAAGGATACCTCCTTTCCAACTTTTGCAAATGCCGCGAGCCTATTTTGATTGCCAACCCTCTCTTTAAGCGGAGAGTTGGACAATACGCCCAAAACGCGGTATGGATTTTGTGATATTATTTTTAACATGGTTTATCTGTGATTCGTCAAACTAAGAATTTTGCATATCGTTTATGAATCCCAAATAAACGGTCATGATTGGTGTAACAAAAGAAAAGCGCAGGATCCATACCGTTGCTCGTTCCCGCTACCATGGCATGTGGCTCGCCGTTTCATCGTGAGAACGAGTAACGCAGAGCCTACGCCGTATGATATATTATACGTCAAAAGGGTTACACCCATGGATGCATCTCTTTCAACGGTATTATAATCATACCCGAGACATCTACAATTACTCAATTCTTGACGATGATTTGAAATTGCCACATTTCAGGTAGCCAAGAATCAAGCGCAAGTACACGCCTTCATTATGTAATGACCTCCCTCGCTCCGGCTTCGTTAGAAGTCTCACGGCGTAAGGTCACTGCAAAATTAGATATTATTTCCGAGTTTACAAGGGATTATGCTGTAAAACATGAAAATGTGCGCCGGCTGTTTTTTGTGGATTTGTCGGGGCTTAGTCAGAAATCAAGATACGTTTCGGCGATGGAGAGGCCGGCTATTTTACAGCCGGGGGACTTGACCAGGACTTTCAGAGGGCTAAAGTGTGTCTAAAATAACCGCGGGTGCTATTTCCATTTTTGAGAAAGCAAAAAGTTTTTTACCGAGGTCTTTAATTGATGCGCCGATATGGTATAATGTGTCGTCAATAACAAGAAAACGGTCATGAGCATCACTGACCTCTACCACCTCAATCGGGGAATATTGTTTGTTGTGACGTTTCAAATCAAGTTTCAGTTGCTTTGAAATAGCTTGTGTATATATTTTTGCATTCACGTAGGTTTCTCTTTTGTCTAACAATGTCAGAACTGTTTCGTCAACATAGTTATCAATCAGCACAATTTCCACTTTTGCAGATTTCACAAGTTCACATACGAACCTATATGCATCGAATATCTGGCCGTTAAAGAACACCCCTTCCTTCGGAGGAAGAGAAGTCTTTACGAAGAAATCAACTTTGTCGGAGAGTTCAAGTAAATGCCTGTCGTATTCAGCGAATCGACGATCCACCTTATCCTCAATATAAGATAGTCGCTGATTTATGGAGTAACCCCTCAATAGGTATTCCTTCAGAATCTTGTTTGCCCACTGACGGAATTGTGTACCCTCAAAGATTTTACCCGGTATCCGACTGAGATAATCACATCCAAATTATAGTATTTAGTTCTGTAGCGTTTCCCATCTGAGGCAGTTGTCAAGTATTCCTTGACAACTGAATTGCGATATAATTCCCCATCTTTAAAGATGTTATTAATATGCAGACTTATGTTTTGCTTTGTAGCTTGGAATAGTTCTGCCATCTGGGCCTGATTAAGCCAAACGGTTTCATTCTCAAGCCTTACATCTAATGACAAAGTGGAATCTGGCTGATATATAATTATCTCATTATCGCTCAGTTTATTCTCATCGGAATCGTTCATAGTGCCGGGATTATCAATGTTTTTATCGGAAGGAGATACCAAATTGTAAAGGTACATAAAAACCGGCCCGCCCAATCATTCAAAAAATTTGGTACGGAATAAAAAAAGCAGTAATTTCGCAGCGGCATTGGTTCGCTACACCGGCGATTAAAAGGGAATCGGGTGAAAGTCCCGGACAGTCCCGCTGCTGTGAGTTGTCGATACAAGGCTGTGCATTATGCCACTGGCATGGAAACATACCATTAAAAAGAAAGTAATGGAACAAGGTGTGTTTCGTAGCTGGGAAGGCGCGCAATCTTGACAACGAGTCAGAATACCTGCCATGCCGATTAATCACCCCAAAAGTCTCGAGGAAAGGCATGAGAGGAAATAGACAAGACATATTTAAATAAACCAAAAAAATCAGCATTCAGCAATGAAACACAGGATTACTCTGTTTTCACTGCTACTGCTGACATTGCTTCGTGCTGTGCCCGCATCGGCGCAGGATGACGGCATTGTCACGCAGTTGCAGTTCGGCAGGCAGGACATTACGGTGCCCGCCGATGGCGAGCTGGTGTTCTACGACTTCAAGGGAACGGGTTCCATCAGTTCCACAAGTGCGAACAATCAGCACTCGCTCACAGTTTTCAAGCCGGAAGTGGCCGGAATGTCTGTGCAGATTACGTTCGAGAGTCTGGACATACGTAACGACGGTGCTTCTTATCCCGGCAAAGTTTTAATCTACTCAGGCGACCCGGATCCGGACAACGCCTTTGCATGGGCCACTAACACCGGTGGCGTCACCGGGAGTTCACTCATGCCGGAGGGCGATGTACTGGCCACCCTCGACGGCACCTATAGCGGGCTGACTTATTTCTCATCGGCGGCTGACGGTGCAATGGCCGTAGGTGTGCTTTGGAGATATGCCAAGGCATCAGACGGCTGGGTAGCCAAGGTGAAATGCGTCACACTGACGGATATGCAGGTAACCGGCGCAGCATCAGGCTACGAGGGAGTACTTGATTCACCCAAGAGCAAAACAGGAGTGGCGCTGGCCCACATATTGGTCAGCGCCGAGGGCGTGATGAATCCCGACCACCTTACGGGAATCAACTTCAGCCTGCCGGTCAACGAAGGGGTTATTGACCCTCTGTCAATCAAAATCTATCCTGAAGGCCTCACAGGCGTGAAGGGGCTCACACCTCTTGAAGCCACGGTTACACAGGTGGGGAATGGTTACAATATAGCCGTGGATAACGAACTCGGTTCCGGCATCAACCGATACACCCTTGCGGCCGACATCCTCGGAACGGCCAAGGTCGGCGCAAAAGTATCGCTCCAAGTCAACGCTGTGACCACTGTAGCCCACCCCGATGGTGTGACACCTTTCACTGCTGCTGAACCCGTGACCATCACAAACCCGGCTATAGTCTGCATGGTATCGGGCTCTCAGACAGTGTATGTAGATGAAACCGACCTGTCATTCTATGATGATGGCGGTGCTGACGCACAAGCCACTTCCAAATTTGCCGGTACCACTACATTCATCCCCTCCGTGGCCGGCAAGAAAGTGCAGATTGACTTCACCATAGTGGAGATAGGCACCGGCTCAATATATTACCAATACATAAACGTTTACAACGGGTCAGAAGCGAAAGCTGAAAACCTGCTGGCCACCATCAGAAACGGCGAGACGTTCACCGCCCGCTCCACTGCCACAGATGGTGCTCTGACTGTGGAATTTGGCGATAACGGCACCACATATACCGGAAATGGTTTTGAAGCCACTGTAAGCCTCTTTGAACCACAACCCATGACATTCGGCGGAGCCGCTATGATTGACTATGCCGACAACACCGTACGCGCAGGTCAACAGGCCGTTCCGATGGCAATAATCAGCATACTGACAAACAACACCGAGCCTGCGCTTAACCTTGAGAATCTCACACTGAAGTCGGAAGGCGCATCGGGCTCGATTGCCTCTGCCTACCTTGCTACAATGACATCCACCCCCAGTGTGGTGGCCGCTGCCACTGTTGAGGGCGACAACATTTCATTCAACCTGTCGGCTCCACTAAGCCTCAAGGAGGGCTCCAACCAACTGCTGCTCCTTGTCGATATAGGCTCCGGGGTGGTCAATGACCAGGAGGTGAAACTGACACTCTCATCTCTGAAGCTTAGCGGCACAAGCCACACGCCGGAACCAACAAGCGCAAGCCGCAAAGTATTCAACAAGATTGAGGCCGATGCAGGCACCCAGGATGTCACCATAAGTGGAAATTGGGATGTTGCCAACAAACCCTCCACATACTCTTACTATGGATACGACGACATTTCCGGTGACCAGGTGATAATATTACGCCCGGGCCAGGACGGTTCCGTTGTGCAACTCACATTCTCCAAACTGGAAATCAGATTCCCCTCATACTCCTATTATGGCTCCAATCCCGTGTTCAAAGTTATAAACGGCGCGGGCACTTCAGGAACCGTACTGTTTGAAGCCACGAAAACCAATCAGACCAAACAGATTGGTAACGCCTTCCGCTCCACCGCTGCCGACGGTGCGCTGACAATCGTGTTCAACACCAATGGCAACCGTGGCACATCAACTTCCAACGGCTTTACAGCCGAAGCTGCCCTCTACAAGAATGCCCCGATGGAAATAAAATCAGTGGAGGTGATTCAAGCATCTACAGCCGATGTTTATGCCAACGGAATTGAAGAGGAGGTGCTCCGCATGAACATAGTCACGGAAGGTGGCGAATCACCCCTTTCCATCGAAGAACTCACCGTTGACCTTAAGGGCTGCGAACAATGGGTCAAGACCGTGAAACTGATTTCAACCGGCGCCACCGAAAGCTACGTGCAACCTGTCACCACAGTGGCAAGCGCACCTGCCGGCGAAACGGTGACACTACGCCCCGAAGAGGGCTTAGGCGTACTCGCTGAAAAGAACAATTACCTATGGCTCGCCTTTGACATGGCCGACAAACTCACTGACGGCAATGAAATAGACGCCCAAATCGTGTCGCTTAAAATCGGCGGCAAGACGTTGACGGTCAGCGACACGGACCCGGAGGGAGTGCGAATCACACGCAATGTTTACCTTTTCCATGGTAATGACACCGTCATTATTGACGAACCACTAATATTCTATGACAATGGCGGACCCAATGCCTATTATACCCGCGACCATAGCGGCTCTGTTGTGTTTATGCCTTCCAACCCGGCCAACGTGGTTCGCATGCATTTCAATAACTTCAAGACCGGATATAACGATGAACTCTATCTCTACAACGGAAGCGGCACCGACGAGGCCAATCAACTCCTCAAGCTTTATGGCGATAAGGCTGAGCCACGCGACCTGATAAGCTCCACCGACGACGGGGCTCTGACAGCCCGATTCCGCACTGGTAGTTACGGCCTGACCGATGACGGTTGGGAAATTGTGGTCGACACATTCACTCCGCAACCTCTCGCCATGTCCGCCGTTACTTCAGAATCCGTAGCCTCGGCCCGACTATATGGCGGTTCGCAAGAAAACCGCATACTCCACATGCAGGTGGAGGTGGAAGGCGAGCGCGGACACCTCACTCTCAATGGCATAAACTTCAACATGCAGGGCACTACCCCCGGGGCTGTAAGTACTGCCAAGGTATGGTCAACGGGAACAGAACCATCATTCCTCGGTGCCGTGCAGTTCGGCAATGATGTGACGCCCGCCACCGAAGCTACCGACCTTAGCTTTGACGGAGAGTACAAATTCCCTCACGCCGGGACGTACCATTTCTGGCTCACATACGATGTTACACCCGGCGCGGCTATCGGCTCCAAACTCTCGGGTGCCCTGTCAACGGTAACTCTCGGCGGCGAGACCACCGCCCCTGAAACAGATGTTAAAGCTGAAGCTACCGTTATGGCCGGCATGCACGGCGACTATGTAATTGGCACATCAGCCAATGCTGACTACGACACTTTCGCAGCCGCTGTTCGTGACCTATCCAATAATGGTGTGGACGGTCCGGTCAACATGCTCGTTGAGGAAGGTGTTTACAACGAAGCATTTACCCTCAACCATGTGCCGGGCGCTTCCAATGTGAACCGCGTCACTTTCCGCAGCAAGGACGGCAACCGCGACAATGTGACAATCACCTACGGCGAGGAGGATAAGAGTCTCGGTCAGGGAGTGATTAATTTCTCCGACGGTGCAAGCTTCATCACTCTTCAGAGTCTGACGGTCACATCTCCGGCCAATAATTGCTCGGGACTTATTATGCTCACCGGCGGTTGCTATCACAACACCATTGACAACTGCGTGGTGAAAGGCCACACGGTCGCCACTTACGAGGAGCGCGTACAGCTCATTTACACGCACTATCTTGAGGAGGCCGACAAAAATTGCAACTACTTCACACTCAGCAACAGCCGCCTTGAAGGTGGATATTACGGCCTCTCCGTGACCGGAATCACCAACCTCAACTTCCCAATGATGATTCACCACGTGACCATAACCGGCAACACATTCATCAACCAATCAAGCAAGGCCTTGCAAGCCATGGGCGTTATCGATGGGCTGGTGGTGCGCGGCAACCGTTTCATCAACGACGGTTCCGCCATGGCCACGGACTACCGCAACATGGATCTATATCGCTGTTCGGGCAAGGTGGTGGTGGCCGACAATGTCATTGACATTGAGGCCGGTCCGATGAGCAACTACGACCAAATCACCAATTCAAGCTATGCCTACGGAATATACATTCGCGACATCTCATCGGCACGAGCCTCTAACAAGCTTATATTCAACAACGACATCCGTGTCAGCGGCAAGGAGGGTACAAGCCACACGCTGTATGGCATTAATGTCTACGACAACGACCCGCTGATTCAACGCGCCGACATAGCTCACAACACAATCGTTATCAGCGGAGCCGCCGGCTCCTACTCAGCACCCTTCTTCATGAGCGCTGCCATGACCGGCTCCTCGCTGGTTAACAACGTGCTGCAGAATCTTGCCGGTGGCGCTGTTGTCCGCGGCACTGCTAAAGGCGCGCTCTCGGGTCTGACTATCACTGACAACGCCCTGTACACCAACGGCGAAATTTGGGCCATGACTCCTTCTGACTGCAATTCGTTCGAATCGGCCTCATCGACCATTGGTCAGCCTCTCGGCATAGCCGAATATGCCGACTTCCTCAGCGAAGATATGCGCGAGCTCCGCACACCGGGCAACCTCATGGCTGCCAAGCCCCTCGACTTTGTGACCACCGACCTTCTCGGTAACAAACGCCACGAATCCACTCCCACCATGGGCGCATACGAATATACGGACCAAAGCGGCATTCCTGCATGGAAAGAAGGTTACCCGGCGGTTGATGGCATTACGGTGAACACCGCGATTCTCAACCTTAGTGCCGACAAGGCTTCCCAAGCAAGCTATGTGGTGGTAGCTGCCAATGCCGACGCCCCCACTGATGCTGAATTCAGCAGCGCTCCATCGGTGGCTCTCCACACCTCCAAGGTTGAAACCGCCACAATTTCCGGTTTGACTGAAGCCACCGAGTATAAGGTTTACGTCAAACTCGTGTCACTTGCCGATTCATCGGTAGCCGAGATTGCAATGGTTCCGTTCACCACACTGGTGAAATTTGCGGAATATCCCAATCCGGAAGCCGAAATCACTTCCACCGATGTTACCGAGGGAAATGAGGGTGAAGAAATCACTTTAACCGGTATTGGTGACGGCGGCATGAAGCCGATTACCTTGACATGGACTGACCAGACAGGCAAAGTTATTGGCGCAGGTGAAACGGCCACTGTCAAACTTACCCATTCAATGACCTATCGCCTGACCGTTACCGATGCACGCGGTAAGGAAGCCTATGATGAAATCAATGTCGATGTGCTCGGCACTCAGTATGTTGCTACCTTCGAGGACCTCAACATCCCCGAGGAATCACACTGGGGCGGCAATAATACCAATGCGCCGTTCTATTCCGGTTCATTCGCTTTCGACTACTATCATGGTGTGTCCGGCGGCTCTGAATTCTGGGGCCACTTCTCATATTCAAACAGCACCTCCACATCTTATGCAACCCTCAATGACCAGTACAACAGCTGCGTAGGTTCCGGCGTTGACGGAAGCCCCACTTACGGCGTGTGCTATGCCGATTCCTACACCGGAGCCACATATCTTACAGTCACCAACAACAAAGAAGGTGATGATGTGGCCGGTATGTGGATCACAAATTCCGCCTGGGTGATGGACTGCATCGAGAATGGCGACGGACTCAGCTCAGTAGCCGGCGGCTTCGACAAGGGCGACTGGTACAAACTTTCCATCACCGGTTTGCTCAACTCCTCCCGCACCGGCACCGTGGAATTCTATCTGGCCGACTTCCGCGCCGACAATGAGATTGATCGCTACGCGCTCGACACTTGGCAGTGGCTTGACCTCTCCGCACTCGGCAAAGTCAACAAGCTTTGGTTTACCCTTGAAAGCACCAAGAAAAACGGCTTGAGCATGACCACTCCGGCCTATTTCTGCGTTGACAACGTAGGCGAAGCTTGCCCCTGGCAAGATGCCGATAACTGCACCGTCACCATCCTCGACCACGGAGATGGCACACTTGACTTGAACTCAATCTTCAACTATGACGCTACCATGGGCACGATAAGCTATTCAATAGAGTCGCCTGACAATATAGCTACTCTTGATCCGGCAAATGTAGGCATAGTCAAGATTGACGGCACCACCGATGAGTATGCAACCGAACCTTTCATGTTGCTGGCCAAGGCAACCCGGCAGGGACGTTCAAGCTACTACCGTATTCCCGTCACGCTGGATTATCGGAGCAATACCGGCGGTCTGATTGACTTGACCGCCGATGTGATAAAGGTTTATCCCATCCCTGCCCGCGATGTGCTCAACATCTCCACAACCCTTGACAACTACTCTGTAGAACTCATCGGTATGTCTGGCGCCACCGTCATAAACATTGACAACCTCAGTGGTCACGCTCAAATTCCTGTATCGTCATTCGCCCCGGGCGTCTACATACTTCGTGTAAGCCACGACTCTGGCACCACAACACGCCGAGTGATAATCAAGTGACAACACCCACACCCACGCCCGACAACCGGACGTGACTGTACTCAATGAACTGCACCCCAAAAGTTAGAAATAGAGTTTTGGGGTGCGTTTTCTTTTGGTGGAACTACAGCATCAAGCTATGGTAATTTCCGAATCAAGATAAACGTCTTGTATGGTGTTCAGCAGTTTTATGCCATCAGCCAAAGGATGCTGAAACGCTTTGCGTCCGCAAATAAGGCCCATGCCTCCGGCTCGCTTATTGATTACGGCTGTTGTCACGGCATCTGTCAGGTCCGACTGACCGTGTGACGCTCCTCCGGAATTTATCAGCCCAACACGGCCCATATAACCGTTGGCTACCTGATAACGACACAAATCAATGGGATGGTCGGTGGTGAGTTCCGTGTACATTTTATCATCGTACTTGCCAAATTTCAGGGCCTTGAATCCGCCATTCGTAGTGGGAAGTTTCTGCTTCACAATATCGGCTTTTATAGTCACACCCAGGCGGTTGGCCTGACCGGTAAGGTCGGCCGACGAATGATAATCAACACCATCTTTTTTAAAGGCACTGTTGCGGAGGTAGCACCACAACACGGTTACCATTCCCAACTCGTGGGCATACTCGAAGGCTTCGGCCACTTCAACCAATTGCTCTCGGCTCTCGGCCGAACCGAAATATACGGTGGCACCTACTGCGGCCGCGCCCATGTTCCATGCCTCCTTAACCGTTCCGAACATGACTTGATTAAAGCTGTTGGGATAAGTCAGCAACTCGTTGTGATTCAATTTCACAAGGAAAGGGATTTTGTGGGCATACTTGCGGGCCACAGCTCCGAGATTGCCAAACGAGGAAGCCACGGCGTTGCAGCCACCCTCAATGGCCAGCTTGACAATGTTTTCCGGGTCAAAATAAATAGGATTCGGAGCAAACGAAGCTCCGGCGGAGTGTTCAATGTCTTGATCAACGGGCAAAATTGACAAGTAACCGGTGCCGGCCAGTCGTCCATGATTCAGGATGCGCTGTAAATTATTAAGAGTCGGAATATTACGGTCGGTATCAATCCACACCTCATCAACAACATTGCCCGTCGGCAAATGTATCATGGACTTATCAATGGTTTCACACTTGTGCTCAAGTAAATATCCGGCTTTATCACCAAGCAGATCAACAATGTTAGAGTGGCTCATATTCGGATGTTTTTATAATTGTAATTTAATTGTGTTTCGTAACCTCATGCTTGAAAACGTAATAGCGTCTCCCACAACTAATAACAATTATCCGGCCAAATGGATTAATCATTGATTACCGGCGTAAACATAAAATTTTTTGTAAAGTCACCAAAAAATTGGCGAAAATAGTTGATAAAATTCGGCGATAAGCCCGTGCAATGACTTATAACGCAACAGTGGCAGCCCCATTCAATTGAGGCTGCCACTGCACGATTCGGTTGTGTGGGGGGGTTAGGCGAGGGTGTCGTCGGGGGCGAGGGGTGTGTAGGGGCCGTCCTTGACTTCAAAGATGGCCGAGGGTTCGATGACTTCCACGGTGTGCCACTGGCCACGGGGTATCTGCACGCCGTAGTTGCCCCGTGAGGGGTCAAGCAGATAGCGGCGGGTCTGCGCTCCCATGTCGTTGTAGAACACCACCATCATCCGGCCGCGAAGAATCACGTAGGTCTCGGCCGTGTGCCGGTGGCGGTGAATGGGCAACGGGGTGCCGGGTAGCAGCACGTTGATGAGCCGCTGGGCTTTCGCATCAAGGCTCTCGTGAAGATTGTAGTTCATGCGCAAGCGCGGACTCGCTTCCGCTTCTGCCGTCACTGCGTCAAGCAGCTCATCGTCAATTATCATTATTTCAGTTGTTTGGATTTGAGATAGGCTTCGTGCAGATGGTAGTATTTCTTCATGAAGATGAGATATGCTGCCATAAGCACTAATATCGTTATTCCGAGATAAATGTAATGGTTAATCGGACAGAAAATCATGCCAAATGAAATCGCAAGCTGAATAATCATATAAAGCAGCGATACTTGTACGTGGGGTATTTTCAGTTCGTTTGCCATAAGTTGGTAGGCATGTTTGCGGTGGGCTTGGCCAAGATTTTCATGCAGTTGGATGCGGTGGCAGATTGTCAGAATAGAGTCGGCCCCATATACGGCCAGGAATATAATATAGGCAAAATCACCGGTCTGCAGTATGAGTTTACCTAACGCGAACAGCAGGATAAAGGCTATTGTTATTGAGCCTACGTCGCCTGCGAAGCATTTCGCTCTTTTACGGAAATTAAAGAAGCAGAATATCAATAGCGACAGGCCTGTGACATACAGATAGGGCATTTCAACGAAATCCATCTTGCTGTTCAAATAAATCAGCGGGGCCAGCACGGCCAGGGAATAGCCTCCCGTTATGCCGTTGATGCCGTCCATGAAGTTGTAGGCGTTCGTTATGCCCACACATACTATCAACGCTATCAGCACAATCCAACAGTCGTGCCAATTCAGAATCCCGAACTGGTGGAACATCAGGAACATCGCCGCGAACTGCACCACGAGCCGCAGCGAATCGGGTAACGAATGAACGTCGTCTGTAAAGCTGACAAGTCCTATCAGCGTCAGTCCCAACAGGAACCAGCCGTAACCCAATCCGAAAAACGCGGCATAGAGCCACGCGCCGAACAGAAACACGATGCCTCCGCCACGCAACGTGACGGATGTATGCGACGAGCGCAGGTTCGGTTTGTCAATAATGTCGAACCTGTCGGCCACACGGAAGTATGCCAATTCAAGCAGAACCAGCAGCAAAAAGATTATCGCGTAAATCATACGTTACTCTGATTTAGAAAACTTTTGATAGTAGCTGTAAGTCCGTCACGCGCATCCACGGGCATTTTTTCAATGTCCAGCGCCCGTTTGATTTTGGCGTTCGACACAACGTAATTCTCCGTGAGCTTGTTTAGCCGGAACGAATTCAGCGGCAGGTGTAGAATATCGCCTGATTTCGCACCGAGTGAAACAAGGCCTCTGTTTATTCGCCATATACGGGCTCTCTTTCCCATGGCGGAGCAGATCACTTCTATCAGTTCGTTGGTTGAAAGAGCCTCGTCATCGGCCATATTGTATATGCCACTTTCCACCGATCGGTTGAGCAGACCTGATATAACGGCCTTCAGATTGTCAACCGAGGTGAAGGTCCGCCGGTTATCAAACGCACCGAGCGGCCATGGCAAGCCTTTCTTCACAAATCCATACAGCAGATTCAGATTGCCCTTGTTGCCCGGTCCGTGAATCATGCATGGACGCAGTATAATAACCTGCCGGCCATCAGCCTTATCCAGATTTCTTAGGATATATTCCTCGGCCTTGACCTTGCTCTCTCCGTAAGGCCCGACCGGACAAGGCGTAACCTCCTCGGTCAGCACATCGCCCGGCACTTTGTCAACAGCGGCCTTTACAGAACTGAAAAAAATAAACTTCTTGACATCCTTATGCTTCAGGAAATAGTCGAAGCATTTCTTGGTAAGGTCCGTGTTCACTTTGAAGTAAATTTCGGCCGCCGACTTGTTCTTGGTGTCGTGAGCCTTCCCGGCAAGGTGGATAATGGCATCCACCGCGGGAAGAGAATCATTGTCCAGGTCCTCCCAGGAAAAAGTTTTGACCACCCCCTCCTTTTCCGGAGCGACGATGTCGAGCCCGTAGATGGTATTATCCGCTTTCAGTGCCGACACAAGGTTGGAGCCCACAAACCCGTGGACTCCCGTTATCAATATGTTCATGCCTTTATTGAAGTTGCCTGATTAATTTGCAATATTGTTTGGTCACAATATCCTTTGAGTATTTGTTTTCGATTTCGGCAAGTCCTTTCCGACCCATATTGTGAAGTTGTTCGGGCGTGACGGAATCAAGCCAAAGACATATCTCATCGGCTTTCGATTTTACATCAGCCGCAGTGATTATCTTTGCGCAATCAATATCTTTTAGGAAATTGACTATCGGGGTATTGTCCGGCGAGCAAACCAACAATGGCTTTGCGCTTGCCATAATCGTATAAACCTTTGATGGGAAACCCTGTGCAGCAATCTTAGGCTCCATAAAGATATATTGGATGTCGGAGAATGCTATGATTTCAGGCATCAGTTCGCGTGGCTGGTATGGCAGAAGATGCACATTAGCCAAATCGAATTCCTTTATCTTGGCAGTCACATAGTCGTGCATCACGCCTTCGCCTATCACGTAGTAATCTATTGGCTTCCCTTTTGTGCGCTTGGCTACTTCTATCAGCGTTTCCCACTCCTGCGCCATGCCTATATTGCCGGCGTAGAGAAGCTTGAGACGGTCATTCTCGATGAATAGCGATTTGTCGAGGTGCGAAGTGTCGGATATGGGTCGGTATATTTCCGTGTCGACGAAGTTGGGGATTATGTGAAGTTTGGATGGGTCTGTGAATCTCCCAACGATTGTGCTGTAGAAAATCTCATCAATAGTGGTAATAGCTGCGGAATTGTTGTAGATGTGCCGCTCCATCTTGCTCAACGCACTAAAAACCATGCCGGAATCTTTGCCGAGTATGTCGGGGTAAACTTCCTGCACGTTGTATATTACCTTCGCACCTTTGAGTTTGCCGAGCCAAAGATTGATAAGACCGATGGTAAGAGGGGGTGACGGCGAAAGTATTACATCCACATTTTTTATGAAAAGGGCGGAAAAGAAGGAAACAATATGCCAATATACAAAGCCTACAAGACGTAAAGCCGTGGATTTGAACTTTTTCTGCGGCACATGATATACGGTAATCCCCTTGTAATTACTCTTTTTCAATAATCCCCACAACTTCCATTTCAATGGCTGCTTTTTCAGCTGAGCCTCGACACGGTTGAAATGGGGAGTTGTGGTAAGCACCACTACCTCATGTCCGGCATCTCTGAGGGCTGTGGCGATGTCGCTATATAAATAGCCGGTGGAAACTCCGTCGGGATTAAAGGCAATGCTATGTATGAGAACCTTTCCCATATCAAATCAGAATTTGCGCCAGACCATTTTGTTGACAACACCGGTGTAGCTCTGGATAAGC
>JAMPBC010000001.1:0-15529 GCA_023666905.1 Bacteroides sp. | reverse complement strand
CTTCGAGGATATGCGACCCCGGCTTTAACATTCCTTATCGAATGGACTCTTAGAGCCTGTTCCGTTCCGGGAACGGAACAACCCAAAACGGTGTCAGCCAATAAAGCAGAGCTACAATTGGGAAAAATACAAGGAATTGAAGTGAATTAAACAGCATTTACAGAATTTTTGTACAAATGTGCCGGTTTTTAGGCAAAAGTATCAAAAACAAGGAATCAAGGGGGGCACACAAATGCATGGCGCCCCCCCTTGATGTATATTAATCAGTTATCGCTGAATTACTTCAAAAAGCTTGGTGTGTCCTTTGACAACAATGCGCGTTGCTTTAGGCGACAGTGGCACTGAGGCATACGCAGTGGTCACGTTGAGTTGCGACACTTCGCGCCCCTTCGCATCGAACTGCGAAACAGTAACAGGACCAAACACATCGTCCATGAGCAATGTCATGTGGTTGGCTCCCTGAAGGCGGTCAAAGGATATTGTTCCGGAAAGCGAAGAATAGGTCAACGGATTCTTATCGAACGCTTTGATTGCATCAGAAGGGTTGGATGCATCAAGATTGTTACCAATGCGGTCAACGGTAAGGGGGTTGACTGCAAAGGTGCGCACAGCCGCCCACGACTTGCGGTCAGAGTCAAGGCGACGCATACGCACAAAGCGTGCCATAACAGGCTCCTCGCTCTTCCACTCGAAGCGGTAAGTCTTGGCCAGCTCCGGACTGAGGGGGAGCCAGGTGTTTCCGTCGGCCGAATATTCCACAATCATGTTGTCCATATAATCGCCATCGTCAACAGAGTTGCGGCCTTGCAGAATGAACACTTCATCGACCGGACGCACATCCTGAAGGTCAAGGCCGAGCCATGCCCCGGGTGTCTGTGCCTCTTCAGTGGTATAGAATGTGGTGGAATCGGCATCAAGCATTTTGGCAACCTGTTCAGGTTTGAAGTAGGGGAAAGTTCCCACACCGCCTACAATTGCCGCTGCCTCACCGCTTACATTGCGATAAAAAGCTTTGAGCATGCCATCCATGGCTTTTTCATAGAAGGGCTGCAATTTCATGGTGCCCACTTTGTGAGCATTGTAACTTTTCTTGGCATCATCACTCATTTGGTTAGCCAGAAATGCCGACCAGAAAATGGAATCGTTACCCTGCTCAAAAGTTTTGATGAGGTTGAGAGTGGATAAGCCTCGCTTACCTAACTTTGTAAACTCGGCAAGCCAAGGACGCATTTCGTCAAGAAGTCCGGGATTTTCACATGCACCGACAATTTCATCTTCAACCTTTACAATTTTCTCAAACTCATTGCGAAGTGCATTAAATTGCTCGGGTGTGTAATCATTATACGGGAACGTAACGGTTTCCCACGACTCATCGCGGCGATAGCCTGTCTCGGTGTCAGTTGAGTGGATGGCGAACGTACGGTAGGCATCGTGAGCCTTGGGCATGAGTTCAACCAAACCGCGTTCCCAATTGTCAATGGGGTTATATGCGGGTGTGTTCCATGTGTAATCGGCCACACCGTAAAGAGCGAGTTTCGAGGCCTCGCCATGTTCCATGGGGTTGCTCACAACGCCCACCACTTCATTGGATGTAAGAGTGGTGTCAAGACCATAGACAGGTCCCTGCATAAGAATGTGCTTGCAGTAGTCAGTTACGGGATAATTCCACCAATAGAGTGCCGGACGTTTGATGCGTGAGTTGATGAACTCGAGAGTTTCGGGGGTGAGGTCGCTGCACACCACCGCACCGGTCCAGAACACTTCGACATCAGGATTCAACTCGCGGCCGTAAACGGCAAGCGGACCATCGGGGCCGGGCTTGGCCCATAGCTGGGAATAGTCAGTGGGACAGATAATAAGATTCGTAACGTCGCCCTTCTGCTTAACAAAATCGTTGGTGAGATTATTGAGCAGTTCCACCTGTTTTTTCGGATTAGTGCCTTCACCGTCAATATCGTCAAAGAAAATGGCGAAGGAACGCACGCCAAGGTCATACATCATGTTGAACTTGTTGACCAATGAATCATAGTCGGCCTTGTTCCAGCGTATGTCTTTTCCCGGATGTATGGCCCAAATGAAATTGACATGGTTGCGCTTGGCATTTTCCACCAGCTCATGAATGTTTTTGGCTTCCTGTTCGGGATAAGGTTGCCGCCAGTAGGGTGAGCTGTGATAGGGGTCGTCCTTGGGACCATAGAGATAGTCGCACAGCTTGTTCTGCCCGTAGAAATCAATCAGCGACATGCGCACCTTGTGGCTCCAGGGAGTTCCGTAGAAACCTTCAACCACCCCGCGATACTTCATCGATGGATAATCGTTGATAACCATCATGGGCAATTCCTGACCGCCATGCGAGGTCGGGCTCTGCAAAATCTGACGCAAGGTCTGGAGTCCGTAAAAAGCGCCGCGTTCATTGTAACCGGTAATTGTTACCTTTTTCGGGCCTATGTCAAGTAAATATGCGCCATCAATGTTTTTCACACCGGCTTTTGCCGCTTCTTTCTTGCCAAAGTCAATAACGAGTTCAATTCCGCCGGGTTGTTGCTGCAGGAATCCCAGGTCGGAAGCAAAGGCTTTTTTCTTATCCTTAACCTTGAATCCTCCGGACAGATTGAGAACGCCTGTGTAAGGGCGGCTCACCTCCTGAGGGGTGGGGTTGATGATAATGCCGTGATGGTCAAGCTTGCTGCCGGGCACCGGCTTAACGGTTTTCACTTCGCCTCGCTGGGAGCTGAAGTCAAAGTCTTCAGCAACTGCCATCTGGGGCAGTAGCGCCACCGATAGCAAAGCGGAAATCAATTGTTTGGTTAGTTTGTTCATTTTCCCTTATGTGATAATTATTATGTTATTTTACTGTGATAATTAAATTTGGCTATGTCATTCAGGCTCCTCCGCTTCGTCATCCTCGGCAAAGGAACTTTTCAGTTCCTCGCTGTTGCCGGCATAGGGCGAAAGCATGGTATCGGAGAACGAAAGATTGCCCCAGAGCACCTTTACGCTGTTCGGTTCAAGAGCAACAATTGCCTGATGCCCGTCGCCAAGATTGATCACCGTGGCCGAACCATTGTTATCCTCCACGCTTCCAAACTGCGAGAAGTGTTTCACCAAGTCGTTGAAAAGCGGACGCAGCTTTCCGCGAAGTTTGCCGTAATTATTAAACAGCACCTGGAATTTAGCAGGTTTTTCGGACGTGAAAGCGAATCCGGTGGGTATCCTGTCAATATGGTAGGAGTAGAACCAACCGTAGTATCCGTCAATCACCTCCTCTTCGCGATAGGTCTGATGACTGAGGGTTGTGGGAAACGTGATGGTTTCGCAAATCAGCTCTCCGGCAATGGTGGGGAATATCGACACCTCATCGGTCGACGAGTAGTTTTCCGGCTGAGGTTGATTCGAGTATGAAAAATAACGCGCCTGAGCTTTTAACACACTCTCCACCGACGACTGGAAGGTAACATTTCCCACACTGAAAGGTGTCATCCGCACCCCCTCAATAAGTTCCGTAAGGTTGATATGATCCGATTTCAAAACATCATTTGGCTCTGCGAAACTGAAATAGACCGATGTGTATTTTGGAGCATCATCGGGTATTTCTCCTGATGCCGCTTCCAAAACTGTCCATTGCGTGTTATCGGTTTGAACAAAAAGATATTTTCCAAAAACAGGCGATACATCCCAATATTTTTTCGGAGTCATCTTTGAACCGGACAGGTCAACAATGTTCCATTGCGGACCGTCCACGTCACTCTCGGAATATGTCGAAACCGCCAGCAGCTCATCGTTCAGAAAGCGGACGTCGCCATTTCGCGGCTTAAGCACCGTTGTGCCGTCCAAGGCTTTAACTCCGGTGTTGCCCTCGGAATCGACATAAATAAAATTATTGCCACGCACCTCCTGGATGTATCTGACTGCACTGTTGGGTTTGAGCACAAGCTCCCCTTCGGTGTTGACCAATCCCCAGTAAATATCCTCACCCTGCACAATGCCAACCGGCAGATAACCGCCGGTAAATTCCGTTGCCACGCGATGATACTTCGAACTGTTTATGTTGAAAACCTTGTTTCCGGAATAATCGTAAACTGAAACAGTTGAACTCACCTTTTCGCCCGACGCATTTTCAGATTCAGGACCGGAATCGGCAAAAAACACCTCACCAAAGTGGTCAAAGGCCAAAATGCGTTCGCACTTCGGCATGCCTATAAAAAAATATTTAGCCGGTACTATTTGCCGCCCGGAATAATCGGTTACACCCTGCAGAGTGTCCACATTGAAAACGGCCAGGCCATCGTTGATGTTAGAGAAGAAATCAACCGGTTTGCCGCCCACGGAATCAAGCGTTGCCAAGACCTTGCCATCGGTGTTAATAACAGTTACCGGACAGTCGCGCTCGGCCACCATGGCTTTTCCGCCGGTGAAGTTGGTCACATAGCGATATTCCTTATCTGAAGCCTTCGAGTACTCTTTGTCAAGCTTGTACAGTTCCCAATATCCATTGTCGTTTTGCGACCAGAATCGTCCTTCGGCTGCCAATGTGGGGCGATGCTTCAATGTGCTCTCCCCATCAAGAGTGCCATCCGCACGAGTTAAAGTCCAGCCTTGTTTCCCTTTAACCTTACAGGGAAAAGCTTGAAAGCGAGATTTGTTATCCGAGCACCCCCCAAGGGACAGGGCAACGATCGCACACAACATCAGGGACAAGATAACATTGCAAGATTTCATTTCCATGGCATTTTTGGCAAAGATAGCCATTTTTTTGTTCTGAAACCACATTTATTTGCTAACAATACATTGAATAACGACGGGATATGTTAAGTTGGTTAATTTTTGTACCTTTGCACCGGAAATCATTTATATTCATCAACCATGAAAATTAAAATTTTAGCAACCATTGCCGTCGCGGCAGTCAGCGCAATCCTGTCAGCAAGTCAAGCCGCCGCTCCGGCCCCGATCAGCACCACCGTTCCCGCACGTCAGGCGGGAGTCTCTGACATGGTGGGGTTTGCCGCCGCTCCAATTGACACGGTTCGCACCGGCTTCATTGGTTTGGGCATGCGTGGCCCCGATGCCGTTGACCGTTTCGCCCACATTCCCGGCACAAAAATAGTGGCCCTGTGCGACATTGAAGCCGCCCGTGCCGAAAAATGCCAGTCCATTCTCGAGCGGGCCGGACGAGAGAAAGCCGACATTTACGGCGGCAGCGAAGATGCTTGGAAAGCACTTTGCGAACGCCCGGACATTGACCTTGTGTACATTGCCACCGACTGGGTTCACCATGCGCCAATGGCAAAATATGCCATGGAGCATGGCAAGCATGTTGCCGTGGAAGTGCCCGCAGCTATGAATCTGACTGAGATATGGGACCTTATCGACACTTCGGAACGCACACGCCGCCACTGCATGATGCTTGAGAACTGCGTCTATGACTTTTTTGAAATCAACACCCTCAACATGGCCCAGCACGGCTTGTTTGGCGAGGTTCTTCACGTCGAGGGCTCCTATATCCACAACCTGAACGACTTCTGGCCTTACTACTGGAACAATTGGCGAATGGACTACAATCAAAAGCACCGCGGCGATGTTTACCCCACCCATGGCGTTGGCCCGGCTTGCCAGCTGCTTGACATGCATCGCGGCGATCGCATGACCACCCTTGTGGCCATGGACACCAAAGCGGTAAATGCCCCCGAATACATTGAACGCACCACCGGAAAACGGCCGGAAAACTTCGCCAACGGCGACCACACAATGACCATGATAAGAACAGCCAACGGCAAGACGCTCCACATTCAGCACGACGTGGTTAACCCGCGCCCTTACTCACGAATGTATCAGCTCACAGGCACAAAAGGCTTCGCCAACAAATATCCCACCGAGGGCTACGCCTTCGAGCCTGAACAGCTCGCCGCCGATTCCATTCCCGACCATGAAAACCTCACCGCTCACGGATTCATTTCCGACAGCCAGCGGAAAGCCCTTACCGAGGCTTACACCCATCCCATAATCAAGGAAGTGGGCGAAGTTGCAAAACAGGTTGGAGGTCACGGCGGCATGGACTACATAATGGATTATCGCCTCGTTTACTGTCTGCGCAACGGGCTGCCTCTGGACATGGATGTCTACGACCTTGCCGAGTGGTGCTCGCTCATACCTCTGTCCGCACTCTCCATTGAAAACGGCAGCGCACCTGTTGAAGTCCCCGATTTCACCCGCGGAGCGTGGAACAAGCAAAAGGGCTATCGCCATGCTTTCAAAAAATAAGATTTGACCCCGTTTTGTAGACATTTTTATTGACTTTTTGCAGAATTCATGTTAAAACTGTGTTAAAACACTGTTTTTTCAAACAATAAATTTGGAAAACTTAGAAAAATTTGGATATTTTTGCATGTGTGTTTTTCATAGTATTAGATTAAGATAAAGGTTTAAAGGGAAAGAGATGTTGTGAAACATCTCTTTTTTATTTTTTAATCCGGAGGGTTTTGTTTAAATTTGCAACTACGCCAATCACCCTTTGCAATCCAAGCAATGAAAACATTCCGAATCTATCCCACCTCCATCAACACCCGTTACATAACCGAATGTGCCGACGCGCTTAAAGCTGGCCGACTGATTATTTATCCCACCGATACGCTCTATGCAATTGGGTGCGATGCCCTTAACCAGGCAGCAATCGAGCGCCTGTGCCAGCTAAAAGGAATTAATCCGCAAAAAAACACCTTGTCGGTTATCTGTTCGGACATTTCTCAGGCAAGCGAGTATGCCAAAATTGACAACAGAGCTTTTGCTTTGTTGCGCCACAACACACCGGGACCTTTCACCTTCATCCTCCCTTCGGCCACCACTTTGCCCAAAGCGTTCAAGGGACGCCGACAGGTGGGGCTGAGAATACCGGCAAATGAAATTGCACTGGCCTTGGCCGCCGAGCTCGGACATCCGCTGCTCACCACTTCAATACCCACCGACGGACTTGATTTGAATGAGATTGAACTGCCCGATGAAATTTTGCTGCGCTACAACTCCAATCCTGACATTGACCTGATGATTGACGGAGGTCCCGGGTTGGCCGAGCCATCGACCGTGGTGGACCTCACCGACAGTTCAAGTCCGGAAATTATTCGTCAGGGATCAGGCGTGCTTGACTGACGTTCATTCTAAAACTTTGACAAAACAAAAAAACATGTCGCAGAACACCCTGTTGTTACCACCACAATCCAACGGAACCCGGTTGAGCATTGACAACGCAGCGAAGCAAGTTGTCATTGTCGGCGCCAATGGTGCGGGGAAAAGCCGCTTCACATCTTGTATGATTGCGGAATATGGTGAAAAAGCATTTCCACTCTCGGCTCTCGCTGCCATTTTCGGCAAGAGCAACGGCAAGACGGGCAATGAAACCATTGACCGCCTTTATGCCGAAGCCGTGGAGGCCGGCATGCCACATTCGGCCGACACTTCGCAGTTCGACAGGGTGCTTGCGCTGCTCATGCAGGATGAGATGCTGAACCTCATAGGCTACAAGCTGCACCTTCGCACCAACCCCGATGCCAGACTGCGCGCCACCAGGCTGGACTCGGTGATTGACCTTTGGCAGCAAGTGTTCCCCGGAAGCAGGGTGCTCATTGAGAGCGGGCGTTTGCTTTTTGCCCGCGAAGCCGGAAGCGACGCCGTTGACGCCTATTCGCCCACCCGGCTGTCGGCAGGTGAGAAGGCCGTGCTCTATTATCTCGCCGCAATGAGCTATGCCCCGAAACGCGCCACGGTGTTTGTGGACTCACCGGAAATGTTTTTGCATCCAACCATAACGCAGTCGCTTTGGAACCACATTGAGATTATGCGTCCCGACTGCCGCTTTGTTTACACCACACACGACCTTGACTTCGCTGCCTCACGCACAGCTTCCACTGCCGTTTGGGTGCGGGACTACGACCCGGCCTCGGCCACATGGGTCTATGAAACACTTCCGCCAAACACTGCGATATCCGACGACATTTACCGCTCCATTCTGGGTTCCAGAAAGCCGGTGCTCTTCATTGAGGGCGATGGGCGCCGCTCCATTGACTCAAAACTTTATCCATTAATTTTCAGCGACTTTACAGTTCAGGCGCTTGGCAGTTGCAACAAGGTTATTGAAGCCACCCGCACATTCAATGACCTGAACTCGTTTCACCATCTGGATTCAAGCGGGATTGTTGACCGCGACCGCCGCGACTCCAAGGAAGTTGAATATTTGCGCGGCAAAAGAATAATGGTGCCCGATGTGGCCGAAGTGGAGAATCTGCTTCTGCTCGAAGAGGTTGTCAGAGCTGTAGCCACATGGCTCGGTAAGGATGAGGACCGTGTTGCCGCAAGCGTGAAGCGCTACATCATGAAAGAATTCCGCCACGACCTTGTTCAGCAAGCGCTGCTCCACACGCGCCACCGCGTCAAACGCATTGTGGAGTGCAGGATAGATGGCAAATTTCAAAGCATTGAAATGCTTGAGCGGCATCTTGCCAATTTGCCCCACGAAATTAATCCGCGGGGAGTTTTCAACAACCTTGTCAATGAATTTCAGCATTATGTGGCCGAAAACGATTATGCTTCAGTGCTGAGAGTATACAATCAGAAATCAATGCTTCCGGGGTGTAACGTTGCGCAACTGTGCGGGCTGCACGACAAGGACGATTACCTTTACACCATACTTAAAATCCTGCGCCGGGACGGGCCGGAATCTTCCCGGATTCGCATGGCAATGATGAACTGCTTTCACTTGAGTACGAAATGAAAAAAATAAAATGTTGGATAGAGGCCATGCGCCTGCGCACCTTGCCGGTGTCGGTGGCCGGAGTTATAATGGCCGGAGGTTGCGCCGTGGCCACCCGCACATTTTCAGCTCTCCCGCTGTGCCTATGCTTGATTTTCGCGATATTGGCCCAGATTGCCTCTAATTTCGCCAACGAATATTACGACTTCAAAGGGGGCTTGGACCGAAAGGGACGTGAGGGTCCCCGGCGAGGCGTCACAGAGGGGGACATCACTCCACGCGCCATGCTTTGCGCAACATACCTCACCCTGGGCATTGCCTGCTGCGTGGGGCTCTCGTTGCTCGCATTTAGCGGATGGTGGCTGCTGCCGGTCGGCATCCTTGTGGCTTTGGGGGTGGTAGCCTACAGCACCGGACCTTACCCCTTGTCGCACCACGGTTTGGGTGAGGTTGCTGTGATTGCTTTCTTTGGCATTGTCCCGGTTTGTTGCACATACGTGCTTCAGGGCGGAGAATGGACATGGCAAATCTTCTTGGCCGGACTGGCTATGGGGCTGATGGGAGCAAATGTGCTGATTGTCAACAACTATCGCGACGCCGATGATGACCGCGCGGTTGGCAAACACACTCTGGCAGTTATTTTCGGAAGGCGTAAAATGGTGTGGCTTTACAGAATAAACGCATTGGCAGCCGTGTTGCTGATGACTCACTGGCTTGCCATAACACCATGGCTGCCAACAGCGGCAATCGGGATTATTTACATTGCAGGAGCTCTTTGGGTTTCAAGGCAACTTACCCGGCGCAACGGCCGTGCACTCACCCCCCTGCTCGGCATCACAGCCATGCTGATGCTATTTTTTGCACTGGCATGGTTCGCTGTTTCGTTTCTAACCGTGCCGCAAACGGAGCCGTGGATAGTTGGCGGCTAACGCATGAACGGTTTCACTTGGCGGGAATTTCCGCATCGGGAAAGCGGCGACGCAGATATTCCACCACCACCTCCACAATGTCGGCCATTGGCATCAGCGAAGTGTCCAGCGCCAAATCATAGCTCTCGGCCGCGCCCCAGGTCTTGTCAGTGTAGAAATTATAATAATTTGCGCGGAGCTTGTTTATTTTCTGAGCTTTCTGGCGAGCCTTGTCGGCAGTAAGATTCTCTTCATCACGTTGCATTATGCGGCGCACGCAAGTGTCCGCCGGAGCGTGGACAAACAAATTGACAATCCGCTCATGGTCGCGGAGAACATAATCGGCCGTGCGGCCCACTATTATGCAATTCTCCTTATCGGCAAGCGAATGAATGAAATCGCTCTGAGCGCGATACAGGCTGTCGTCCGAAATAGAAGTGCTTCCGGTGTAACAATTCACCGTGTTCAAGCCAAAGGCAAAGGAAAAAATACCGTTAAGGAACGAAGGGAACCGCTCATCGTTACGTTTGAAAAACTCCTCGCTCACCCCGGCATGCCTGGCGGCCTCGCGCAGCAGCTCCTTATCGTAATATTTAAAGCCCAGCCTTTCCGCAAGCTTTTTACCGAGTTCCCGGCCGCCGCTACCGAACTGGCGGCCTATGGTTATAACTATGGGTTGTTTCTTTGCCATTGATATTGAAATTTCAGGCAAATATAATCAGAAAAAGCGACTGATGAAAAATCTTTTAAGAAAAATATCGCCGGTCGCACACTAAATGGATTTTCAAAGCGTTATGTAAGTGAAGGCAAGCAACTCTCCCGGCAGCCTGAGCATTTTTCCATTTCATCACCGCCCTCCGCATCGCACCCGCAGGAGGCATTTAACACCAAACGGCCTATGCTTAAAACCTCTACTCAACAACCCTCTGCCCCGTCAGGCACCGCAACTTCCACATCCGGCCCACGGAAAAGCACCATAGACTTCCTTCGCCAATTCGCCCGCGCTTACACCGCGCCATGCGCCGGCACCGCACCCCTGCCCGGAGTGGTACTTAATTGACCGAACAACATATCGCTTTGATATATATTTACCTGACAGAGCGATGATTCAAAATAGTTTGTTTGTAAAGTCGCCGAACGAGGAATGCAACCTCCTTCGGTGACTCAATTATCAGTCAGACGTTGATCGTTTAAGACAAGAAAGGGGTCTAACATAATTCAAATGATTCCGGTATGCGCCATAATGCATGAATAGTTCAGGAGTATAGTTAGCTACGGATGTATATACTGCTTTTTATATGTCAGGATTATTTTTGCTGCTGTCTGAACAACTACAACTCATAAGTTGTACTATTGAAAAGGATTTCTTATCTTTGCGTCAAAATTTTAGGCTATGACCTTCGATGATATAACAGAAGACGGACGGCTTTGGGCTGTAAGATATGACGGCGAGGAGGACAACTGTCTTGATTCGTTGTTCGACCAGTGGAACGACGTTGCATGGCTACGAGCATTTTTCAAAGCCAACTCAAAGGACTTGGAAGGCTACTTCAAGATTACCAACATCAACGACGCGATTAGACGCACCATAGATGACAGTGAACAACTTGAAGCCATAATAATGGATATTTCACCGGAGGCGAATCTTGACCTTATATTCCGGCCGTTGAGTAATAGCCGGATTGCCGAATGTCTGCTTGGCAAAGAGAAAGCGCGGTTGAAAAATCTTGTAGGACGTTCGTCATGGCTTCGCATCTATGCCCTAAAGTTGGCTAAAGGTGTTTATGTGGTGACCGGTGGTGCTATCAAACTTACTGCCACGATGCAGGAAAGAGAACACACTGCTGCCGAACTCGCAAAGATTGAGAAAGTCAGGAATTTTCTCCTTGACGAGAGAATAGTTGACGATGAGAGTTTTATCGAATATATTGCCGAACTTTAATACTTGTTACTATGAAAGAGATACAGAATCGGTTGGAGGCATACACATCAGCTACACCTTCAAAATGGAGAGAGAAAGTGGAGGCGCGGTTGGCTAACAAGGAATGGCTGCGCTACTCTCAACGTATTGCCATGATGATGCTCGACAAGATGGAGGAACTTGGACTAACTCAGAAGTCGGTGGCCGAGCGAATGGGTTGCTCCCAACAATACGTTTCAAGAGTGCTGAAAGGATCCGAGAATCTATCCATTGAAACCATCAGCAAGATTGAATCGGCTCTTGGTCTTCAGATATTGGAGCCGGTGTTCACTTCCCGATAGACCACAAGGGTGTAGTCAATGAACGATACCCTCGTCAGCCATCCGAAATGCAGAAATTTGCTGAATATGCAAATCCGGGCAACGCATCAAAATCACAGGTGATTGCTATGAAAGCGATGCTGAAAGTTTGGTGGAGCTGATTTTCCATTCAGTTAAAAAATTCCGGCTTAATTGACCGAATTTTTGCGTGATTGGATAAAAATTTGTACCTTTGCACCGCAATTCCACAAGGAATTAGCCAAATAATTACAAATCAATTCAATAATCAAAACATGAAGTACGAAACCGTTTTCATTTTAACTCCCGTTTTGTCTGATGTTCAGATGAAGGAAGCGGTAGAAAAGTTCAGCAACGTGCTCACAGACAATGGCGCAACCATTGTAAGCACCGAGAACTGGGGTCTTCGCAAACTCGCTTACCCCATCCAGAAAAAATCAACCGGATTTTACACTCTCATCGAGTTCGACGGCGAACCCACCATTGTAAAGAAGCTTGAAACTTCGTTCCGTCGCGACGAACGCGTGCTCCGCTTCCTCACATTCCGTTTGGACAAGTACGCTGCCCAGTACGCCGAAAAACGTCGCAGCCTCAAAGCCGGCAAGGGCGAAACAGTAAAAGAAGAAGTTGAAACAGAAGTAAAGGAGGGTTAAACCATGGCACAGACTCAATCAGAAATCCGCTACCTGACTCCCATGTCAGTTGACGTGAAAAAGAAAAAATATTGCCGTTTCAAACGCAGCGGCATCAAATATGTTGACTACAAGGATCCTGAATTCCTCAAGAAATTCCTCAACGAGCAGGGCAAGATTCTTCCCCGCCGCATCACCGGAACTTCATTGAAATTCCAGCGTCGCGTGGCTCAGGCCGTTAAGCGTGCCCGCCACCTGGCATTGCTCCCCTATGTCACTGACTTGATGAAATAAACACCATTCCTTTCACTTTTAAACGCTAAACGTTACATTATGAAAATTATTCTCAAGGAGGACATCTCCAACCTCGGATATAAAGACGACGTGGTAGAAGTGAAGTCAGGTTATGGCCGCAACTACCTTATCCCTTACGGCAAAGCAGTGATTGCCACTCCTTCAGCACTGAAGGTACTCGCTGAGAACCAGCGTCAGCGCGCTCACAAGCTTGCCAAAATCAAAGCCGATGCCGAAGCACTCGCAGCCCAGCTCGAAGGACTCAAGCTCACCATTGGCGCAAAAACAAGCTCAACCGGCACCATTTTTGGTTCTGTTAACGCCATCCAGATTGCCGAAGCGCTGGAAAAACTCGGTCACAACATTGACCGCAAGCTCATCTTCGTTAACGAAACCGTTAAAGAAGTGGGTGAATACAACGCCACCGTGAAACTCCACAAAGAAGTTTCCGTTGAAATTCCTTTTGAAGTTGTAAGCGAATAATATTCGCCAATTATAACAAATCTTTTACGGCATCCACTGTCCTGATAAAGGGCCGTGGATGCTTTCTTTTTGTGTTCCGCTTGTTCCGTCCCACTCGTCCCGTTCCGCGGACGGGACGAGTGGGACGGAACAGGCGCTAAAGCTCGCGCGGATCGGGATCGGGCGGAGCGCTCATGCCGGGCGGAAGCGTTGTGGGAAGCGGCCGACGCAGAATAACGTATCGCTCGTAATAGGAAATGATGAGCGTGGTGAGAGGGAGCGCAATGAGCATTCCTATCAGCCCCATCAGAGAACCCCACACCGAAAGCGACAAAAGGATAATGGCCGGATTAAGCCCCATAACCTTACCCATGACTTTGGGCGTGAGAATATAGTCGCACGTACACTGGCTCACCACGTAAACGAGAATACACTCGCTCCACACTGTCCAGAAATGAGCCTCGCCCCCCATGGAATAGATTATGCACACAATTGTAACGGGGATAAGCGTCACATACTGAAAGTAAGGTATGAGATACAGGATTCCAACGGTGACACCAAGAACTATTGACAGCGGAATGCCCACGATCGAGAAGCCCACGGAGTAGAAAAGCGCGGCGCACAGTGCAAGAAATGACTGTCCGCGGAAATAATGGTCCATGGACACCTTCATGTCATGGAACAAGCGGTAAACCACCGGGCGCATTTTAGGAGGCACCATCATGCGGCAGCCCGTTGACAAGTGAGGATAGTCAATCATTATGAAAATCACATAGATGAACATCAGCAACCACTCCACAAAGTGAATGAGAATCTCAATTGACTCCGACACCAGTGAGGTGCCTTTGTCAAGCAACGTTTCTATGTGGTCCACATCAAAGTACTGCGCGAGCCGTTCCGGGTTGAGATACTTCCGCAAAAACACATGCACCTGCTCGGGAACCATGGGCAGCTCCACATCCGATGTGTAGTAACTCTTCAACAGCGAGCCCATCTGTGCTAATTCCGACATTACGGACGGGATGCAGAAATAGCCAATCACTCCAATAAAAAATGTAACCTCAAAGAGCGTGACGAAAGTGGCAATCACCCTCCCCTTCAAATGCAGCAGCTTTTGATTGAACTCCAGGGCCGGCTCAAGCAAATAGGCAATGAGGCAGGCCACAAGAAATGGCAGCAACACATTGCGCAAATAATTGATGAGCCACATGGCGCATATAACTACCAGTGCGGCAAAGAGGATGCGGATAACGCGATCAAACGTAAACGGGCGGCGGGGACGGGACTGCGATTCACTCATGGCTTATAATGCGTGGAAGGGGTGATGAATGGGGGGGGGTGGGGAGACAACATTGGGCCGGAGCGGCCGAATCAATATCGCTGTAAATTAAATGCTCCAATAAGGAGTTTTGTTCAGTGACGCCGAGCCGAAGGTAAGAGCACCGCCAGTGTCACGGCTGCGGCCAGTGCCCAAGGATAATAGAGATATGGCCAAGGCGCCGCGGGCGAAATTTGAGCCAACCCGGTAGCCAACAGCGTTTGGGCACCGTATGGAATCAGACATTGCACAATGCATGAGCAGGTGTCGAGCAACGAGGCGGTGCGCATTGGCGCTATACCGTAACGTTCGGAAATGGACCGTGAGATTGACCCGACGGAGATAATGGCCACCGTGTTGTTGGCGGTACATAAGTTAACGAGCGAGACCAACAGGGCAATGCACCCTTGCGCGCCCCGGCGTCCATGCACGCTTGCAGTAATCCGTTGAAGCAAGAAGTCAATGCCGCCCATAGCCTTAATCATGCCCAACATGCCGGCTGCGAGCAGAGTAATGACAATGAGTTCGCCCATGGCACTGATGCCGGTGCCCATAATGCGGCAACATTCAATCGTTGTTACCGGACCAACCGCCACGCCCAAAATCATCGCCGCCACAATGCCTCCAAGCAAAACGAGCAAAACATTCACACCGGCGAGAGCCATGACAATCACCACCAGGTAGGGAGTAATCATCCAGGTATTGGAGCCGGTTGGAGCCACTCTTAAATCGACCTCGCTGCCAATAATGAAATAAACAATCAGAGTAACCAGTGCTGCCGGCATGACAATGCGGAAATTGGCTTTGAACTTTGCCGACATAGAGCATCCCTGCGTTCGGGTAGCGGCAATGGTGGTATCGGAAATGAACGATAGATTATCGCCGAAAAAGGCACCTCCCAAAGCAGCGGCCACAAACA
>JAMPBC010000019.1 GCA_023666905.1 Bacteroides sp. | reverse complement strand
CGCCGAAGTTGAGTTGTATCCAGTATTTGGCACTCATGTTGCGCTGACGCTCAACGGAGTTGCGCGTTTCATGCAGCTCGGCAATCTTCTCCGGGGTGTTCTTGACCACGGCGTATGTGAAGTCATCCATATCCACCATACAGAACATGTGTTCGCAGACATAGAACACCAGCACCGAGTCAAACCTCGTTGCAAACTTTCCGAATGGTGTCTTCTCCGTAACCTCTCCAAGTGAAAGGCAATACTCTCTGAACTCCTCAATGTCCATTATTTTTTATCAAATTTGCGGTTACGTTCAATGATGTCGACGAATGACTTGGGTAGGCGGACGTTGTATAGGTCGTAGGCTTCATTGAATAGCGGAGCAATCTCCTCATCGGTAAATCCGGCTATGCCACAGCCAATGCGGGTAACATAGAATGTGTTTTGGTCACATTCCCGTGCAAACTCAATGAATTGGTCAACGTATGGCTTTATAGTTTCCACGCCACCTTGCATAGTTGGTATGGCGTATGATTGCCCTTGCAGTCCAATACCCTGACCCCATACGGCGCCAAATTTATTGTACGCGACGCGTGCGGCTCCTCCACCATGCAATCCTTGCAGGTTGCTTCCGAAAACAAAAATGTCATCCGGCTCCAGATTCGTTATATTCTCAGGTGTATATTTTCTATTCATAACAGTCAATTGATTATTTTATTCTTTAAGGTTGGTTTTCTTCGGTGTTGCCATTCGTGACGCTCGTTGATTTGCATCTGCTCACAAGCATAACTGAGCATTACCGAAGGCATTCTTGTGACATTTTCTTCAAGGAAGTCACGAAGCTCATTTTTATAACCCTTCTTCCATGCTTCACGAAGCATCCATCCTGCTGCTTTGTGCAGCAGGTCGTGAGGGCTGTCCAACAGCGTAGTCGCACGCCGGAAACACTGATCAACACGTCCACGCCGTATCAGCATCCAAGTGCTCACCATTGCTATCCGTTGCTGCCAAAGTGTGTGGCCTGCAGGTTCAATCCATTCATTCATCAAATCCATTGCCGGATCTTGAACTTCATGATTACCAACAATCTTAATGGCCGACAAATCCACCAAATCCCAATTGTTGATGTGCCGATGAAGGGAAGTGTAGGTGTTGAAAATTGTGTTCATCAGGGTCTTATCGTTTTCCTTCAATGCTTTGAGATATTGTTCCACCAAAATCAGCAATCCGCACAGTCGCACCTCATGCAATGGCGATTTGACCAACTTGGTTGCCTCTTGCAAAGGTGTGTCTTTCCAAGCTTCCTTAACAACCATTCTGACCTGCGGATTCTTCAGGCCTATGAATTTATCGCCTTCACCATATTCGCCTCGGCCCGTTTTGAAAAAGCGCAGCTGTAGCCGAGCCTGATGTTCATCTGCCATGCTCAACAATACAACCTCTATGTCATCAGCGTTTGTCATTGCATTACTTTAATATTCGGGTTGATTTCTTTGAGTTGGGCAATGAATCCTTCACGATCCTTGGGGGAAATTTCCAAAGGCATAGAGCTTTTCAGTATTGAACAGTCGGAAAATTTGATGGAAACACGCCGTGTTGAAAGAGCCGTGGCGGACAGAATGCCACTCGTTTTCTTAACCTCGGAAATTTTGTCGATTGGGAACCATTCCCAACGGTAGAAACAATTTCTCACGCCAAATTTGTCACCACATATCTGATACTTGACGCTGGCAAACATCACAATTTCCATTATAGCGAGCAATACACCAAGTAAGAGTCCGACCCAAAATATTTCACCGTCAATCATAGGCCCGATAAAAGCAAAGGACGCGGTGACAATGACAATCACCGGTATCCACCAGTCAATCCTTGAATTGAAAAATGTTGTATCCATATATGTTTTTAATATCCAACAGAATTGATAGTGTAACAGCTATGGGGCGTTATGAACTGATACATGCAAAGATACAAATTTTGCGGGAATTTGCAGGCATAAGATGCTGTAAACTGTGCTGGTTTTTTTGCGGCAGGGGTTGGCTGTTAAGGTTAATATGTGTAATTTTGCGGCGAGTTTACATGCGGGGTGGCCGCGATTGGCCTGTCCCATTTTATTATATCACATTTCTAAGGTAAAAAGGTATGAATTTATCAGGACCTATTGACTTCAAACCGAAACTGTTTTCGGTATTCTCCAACTATTCCCTGTCGCGGTTCAAAACCGATTTGATTGCAGGAATTGTTGTTGGTGTGGTTGCTCTCCCGTTGGCCGTGGCGTTTGCCATTGCAAGTGGCGTCAATCCTTCGGTTGGCCTCATCACTGCTATTATTGGCGGCTTTTTGGTGTCAGCTTTGGGTGGTTGCTCTGTTCAAATCGGCGGCCCGACCGGAGCTTTCATTGTGATTGTTTATGGTATTCTTGCCGGGTATGGCCCTGAGGGGTTGGCAATAGCCACTCTTATGGCCGGATTGATTCTGATTTTGCTCGGGCTGTTTCATTTGGGCACTGTAATAAAGTTTATCCCATATCCTATTGTGGTTGGATTCACTGCCGGTATTGCGCTGACCATTTTTTCCACTCAAATAAATGATTTGCTTGGCTTGGGGCTTACTGATTTGCCTGCTCAATTTCTGCCCAAGTGGGGCATTTATTTCACCCATTTGAATCAAATTGACTGGTTGACCGCTGCATTAGGAGTTGCCTCGATTCTAATAATTGTGGCCGTGCCTATGATTTCAAAAAAGTTGCCCGGAGCGCTGATTGCCATTATTGTGGTTACGGCTGTTGTGTGGTTCATCAATAATTACTGTCCCGACATTCATATCACCACCATTGGCGACCGTTTTGCAAATCTGTCCACAGACATTCCTGCCCCTCATGGATTCCAATTGTCCATGGCCACAATTAACAGTCTGCTCCCGTCAGCGTTCACTATTGCTATACTTGGAGCCATTGAGTCGTTGCTTTCGGCCACGGTGGCCGATGGTGTTACCGGTTCACGCACCAATTCCAACACAGAACTTATAGGCCAGGGCGTTGCTAATGTAATTGTGCCATTTTTCGGTGGAATCCCTGTTACCGGTGCCATTGCCCGCACCATGACCAACATTAGTAACGGTGGACGCACTCCTGTGGCAGGTGTGATACATGCAATTGTGCTCCTGCTCATATTCCTGTTCATGATGCCGCTTATCAACCTTGTGCCAATGACCACTTTGGCCGCCGTGCTGGTTGTGGTGAGCTACAACATGAGCGGGTGGCGAACAATACGCGGCATTCTCCGTAACCCCAAAAGCGATGTAGCAGTACTCGCTGTCACTTTTTTGCTAACGGTGATTTTTGACCTCACAATTGCAATTGAAATCGGTCTTTTGCTTGCCATCATCCTTTTCTTGCGTCGTGTCACCGAGAATACTCAGATTCGGGTTTATGGCGAGCAACTTGATGTGGCCGAGGGGTCCGAGTCAACCCGCCACGAGGTTCTTGACGTGGCTAAGGGCGTAGAAGTTTACGAAATCGATGGCCCGTTCTTTTTCGGTGTCGCCACCAAGTTTGATGAGCTCATGCGTACCACACTTGGAACCAAACCCATTGTGCGAATCATAAGAATGCGCAAAGTGCCATTTATTGATGCCACCGGCGTGCACAACTTGGAAATCCTGATTGACTCATCCATGCGCGAGGGCATCCGAGTGGTTCTTTCGGGTGTGAAGCCTGAAGTGCAGGAGGTGCTGAATCATGCCGGAATTGACAAACTTATCGGTGCGGAGAACATTTGTCCCCATATCACAATAGCTGTCAAAAAAGCCAATAAAATTGCTGTAGAAGCCGGCTCTTAACGGCTTTCACGCTCTATTTTCTTGGCCTGGCGGTTGATACGGTGATCTTTAACCCGGTCAATTCCCAGGCCAATGCTTATGCCTATCAGTATCAGCCCTGCGGCGCATGCTATGTGTTGGAAAATTTTCATAACAGATGTTTGTGCTCGTTATTGAAGTTATGTTTTAAGAACATTCACTGTGGGGCTAATGTTCAAAGGCGGCCGTTGTCAGCGTAAGAATAGAATTTCTGTGCAGTGACCACAATATGGTCAAGCAAAGGAATGTCAAGTGTAGCGGCTGCCTCTTTTATGCGACGTGTCAAGGCGTCGTCCTGCGATGAGGGAGTGGTGTTTCCCGACGGGTGATTGTGGCCAAGTATCATGGCTGCTGCGTTGTGGTCAAGGGCTTTTTTCACAATCATTTTTGGCTCTACATAAGTTGCAGCGCTTCCTCCCGAACTTATCATGTCAATACTTATAACGGAATTGTTCCGTCGGAGAAACAGTACCCAAAACTCCTCGTGCGAAAGATTTTGCATGTGGCTGAGCAGGATGCGATAAGCATCGGCTGACTGTTTTATAACTTCAACCCTGTCATTGGAGGAGTTGCGGCGTGATCCCAACTCTATTGCTGCGGCAATGGTGGTGGCTTTGGCCGGACCTATGCCCTTGAATCTGCGGCTTATGGCCTGGATGGACATTTGCGCAAGTTGGTTAATGGAGCCATTGCACGATGCCAGCATTTCGCGGGCTAAATCAATGGCCGATTTGCCCGGGACTCCGCCCCCGATTAGCAGTGCGAGCAGTTCTGCATCGGAAAGCACTCGGATGCCTTTGTGCCAGGCCTTTTCCCGAGGTTTGTCATCAGGGCTCAAGTCAGCAATCCGCCGCGACTGAGAGTTGTTGCCTTCCTCTTTCATTTTCCTTTTCTCATGGCTATTTCCTGGCCAAGGTCGCGTCCGCGACCCAGAATTATTTTAGTGAAGTAAGCACGAATGAATCCGCAACCATAGCCACAAATCTGCACTACGGCTGCCGGCAACGCCCTTAAGGCAATACCGAGTGAACGGGTAGAAATCCAGGCTGAGATGAATAAAGCCAAGAAATAAACTCCTATCGGTAGCAGAAACCAGGGGCTAACAAAAATTCCGAGTATAACCAGAGTAATTCCAAGAATCACCGCAATGGCAGGGAGGGTGTGGACAAGCTTGAGCGAATCGGGATACAACAACTTCAAGGTTATGCGCGACATACCGAAAACATGAACCTGACGCCAAAACTTACGGAAGTCAATGCGGCGCTTGTGATACACCTTTGCCGGGTGAATTAACCCTATGCTGAAACCGTATTGGCGTATGCGGGTGGACATGTCTATATCCTCCGAGAACATTTCGCGGAACCCCCCTACGGCGTTATAAACTTCTCTGGAATAGCCCATATTAAATGAGCGCGGCACAAATTTTTCCATTTGTACTTTGCCACCGCGTATGCCTCCGGTAGTTAGAAACGAGGTCATGGCAAAAGATATAGCCTTTTGCGTTGGGGTAAACGAGTCATGCGCGGCGTCCGGACCACCGAAGCAATCAAGCGGATGTGCACTGAGTTCGCGGTCAAGAATTTCAAAATAGTCAGGTGGAATAACGCAGTCGCTGTCAAAAAATATTAGATAGTTGCCTTCGGAACGTTCAATTCCATAGTTGCGGGCAATGGATCGTCCTTCGTTTTCTTTGTAGAAATACTTCACGTCAAGTTCTCCGGTGAAACTTTCCACTGTTTCGCGGCAGGGTAGGGTGGAGCCATCCTCCACAATTATGGTTTCGAAATTCTTCACCGTTTGATGTGTCAGGCTCTCGAGCAGGTCGCGAACCTCGTCAATGCGGTTGTAGACAGGGACTATTACTGAATATTTTTTCATAATCTGTAATTGTTTCTTTCAGCTCATCCGGGATTCGTAATCCTCAAATGTGAATCGGCGGAGATATTCGCATTCGCCGTTGAGGTCGCAAAACACAATGTCGGGGTGCTGAATGCCGTTAAACATGGTGGTTTTCACCGTGGTGTAGTGGTTCATGTCCTCAAAGCGAAGACGCCGGCCTGCGCGGAGCGGTTCGTTGAAACTCCAGTCTCCCACAAAGTCACCGCTCAGACATGAATTGCCGCCAAGCCGATAGGTGGGCTTTTCCGTGTCTGTATCAGTGGCTTCGGTAATGGTTGGTTTGTAAGGCATTTCAAGGCAATCGGGCATGTGACAGGAAAAAGATGCATCAATTATTGCTGTTTTCACCGATTGATTTTCAACAATGTCTACCACTGATGTGACAAGGTCGCCTGTGCGCCATGTGAATGCGCTTCCGGGTTCAAGAATCACTTTTATGTGGGGATGACGGTTACGGAAACCGGTAATGATTTCCACCAATTTGTCGGTGTTGTAGCCTTCACGCGTCATAAGATGGCCACCGCCCATGTTTACCCATTTTACATTGGGGAGCAGATGCCCGAACTGAGTTTCAAATGCGTCAAGTACCTTTTCAAGGTCGTCAGCCGATGATTCGCATAGAGAGTGGAAGTGCAAGCCTTCAATGTGGTCCGGCAACCCATTGGGAATCATATCGGCAGTGACACCGAAGCGTGAACCCGGTAGGGCAGGGTTGTAAATGTCGGTTTCAATAACGGAGCATTGCGGATTCACACGCAAACCTGTAGATACTCCGGCAGCGAGCGCACGCCGGGCAAAACGTTCGGCCTGTGAAAGGGAGTTGAACGTTATGTGCGATGACCCTTCCAGATAGCTTTGTATGGTCTGTTCGGTGTAGGCCGGACAGTAGGAGTGTGCCTTGACTTGCAAATGTTTGTTGCCGAGTTGCAATTCGTTAAGTGACGATGCCGTGAATTTTACGTCGAACTCACGCATAATTCCAAAAGTGCGCCAAAGAGCATTTGCCTTGAATGCCATTATAATTTCAGCTCCGGAGCGGTTCGCCACATCGCGTATGAGTGTCAGATTGCGACGCAGTTTGTCTTCATAGACAATGTAGTAGGGGGTTGGTAGTTCCGATTCTTTCATTACTCTCAGGAAGGGATTATGGTGAATTGGGCAAATTTTAGCAACAATATTCGTGTGTCAGTGTTGTCAAATACTACTTCAATGCGTTCAGCATCAGGACGTGAAGTGTCAATTGACTTTATTACTCCACGGCCAAAGCGGGAGTGCTCAATGGTCATTCCGGTTGACAACTCCACCGCCCGGTGTGTTCCGGGACGTGAGGCGGCAGTAGTTAGTGGCCTGTTAGGAGAGGTGTCGTTTGAGGTGGAATCTACTTTCACCCAGCGAGATGGATCGCGTTTTTCGGTGGCTTTGTTTCGGCCGGAGGAAAGAGTTGATGAGTGGTATGATGACGCGAAGCTCTCGAATCGTCCCGGTTGGGAGCCAAGTGATGCTCCCGAGGATAGCTTGAGGTAACGCGGGTCAATGTCGCGCAGGAATCGGGAGGGGGAGCAGTATGCTGTCTGGCCATTGCGATAGCGGCTTTTGGCAAAACTCATCATACAGAAATTGCGTGCACGGGTCAGCGCAACATAGAGTAGTCGGCGTTCCTCCTCTATCTCCATAAGATTCCCATTGGCCATGGAGCTCGGAAACAGGTCTTCTTCTACTCCCACAATGAACACATTGTTAAATTCCAAACCCTTGGCTGCATGTACGGTCATCAGCGTTACACGTTCGCGTTCGCCGTCGTCGGCATCTTTGGCGTCCTGGTCCGTGGCAAGTGAAACTTCTCCAATGAAATCGGCAAGCGACAGATTTTCGTTCCCCTCCTCCTTTCGGTTGGTCACAAACTCTTTCGCTCCTGCAATGAGTTCGTTGAGGTTTTCCTGTTTCGAGAGGTTTTCCGGTGTATGGTCCGACAATAGCATGGTGAGCAGATGCGTTTCGGCAATAATGTGCTGAGCCAGCTCGTAGGCATCCATGCCCTGCTGGTTCATTTCAATGAAGCGCGAAATCAAGTCGTGGAATGCATTCAGTTTTTTTGCCGTGCCGGAGTTGACACCGGGATTATAGACATCAAGGTTTGAAATGACTTCCCAAATGCTGACATGGTTGTCACTTGCCGACAGCTTAAGCTTATTAACCGTAGTTTCGCCAATGCCTCGGCCGGGGAAGTTGATTATTCGTTTGAGCGCTTCGTCATCGTTGGGGTTTATTGCCATGCGAAAGTAGGCCAAAGCGTCTTTCACTTCCTTGCGCTGGTAGAAGGAAAGACCTCCATATATGCGGTAAGGAATGTTACGCTTCCTGAGCGATTCTTCCAGCACGCGGCTTTGAGCGTTTGTACGGTAAAGAATGGCAAACTCTTCATAACTGTCGTGGCTGCGCATTTTCACCTGCGAAATTCTGTTGGCCACAAGGTAGCCCTCTTCAAAATCGCTGTAGCTCTCCACCACTTCAATTGGTTGCCCCTCCGAGTTCTTGGAAAACACATTCTTTGGAATCTGCTGTGTGTTTTTTGCAATAAGGGTGTTGGCGGCGTTGATAATGTTACGTGTGGAGCGATAGTTCTGTTCCAGTTTGAAGGTGGCCAGTTCCGGGTAACTGCGTTTGAGGTTGAGAATGTTGCTTATGTTGGCTCCGCGGAACGAGTAGATGCTTTGCGCATCGTCGCCCACCACACACAGAGCATGACTTTCTTTACACAGCTGAGACACAATGACGTGTTGGGCGAAGTTGGTGTCCTGATACTCATCAACGAGCACATAGCGGAAATACTCCTGATAATGGTGGAGCACTTCGGGATTGTCGCGAAGCAGAAGATTGGTATAGTACAGCAGGTCGTCAAAATCCATTGCTCCGGAGGCAAAACAGCGGTCGCGGTAGTTGCGGTAGAGAGCGTAGATCATGGGGCGTCGGGCTCGACGGTCAGCTTCCATGGCATCGGACAACGTTGCATATTTCTCAGGTGAAATCAAAGCGTTTTTTGCGGTTGAAATGGCAGAGAGCACTATGCTTGGCTTGTAGATTTTGTCGTCCAGAGCCATATCCTTTATCAAGGATTTTACAAGTGATTTGGAGTCGGCCGTGTCATATATCGTGAAGTTAGGCTTGAAGCCTATAAGAGCGGCATTTTGGCGGAGTATGCGAAGGAAAATGGAGTGGAACGTTCCCATCCATAGCCGGGATGCCGTGCGTTCACCAACCAGTTGTTCAATGCGCTGACGCATTTCGCGGGCGGCTTTGTTGGTGAAAGTCAGAGCCAGAATGCGCCATGGCTCGTAGCCATGCTGCAATAGGTGCACAATTTTGTATGTGAGCACCCGAGTTTTACCGGAACCGGCGCCGGCAATTACAAGCGCAGGTCCGTCAGTGTAAATCACCGCTTGGCGTTGCTGGTCGTTGAGTTTGTCAAGATAGTCCTCCATGTGTCAGCTCTTCTCGTTTAAAATGGAATCGAATGCTTGCCAAAGGGTGTCGTCGGGAGTGGGAGCTGTCACTTTAACAAGTTTTTTGCTAACAGGGTGGATGAACTCAATGCTGTGGGCCTGAAGAGAAATGGAACCGTCGGGGTTTGAACGTTTGTCGCCATATTTCAGGTCGCCTTTTATGGGACAGCCTATTGCCGACAGTTGCACCCGGATTTGATGTTTCCGGCCGGTTTCAAGGTTTATTTCCAGCAAATGGTAACGGTCCGACGATGCCAGCAATTTGTAACTCAAAGTGGCTTCTTTGGAGTTTTTTTTCGGCTCTGGCCAAGCATAGCTTTTGTTGTTGCGCTCTGTTGTGGTGATGTGGTGGGTGAGGCGGTCCTGCGGCTTGGGTGGCATGAATCGGGTTATGGCACGATATGTCTTTTTGACTTCACCATCGCGGAACATTTGGTTCATGCGACTAAGTGCCTTTGAGGTCTTGGCAAAAGCTACAAGACCCCATACGGGCCGGTCAAGTCTGTGCACAACTCCGCAAAACACATTGCCCGGCTTAGCGTACGTTTCTTTAAGATAATGCTTTATGGTTTCCACCAGTGGTTCGTCACCGGTTTTGTCACCCTGCACAATCTCGCCGGGTTCTTTGTTAACAATTATTATGTGGTTATCTTCGTAGATTACTTGCATAGCACCACAAAGTTACTCATTTTCCCCTTTACATGCAAGAGCCGTCCACCTATAGCTGACTCGCTGTTGGTGGACGGCTCAAATATTTGATGTGGTGGCGATGGACTTCAATCAGTTCCCATAGGTGAGAACTGTGAAGTAGCGATAGCCGCCGGTGGATTTGAGCAGTGTGTACTCAAGGGTAACGTAGTTGCCGTTTGCTCCCCACCATGTCGATGTCATGCTACGGCCGTCGGTGTTACGTTGAGTTGGGTTACCGTAGAGTGAACGGAGGTAGTTGTAAATACCGTAGTAGCGACTTGTGTCATAACCAATGGTCGATTCGTAGAACGTTGACTGAGTGAGGACCCCGTTGCTGTAAACCAGTGTGGCGTCAGTCCAGTTATAGCCCGATTCGCGTACATTTCTAAGATAAACCTCGTTGGAGTTATAGCCGTCAATTGAATAATAGGAATTGTAGAGCTGATCAAGTGAACGGGCCAGTGTGGTTCCGAGGGTTATGCCTAAAATTGTGCTGTTCAAGCGAAGTGTGCTTGTTCGCCAGTTGGAAGGACGCACCGGTACGGGGCGAAGCGCCGGCATGCGATTGGGCCTTACTGGCGGTTTAACTATCGCAGGACGGCTTGCGGTGTGACCGGGACGGACAGCCGGAGCCGGTTTGGAAGGTCTGGTGGGCTTTGTCGGTTTTACAACAGGTCCGTTTTGATGTCCGGGTTTGGTTCCGGGCCGTACATTGCTTGAGCCGGGGCGTTTTGCGGGTGTGACGGTTGATTGGCCGGGACGGCGGCTTTGTGCCATTGTTACAGGCTGAAAAGCCGTGAGCATCATCATTGCAGCTGTGGCTAAGGTAAAGAATCTTTTCATGACTGTAAGCTTTTGTATTTATGACCAATTATTGGACAAATGGTTTAACGGCCGATTGTTAGAATTGTGAAGTAGTTATATCCACCCGAAGCCATTGGTGAGTATTGAAGGGTTATGTAGTCACCTCCACCTCCAAACCATGTGGCGGACAGGTTGGTGCCTGACGAGTTTTGCATGGCAGGGTTGCCATAAATGGCACAGAGGTTAGCATAAAGATCGTAATAACGGGTCACATCATATCCCCGAGTGGGGTTGAAGAACTGAGAGCGCACCAAGCCTCCTCCGTTTCCAAAATAGAGTGTGGCGTCAGGCCAGTAGTAGTTGAATTGATTCACTCCGGTGAGATAGACTTCATTGTTCATGTATCCGTCAATTGCGTATCCTCCGGAATAGAGATTGTCAAGCGCTGTGCCCAATGCAACACCGAATGTAAGTCCAAGTATGTTGCCGAGAAGCGAACCGGAGTAAACGGGGCGCCAGTTGGGAGGAGGAACGGGGCGACTCCATGGACGCATTGGCGGACGGCCGGGACGTGCCGTTGGACGCATCATTGGCGGCCTTGAAGGATGGCGATAGCCGAAGCCGTGGTGCGGATGAGCGGGTCGGAAGCCGGGACGAGCCGGCTGATGTGACGGACGCGATGGCCGTTGGTGTCCGAAGCCCGGTCGGGGAGGCTGTTGATTGCCAACTCCCGGCTTTTGAGGACGTGATGGCTGATGATGTCCGGGCGAAGGCTTATGATTATCCGATGGCTTGCCGGGGCGCACATTTCCGTTGCCCGGCCTGGAATTTCCGTTTCCCGGCCGTGAATTTCCATTGCCGGGCCGAGAGCCATTTTGGTGGCTTCCGTGGGCCGGACGTGAATGGGTCATTCCCGAGTTGTGGCTTCCGGAGCCTCCGCGGCGTCCCGGACGACTTTGAGCGTCAAGCGTGGGAGTTGCAACAAAACTTGCAATCAGCAAAGCGGCAAGAGTTAGGACGTGTCGTTTCATAAGCATATAATTTAGAACTTTATGGATAAGACTTCAGCCGGACTAAAAAGTTTATAGTCCGAGCCACAAAAAATGTTAACGGCACTTTGTTTATTCCTTCAACGTGTGGTCGGCACAAGTAATTATGCGCCCCGGATGCTGCTGTGTAAGGTCGTGGTTGTGGGTGGCGATGATTACCGTTTTACCCTCTGTGCTTATTTCCGTGAGCCGGCTCATGATTTGTTGAGATGTGGGGCCGTCAAGATTGGCGGTTGGCTCGTCGACCAAAAGCAGTGTGGGGTTGTTTAGCATTGCGCGGGCAATGGAGATGCGTTGCTGTTCGCCTCCCGAGAGCTCGTAAGGCATTTTGTAACCTTTGTTGAGCATGCCTACTTGTTTGAGACTCTGCTCTATGCGCTCATTGATGTCGTGACGGTCTGTCCAACCGGTTGCTCGCAACACGAACTCCATGTTCATTAGCACGTTGCGGTCGTTAAGCAGACGGAAGTCCTGAAACACGATGCCTATTTGCCTGCGTAGGAACGGAATCTCTTTAGTCCGGATGTCTCTGAGGTCATAATCCAACACCCGGGCTTGTCCGGCAGCCACGGGCACTTCGGCATACATGGTTTTAAGCAGCGAGCTCTTGCCGCTGCCCACCTTGCCAAGCAGATAAATCAATTCGCCCGGATTAACCGCAAGATTCACATGTTTGAGCACCCGAATGTCCTTGCGGACAATGTCGACGTTTTCATATTTTATTACCGGTTCCATTCAATAGCCCATTTCTGACACAAATTTTATGCGCATAAGGCGGATTTCCTCTTCGCTGTAATCGTCGCCAAGTTCCGAGTAGGCTTCGTTGAGGTCGCCGGTCTCGCTCTCCTGAAAATAACTGAAAAGGTCATCCTGCTGCTCATCGTCCAAAAGTTCGTCAATGTAGTAAGTGAGATTGATTTTTGTGCCGGAATTCAAAATGGCTTCAATGTCGTCGAGCAGTTCGTTCATATCCATGCCTTTTGAACGGGCCAGTTCATCAAGTGGAATCTGGCGGTCAATGGCGTGGATAATGGATATTTTCATCTTGCTCTTGTTGGCCACCGTACGAACCACCATATCTTCCGGGCGTTCTATGTCGTTGGCCTCCACGTGCCGGCGAATAACCTCTACAAACTCTTTGCCGTAGCGGCGCGCTTTTCCGGCACCTACTCCGGGAATGTTGGCCAGTTCCTCCACGGTGATAGGGTAGGTTGTGGCCATAGCCTCGAGCGATGGTTCCTGAAAAATCACGTATGGCGGCAGATTGTGCTCGCGAGCCACTTTTTTACGCATATCGCGCAGAATGGCAAACAACTCTGTGTCAGCAGCACAAGCGCCGCTTGTTTTGACCGGTTCGGCTTCCGATTCATATTCGCTGAAATCGGCGTCCTCCACAATCATGAACGGGGCGGGGTGCTCCAGAAAATCCAACCCCTTGGGGGTGAGTTTGAGCAGACCGAAGTTCTCAATGTCGCGCTCAATGTAACCGCCCAAAATTGCCTGTCGGATAACGGCATTGAGGTGGCGTGGGAGCACATCTTTGCACGAGCCGAAAATGTCAAGTTGCTCATGGCGGTACGATTTAACGTCGTTGGTGGTACGTCCGCGAAGCACGTCGGTAACATGTTCAGCCTTGAATTTTTCCTTGAGGGTGGCTACTGTTTCAATGAGCAGGCAGAGGTGCTCCGATGCATCGACTTTCTTCTTTGGATTACGGCAGTTGTCGCAGTTGCCGCAATTGTCCTTGTCATATTCTTCGCCGAAGTAGTGAAGCAAGGTGCGGCGGCGGCAAACGCTCGATTCGGCGTAGGCAGCGGTCTCTAGCAATAGCTGACGCCCTATCTCCTGCTCCGACAGAGGTTTGTTCTGAATGAACTTCTCCATTTTCTGTAGGTCCTTGGCCGAATAGAAGGTGAGGCACAGGCCCTCTCCGCCATCGCGTCCGGCTCGGCCGGTTTCCTGATAATAGCCTTCGAGCGACTTGGGCATGTCGTAATGAATAACAAAGCGCACGTCGGGCTTGTCAATGCCCATGCCAAAAGCTATTGTGGCAACAATCACGTCCACTTTTTCATAAAGGAACGCGTCCTGATTGGCCGAGCGTGTGGCTCCATCCATTCCTGCATGATAGGGGAGCGCCTTGATGTGGTTCACGGTAAGCATCTGTGCAAGCTCTTCCACTTTTTTGCGGCTCAGGCAGTAAATTATGCCCGATTTGCCTTCCATGCCCTTGATGAAGCGGATTATCTCTTTGTCCGTGTTTGGCCCTTTCGGACGAATTTCGTAGTAAAGATTCTCTCGGTTAAACGATGATTTGAACACGTTGGCGTTCAACATGCCAAGATTCTTTTGAATGTCATGTTGCACCTTGGGCGTGGCAGTTGCCGTAAGGGCTATCACGGGGCATTTGCCAATCTCGTTTATAATAGGGCGGATTCGCCTGTATTCCGGACGGAAATCATGTCCCCATTCCGATATGCAGTGAGCCTCGTCCACTGCATAGAATGAAATCTTCACCGTCTTCAAAAAGTCAACATACTCCTCCTTTGTAAGTGATTCCGGAGCCACATAGAGCAGTTTGGTTTTGCCCGCCACAATGTCGGCCTTGACATGGTCAATGGCCGATTTGTTGAGCGATGAGTTGAGGAAATGGGCAATACCGTCGTCCTCGCTGAAGTTGCGCATTGCATCCACCTGGTTTTTCATCAGGGCGATGAGTGGCGAAATAACAATGGCGGTTCCCTCCATCATGAGCGAGGGGAGCTGGTAGCAGAGCGATTTGCCCCCTCCCGTGGGCATTAGCACAAAGGTGTCGTGGCCTTCAAGAAGACTTTGCATAATTTCTTGTTGGCGCCCTTTGAACGTGTCAAAACCGAAATGGTGCTTGAGTGCTGCAGTTAGTGAGGAAGGGGAATACATGGCAAGAGATGTGAGTGGGTGAAGGCGATGGTTGGATTTATGGTTTGTTTACTTCAAAATTGGCTTCCTCAAGCTTTTTAAGGGCATAAGGAGCTGTTACTTCAAATGTTTTGTGGTCCGACGAGGGCGTTTCGAACATGGCGTCCATCATCACGGTTTCCACAATGGAGCGGAGCCCGCGGGCTCCGAGTTTGTATTCAATTGCCTTGTCGACAATGAGATCAAGAGCTTCGGGGGTGAATGTCAGCTTCACGCCGTCCATAGCAAACAGTTTCTCATACTGGCGAACAATGGCATTCTTAGGTTCGGTGAGCACACGGCGCAGGGCGTCGCGGTCAAGAGGCTCCAGATGCGTAAGCACCGGAAGACGCCCTATGATCTCGGGAATGAGCCCGAACGATTTAAGGTCCTGCGGTGCCACGTATTGTAGGAAGTTGTCGCGGTCCACTCCCTTGCGTGCTTTGTTGCTGTAACCAACCACGTGCGAGTTGAGGCGCTGGGCAATTTTACGCTCAATGCCGTCAAAAGCGCCTCCGCAAATAAACAAAATGTTTTTTGTGTCAACGGGAATCATGCGCTGTTCGGGGTGTTTGCGGCCTCCTTGGGGAGGAACGTTGACCACCGAACCCTCCAGCAATTTGAGCAAGCCCTGCTGTACACCCTCGCCGCTTACGTCGCGGGTAATGGACGGGTTGTCGCCCTTGCGGGCAATTTTGTCAATCTCGTCAATGAACACAATGCCTCGTTGGGCTTTGTCCACGTCGTAGTCGGCTGCCTGAAGCAAGCGGGTGAGCAAGCTCTCGATGTCCTCGCCCACGTAGCCCGCCTCGGTGAGCACCGTGGCGTCCACAATGGTGAAGGGGACATCAAGCAGCCGGGCAATGGTTTTGGCAAGGAGAGTTTTGCCCGTTCCGGTGGGGCCCACCATAATTATGTTGCTCTTTTCAATGTCAACATCGTCGGCCCCGGTTTGTGCCAGACGTTTGTAATGGTTGTACACCGCCACTGACAGATAGCGCTTTGCCGAGTCCTGTCCTATCACGTAGGAGTTGAGGAATTCATAAATTTCCTTAGGCTTGGGCACCTTGGTAAGGTCGGTGTGCTCGGTTGCCCTTTTGCTTTTGCGCACCGCACCTTGAGTTCCTTTGAACCCTTCAAGGGCTTCGTGGATGGCCTCCACGCAGTTCTCGCAAATATATCCGCTACCGTCGGCCGCCGGAACGAACACTTCGTTGCCGGTGGCCGGTTTGCCGCAGAAGGAGCAGCAAATTATTTCGCTGTCGGAGCCGGTACTCTTCTTTTTTGCCATAGCTTAGTGTTTGGCTTTAATGAGCACGTCGTCAATCATACCATACTCTTTGGCTTCCTGAGCGGTCATCCAGTAGTCGCGGTCGCTGTCGCGCTCCACTTTGTCAAATGGCTGTCCGGAGTGGTCCGAGATTATGGTGTAGAGTTCCTTTTTAAGTTTCTGAATTTCGCGGGCGGTGATTTCAATGTCGCTGGCCTGGCCTTGCGCGCCGCCCATGGGCTGGTGAATCATCACGCGCGAGTGGCGGAGGGCAAAGCGCTGGCCCTTGGCGCCCGACACAAGCAGCACGGCTGCCATGGAAGCGGCCATGCCGGTGCAGATGGTTGAAACGTCGCTCGAAATGTATTGCATGGTGTCGTAAATGCCCAATCCGGCATAAACCGAGCCACCGGGGGAGTTGATGTAGATGCTCACATCCTTGCCGGGGTCGGTCGAGTCAAGGTAGAGCAATTGGGCCTGGATCACGTTGGCCGTGTAGTCGTTAACGTCAGTGCCGAGGAAAATCACGCGGTCCATCATCAGGCGTGAGAACACGTCCATCTGTGCTACATTGAGCTGGCGCTCTTCAATAATGGTGGGGTTGATATAGCTTGAGGTGATGCTTTGGGCATACTGGTCAAGTGCAAGACCGTTCATGCCGAGATGCTTCACTGCATAGTTTCTGAAATCGTTGTTCATAATCTTTTTTATCCTTTCTGTTTCTAAATCAAAGTTACAAAAAATAATTTACATGGCAAAATCATGCCGGATTATTTTTGATTCTCGCCGAACCAAACGTGGCCCGGTTCGTTGGTCATTTCAAATTCCACGGTGGCGCCCTCCATAATCATGTCGTGTGTAAGGTAGCTTTCATGGTAGGGCTTGCCGTTGACTTTCACTCCTTTTATATATATGTTCTCGCGGCTCACTTCGGGTGCTTTCACTGTGAAAGTTTTGCCGTTGGCAAGATGCATTTTGGTTTCTTTGAACAGGGGAGTACCAATTTCGTACTGTCCGCTCACCGGATTCACGGGGTAGAATCCCATGGCGCTCATCACGTACCAGGCCGACATCTGCCCCATGTCCTCGTTGCCGCAAAGGCCTGCGGGTGCGTTGAAATATAGCTCGTGCATCACCTTGGCTGCATATTCGGCTGCTTTCCAGGGCTGCCCTATTTTGTTGAACAGGTAAATCACGTGATGCGAGGGTTCATTGCCGTGGGCATACTGGCCAATCATGCCGGTCGAGAATATGGGGAGCGATGCCTTGTCGGCCGGCATGTATGTGAACATGCTGTCAAGCTTCTGCTCGAACCGGTCGCGTCCCATCAGTTCTATAAGTCCGGGAATGTCGTGCTGGACTGACCATAGGTATTGCCAGCCGTTGCTTTCGCTGATGTGGGGCGTGTACTCGTCGGGCGAGAAGTTCGGCTGCCAGTTGCCGTTCGAGTCGCGCGGCACCATGAAGCCATAGGCGGGATTGTACGTGTTCCGGTAGTTCTTGGAGCGGGCATAAAACTCGTCGGCTATATCTTTCTTGCCCATTTTTTCAGCCATAAGTGCAATGCAATAGTCATCGTAGGCATACTCGAGTGTGCGTGAGAGCGACCAGTTTTCCGAGTTGTAGGAGTCCGTCACGTCGTAAGGTACGTAGCCGAGTTTCTTAAACAGCCCTATGCCACGATATTCATCCATGTTGGCCGTGGCCACGCATGCCGCCAAAGCTTTTTCGGCATCGAAGTCGCCAATGCCTTTCATGTATGCGTCAACAATCACGGGTACGGCATGGTAGCCGAGCATCATGTCCGTTTCCACTCCCTGGAAGTTCCATACGGGAAGTCGGCCGTTTTGGTCGTAGAAGGCGAGGAACGATTTAATCATGTCGTTGGTGCGTTCCGGTTCGGTGTAAGTGAGCAGCGGGTGAGCGGCGCGGAAAGTGTCCCACAGCGAAAATGATGAGTAGTTGGTCCAGCCGTCGGCCTGATGTATCTTGCCATCGGGCCCGCGATATTTGCCGTCGACATCGCTGAAAATTGTGGGTGCGTTCATCGAGTGGTAAAGGGCGGTGTAGAAGTTCACCACATCGTTTATGCTGTCGCCGGTCACCTCTATTTTGCCAAGTTGGGCGTTCCAGTTGTCGCGGGTGGCCTGGCGGTATTTGTCAAAGTCGTCGGTGGGTGCTTCGGCTGCAAGGTTGGCTGCCGCTCCCTCCACGCTCACGCCTGAAATAGCCGTGCTCACGGTTATCTGCTCACCTTTGGTGGTGTTGAAGTTGAATGTCGCTACCGAGCCTATGCCGCCGGTGGGCTTGTTGGTGTCGGCATCGACAATAGCAGTGGTGTCAATGCTTACCGATTTCCAGGGTTTGGAGAAGCGGCTGCGGAAATACACGCGCTGGTCGCGGGCCCAACCGTTGGAAAATCTGTAACCCTCCACCGTCACCGAGTCCACAATGGTTATCTTGGTATCCACCGTTGCATCCCAGTTCATGGCTTTGGCCAGATTGAGAATCACGGCAGCCTCTCCGCCGGGGAAAGTGTAGCGTTGTATGCCGGTGCGTTCGGTGGCGGTGAGTTCCACGTCAATGCCGTAATCGTCGAGTGTCACTTTGTAGTATCCGGCCTCGGCCTCTTCAGTGTCGTGCGAGAACTTGGAGTGGATGCCGAGTGGCGCGGGTGCCTCTTTGTAGGGTAGTGTGACGGGCATGAACGAAATGTCGTAAAGGTCGCCGGCCCCGGTGCCGTTCAGGTGAGTGTGGCTGAATCCGGCAATGGTGCTGTCAGGGTAAAAATATCCGGCGATGCGGTCCCAGCCGGGGAGGCCGTTGTCCGGGCTTAGCTGCACCATTCCAAAGGGTGCCTGCGCGCCGGGATATGTGTTTCCGGTGAAGTCGGTGCCTATGAAGGGGTTCACTTTTGAGGCATAGTCGTCGGCCGCGCTTTTCTTGCCGGTCGAGCATGAAAAGGCCATTGCCACAACGGTCACCATGGAAAGTGTTGCTGATGTGAGTTTCATTGATGTCAGGTTGGATGTTTTTATGGAATTTATGATTTTGGTTATTACGCGTTGCGGAGCTGTAATGTTCACATCGTAGCCTGTTTAGCTACACTCCGTTGCTTAATACAAAGTTACTAATATTTTTTTAATTCTGCAACACCCCGGTTTTGTGACTAAAATTTAACAATGTATAAATGTTAAATGTGCCGGGTTTGTTTAACTTTCGTTTTTAACAATTATAAGCATCAGTGAATCAGATTGGTAGTGTTTAAAATGGTCTTTCGCGATATTGCATAATGAAACGCGTTTGCTTTCGTTTTTCGCTTCGTTACGTTAATTTATAGGGTTAAAACGAAACTTTTTAATGTAAATATAAAAGAAAAATTTGGATTCTTTCAAATAAAGAAACCGCAATAGTCGCCACTATGCAAATCCTGTGATTTCACGTCTAA
>JAMPBC010000018.1 GCA_023666905.1 Bacteroides sp. | reverse complement strand
TATTTATGTTATGATTGTAAGAATCAACGCAATTAATCTTAAACATATATAAACCCTAACTAACCCTATTATTATGAATACCGCACCTCTACAAGGAATCAAAGTTGTTGACTTCACTGAAGTTCAATCAGGCCCTTCATGTACACAAATGCTTGCATGGCTTGGCGCTGACGTTATTAAAATCGAACGTCCGGGCGTGGGCGATGCCACCCGTAAGGAACTCCAGTTTGATCCCAATCTTCCTTCATATTACTATCTGCAGTTGAACTCCAACAAAAAATCATTGACACTCGATGCAAAAACCCCCGATGGCAAGGCAATTCTTACCAAACTGATTGAGGGTTGCGATATTTTTGTCGAGAACTTGCACCCGGGAGCCATGGACAAACTCGGATTCAGCTGGGAAGTGGTTCACAAATTGAATCCCAAATGTATCTACGGAACAATCAAGGGGTTCCCTCTCTCATCGAAGTACAAAGACCTTAAGGCCTATGAACCTATTGCACAGGTAACGGCTGCCGCCGCTTCAACAACCGGATGGTTCGACGGCGAATATGACATCCCGACCCAGTCAGGCGCAGCTCTTGGCGACTCAAACACCGGTATGCACCTTTTGATTGGTTTGCTCGCAGCATTGCAGCAGCGTAACCACACAGGCGAAGGAACATACGTTTATCAGTCGATGCACAACGCATGTCTTAACCTTTGCCGTATCAAGACCCGCGACCAGCTCACGCTTGACAAGATTGGCTATCTGACCCAGTTCCCGCAGTATCCCAACGGCAAGTTCGGTGATTGCGTTCCACGTTCAGGTAACACAGAGGGCGGCGGCGTTCTCGGATGGACATACAAATGCAAACCGGCCGGAGGTTATGACAGTGAAGTGGATGCCAACAACTATGTTTACATCATTCTCCAGCGTGGTGCAAAAGACTTTGAACTCGCATGCAAGGCCATGGGATTTGAGGACTGGCTCACCAACCCCGATTTCAATACCGCCGATGCCCGCGACCGCCACAAACAAGAAATTTATCAGAGAATCGGTGCTTGGACTGCCGACAAGACCAAATATGAGGTCACCTCAATTCTTAGTCCGGCCGGTGTGCCTGCAGGTCCTGTTCTTTCAACTAAAGAAGTACTTACCGATGAGTCACTTTACGACGGCAACACACTTGTGAAAATCAATCAGGGTGGCGAAATTGGCGAATTTGTAACAGTTGGATGTCCGTTTACAATGTCGAACTACCAGCCTTCATATCTGCCGGCTCCGGCTCTTGGTGAAAATACAACAGAGATTCTTACAGGCCTGGGCTACACTGCCGAACAGATTGCAGCATTTGCAGCCAACGGCACAACGGAACCACTTCCCAAGGTGGCGACTCCCAAACCGGCAACAGCTAAAGCTTAACGATTCACGGTCCTGCTTTTCAGGACTTCCACAATAAAATCAAGAGGTGACTTGTGGAGCGCCCATAAGGCCTTTGGACAAGTCACCTCTTTCTGTTTTTTCACATTAGGAATTTTCCCTTTCTTCAAACACACATTAACGTTTTTAACCCAACAAAATTCAAGCAATTATGTCAACAACAACAGCTACAGCCCCTACAACAACCACTGCAAACAATGCTCCTAAATTCCCGGAGCAGGTTACAGGTATGTACGTTTTGGCTGAGTCGCTCCGCCGACTCGGACTTATGGATGTGTATGGCCTTGTAGGCATTCCCATTACGGAAGTTGCTTACGCCATGCAGAAAGTTGGTTTGAAATATTATGGTTTCCGCTTTGAGCAGCAGGCCGGAATGGCAGCCGCCACCCATGGATTCCTCACAAAAAAACCGGGAGTGCTTCTCACAGTGTCGTCGCTCGGTTTCCTCAACGGTCTTACAGCAACCATCAACGCAACAGTGAACTGCTACCCGATGATTCAGATTTCCGGCGCATCGGATCCTGAAATGGTTGACATGGACATGGGCACATACGAGCAGCTTGACCAGCTCAATTCAGCACGCCCATACGTTAAAGCCGCGTTCCGTTGCTCACACGCCAAGGATATTCCGAGGGCGGTGGCCCGAGCTTACAGGGCAGCCGTCAGCGGCCGTCCCGGTGGCGTTTACATTGACATGACCACTCCCGCGCTGGGCGAAATAGTAAATGCGGCCGACGTTGAAAAACTTTACTACACTCCGGTGGATGTTTATTCAACCGTCGCTCCCACACAGGACGCAGTTGACCGCGCAGTCGAGGTGCTCACTTCAGCCAAACGTCCTGCCGTTCTGCTCGGTAAAGGCGCAGCATACGCTCAAGTTGATGATAAGATAAAGACTCTTATCGAAACTTACAAAATTCCGTATCTTTCCATGTCAATGGCCAAGGGACTTATGCCGGACAGCGGCGAATACAGTGCCTTGAGCTGCCGCTCCACAATTATGGAAAAGGCCGATGTGGTGATGGTTATCGGTGCCCGAATCAACTGGATGCTCTCGTTTGGCCACGGCAAGTGGAACCCTGAGATGAAGTTCATTCAGGTTGAGGTGGAACCCCGCGAAATTGACCGCAATGTTCCTATTGCAGCTCCTGTGGTGGGCGATATGGGACAGAGTCTTGACATGATTCTTGCCGGACTTAAAGGTAAAACCATGGCAGCCGACCCGCAGTGGCTCGTTTCACTTCAGGAGGAAACCAAGGTTAAGAACGCCAAGTTTGCCGCTCGCCTGGAGAAGAACGCACCGGTAATGCCTATGAATCACTGGTCGGCCCTTTCAGTTATAAAACCTGTGCTTGAGGCTAATCCTGATGTTATTCTCATTAACGAAGGCGCCAACACACTCGATGACACCCGTGATGCCGTTGATATGGCTCTGCCACGCCACCGCGTTGACTGCGCATCATGGTCAATCATGGGCATGGGCATTGGTTCGACAATTGGAGCCGCAGTGGCTACGGGCAAGAGCGTTGTAGCCGTTATGGGTGACTCAGCTTTCGGTTTCTCCGGAATGGACTTCGCCACTATATCCCGCTATAAACTCCCTGTAACAGTGGTTATTTTCAACAACGGCGGTATCTACAACGGCATTGGCGTTGACCCATCCGGTTCAGGCGCACCCGCACCAACCACACTCGACATCAATGCACAGTATAATCTTATTGCAGCAGCATTTGGCGAAAACAACTGCAAGGTTGACAATACTGCCGACCTCAAGAAAGCGCTTGAAGCAGCTATTGCATCGAAGCAGCCGTGCATAATCGACGTGCAGCTCGCAGCTGATGCCGGAGTTGAATCAGGCCACATAGGTTACCTGAATCCTACCCCGCTGATTGACTACACCGTTTGATGCAGCTTCAGTAATACCGTATTATTTTCCCCTTCTTCTAACTTTTAAATAACAAAATTATGGATTTAAGTCATGTCATACTTTACGCCATCGTCCCTATTATAGTGGTGATGCTTGCGGGCTTTATTGCCGGCAAGAAGGGCGCCTTTTCCGGCGACGATGCAAAAAAGTTCAATAAAGTGGTGCTTGACTTCGCTTTGCCGGCTGCATTGTTTGTGTCTATAGTACAATCGACTCGCGAGGATCTTGTCAAGGACATAAAACTGACACTTGTTGCCACCGTAGGCATCATGGCCTGTTTTATGCTTGTGTACTTTGTTTTCAAGTATTGTTTCAAGAAAAACACCGGTGCCGATGCTGCCGTCTCGGCTTTGATAAGCGGTTCACCAACAATCGGCTTCCTCGGATTTGCCGTTCTGGAGCCTATATTCGGCACAACGCCGGCTGTGGCACTTGTGGTAGCCATTGTGGGAATCGTGGTCAATGCCATCGGTATTCCTGTTGGACTTTCGCTAATGAACGCTTCACTTGAAAAACAAAACCCCGGTTCAACAGGAAAAGAGAGTGCCTGGAAGCCTGTGCTACATGCACTTGCCCAACCTGTTGCGTGGGCACCTATCCTTGCAGTGGTGTGGGTGGTTGTTGGAATTCCTTGGCCAAAGGAACTCAGCCCGTCGTTTGACCTTATCGCCAAAGCCAATGCATCGATGGCCGTGTTCTCGGCCGGTATCACTCTTTCGGCAATCAAGTTCAACATCAACTGGCAGGTTGTACTCGGTTCAATAATGAAGATGATTGTTATGCCCGCTGTGGTTCTGATTTTGGGCCTTCTTGCCCACATGGACCCAATGAACCTGAAAATGCTTGTTGTTTCCTGCGCTTTGCCTCCGGCATTCTCCGGCATCATTATTGCCGATGAAAACGACACGTACGTTGCCACGGGTACTTCATCGCTGACGCTGAGCGTCATCTTGTTCATTGGATTCTGTCCGCTATGGATATGGATTACGAACTTGGCGCTGGCAGCATTCTAAAAATCTATTAGAATGGGAATTTTCCCAGATATGTTGATTTAATCATTGCCTGTCCTCCGGGCTGAAACGCCACTGGAGGGCAGGCTTTCATAACTTTGCTTCTCTCCGTATCTTACTCAATACACGCACATTATGGAAAACAAAACCTTGCAAAATATGGACGGATGCACCGCCGCAACCTATATAGCATACGCATTGAGCGAAGTTGCCACCATTTATCCCATCACACCAATTGCCTCAATGGGCGAAGTGGCCGACAAGTGGGCAATGGGCGACAGAAAAAATCTGTTCGGGTCCACAATGGAAATCCGGGAGATGGAGAGCGAGCTCGGGGCGGCGGGGGCTACCCACGGAGCTCTTGCGGCAGGAGCCTTTGCCACGACATTCACTTCATCGCAAGGATTGATGCTCATGATTCCGAACATGTATAAGATTGCGGGTGAACAGTTGCCGGGTGTTTTCCATGTGGGCTGCAGGTCACTCGCCTCGCATGCATTGAGTATATTCGGCGACCATCAGGATGTGATGGCGTGCCGTGCCACAGGTTTCGTGATGCTGTCGTCAAGTTCTGTTCAGGAAACCATGGACTTGGCGTTGGTGTCGCATCTTGCAGCAATAGAGGGTTCGCTGCCCGTTTTGCACTTTTTTGACGGATGGCGCACTTCAAATGAAACAACAACCGTTGAGCCAATCCCCTATTCCGCCATTGCTCCGCTTGTGAATTGGGAGAAGGTGAAGCAATTCCGCAAACGCGCTCTCAATCCGGAGCATCCCACCCTGCGAGGTACATCGCAGGGGCCGGACGTTTACTTTCAGTGCCGCGAAGCAAGTAACCCCGCTTACAATGCCATGCCGGCAATAATGCAACAGACAATGGACAAGGTTTCGGCTATAACCGGAAGGAGCTATCATTTGGTTGACTATTACGGTGCTCCGGATGCCGACCGCATTATAGTGTCCATAGGGTCGTCCACTCAGGTAATAGCCTCCACCGTTGACTGGCTTAACAAACATAATTATCGTACGGGACTGATTAACGTACGGCTCTACCGGCCATTCCCTGCCAAGGAGTTCATGGCGGCAATACCACAGACGGTCAAAGCCATTGCCGTGCTTGACCGAACAAAGGAACCCGGGGCTCCGGGCGAGCCACTTTTCACCGACGTCGCAGCAACCGTTCAATGGTCGGGGCGTGACATAAAAGTGACTGGCGGACGCTACGGATTGTCAAGCAAAGAATTCAATCCGGTTATGGTTAAAGCCGTGTTCGATGAACTTGCACTTCCGAATCCGCGGCGCCAGTTCACTGTTGGTATAACCGACGATGTTACCAACCTGTCGCTTGACATTTCAGGCTCACACTTCATTGAACCGGAACCGGATGTAACCCAAACCATTTTCTACGGCATAGGAGCGGACGGCACTGTGAGCGCAACGCGCCAGTTGGCTAACATAATAACGGATGTCACCGGTATGTACACCCAGGCCTATTTCAACTATTCAGCCAAAAAATCGGGAGGGTACACCATTTCGCAACTGCGTTATGCCCCTCATCCCATCCGGGCTGAGTATGAAATTGAGAATGCCGATTATGTAGGGTGCAACAAGGATGTGTATGTGAAACGTTTCCACATGCTCGATGCTCTTAAGCCGGGCGGAATGTTCGTTTTAAATTCGGCCTGGACGCTCAGCGACATGGAGCGCGAATTTCCTGCACGCCTGAAACGGTGCATAGCTCAAAAAAATGTGCGGTTCTACAACGTCGACGCCATAAATATTGCCAAAACAAACGGGCTTGGCGTACGCATCAATTCCATAATGGCCGCCGTGTATCTGCACCTCATGGCGCAACATTTGCCAATCAACACCACCATCGACGCCCTAAAAGAGCAAGTGAAAACCGCTTATATGCACGAGGGTGGAGACGTGGTGGCACGAAACATTGCGGCAATTGACGCAGCTGCCGCAGCAATTAAAGAAATTTCCTATCCTTCATCATGGGCCGGTGCCGTGGACAATGAACCGACTGCCACTCAGAGCATTCCGGAATTTATAAAAGATGTGGCAAAGCCATGTCTTGATTTGTTGGGTAATGAACTTCCGGTTTCAGCCTTTGCGGCCGACGGTTCACTTCCAATGGGCACCGCGGCCTATGAGAAGCGTAGGATTGCCGTCGACATCCCGGCATGGGATTCACAAAAATGCATCCAGTGTACCCAATGCTCCTTTGTATGCCCGCATGCAGCAATCCGTCCCTTCCTCCTTGATGCCGACGAGCAAAAATCGGTGCCCGAGGGAATGGACACCGTGGACACAAAAATGTCTCAGCTAAAAGGGCTCAAATACAGGATTCAGGTGTTCCCGGCCGACTGTCTTGGCTGCGGCTCCTGTGCCGTAATATGCCCCGGACATGCACTGACCATGGTTCCGATTGACACCATTTTCAAACCTCAGGCCGAATATTTGGACTGGATTCAAAACAACGTCACTTATAAGCCGGATCTATTGCCACGGTTCACAATTCAGGGTTCGCAGCTTCACCAGCCGTTGTTTGAATTTTCAGGCGCATGCGCAGGCTGTGGCGAGACACCCTATTTGAAGCTGCTCACCCAACTTTTTGGCGAACGGATGGTGATTGCCAATGCCACAGGCTGTTCATCAATCTACGGCGCCACGTTCCCGAGCAATCCCTATTGCACCAACTCCAACGGACATGGACCGGCCTGGGCCAACTCGCTCTTCGAGGACAATGCCGAGTATGGCTTCGGCATGGCTTGCGCCATAAGTAAACGGCGCGACGGCCTGAAAGCCAATGTGGCAGCTCTTGCCAGTGATTCCACCATTGACTCCGGCATAACCGAAGCGGCTAAGCAATGGCTGGCGGCTTACGACTCGGCAACCGATTCCGCATCCACAGGTCAAAAGCTTAAAGCGCTTTTAGGACAGGTGAAAGGCAATGAGTTGGTGGACAAGATTCTTGCCGATGCCGACCTGCTGACCAAAAAATCAGTGTGGGCAGTTGGTGGCGACGGCTGGGCTTATGACATTGACTTTGGTGGTCTTGACCACGTGCTGGCTCAAGATACCGACATAAATGTGCTTGTGATGGACACCGAGTGTTATTCCAACACGGGCGGCCAAACATCGAAAGCGACCCCGTTAGGGGCTTGTGTAAAATACGCGGCCGACGGCAAACGTACCTACAAAAAGGATTTGGGGCGAATGATGATGACCTACGGCAACGTGTACGTGGCATCCATTGCTCTCGGAGCCAATTATCTCCAGGCCATAAAGGCTTTGCAAGAAGCGGAATCCTATCCGGGACCATCTATTATAATTGCCTACTGCCCATGCATTAACCATGGCATACGCACCGGTATGGGGCACACCATTGTGGAGGAGAAACTGGCCGTGAAGACTGGCTATTGGCAACTCTACCGTTATAATCCGGCAAATCAGCAACCGCTCACTGTCGATGCTCCCGCGCCCGACGGCAATCTCATAACATTTATAAACGGCGAGGACCGTTACGCCGATCTGAAGATGGTTGACCCGAATGAGGCATCCATTCTCCAACCCAAACTCAAAGAACGCGCAGAACTGATTTACAGCATACTTAAAAATCTAACTGAAAATGGAACATCAAAATAGAATGTCATCGCAAACATGGATGCCCGATAATGAAATGGGGCATGGTTACGACATGATGATTTTTGACGGAGGCGAGGACTACTCCGGCCGTGTGAACTGCACTGTGATTCGTAAGCCGTCCGACACACCATCGACCAAGGGCGTGCTCTATATCCATGGATTTTCCGACTATTTTTTCCAAGCCGAAATGGCAACACAGTTCACCCGTCACGGTTATCATTTCTATGCCGTTGACTTGCGGAAATATGGCCGCAGTCTCCGTCCGGGTCAACGCCCCTTTGAAGTGAGAGATTTAAGGGAGTATTTTGACGATATACGCGCCGGCATCGCCGCCATGGAACAAGACTCCATAAAGGATATAACGCTCATGGGGCACTCCACCGGAGGACTGACGTGCGCCCTGTTCATGCAAACAGAACCGCATGAACGGATCACGTCGCTGATTCTGAACAGTCCGTTCCTTACATGGAATGTGCCCGGATTGAAAGGTAAGATAGGAGTCCCTGCCATGTCGGCAGCCGGAAAAGTTCTCCCCACGCTTACCGTGAAGAGCGACGGCAACACAGATTATGCCAAATCACTTCATAAAGACTTTGGAGGAGAATGGACCTATCGGCGCGATTGGAAACCGGACACGTTGCCCGATGTTGACGCTGCCTGGGTCAGAGCCATTGATATTGCTCAGAAATCTCTTGTCAACGGGCAAATCAAGGTTCCGATTCTGCTCTTGCACTCCGACAAGTCGGCTTATCATGGCGACCCGGAAGAATCATTTAAAGTCTCCGACGCTATCCTTGATGCCACCGCTATTTCCGAAGCAGGGAAGAAATTGGGCACCAATGTGACCGACTTCACCGTCTACAACGGAATGCATGATGTGACTCTCTCACGGCCCGATGTCCGCGCCGTGGTGTTCACTGAAATTTTCACTTGGCTTGATTCTCTTAAGGCATCAGAATAACATCATAGTATTTGGACAATTGGCATTAATTGTTTAATTTTGTGGGAAATCATAACTTGTAACATGAAATTCAAGCAATTACTGTCAATTGCCGTTATGTCGGCAACCCTTATCGGTAGCACATCACCGTTGCAGGCCGTTAATCCGAAACCATTCACCGTTCCCGAAGTAAGCAACTGGAAAGGAACCAATGGCATCCTGCCGGTCAACAGTTTAAAGCGTGTTACTTACACTAATCCTTCAGCCGAGTCAATTGCCGAACGCCTTGCCAAGGATTTCACTGTACTCACCGGTAACACTGTTTCAGCCGTGAAAACCAAGGGCGGTGCGTCTGACATAATTCTTTCTTTATCAGGGAAGAAGAAAGCCGATGAAAGTTATAGCATTGACATTTCCAAAAACCGTGTAACCATTTCGGCTCCGGCTGAGGAGGGGTTGCGCTGGGGCGGAATCACACTGTTGCAGCTTTGCGAAGCCGGAAAAGAGATACCCCAAGGAAAAATAACCGATGCTCCCACCTATGGCTTCCGCGGTTTCCACATTGATGCCGGACGTAAGTTCATCCCCTTGAACTATCTCTATAAGCTGGTAGACGTAATGGCTTATTACAAACTGAATAAGCTCAACCTTCACCTCAACGACAACGGCTTTAAGTATTATTACGATGACGACTGGGACAAAACCCAGGCAGCCTTCCGAGTGGAGAGCGACACCTATCCGGGCCTGACAGCCCGCGACGGTGCCTATACGAAAGATGAGCTGCGCTCCTTCATAAAATATGCAGCCGAGCGTGGTGTTGACGTTATTCCGGAGATAGACTTTCCGGCTCATTCGCTTGCATTCACCCGTTATCGACCCGAAATAGGGAGCATCGACGATGAATACGGTCGTGATCATCTGGACCTCATGAAACCTGAAACTTACGGCTTCCTCGATTCGTTGCTCACTGAATATCTCGAGGGTCCCGACCCCGTTTTTGCCGGACCACGATTTAACATAGGCACCGATGAATACTCCAACCGTGACTCTGCCGTGGTTGAAAAATTCCGCTATCTGACTGACCGCTACATTAATCTCACCAAGAAATACGGAAAAACGCCTTTGGTGTGGGGCTCGTTGACTCACGCCCGCGGAGAGCAGCCTGTAACGGTTGACGGTGTGGAGATGTTGCTTTGGAGCACCCAGTATGCCAACCCCGACTCCATGCGCACGCTGGGCTACAACCTCATCTCAATTCCGGACCGCACCAACTACATTGTTCCGGCCGCCGGATATTACCATGACTATCTTGACAACGAATGGCTTTACAACAACTGGACCCCGCTGGATATTAACGGAAAAATCCAACCCGAAGGCGACCCGCAGATTCTTGGAGGCATGTTTGCCGTTTGGAACGACCATCCCACCAACGGCATAACGGTTCACGACATCCACCACCGCACCATGCATTCACTCCCCACCATTGCCGCAAAAACATGGTCGGGCTCCAATGTAACAGTACCTTACAATGATTTCATTGCCAAGAGCAGCACTCTTTCCGAGGCTCCGGGCGTGAATTATCTTGCCCGCTACGGCAGTAAGAGTGGGGAAACGGTGCTCAGCCAGGCCGAAGTGAAACCGCGTGCAGCGCTGCCAATCAATGAGATTGGCTACGACTACACTGTGGAATTTGACCTTGAAGGGGCACCCGAGGAACGCGGTACAGCCCTGTTCATAGGCCCGGAATCAACATTCTGGCTCAGCGACCCCATTACCGGGACAATGGCTTACAGCCGTGAAGACAAGCTGTATCATCTGCGTCACGACGTCCGCCCCGGCGAGAAGAACCACTACAAAATAGAAGGCTACCGGGAAGGTGTGAAGTTCTACGTTGACGGAAAACTTGTTGACGACATGAACATACGCACATTGAGCTACAATGGCGGCAAAAACAAAATTGCCGAAGTGCGCACCCTGGTGTTCCCGCTGCAAAAAGCAGGTAACTTCAAGTCGCGTCTCACAAACCTGAAAGTCACCAACAGCATATCGGCAAAGTGAGGATTTGACTCGCTTGATGGAGCAAACACTTGTCCGGAACACCGATTTTTTGGGATTTTAGGGCATTACATCTGCTATTAGAGTTATTTTTTGTAATTTTGCAGAACGTACGCTAAATTATACGTTCCTGAAATGAATGTGAAATATAACCTCGCGGTCAACACCGTGAACGCAGCGCTGAAGGTCTATGCCCATTGCCTGCCAAAAACGGTAAAGCACAAATTTCCTGAATTTGTGAAAGGGCGCGTTGGGCTTGTGCGTAAAATAGCAGCTGAGATGAACGGGGATGAGAGTGATGCTCCCGTAGTGTGGTTTCATGCTGCATCGTTCGGCGAATATGCCATTGCGCGACCGCTCATTGCCCAGATAAGAGCTCATGGTGAAGCGCGCGTGGTTCTCACATTCTTTTCTCCATCGGGCTATCGGCCACTTAAAGACAACCATCCCGGGGTTGACCACGTGTTCTATCTCCCTCTGGACACCCGGAGCAATGTACGTGGATTCCTTGAAGCCATAAAGCCCAAGGTGGCAGTGTTCTTGGTTTCGGAATATTGGCCCAACATACTGCAGGAATTGAAATTCCGGAGCGTGCCCACGTTCCTTGTGTCGGCCATAATTCGAAACGACGCACCCTTTTTCCGCCGTTACGGCAAAATATTCCGTAAAGCGTTGAGTTCCTACAAACGTTTCTTTGTGCTCGACAAGAACTCACGCGAGAATCTCAAGTCGCTCGGATGCTACAACGTCACGCTGTCAGGCGACCCTCTTTTTGACAATGCTTCCCAGTTGGCTCACACCCCATGGAACGATCCGGTGCTTGACCGCTTCACCAACCAACGCACCGAGCAGGTGTTCATGGCCGGCAGCATAAGCGATGCCCGCGACCTTGAAATGGTGCGCTTTACACTGGAGCGACACCCACAGCTGAAATCAATCATAGCACCGCACGACATATCGCCGAAAGCGCTCTCCGAAGTCAAAAACAGCTTGGGCGAAGAGGCCGCACTACTGTCGGAACTCTCGGAGACAGGAAATATCGATGGGGTGCGACACATAATTGTGGATTGCATGGGCAAACTCATCTACATGTACCGTTACGCGACAATGGCCTACGTTGGAGGTGGATTCACACCGTTTCTTCACAGTGTAATAGAGGCCACCGTTTACGGCATACCTGTGAGCTTCGGCCCCCGGATAGAGCGCAAGGTTACTCCGCGGCAGCTCATGGAACTTGGCATTGGCGCTATGGTGCAGACTCCTCAGGAATTGAATGAATGGGTTGACACCCTTACTCCTGAAAAACTTGAGCAAACAAGAAGCATAGCCGACTCTTACGTGAGCCGCAACCTGGGCTCCACCCGGCAAATTGTAAAAACCATTGAGAAAGAGCTATGGCCGAGAAAATAAAATATTATCTCTACCTGTGCTTGTTCATGCCATTGGCGTGGCTTCCCCTGTGGGTTCTTTACCGCTTCAGCGACATTCTATATTTCATTTTCCGTTACTGCATCCATTACCGCAGAAACGTTATCAGAATCAATCTCACATCGTCGTTCCCCGAGAAATCGGAAACGGAACTTCGGGATATAGAGGGGCGTTTCTACCGGCAGCTCACCGATAACATGGTGGAAACAATCAAGTTGCTATGCATAAGCAACCGGTGCATCGACCGCAGGGTGAGTGTTAAAAATGCGTCGCTTGTGGAGCAAGCGGCCGACGACGGCGTTCCGGTGTTCCTCTATTTGGGACACGTGTGCAACTGGGAGTGGGTGCCTGCAATAACGCACCACTTCAATCGCCCCAAAATCACGTCGCAAATCTACAAGCCTATGCGCAACAAGGCGTTTGACCGGTTAATGCTCAAGGTGCGTTCCCGCTTCAACGCGCTAAACATACCCCAGACCAACGCACTCCGCACGCTTTTCAAGCTCAAGAAGGAGGATGGCACGTTCATTGTGGGTATTCTTGATGACCATTGTCCCAACCATGGACGCTCGCACCACTACATGACCTTCCTGTCGCATCCCGGAACAATTATCAACGTTGGAGCCGAGGAGATTGGTAACCGACTTGGAGCGCGCTATCTTTACCTTGACATAGAGCGGACTTCGCGCGGGCATTACACCCTGACGTTCAAACCAATAGTGACCGACCCGGAAATTGACGGCACGGACTATCCGGTTTCGCGCGCCTACATGCGCATGCTTGAGCAAACCATTCGCCGACAACCTCCTTACTGGCTTTGGTCGCACAAACGGTGGCGTTACTCCCAATCGGCCCCGAATCCATATAAGAAAAAACAATCCCGACAATAATATAAACGAATAAATATAGAGCATGAAGACAATATGCGTTATTCCGGCGAGAGCCGAATCAACCCGTTTTTTTGAGAAACCATTAGCGCTGATTTGCGGTAAGCCAATGATTCAGTGGGTTTACGAACATTGCAAAGAGGTGGAAATGTTTCAGGAGGTGTACGTGGCCACTGACTCCGAAAAAATCAAGGACACTGCCGAAAGCTTTGGAGCGAAAGTGGTTATGACCCGCTCGGACCACGACACCGCCACAGAACGCCTTTATGAGGTTTCAACACGCATTGAGGCAGACCTGTACGTAATGGTTAACGGTGATGAACCGTTGCTCACGCGCGATGCCATTGTGCAGTGTGTGCCTGACGGCCTGAAACCCGACGATTTCTTTGTGAGCAATCTTATGACCGACTTCACTAACCCCGTGGAAGTTGTGGACGCTACCAACCTGAAGATTGTCACCGCGGCCGACGACCGTTGCCTGTTCATTTCTCGCAGCCCCATTCCTTACCCCAAGGGGGCCATGGACTATGTGTTCCATAAGTTTGTGGGTGTGGGTGCGTTCACCCGTAAGGCACTTGATTTTTACCACAACACTCCGCGCGGTCCGATTGAAAAAATTGAGGAAAATGACTCATTCCGGTTCCTTGAAAACCACATGCCCATCTATTACTACAACTGCCATTGCAAATCACTGTCAGTTGACAACCGCAAGGACATAGCCGGAGTAGAGGCCTACCTCAAATCGCAAGCCTGAATCCGGTAAAGGACACTTAAAGATTTAATATAAGCAGAGCGGTGTAAGCCACGTAACAGCAGGCGAGCACCGCTCCTTCTATGAGCGTGATTTTACGTTCGGCAAAAAACCAGCCGAACACCCAAAAGAGCAAGCAGGCTCCCGTTAGGGTAAGTAAATCAAAGTTGCCGATTCCACCCAACGGAAGCGGGCTGATTGTGGCAGCAGAGCCAAGCACAAGGAAAATGTTGAAGATGTTGGACCCAATAACATTGCCCAGAGCCATTTCCGTTCGCCCTTTCAAAGCGGCAACAACCGAAGCAGCCAATTCAGGCAGCGAAGTTCCGGCAGCCACAACCGTAAGACCAATCACAGCCTCGCTCACGCCAAACCCTTTGGCAATGTCCGAGGCCCCTTGAACAAACAGCTGTCCGCCCCACACAAGAGCAGCAAGTCCACCAACAACATAAATCAAAGCACGCCACAAAGGCAACTGTTTGGAATTTGCGGCAACAGTTTCAGCAGCAGGCTCTTTAACAGCTTCTCCCTCGGGCAGGGCTTTGGCCTGAGCAAAGGTGTAGCGCATGAACACAGCAAAAAAGCATAGGAGCAAAATGCCGTCAACGCGACTGATTAAGGCACTTGAAGAGCCGTCAAGCAGTGGACCGTTGGACATGACAAGCAGAACCAAAGCCGAAAGCAGAACCAAAGGAATGTCGGCCGTGAGAATACTTTTACGCACAACTATAGGGCTCACCATGGCGGTTACTCCGATAATAACCAGCGTATTGAAAATATTGGAGCCTACTACGTTGCCCACAGCCAGTCCGGCCGAATTGTTAAGCGCCGAAATTAACGAGATTGCAAGTTCGGGCGCGGAAGTTCCGAAAGCCACAACCGTGAGGCCCACAATCAAATCGGAAATGCCCATTCGGCGGGCAATGTCCGAGGCTCCGTCAGTCAAATAATTAGCTCCGCCCAAAATGAGCAGCAAGCCGCCAAGTAAAATCAATATGCTCAATATCATACGTTGAATTCCGTTTTGAGGTGCATGCATTGAATCGCCGGTTACGTCTCTTTTAATAACACTTAAAAGGGATAAGGCTGCATGGTTATATAATGCAAAAATACAAAATTTTTGCTTATTTTTGCAAAGTAAAATGTAATCAGAAAAATGGACAAGACAAAAGTACTTGTAACGGGTGCCGACGGTTTTATCGGCTCACACCTCACCCAGGCACTTCTCAATGCCGGCTATTCGGTGAGAGCGCTCAGCTACTACAATTCATTCAACTCGTGGGGTTGGCTTGAAGGCATTGAAAGCCCCGACCTGGAGGTGGTGAGCGGCGATGTGCGCGATGCCGATTTTTGCCGTCACATTACACGCGGTTGCACCCTGGTGTTCCACCTGGCCGCTCTCATAGCCATTCCTTACAGCTATGTTGCTCCCGACAGCTACGTTGACACAAACATCCGCGGAACACTAAACATGCTCCAGGCTGCAAGAGACTGCAACGTGGAGCGCATTGTTGTCACCTCAACAAGCGAAGTTTACGGCACAGCTCAGTATGTGCCAATTGACGAAAAGCACCCTCGCCAACCTCAATCGCCTTACTCCGCGACCAAAATAGGCGCCGACGCACTGGCCATGAGCTTCTACAACGCATTTGACACTCCCGTGGTCATAGCCCGCCCATTTAACACTTACGGTCCGCGGCAAAGTGCCCGCGCCATTATACCTACCATCATATCGCAAATTGCCGCCGGGCACCGTGAAATAAAAGTTGGTGACCTTACGCCCACCCGCGATTTCAACTACGTGACCGATACTGCCGCAGGCTTCATTGCCCTTGCAACCGCTCCCGGAATAGAGGGCCGCGAAATAAACATTGCCACCGGACGCGAAGTGACAATGGAGCAGACGCTCCACACCATTGCACGGTTGATGGATGCCGATGTGAAATGGGTAACTGATCCCGAGCGCCTGCGCCCGTCAAAGAGCGAGGTGCGCCGATTGTTGGGCGACAACACACTCATTACCCAACTCACTCCGTGGCGTCCGAGAGTAACTCTTGAGGAGGGTCTGAAAAGCACCATCGACTGGTTTTGCAAGCCTGAGAATCTTGCCCGATATAAAACAGAAATTTACAACCGCTGACGCTTGACCCTCAGCATCCTCACTTATTCCGGAGGTACAGAAATGAAAAAAATCTTACTGATTGGAGGTGGTGGCCACGCCCGCTCTGTGGTGCAGACCATGGGAGCCCAAAACATTGCCGGCTATGTTGCCATCGAACCTTCGCAATTGCCCACCGGCGTTCCTTATCTGGGCGATGACAACTATGTGGAATCCACCTTCAGCCCCGAAGAATACAAGGTGCACGTGGCCGTGGGATTCAACAATGGCTGTTCATTGAGCGTGCGCCGAAGCATTATTGAAGCTTACGGAAATTTTGAGGCGGCAACATTGATAGCCCCGTCGGCCACGGTTATGCCCGATGCCGAAATCAAGGAGGGTACGGCCATTATGGCTGCTGCAGTGGTGAATTGCGCCAGGATTGGCAAGCACTGCGTTGTCAACACCGGTGCCATTGTAGAGCATGACTGCAACATTGGCAACAATGTGTTCATTGGCCCCGGAGCAATTATTTGCGGCGAGGTCACAGTGGGCAACGATGTGTTCATTGGAGCCGGAGCCGTGATTCGTAACGGCGTAAGCATTGCCGACGGAGTGAGCATAGGCATGGGTGCCGTTGTTACTCGCAACATCACGGAACCGGGAATTTATGTTGGCAACCCCATTCGCAAAAAATCATGAGCAACCACACCATCATTATAGCAGAAGCCGGAGTGAACCATGGCGGCGACATTGAACAAGCCCGGGAGCTTGTTAAGGCGGCCGCAGCGGCCGGAGCCGATTATGTGAAATTTCAAACATTCAAGGCCGAAAACCTTGTGTGCCAATCGGCCCAACGCGCCGAATATCAGAAGCGCAATTGCGGTGGCAATGAAACGCAACTGCAGATGCTCAAACGCCTTGAACTGAAAGCATCGCACTTTGGCGAACTGAGCGAGTTGTGCCGCAAACTCGGCATCGGATTTCTGTCATCGCCCTTCGATGTGGAGAGTGTGGAGCTTCTTGCACCACTGAAAATGGATTATTGGAAAATCCCTTCGGGCGAAATCACCAATCTGCCACTACTTGAGGCCATTGGCCGCCAAGGGGGCAAGATTATTCTATCGACCGGCATGTCGACCATTGACGAAGTGGAGCAGGCGCTCCGCATATTGGAAGAGTCCGGGACCAAACGTTCAAATGTCATTTTGCTTCACTGCAACACCCAATACCCCACCGAGGCTGCCGATGTAAACCTCTTGGCCATGACCGCGCTGGGCAAACTGAGCTGCGCAGGGGTGGGATTCAGTGATCACACCGTAGGGACTGCCGCTCCAATTGCCGCTGTGGCATTGGGTGCCATGGTCATTGAAAAGCATTTCACTCTTGACAAGAATATGCCCGGCCCCGACCACAAGGCATCGGCCGACCCTAATGAATTTGCTTCTATGGTGCGCGACATTCGTTTCGTTGAACAAGCTCTTGGCAGCCCACTCAAGCATGTAACTGACAGTGAGAAGACCAATGTTGAGATTGCCCGCAAAAGCATTGTTGCCAAAATTCCCATTGCCAAGGGAGAGAAATTCACCACCCTAAACCTTACTACAAAGCGTCCGGCCACCGGACTGTCGCCAATGATGTGGCACTACGTGATTGGTCAAATCGCCACCCGTGATTTCGCTGCCGATGAACCCATAACCCTCTGACACCGATGGGAAAATCACTCAATCTTCAGCAAGAACTAAGGCAGCAGCAAACGCTTGCTCCAATGCAGCTCCAGTATGTGAAAATGCTGGAAATGAACTCGCCCGAAGTTGAGGATGAAGTGCAACGCGCCCTTGATGAAAACCCGGCACTCGAGACCGGCGACACTCTTGAAGAAACACTCCCCTACACCACTTCGGAATCACACGCAGGTTATCGCTATCCACTTTACTCCGGTGCAGCGGCCCCAACGTTTGAACCGGAACCTTCAGAGAGCGGTGAGTCGCTAATGGAATCACTTATGGGTCAACTGCTCCAAAACGGTGACCTCACACCAAAGCAACAGGAGATAGCCCGCTTTATAATTGGCAACATCGACCCGAACGGCTACCTTACACGCCCGTTGCGTTATATCACTGACGACATTGCCATTACACTATCCATGGATGTTACCGATGATGAAGTGCGCCATGTTTGGAACCTTATCCGTGCTCTTGACCCTGCCGGGATAGGAGCCGTGGACCTGCGCGACAGCCTTTTGCTTCAACTCACGCGGATGAAGCCCGGCGAAGCCGTGAACAGGGCCACCACCATTGTGCGCGACTATTTCGACGTGTTTTCGCTGATGCACTACAAACAGCTCAAAACCATGTTAGGTGTTAATGACGAAGAGCTGAAAGAAGCTGTTGATGTTATTCGCTCGCTCAATCCCAAGCCCGGGGCTGTTTTGGGAGGGAACTTTGATGAGCGCTCCAACCAGATTTCACCCGATTTTCTGGTTGAAACCGACGAAGGCGACCGGCTGACCTTGTCGCTGCTCAACAACCTGCCTCAGCTTCGCATATCCCAATCTTTTTTGGCCGACACCGCCACACCTCGCAAATCGGCCTCAGCCGATCAGGCAAACGCATTCATCAGGCAGCGCCGCGACGAAGCCACCGGATTTATTCGTGCCCTGTCAATGCGCCAAACGACCCTGTTCAGAGTTATGAGCGCCATAATGCAGTGGCAACGCGAATTTTTTCTCACTGACGACCCGGCTACGCTGCGCCCCATGATTCTTAAGGACATTTCGGGCGTTACGGGCGATGACGTGTCGGTTATATCTCGAGCCACCGCCGGAAAATATGTGGCCACCGCCCACGGCATTTATCCCCTGAAATTCTTTTTCAACGAACCCCGCGACGGCGACGATGCCGCTTCGCCCAAAGTTATGGCACGCATACGCGAGCTGATTGAAAACGAAGACACATCACATCCGCTCACTGACCAAGCTCTCACTGAAATACTTCAGAAGGAGGGTGTGAACATTGCCCGACGAACCACCGCCAAATATCGTGAGCGCATGAACATTCCGGTTGGGCGCCTACGTAAGAAACTATAACACCCCGTTGTTTACCAGCTTCTTAAACAATGAAACATTCATTCAAAGGCAATTATTATCCCATAACCATCCTTCAGCTGTTTGTGCCACTTCTGCTGCTGTGGCTCAGTCGCTTTGCCTTCGCCATCTACAACTCATCTCTTTTAGGTAACCCGTCGATTGGTCATGTTTTCCAACTGACTATAGGCGGACTGCGTTTCGACCTCTGCGCGTGGGCTTATTTCAACATTCCTTTCATCCTGCTGCGATTCCTACCATTCAACTTTGTTCAAAACAAACGTTACCTGCTTGCCACCAACATAATTTACACATTAGCCAACTCCGCAATGCTTATCCTTGCTCTTGGCGACATACCCTTTTATCGATTTACCGGCTCAAGGCTTCGTGCAGGTGCCATCACCGAAATGTTTCAGGACCCGAACATGGCGGGGATAATAATTTCATACATTTCAAGCTATTGGTGGGCGTTCTTGGTTGGAGTGCTGGTTATTGGTTTGATAGCGGCAACGGCCTTTCTGCTAAAACCGGCCGGAGGACTTATAACGCTGCGCAACTCTGCCACAACTTATTCGGCCCGTTCAGCATTGCTGCTTATAGCGGGATTCCTCACATTCAGCGCCATGCGCGGACAATTAGGTCCGGGCAGACCGCTCTCTATTGCCGATGCCGTGTGGTATGCCAATACTCCTACCGACACCAACATTGTACTCAATACACCCTTTTGCATACTCCGCTCATCAACCGGAGCCGGGAAAATTGAGGAGGTAACATTTATGAACGAGGCCGAGCTGAATAGATTGCGCAATTCGGTTCACACTCCCTCCTGGCCGGCCGATTCGTTCACACACAAGAATGTGATGCTGATAACCGTTGAAAGCGGGTCGCTGCACTTTCTTGACCGCTATAACAATGTGCCCGGAAGCCAGCCTCGTCAACTTATGCCCTTTTTGGACTCATTGGCCTCAGTATCATTGGTCAACACCCATGTGCTTGCCACCGGACGCCGTTCCGTTGAAGGCATTACGGCTATCTATGGCGGCTTCCCGACATTTGGCGATATGATTTACATGTCGTCGCCATACAACGCTAACACTGTTGATTCCCACGCCCGGTTACTAAAAGCCGAAGGCTACTCCACCCGGTTCTATTTCGGTGGCAATCATGGCTCCTATAGCATTGATGCTCTGTTGAAAGCTATGGGTTACGACTCCGTGGCCGACCGCGACACTTACGGCGATGACTCCGAATATAACGGGCACTGGGGCATTTACGACCATGCAATGGCACGTTACGCTGCCAACGACCTTGAAAATTTGACAGAGCCGTTTGCCGCCGGATGGTTCACGCTCGACCTGCATGTTCCTTTCAACGTCCCACAGCATTGGTGCTCTGACGGTTACAAAAACGCTGAAGCCGGTCCGCTTCGTTCTGCCGAATACACTGACCGGGCTCTGCGCCACTTCTTTGAACTGGCCCGCACCAAGCCCTGGTACAAGAACACCATTTTCATTATTACAGGCGACCACGGCAGTCGCGACTTCAAAGACACGGCCTACGATACGCCTTATATTCAGCCTCATGTGATGTTCATAGTCTACACGCCTGACGGCAGCATTGCACCGGCTGAAATAACCGACCGCTACATGACCCAATTTGACATTGGACCCACAATTCTCAGCCTCCTGCATTATGCCAAACCATACGTGGCGGTGGGCAGCCCCATGACCGATGACACGGTCCCGCATTATGCAATAGGATTTTTCAACGGTCAATATCAGCTTACAGGACCGCGCTACACCATTACCCTTACGGCCGACTGTAAAGGAATTGACAAAGTATTCAGCACGGCCCAAGATCCATTGGCTAAAACACCTGTAGCTGATTACGACCACACGGAAGTCGATGCCATGCTCCGATTTGCGCAGGCATTTCTTCAGGACTACACACAACGGCTGAACGCCAACACGCTTCATATATAACCTACGAATGTGGCCCGGATGAACCTATCATTACCGCAGTTGGTTTTAATAATGTGTGTATTAACGCCACCCTGACTTTAACATGACTAAATTTTTCCGCATAGTATCGGCTATATTCAGCCCGCTCGTGGTGCCATGCTACGGCATAGCACTCGCTCTAAACGTCACAGCACTGCGCGTGATTCCCTTTCAAGCAAAAATAGGAGTGGTAACAATTTGTGCCATAATAATATTCATTGTGCCGGCTTTGGCTGTGATGGCGCTGCATCGTGCCGGAATCATTACTGACGTGGGACTGAACTCACGCAAGGAACGCACAATTCCTTACTGCATCAGCATTGCATGCTACGGAGTGGCGGCTTACTATCTTTACCGGCTCTCAGGTCCCGGATGGCTGGTTGGAATAATGGTTGGTGGAATGGCCACCATACTGATAAACATGGTGGTGAATTTCAAGTGGAAGATTTCAGGACACATGGCTGCGATGGGCGGCTTGATGTCCATAGCCATATTTTTGACTGTTAATCACCTGGCAGTTGTGAACATGCTGTGGATTGTGATTGTCACCATCCTTCTTTCGGGGCTCGTAGGAACAGCCCGACTGGCACTGAACCGCCACACCCCGCTTCAGGTTCTTGCAGGAACAACCAACGGATTCATCTGTGTATATCTTGCCTGTGCCTTGCTCTAAGAACGGGAATTAAGAGTCCATTCGATAAGGAATGTTAAAGCTGGGGCGGACTATCATTGAGC
>JAMPBC010000017.1 GCA_023666905.1 Bacteroides sp. | reverse complement strand
AAACAGGCTTACATTTCCACCACCTTCCGAAGCCAACTCCACCACGAGCGGCACAATGGCAACAATGGTACCGACCGACGTGCCTATTGACAAGGAGATGAAGCATGCCGCAATAAAAATTGCCGGAAGAATCAAATGCGGCGGAAACACGGCAAGTGTCAGCTCCACGGTTGCATCTATGGCTCCGATTCCTTTGGCCAATGCGGCAAAAGCGCCGGCCATCACAAAAATCCAAACCATGTAGAGAATGTTGCTGTGTCCTGCTGCCTGAGAAAATGTTTCAATGCGATGCGACAGCGCCGTCCCCCGACAAATCACAACGGCCCACGCTGATGCCGCCAGCAAGGCAACTGTAACCGGCATCACATAAAAGTCGTTGATTATCACCGACACCGCCACATAGAGCAACAGGAAAACCACTGCCGGCGACAATGCCAAAACACCTTTTGCCGTTGAAATCATATCACAAAACTGCCACGTTTCATTTCATAAGCGAAGGCCAGCATGCACGCGGCAATGCATAAAGCCAGGATTGCACCTTGATTTAACAACGCCCGGTAATCATGTGCCGCCAGAGCACGGAACATATTTATCACCGACACCACCATGCCGCAAAGCAACAGCAATGCCAGGCCGGAGTAAAACAATATGCCCAGAACATCCTTCATCAAAGGGGGGAATAGAATGTGGTGAAGGCACGGATAATGTAGTCCACATCACGCACCGAACCGGTTTCACGCACCGAATGCATGGCCCAGATGGCAGCCCCCATGTCGACACCCCGCAGGTCAATCTGCGAGGTGAGAATGTTGCCCAGGGTGGACCCGCCGGCAACATCGCTGTGGTTCACGAAATATTGAACAGGCACCCCGGCACGCTCACATATAGTGGCGAACACAGCCGCGGAGTCGGCATCGGTCATATACTTGCAATTGGCATTGATTTTTATCACCGGTCCCTTTCCAAGAGCCGGATGGTTCGTGGGGTCCTGCTTCTCGGGATAGTTGGGATGAAGAGCATGTCCGTTGTCGGCCGAAATCATAAAGGAGCGGGCTATTGCGCGCTGATAGTCCTGCTCGGTGCCACCCAGGCACTCATTGATGCGACGCAGTAAATTCATAAGCAGAGGGGATGCCGCACCTTGTTTTGTGCCGGACCCGGTTTCTTCATTATCGAAAATGGCCATCACGCGATTCATGTCAGGGTCATCGTCAGCATTAAGCAGAGCCGTCAATGCGGCATGAGCCATTGAAAGGTCGTCAAGTCGGCCGGCCGATATGAATTCATTGTCAAGACCAAGCGTGCAGGCCGGCGTAACATCGTAAAGCGAGAGGTCAAAGTCAAGGATGTCGGCCTTGTCCACTCCGAGTTCCGTTGCAATGAGATTAAGCAACAAGCCGTTGGCTTCCAATGCATTGTTCACAATTGCGATAACGGGAAGCATATCCTTTTGCTTTGACAAGGGGTTTCCCTCGTTCACCGCGCGATTGAAATGAATGGCAAGATGCGGAATGGTTAGCAGTGGACGCTTGATCATCAGCGTTCTTGAGGCGGGGTGCAATGGATTGTCCGAACGGAGCACAACACGCCCGGCCAGCGACAGGGGGCGGTCAAACCAGGTGTAGAGAATCGGGCCGCCGTACACTTCGGTGTTAAGTTTCACCACGCCGTTTTCGCAAAGCATGGCGGCATTGGGCTTTATGCGGAAGCAGGGGGAGTCGCTGTGGGCTGAAATAATCTTGTAACCGGCTGATGGGGCAGCTGCCGACAGGTTAAAAGCCATCACCGCGGAATCGTTTTTGGTAATATAATATTTTCCACCTTTTTTCAGAGTCCATTCATCCTCCTGACTAAGCTTTACATAGCCGGCGGCATCCAATCGCGATGCAATTTCCTTTGCCGCAAGAAAATTGACGGGCGAAGCATTGAGAAATTCAATCAGATTTCCAATATTGTTGTTCATAACGGTAGTGATTTTTTATTGTGTTGCACAGATTATTATTCGTCGAAGGCGCCGGAGTAGAGAAGAGCGTTAATGGCACGCAGCTGATTGCACAGAAGCCGGCTCCAATAGTTTCGGAAATCATCGGCCACGGAAGCCAATGCTTCCTCAACCAATTCAACCGGAGCGTCCTTGGCAAGCTCCACGAAATTGTAGAGCGGCTGCATAATGTCAGTGAGGCCCTCGGAAACAGACACGGCTATGGGCGTGTCGCTGTACTTCATGTCGTCCTCGAACACTTCCAAATAAGTGTCATGCTCTCCGAGCAGGGCGGCAACGGAGCCGCGAACGGTTTCATACATCTCCTCGTCCATGGCCTCGTCGATATAAGCGGGGTCCGGCGATGATTCCTTTATGTCGGTCGCCGAGATGTATAGCCGCGGAAGCAGACGCAACATTGTCTGTGCAAAATGCTCCGGCGTGTCAGTTGCGGCACTTTCCATGGCAGCGCAATATTCGTTACACAAGGCTATGAAAGCAAGCGAATTGGGTGAAAGATTCATTTGTTTTTGTAAAGTTGATGATGATTAATGTAGTCACCGACGCGCGGCGGGAGAAAAAGGTCCATGTTGTGGCCGGCGGCAATTGAATTGCGGATAAAGGTGCTTGAAATGTCAAACACAGGGGCATTGACAAATTCAATTTCGCCGGGAAGCTGCGATGCATCAACCGGATAGCCCGGGCGGGGGTACACCATGGGATGATATTTTTCAAGCAGCCCGGCATGATTGCGCCACTTGTCGAACAGCAGCCAGTTGTCGGAGCCGATAACAAGGCGGAAGTCAAGCCCGGTGTGGATACGTGACAAGTGGGACAATGTGCTGTACGTGTAGCTCGGACGTGGCAAACCGAGTTCAACATCACATGGGTTCACTCCCCTCACATCCCGGCAAGCAAGCTTGAGCATTTCCCAGCGGTGGGAATCACTGATAAGATTATCTGAATTGGCCTTGAGCGGATTTTGGGGCGACAGCATCATCCACACCTCATCCACCCCGGTGAATTGCACAATGTAGTCGGCCAACAATAAATGGCCAATATGGACCGGATTGAACGAACCGCCCATCACGGCTACGATTGGCCGCTCCTTCACTTCTGCAGGAATTTGGAAATTAAGTGTTCCGTCTGGTCAACAGCCGCGTTGAGATCATCGTTCACCACGCAGCAATCGTAGCTCGGAGCATAGCTGAGTTCAAATTCAGCCTTGTTCACGCGCTGGTCAATGGCTTCGGGCGAGTCGGTGCCGCGTCCTTCAAGGCGCCGCCTTAACTCCGGAACAGACGGAGGCATAATGAAAATGCTCAAGGCATCTTCACCGTAAAGCTCTTTCACACGGACTCCGCCTTTCACATCAATGTCAAGAAGCACCGTTTCACCCTTTTCACATCGGGAGGCTATTTCGCTTTTAAGCGTGCCATAGAAGCGGCCGGGATAAACCTCTTCATATTCCACGAATTCATTTCTTGCAATGGCATCGAGAAATTGTTCGGTGGTTATGAAATGATAGCTTACGCCATCGGTTTCGCCGGGACGCGGGGGACGGTTGGTGGCCGACACCGAGAAATTCAGCGCCACGTTCCCACGGTCCATTATACGGTTAATAATCGTTGACTTTCCGCAACCGCTCGGGGCCGACACAATGATTACTTTTCCTTTCATTGGCCAATGATTTAAAGTACGTTGAGAACTTGTTCCTTAATCTGCTCAAGCTCATCCTTCATTCGCACAACAAGCTTTTGCATTTCGGCATGATTGCTTTTCGAGCCGAGCGTGTTGATTTCGCGACCCATTTCCTGCGAAATGAAACCGAGCTTTTTACCCTGCCCCCGGTCAAGGCCAAGGGTTTCCATGAAGTAGTTCAAATGTTGGGTGAGGCGCTGCTTCTCTTCGTTCACATCAAGTTTCTCAATGTAGAAAATCATTTCCTGTTCAAGGCGGGAGCGGTCAAAGTCGGCATGTGGCAACTGGGTAAGATGGTCGGTAATGCGAGCCTTGATACGCTCCACGCGCTCCACTTCGTAGCGGGGAACCTGCGCGAGTAAATTGCGGATATTCTCTATTCTTATTGCAAAAAACTCTTCCAGCTTGGCGCCTTCGGCCCCCCGGTATTGCAACAGGGCATCGATGGCTTCGTTGAGCACACGGCTTGCGGCTTCGTAATCCTCGGTTGTGGCTGTTGCAGGAGCTTCGCAGCGGAATGTTTCAGGGAACCGAAGCAAAACCGAGTACCAGTCGGCCGGCTCGGGAATGTCCAGTTCGGCAGCCATTTGCCGGACCTGACGCTTGTATTCCTGCAACACGGGCATGTTGAACTGCATGGTGGCTTCGGGCTGCAGCGATTCCACATAAATGTTCACATCCACTTTGCCGCGTTCAACTCTTCGCGCCACAATGTTGCGCAACTCCATTTCTTTGTCGCGAAGCTGCTGAGCCACGCGCATTGACAAGTCCAGCTGCTTGCTGTTAAGCGACTTGATTTCAACTGTTATTTTTTTGTTAGGGAGTTCAACGGCCGATTTGCCGAACCCGGTCATGGATAAAAGCATAATTCATTTTTTATTTCCACAAAATTACTAATTTAAGAGAGGAAAACCGTAACTTTGCACAAATTTTTTCAGATAATGGCCGTAATAATCAACATTGAGACCTCCACCGAGGTATGTTCGGCAGCTCTTACCGCCGAAGGTATGGTGCTTTGCCATCACGAAGAATTTCAAGGACGCAATCATGCCGCATTGCTGAGCGGCTTCATAAAATCGTGTCTTGACCATCTGCGCGACCATGAAATGAAACTTGACGCCGTGGCCGTTAGCCTCGGACCGGGTAGCTACACGGGGCTTCGCATTGGTTTGTCGGAAGCCAAAGGCCTTGCCTACGCCATGGATGTGCCATTGATTGGGGTTTCAACATTGCAGCTGCTTGCCGTGAGCGCCATGTTCGGTTCAGCCGACCTTGACCCGGAAACCCTTCTGGCCCCAATGATTGATGCCCGGCGCATGGAGGTGTACACTGCCGTTTACGATTTCGGGCTTTCAGCCATAATGGAGCCTCAACCGCTCATTCTCACCCCCGATTCCTATTCGGAACTGCTTGCCGACAACAAAGTGGCATTCTTCGGCAACGGCAGCGACAAAGCCACCGATGTCATCACCTCACCTAATGCAATCTTTATCCCGGGCATCGTCCCGCTGGCCACCGATATGCTTGCATTGGCCGAGCGCAGCTACATGAACCGCGATTTCATTGACCTTGCTTACTCGACCCCGGAATATCTCAAGGATTTTCAGGCAACCAAGCCCAAAAATCCGTTTTCATGACCGGCTTATCTGAAGCCCGGTTTGACTCACCTTCATTTCCGTGAATCGGCCATGCCCATGCTCGGCAAGTCTGCGGCGAATAATGGCGGCTGCTTCCGGGTCCTTTGCCACCATGTAGAGGTAGCCACCACCTCCGGCTCCGGGAAGTTTCAAGCCCAACGTGTAGTCTGACACCACGTCAATTATTTTGGCAACCGCCTCGGGACAGGTTCCCGTGTCAAGTATTTTGTTCTGGCTCCAGGTTTTCCCCACGAGTTGGCCATACCGCATGAAATCGCGCCGCTGAATTGTTTCGGCCATTTCAAGGGCATGTTCCTTCATAGAGCCCAACAGCTGAAGTGACGGGCCATGATTGAGGAACATCCGCTTGACAATTTCGGCCAAAATCCCTTTAGCCGTGCGGGTTATGCCGGTGTAGTACAGCAGATGGCACGGGGCGTATCGGGCATCGGTGAACAATCCGTCGGGGAGCCAGCTCACAGCCGGGGTCTGATGCCAGCCGGAGGTTGACTGCAGCAATTTAACGCCTTGTAACACACCGCCATATTGGTCCTGCCATCCGCCGCCGGTGGTGAGCAGTTGTTCCAGAGCAAGGGTGCGTTCACAAATTTCATCGGAGGTCCACCCAAGACCGCAGAAATCGCTCAATGAGCCAAGCACCGTGGCGGCCAGTATGGAGCTTGTTCCCATTCCGGAACCGGCCGGAAGCGCTGACAGCAGCGTCAACTCAATTCCTGAACCGAACATCTCAAGCTGGGTTTTGAGCGAATTGAACCGGTGGGCCGAGAATCCGGGTGCAAAGCCGGCAATGGCAAGAGCAGCCTTGGGTAATGAAAACGGCGACCCAACTTTGGAGAAGTTCAACAGCGAGCTGTAGTCAGTAATAACTTCGGTGGCACCCAAATCAATTGACCGCAACAGGATGTGGTGTTCGGCAGCAGGCTTCACAAACACTTGCAGCGGTGGCTGACCATTCAACTCAACGGCCACATTAACCACCACACCGCCATTGAGAAGAGAATATGGTGGCGTGTCGGTCCAGCCTCCGGCAAGGTCAATCCGCACCGGGCTGCGGCCCCACACAATCTGATCCTTCGCCACACTCAACGCCGGCATGGTTCTTGAAACATCAATTCCATCAAGAATGGCTGAGCGCATCAGCGAAAACGCTTCATGCTCATCGGTGGAATAAGGCTCGCCATTAAGCTGGTTGACCCTGCTTCGCAGCATGTAGTTATGAATCTTCCGGTTAAGAGTCTCCTCGGAAGGGAGCGGTGCCGGTGCCGGGAGTGTAAAGTCGCGATATTTTTCGGCTGTGTCATCAAGATCCAACTGATAGAACACGCTCACCGGATTTGCAGCCATTGCCGGAAGGTTCTCTTTCAAAAATCGGTTACGCTGAGCGTAGAGTCGCCCCAAATTGGCTCTCGCCATAATTTCATCGGCGCTGATTTTCTCAGAATCGAGCCACAATTTTTTACCTGAAAGTGAAGCCGGGTCTGAAATCATCCACTGTGCAATTTTACCCATATCCTCCACATTGTCCGTCACAACAAACAGTGGAGCATTCTGAATGTCCGTACCCACCTGACAATCAAGCGTCACATCACGCTCAGCGAGCCATTCCTTCAAAGGATGCCCAAGGAAACGGGTGGCGTCATTATCAACATCGCCGCGCATTGCGTCGTCAAATCCGTAAGGGCGCAAAGCATAACTTGATTCACCAACCGGGACAACGTCAATGCACACACCCTTTGGCAGAGCAATATTCCATCTGTTTTCCGGGACTCCGGTTATGACATTATTACTCGTTATTGTCCAGCCGGAACCGATATGGGAATTTTCCACCCAGACGTTGTTGTTTTCCTCCGTGAGTTTGAAATCAATGTGGCAATTTTGGACAAACAGCGCCGGATTTGGCTTGCGGAACCCATGCAGAATGCGCCGTTGGTCGGCCACCACATTCTGCAATTCAAGGGTTGATGAAAGGAGTTGACGTGTGGTCCCGAAATGGTGGAACCGGGCATTGGCAAGGGGTATAATAGCCACAGTGAGGTCACCGAGCGCATCAAATGGTGCCGAAGGATTGTTTCCCAACGCACAACCGAATTGAGAATAGAGATCGTAATCGGTCACGGAACCGTCAGGTGCGGTTGATTGTTGGCGAAGCTTCTCAACCGCCTTGGAACTCAACAGCCACAACCCGATATCCATAAGGAAATAGTGAGTGCGTCCGAGCTCCGACAATTGAGCCACCGATGGCTTTTGAAGCATGAAATCAAGTTCTGCACCCGTAGCCGATTCGGCTCGCGAGGTAAAGAACACACCGTGATTGCAAGCTTGCTCCGGTTCGGCCCATATACCGAAACAAACCACATCGGCCTGCGGAATTTCCGGCAGGACGCCTATGTTCCTGACAAGCACATCGCCGCTGGCCACCAATGTGTCAAGTCCGGCAGGCGCAGCCATGACAATTTGTTCAAGCAATGGCAACTGAAGGTCAAGAAGCGTTTGGTCCACAGCATTTCCCACTGACCACCGAAGCACCGGCATGGGGGTCATCGATTTCCCGACGGCGGCGTATGCAGGCAACCGACGGCTCTGGCCACCGGCATGAATTATTATGCAGGGGCCCGAAGCTTCGGGATGTCTTTCATGAAATTGTTGCAACATCCACACCGTTCCGCCACCGGAGCCCAACCTGCGGCCAACCGGGTCAGAATCAACATAGCGGCAACCGACGTGTGCCGGCACCGGCATTAAATCCTTAAAGCGCACCACATCAGGTGGTAATGATAGCAAAATGTTCATTTCAGAAAGAAATTTCAGATGATAATATCAAAGAAAGCTGTAACGCTCAAAACACTGACAAAATTAACAATTTATTTCACGTTCGCCCAATCAAGTTCATAAAATTTGCTAAATGAATTCTTTCGGCACTAACATTAACATGACTGCTTTGTTTTTATCGGTGAATTCAAAATTAAAATCTAAGATATATGGAACGACACATTAAGCTGTCTGACATTGAGAGCGAAATAAAAGCGATGTATGAAAAGTACAAGAATCTCGACGTGGATGGCGAAGTTGACCCTCGGCTTAAAAATGTAGACTCAAATAAATTTGGCATTGTGGTAACGCTTCCCGATGGCCGAAGCGTAAGCGTTGGTGATGTGGATGATTTTTCGCCCATGGGCGCTTTGTCGCGCGTGGCCACATTCTCGGTCCATTGCGAGCAGAAACTCGGATGCGACTGCAAGAAACATCACGACAAACGCGGCATCAGGACTCCGCAGGGTGAGAAACCCGCCGACCTCCCCATCAGTGCCCACGCTGTTCGCCTGGTGAGCAAAATCCAACCACAGGACGATGCCGATGGCAAATATGACGTGATTGAAAGCATGGTTGAAAACATGATTGGTTCGGAACCGATGTTTAACGATGCTCTTTACGAGTCAATGACCAAGACAAACGCAGCAGCCGATGTGGAAAACCGTTTGGCAAAGGCTGAATTTACTCTGTTTGACAATGCCCCGATTGCCATTGACGTGTGCACTAAGCTTGAAGCTCTGCAGGCAACCACAAAGCAGTTTGCCATGATGGGAGCAACTTTGGCAGCCGATGGCCGCAACCCGCTGTCAGGCCAATATGCTTTCGACGGAGAAATCGCGCCTAAAGTGGTGGCTTACATGGCGGCAAAAGGTCCGCACCACCTGTCGAAACTCTGGCTCATAAAGAGCGGCATTCCTGCAATGAGCAGCTTCGGTGGCACCATTTTGGGAGTTTATCCCGGCGTGATGTCAATTGCAGCCTACTCGCCACTGGTTAACGACGATGGCGTTTCCATAAAAGCTTATAAGGCAATACACCATATAATGAAACACCTTGACCTGAACGTGTTTGACAGCGCAAAAGTGGTGATTGATTAACCACGAAAAAAAGAAGGGGTTAAAACGGAGCCGGGTGGAATCCTGCAACAGGGTTTCGCCCGGCTTTTATTATGCAAGCGCCACGGTGAGCATGCCCCACACAACAAGCAGAATATTGCTCACGGCATACGTCACAGTGTAACCTATGGCGGGCAGCGTGCTACCGAGTGCATCCTGTACCGCTCCAAGCGAAGCCGTGCAGGTACGCGTGCCGGCGCAACATCCAAGTGTTATTGCCGGATTAAACTTAAAAACCTTATGCCCGAGCCATAACCCGAAAAGCAAAGGAACAAGTGTACCCACCGCTCCCGCAAGAAACAGCATAGGCCCCACGGCCTTTATTCCGGCAACAAACGACGGAGCCGCTTCAATCCCAACCACCGCAATGAAAACATTCAGTCCCAAATTATTCATAATCCACAGTGCGGCCGGAGGTATCTGTCCGTAAGTGGGACGCTTTGACCGCAGCCACCCGAACACCAGTCCGGCCAATAGCGCGCCTCCGCTTGTTCCAAAACTTATGGGCACGTCGCCAATCCAAAAACTCATCGCCCCCAAAAGACCGCCAATGAAAATGGCGAGCCCCACAAACATCAGGTCGCTTGCCACCGACGGGCGTTCGGCATGACCAATGTGGCGTGCAGCCAACATCACATGAATAGGACGCCCTACAATGGAGAGTTTGTCGGAACGTTCAACAACGGCTTGCGCATCGAAGTCCAATGACTTGCCACCTCGCTCAATGTCGCGGATAATCACTCCACGCATAAATTTTTTCTTTCGCAGCTCGCTCACCGTGAGACCTGCAACATCTTTCTTAGCCACCACCACACCGATGCGTTCAAGTGGATAAGAGAGAAGCTTCATATTAGCGGTTTCATGTCCGATGTATTTTCCCACCGAAACAATGTACTCCTTTCTGCCACAAATCACCACATCGTCATGCATCTCAATTATGTCATCACGCCCCGGAGCCGTAACGTGCCCCTTGTGGCAAAGACGGTCAACGTGGACATACAACCCTTTTGAACGCAGGTGTTGTTCCGTTTCCCTAACAGTTTTAGGACTGGCGAAAAAGCTATCTTCAACAACGTAGGCGCGATAAACGGCCGTGCGCATGGCGTTGACAAAAGCGGGGTCATCACGGTGCCCCTTACCATTAAGCTCGTTTTCAAGTTCTTGGGTCTTTTTCTTCACCACATCCAGTCCACCAAGCAGTTTTGGACCGAAGTTGCCTAAAAGCACAACCGTTCCAAGCGTGCCGAAAATATAAGTCACGGCGTAACACACCGGAATTATGTTGAGTTGGGTTGCTTTCTCCGCCTCCGTAATGTCAAGTCTGCCTATTGCCTCGCTTCCAACGCCCAACAGCGCCGAGCATGTTTGGGATCCGGAAAAAAGCCCCACAGTTTCACCCTTGGAATAGTTCATAACGGCCGAAATGAGCAACGTAACGGCAAAGCACATCGAACTCATTAACAATGCAAACAATGCCTGACGCGCCCCCTGGCCTCGGAGCGATTTGAAAAAGTCAGGGCCAACACTATATCCAACCGCAAAAAGAAACATCATGAAGAAAACCGTTTTCAACGGTCCTGACATGGAAATGCCGGCCTGACCAACCACCACACCTACAAGCAACACGGCGGTGACACTTCCCGGCGAGAAGTTGCCAATCTTGACTTTTCCAATAAGGAAACCGAGCCCCAATGTTAGAAAAAGGGCCAGTGTGGGATATTCTCTCAGTATGTCGGCCAATGCATCAATCATGTAAATCAAACGCCGACACAGCTTTTTCTGTTCGGAAAATTACATGTGCAATGCCTCCATGAACCGGCGTATCACATCGGGATTACCGGTGTGTTTGCCGTTGTCCTCCGAAAGTTTACAGGTGTCGTTGTAAAATGGCCATGATTCCGTGATTTTTGAAGCGATGAGTTTTATCACTATATTCATGGGAGTAACGCCGTGGAAATCATTGGTGAAATGTGTTCCGATTCCAAACGATGGAATACAACGTTTTGATGCTTCCCGCTGAATGGCAATGGCGCTGTCAACGTTCAGAGCATTTGAAAAAACAATCTGTTTGGTTGCAGGATTAATGCCAAGTGACCGATACTTTTCTTCAATCAGACTTAATTGCTGCATGTTGTCGCCACTGTCAACCCTGAGCCCCTTGAACATATTTGCAAAATCTTCCGAGAAATTCAAGCTGAAAATGCGCCAGCCGTAGGTGTCGTAAAGGAACGTGCCGAGAGCTCCGCGGTAAGTGTTGCGCCAGGCATCCATGGCCAGATTATTAGCCATTTGCGGGCCGTACATTCCGGCTATGGCGGCAATTAGCTCATGCGCCATGGTGCCAACCGGAATCAAATTATACTTCATGGCAAAATACACATTGCTCGACCCCACAAAAAGCCCCCGTAGCCCGGAATTTTTTTTGCAGCAATCGTTCAGCGCCCTGACCGCTGTTTCCTGAGCCTGAAACGAAGCACGCCGGCGAGTGCCGAAGTCGCTGAATTTACATCCGGCCTCAAGTAACCGCTCCCCTTTATGATATGTGTAATCATAATACTCTTCGTAATTCAATTTTCCGGATTGGCCGGTCATTATGTAATACAGTTCCGATACAATGGCAAGCACCTTCACCTCCAGCATAATCGTTTGACTCCACGGGCCCTCGAAATCTATTTTCAGATGACCGGATGAGTCCTGACTCACCGTTACATACTTGCTGTTATAGCGGAAACCGCGTAAAAAATCATAAAACCAATAGGGAATGTAAGAGCAGCGCCGCTTCATAAAGGCCACTTCTTCATCGGTTATCGCAATGGTTTCAAGCAACTTAATTTGACGTTGCACCTCGGCAGCGAAACCGGAAGGATAAACTGTGTTATTGCGGTCGCTGAACGTGTATTTCACCTGCGCACGGGGAAAGTTGTCAATCACCGCACAGCACATGGTGAACTTATATAAATCATCGTCAGTGAAATAACGGATTATTTGAGGAATATTGGTCATGGCTGTTTTTTATTTGCCCGCAAATTTAATTAGCATAATGAAAATTTCAATGTAATTTTTCAACAAATTAAGCCACCGATTGTTGAAAACATTGAACGGCGCTTGCACAAATAAATTAAAAGATTTATCTTTGCAAAGTCAATTAATCATCACAGCTCCTTACTATAAGGAGTTTTCCCGAACTCACTTTGCTTGTTTCATTGGGCAAGAGCAGTTCACAGACACACCTCTATTCTAACTAACATTTATTCAATCAACTCCGTTTTTTTCGTTGTAAATGCATTGCACTGTTTCAGTTGCCCAATTGCATTTTGCATCACCGAGTTATAAAAACGGTCTTTCTTCCCCTCACATACCTACAATACACCTTATATGTATAACATTTCAGATCTTCAAGCCATGACAGACCCCCAACTCAAGGAGGTTGCCGATTCCATGGGACTGAAAAAAATCAACCTTGCCGATCGCGAATCGGTTGTGTACGAAATACTTGACCAGCAGGCCATAAACTCTGTTGCAACAGCTGCCGAGAAGAAAAAAGCCGCCTCTGACAAGCCCAAGGGCAAACGTGGTCGCAAACCAAAAGCAGAAACTGCAGCTGCTTCCGCAAACCCCACAGAACAAGAAGCGCCTGAAAACAAGAAAACACCCGGCACCAAAGCCGAGAATAAACAAAAAGCTGCTTCAAAAAAGAAAGAGGAACAGCCTAATAATGAGGCTGACGCTTCAGCCGACACTGTTGAAGCAGCCAAACCGGCAAAACGCCGCGGACGCAAGCCCAAAACTGAAGTTGAAGCAGCGGCACAGACCGATGCGGACGTCCAACCGGCTCAACCCACGCCCGACGCGGAGCAGGAAACAAAACCCAAACGCCGCGGACGCAAACCCAAAGCCGAAAAAGAAGCCGACGAACAGCCCACATTAAATCTTGATGCTCAGGCCGAAGCACAACCTCTGCTCCCCGCAGAACAAGCAGCCCAACCGGAAACAGAAACCACAGAGCAAAAACAAGAGCAGCAACCCGCTGCCGCCGAGGCCCAGCCGGCCCCCGAACAGCAGCCGCAACAACAGTTCCAGCCACAGCATCAGGGCCGACGCGAATTTGGGAAAAAAGATTCAGCCTTCGGTTCATTCTTCCCCCGCGGCGAGGGACGCAAATTTGTGCCCCGTTCACAGCGCGAGAAAGAGGAAGCCGCTGCCGCTGCCGCCGCCCAACCCATTAACCTTCTTGAACCGTGGCAACAGGAAAAACTTGACAAGCAACATCAGAAAAACCGCAATAAGAAAAACCGTAACAACAATCAGGGCAACCAACAGAACCCGCAAATTCAACAGATGCCGGCCTATAACTTCGACGGCATACTTGAGACTACCGGTGTGCTTGAAGTCGCTCCTGAAGGACACGGATTTCTACGTTCAAGCGATTTCAACTATCTCGCTTCGCCCGACGATGTTTACCTCACGCAGCAGCAGATTAAATCCAACGGTCTTAAAACCGGCGACGTGGTTGAGGCAGCAATTCGTCCGCCGCGTGAAAACGAGAAATATTTCCCGCTCACCAAGGTGATTAAAGTTAACGGCCGCTCCCCTGAATTTATTCGCGACCGCGTTCCTTTCGAGCACCTCACCCCGCTTTTCCCCGATGAGAAATTCGACATCACGTCCGGCCGTTCCGCCAACATATCCACACGCATTGTCGACATGTTCTCGCCCATTGGCAAAGGGCAGCGCGGCCTCATTGTGGCTCCTCCCAAAACCGGTAAAACCATCCTTCTGAAGGACATTGCCAATGCCATTGCCGAGAATCACCCCGAAACTTACATTATGATTCTGCTCATTGACGAGCGTCCTGAAGAGGTTACCGACATGAGCCGAAGCGTTAATGCCGAAGTGATAGCGTCGACATTCGACGAGCCCGCCGACCGACATGTGAAAATTGCCGGAATTGTGCTTGAAAAAGCCAAACGCATGGTTGAATGTGGTCACGACGTTGTGATTCTCCTTGACTCCATTACCCGCCTTGCACGTGCCTACAACACCGTTTCCCCTGCATCGGGCAAAATCCTTTCAGGTGGTGTCGACGCCAACGCCCTGCAAAAGCCCAAGCGCTTCTTTGGAGCCGCACGAAACATTGAAAACGGAGGTTCGCTCACCATAATTGCCACCGCTCTCACCGAGACAAGTTCAAAAATGGACGAGGTTATTTTTGAAGAATTCAAAGGCACCGGCAACATGGAGCTCCAGCTTGACCGCAAACTCTCCAACAAACGTATCTTCCCCGCCGTTGACATCATGGCATCGAGCACACGCCGCGATGACCTTTTGCTCCGCGAGGAGACACTTAACCGAATGTGGATTCTGCGCCGCTTCCTCTCGGACCGCACCTCCATTGAATCAATGGAATTTATAAAGGACCGCATGGAGCGCACCTCAAGCAACGACGAACTTCTCCGCACCATGGGCGACTAACAGCCCTACCGCACCTTTGTAAAATCAACCATAAACTATCATCACTCATTTTTAACCAATGAAACTTACAAAAACACTGACTATCGTTTTAGGCATCTTGTTGCTTGGTGCTTCTTCTGCATTCGATGCCGATGCTAAAGTTACGCGTAAGTCTGGACGTGCGAAAACACGCACAACAGCCACAGCCGCATTAACTGTGAAAAAAGGAGCCGTTAAGAATTACGCCGATGGTCTGCAAACACAAGAATTTTCCATTAAGCGCGGAAAGTCCGACATTCTGGTCGAGTATCCTATTGCCGGAAACACCCAACTCGTATCAGCAATGAGAAATTGGATTAAGGATATGGTATGCGAAAATTATACCGGCTCACTTGACACCCCCGACGCAATGATGACAAAAGCCATTAAAGCCGTGGAACGCGGTGAAACTCTGAACGAAGAGGTGAAAGTATCATATATAAACGATAAAGTGATAACCGTGCAGCTGCAATCATATCTTTATATGGGTGGTGCCCATGGAATGCCCGGAGACGTTTCACGCACATTCCTTCTTTCCAACGGAACTGCTTTAACCAACGAGATGCTTCCGTCTGACAGCCAGTTGCGCTCACTTATTGCATCGGGCCTGTGCCAATACTTTGAAGTAGCCAACACCTCTGAACTTGCCGATTGCATGATGTGTCCGGTAAACGAGCTCACCAAAGGCGTTCCCTATATCACTGATAAAGGTCTCGTTTTCAAATATGGCCCTTACGAAATCGCACCATACGCGGCCGGAATGCCCGAAGCCGTGATTCCCGTTAACAAAATCAAGCCATTGCTTGGTTCAACGGCTGCAAAATTCTTTTAATTCAGTGATAAGAGATTGGCACATTGAACGGCCAATAGTATAAACCTCTTTCATTTTCTGTGGATTTTTCTCCACTCGTCCTATATCAAGCGGATGCTCAGGCGCGATAATAAGCGTGTCCCCGAGTTCCGCTTGACTGCTAACATAATCAAGCTGCTCATTGTACATTATGTGGCGGCGTGACATTGCCCGGGCTATTTCCGGACAGCTCGGCATCAGTAGCTTGAACAGCCACCCCGGAGCAGGTTTCTTCCTATAGTCGCGCGGCTGCGTGAGCACAACCACATTGCGGTTATAGCCCTGGCGCTGAAAGTGTTTCAGCGGAATTGAATCGCTAATTCCACCGTCAAGCAACTTGCGTCCGTCCAATTTCACAGGACGGGTAACAATTGGCATAGAGGCCGAAGCCCTTAGCCATTCAAGTGAGTTGTAGGTCACGCGATCCATTTGATAATAAACGGGCTCACCGGTGTCCACATCCGTGCAAACCAGCTCAAATTTCATGGGATTGCATTCAAACTCTTCAATGTCAAACAAATCAAGTTCAAGCGGAAGTGTGTGGTAAGCGAACTCCGCCCCAACCAGATTTCCGGTTCGCAGCAGTGTGGCAATGCCCATGTATCGGGAATCGTTACAATACTTTGTATTATAACGCAACACGCGTCCGGGCTGGCGCGATTTGTAATTGCATCCGAAACTTGAACCGGCCGACACTCCGATTAGGCCATCAAATTCAATCCCGGCCTCCATCATCACGTCAATCACTCCGGCAGTGAAAAGCCCTCGCATTCCACCGCCTTCCAAAACAAGCCCGGTTTTCATGTCCCAAGCCGCGTTATTGGCTTAATGCCCACATTAAACATTGAACAGGAAATGCATTATGTCGCCATCCTGAACCACATACTCCTTCCCTTCAATGTTCATTTTTCCGGCTTGGCGCACCGCGGCTTCGGAGCCAAGGGTCACATAATCGTCATATTTTATGACTTCGGCACGAATGAATCCCTTTTCAAAATCAGTGTGGATAATGCCGGCGCACTTGGGGGCTTTGCTGCCACGCATAAAGGTCCAGGCCCTCACCTCGTCAGGTCCGGCCGTGAAATATGTCTGGAGGTCAAGCAACGAATAAGCAGCTCTGATAAGGCGAGCCACACCCGATTCCTCAAGACCAATTTCCTGAAGGAACATCTGACGGTCTTCGTACGTGTCCAGTTCGGCAATTTCAGCCTCGATTTGAGCCGCCACTACAAGCAGCTGGGCATTCTCTTCGGCAATAGCCTGGCGCACAGCCTCAACGTATGCATTGCCGGTTGCGGCCGAAGCATCGTCAACGTTGCACACGTAGAGAACCGGCTTGTTGGTGAGGAGAAATAAATCGCGTGCAAAGCGCTGCTCGTCAACAGTGTCGAATTCAACCGACCGCGCGGGCTTGCCCTGAGTAAGAGCTTCGTGATACTTGCTGAGCACTTCATATTGCATTTTAGCGGTTTTGTCGCCTCCGGTCTGAGCCTGCTTCTGCGTTTTGGCCATGCGGCTTTCCACAGTTTCAAGGTCCTTGATGAGCAATTCGTAATCAATAATTTCCTTGTCACGAACCGGATTTACGGTACCGTCAACGTGAGTAATATTATCATCGTCAAAACAACGGAGCACGTGGATAATGGCATCTGTTTCCCGGATGTTAGCCAGAAACTTGTTGCCCAAACCTTCGCCTTTGCTTGCCCCTTTAACAAGTCCGGCAATGTCAACAATCTCCACGGTTGCCGGAACAACGCTTTTGGGCTTACACATGTCCACAAGAGTTGTGAGCCTGTCGTCAGGGACGGTGATAACGCCCACATTGGGCTCTATGGTGCAGAATGGGAAATTGGCCGATTGGGCCTTAGCGTTTGACAAACAATTGAAAAGTGTAGACTTACCCACATTCGGTAATCCCACAATGCCGCATTGAAGTGCCATATTTAAGTTTTAATCAGTTTAGTGTTGAATGAAAAATACCAGAGTCAGAAACTCTGAACCACAAAATTACATAAAAGCCGCCGCTCTGCCAAAACTATTTTTCAAAGATGTTACGCAAGGTGTAGCCAATGTCGTTCATCATTGACATGATGGGCGTGAGCAGCGGACGGATTGGCCTGTCGGCTTCGGGAGTGAATATTTTCAAACTCGACGGATGGCACAGCACGTTGAGCTCTTGCCCCATTTCAAGCGGTTCGCCATCAATGTGCACCGGCCCGCTCGCCTTGCGGCGCACGTTGAGCGATGATGCCCGAAAAGTGTGTATGAGCATATTGCGCTCAATAAATCCCGTCATCAAATCAAGCCCCACAAGCGCCGTTGACAGCAGGTTGCCATAATGAATCACCGTAACATCCAACAGCCCGTCGGTTATCGAGGCATGAGGAGCGATGTAGGCATTGTTGCCATATTGCGATGCATTGCAAACCGCAATCACAAACGCACGGTCGGTAATCACCTGGCCGTTAGCCGTAATTTCATACTCCTCCGGCCGGTAACTCACATACTCCTTGAAAGTATTTGATAAATAAGTGAGCTTGCCACGTTTCTTCGACTCGGCAAATTTATGACTCACGGCCGCATCGAATCCCATGCCGAAAGTACAGAAAAATCTGCGACCGTTAACCGAACCATGATCGCATGTTTCCACACGGCCGGCTGCAATAATGTCAAGCGAGGCGCGCACATCAACCGGAATGTTCAAATGGCGGGCCAATCCGTTGCCCGACCCCGAGGGGATAATGCCGAACGGCACTCCGGTACCGCAGAGAGCATTGGCCGTTTCATTGACAGTTCCATCACCTCCGGCAGCAAGCACCATATCAAACCTCTTGTCGACACCTTCGCGGGCAAGACGTGTAGCATCGCCCGAACAGGTTGTCCGACACGCCGTAACACTTATTCCGGCCGGGGCCAGATGTTGCGCCACTTTTTCTTCCAGCCCTTCTTTTCGCGAGGTTCCTGAAATGGGATTGATTATGAGTAAAGCTCTTTTCGGTTCCATTAATTTTCCTGGTCAATAAACACCGGAGTTTCTTTATTTGCTGCAAAGATAAAAACTTTTCACGAATTTTTAGCGCCTAACTTTTTCAGAAGTTTTTGGCACAATGTAGCTGTTTAGTGTGCATTAATTTGTAGCTCTTAGAAAAAAGCGACAACTTTGCGAACATTTTAACCAATATTTCAAATGTTTATGAAACGAATTGCGATAGCCGTTGCCGCCCTTCTCACCACTGTGGGAGCTTGGGCCGAAGGCTACCAAATCAACACTCTCAGTGCAAAGCAGCTTGGTATGGGACATACCGGAACTGCTCTCAAACTTGGCTCCGAAAGCATGATTTTCAATCCCGGAGCATTAGGTTTTTCCGACAAAACCATTGACCTGTCCTGCTCCGTTACCGGCATTAAAGCCATTGCCACCGCCGAACACAATGGACAGGAGTATAAGACCGAGAACGGGCTCTCCACTCCCCTTGCAGTAAGTGCCTCCTTTAAAATTTACAACAATCTGCAGGCCGGTGTTGCTTTCTACACTCCTTACGGTAGCGCCATAAACTGGACAAACGATTGGCCGGGAGCCATTCTCAATCAAAAAGTGGACCTGAAAACTTACACCATCCAGCCCACCATTTCATGGCGCATAACTCCAAAACTCTCCGTTGGTGTTGGAATGATGCTCACATGGGGTTCAGTGAACCTTGACAAAGCTCTTTTATCGGGGCAGCAATTTGATGCGTTGGCCGGAATGTTGGGACTCCCCATGACACTCGGACATGCCCCCGCCGCTTCAGTTAATCTCACCGGAACATCGCAAGTGGCTGTCGGAGCAAATATCGGTGCAATGTACGACATAACCGACAAGTGGACTGTAGGTGCCAACTTCCGCACAAAAATGGGCATGAAAGTAACCGCGGGTATTGCCAAGGTCAGCTATGCCTCCGATAAGGTTCAGGGTGTTCTTGACCAAATTCTCGGAGATAAAAATCTTGGCCTTATCAATGAATCGAACTTCAAGGCATCCATGCCCTGCCCCTACGTGCTGAACTTCGGAGTGTCCTACAAACCCCTTTCGAATCTTGTTATTGCAGCTGAAGCTCAATTAACGGGTTGGAAAACCTACGAACAGCTCGACATCCTTTTCCCTGACTACCTCTCGGGATTCAACCAAAACATCCCCAAACATTATAAAAATGCATGGGCCTATCATCTTGGCGCGCAATACGGACTCACCGAACGATTTGACATCCGCGCCGGTCTCATGGTCGACACCACACCCGTCAACTCCAATTTCTACAACCCCGAAACTCCGGGCATGACCAAAATTGAACCTACCGTAGGATTTTCGTTCCGTCCAATCCGAAATCTTTCCATTGATCTCGCATTCATGTACATTGCCGGTCTTGGCGAAGACAACGCAAAGTGCACCTATAAAAACAGCCTTACCGGTGCCGAAGACACCTTTGAAGCCAATTACAAGGTGCACGCTTTTGCTCCTTCAGTAGGATTATCTTACTCTTTTTAGATTTTTTAACAACCTAAATGAACTTTTTGAGCCAAAAATCAGTTATTAACTTCTGATAACGCATAACAACAACATTAAACAAAAACCATTTTTTTAGAAAACTCAAAGTTATGAAAAAAGTACTTCTGACATTCGCTGTTGTAGCCGCAGTTGCTCTCGTAGCTTGCAATAACAAGGCTAAAGAAGAAGCTGAAGCAGCTCCCGTTGATTCAGTTGAAACCCTCGTTGTTGAGGAAACCGAAACTGTTGCAATCGACACCGTTGCTCCCACAGCCGCCGACACTACTGCTACAACTGCAGCTGTCGACTCCGCTACAACAAAATAAGGTAGCAATTTGTTATCTTTATGAACCAATCATTGTCCGGGCTTTCAATTCCGAATTCCGGACAATGTTTTTTATATACAGACTTCCCTCATAACCAAACAAACATAAACTATGAAAACAATTCTCCCAACAGCTGCCGTTTTTGCAGCTCTCGCACTCTCCTCATGCGGCGGAAGTTCAAAATCAAATGAAAATGCCGACTCTGCAACAGTGGTATTTGAGGAAATGACCATTGAAGCGGTTGATTCGGCCGGCGACAGCGTTGTTGCCGTCGATGCCGCTACCGCAGTGGTTGCCGCCCCTGCTGAAAGCGAAGGTCAATCAATCATTGACCAGCTTAAAGGCTCCACCACCGCCGAGCAAGCCAAGGCTCTTGCCGCGAAAGCCCAAACCTATATCCAGCAATTATTGGCATCCGGCAAAGTTGATGAAGCCAAAGCCTTCTACGCTAAAGTGGAACCCTACATCAAGGAAAAGGCACCTCAAGTTGCCGAATCGCTAAAGAGCGTGATGTCAAGCGACAAACTCAATGCTCTCAAGGACAAAGCCGCTGATTTAAAGGACAAGGCCGCTGAAAAAGCTGAAGTAGCTAAAGAGAAGGCATCGGAGACTGCCGACAAAGCAAAGGACGCACTTAACAACGTTTTAGGCAAGTAACACATTAGAAAAAGATTTCATGGTGTCTCGGCCCGGAATGAGCCGGGGCACTGTTTTTTATGCAGTCAAGCGAACAAAATCGGCTCCGATAATGTTAAAAATTGAAAATGTATCCACATTTTTCACTTTTGAAATTTAACACACACCGTTTCACTTTATTATCCGCACCATGACCCGTATTTACGCCATTGCCGTAACCCTTCTGGCAACCGCACTTTCTGTTTTCCAAGCTTCTGCACTACATCCCCGTGAGTACCCCGACACGTTCCTCATTCCCTCGCGCGCTGTTATTGCCACGGGCGATTCTTCACAGGCCCACCAGCTGGTGGCCGTGCTTTATGACACTAACGACCTTCACTTCAGCGATCCTGCAGCCCCCCGCTTTCTCTTTCTTGACAGAGAAGGAAAAGTAGCCCTTGGCATTGGCGGCTACATTAAAGGAACATTACAATATGACATGGATGGCGCTATTGACGATGGCGCATCATTCACCACCTACGACATTCCCGTGCCAATGAATCCGGCTCAACGCAACCAGTTCTACGGTAACGCCAACCACTCAACCATTTTCTTACAGTTGGTGGGCAAAAGCGAACGCTTCGGTTACTATTCCGTTTATGCTCAGACTCAGTTCTCGGGCAACGGCATGTCGGGCTACGGGCTCCGTCTCAAACAAGCTTATTTGAAAGTTGGCTACGTAACAGCAGGTTTGGCAAACAGCACATTCGTTGACGGAGCCGCAGGTACTCCCGGAATCGATGACCAGGGTCCCTCGGGAGAGCTTAGCCGCAAAAACGTTATGCTCCGTTATGCGCCACGTTTCTCTGATAGTTTTTCAGGGGCTATTGCCGTGGAAATGCCGGCAGCCGACTACACCACCAATCAGTCAACCGAAAAAATCAACCAGCGCGTTCCTGACATCCCCGTGTACCTGCAATACGAATGGGGCGCCGGAGCAGGACATGTGCGTCTGTCGGGCTTGCTGCGAAATCTATCTTATCGCGACCTCGCCTCAGAAAAAAATCATTTCCGCACCGGTTGGGCCGTACAACTTTCAGGAATGGCAAAATTGGGCTATGGATTCAAACTTTACTATCAGGGTGCTTACGGTCAGGGCTACGGTTCCTACATAAACGACCTTGGCGACGGCGGCATGGACCTTGCTTACTCTGTGACCACCGGTAAGATGGAAGCCCCTAAACTTTGCAACTATGAACTCGGCGCCCGTTATGATGCCAATTCCAAACTTTATTTCACCGGAACCTACAGTGAGGCACGCACATTTGGCCAACGGCATTTGGGCCCCGAAACGTATCGTTGCGGACGATATGTCGGTGTAACAGGATTTTACAACATTGTTTCCGACCTATGCATTGGTCTTGAATATCTTTGGGGACAACGTTCGGACTACAGTGGGCAGCGCGGACATGCCAACCGAGTGATGGGCATGCTGCAATATAATTTCTGAAACTCTACTATTCCAAAATTTAGAGTCCATTCGATAAGGAATGTTAAAGCCGGGGTCGCATATCCTCGAAGG
>JAMPBC010000016.1 GCA_023666905.1 Bacteroides sp. | reverse complement strand
GGCTACGGCCACGCGCCCTCGCCTCACAACCAAAATCCTTCGAGGATATGCGACCTCAGCGTTAACATATATTATGGGACAGGCTCTTAAAGGGAGGGATTTTCTTGGGGCCGTGCCATCAGTTTGAGAGGGGGATGAACGAGCAGATTAGCGTAAAGGGGTGGGGGTTAGAGGGGGATGAAGACTTTTGGGGTTATTTGGTGGGGGCGAGGCGGGAACGGGGGGAGGAGAAGCGGGTTACGAGCCAGGCGAGGGTCATGTAGCAGGCGGCGAGAATCCAGAGCATGGTGTAGGGGCGGGCTTGCTCCCAAAGGGGGCTTCCGTTGGAGTTCATGCGGATGAAGCCTTCAACGCCCCAGGTGGCGGGGATGGCGTCGCCTACCCATGTCCAGATGTCGCTCATGGCGTAGCGGGGCCAGGTAAGCCCGGAGAGGAAGAGGAACACTACGGAGGTGAACACTATTACGAGCAGGGAGCTTTCGCGCTCGGTGACGAAGACGCTTATGGCTTGCCCCATGAATGCGGCTGCTATGAGCATGGGGAGGATGAAGATGAACATCTGGGGGAAGCTGCCTATGTGGGGGAGGTTGAACATGATTGGCACGAGGTTGAGCACATAGACGCAGATGGGGATGTAGAGGGTGACGTAGCAAAGCGTTTTGGCCCAGATGGTGGTCATTGCTCCGGCGGGGATTGTTTCGGGGTCTATTCCTCCGAACCGGCGACGACGTTCTTTCACACCGGCGGCGAGCATTGTGACGCCCAACAGCATGCTTTGCTGAAGAATGAGCACGAGGATGCCGGGCATGATGAATGATGCGAAGCCCTGTGTGGGGTCACCGAGCATCACTGACTCGGACTCGACGGGGAGGCCGTTCATGTCTTGCGCGGGCAATCCGATAATGTCGATGGCTTGCCGGCGGATTTCGCTGCCGGAGGCGAGCTCGACGTCGGTGAGGGCTGAGAGGAATGTGCGATAGCGGAGCAGGAGCGACATCTCGGCATAGAATGTGGCCACGCCCTGCTGTCCGCGGCCAATGCGCTTGGCATAGTCGGCGGGGATTTCCAACACACCGTAGACCTTGTGCTCGTTCTGCAGTCGGCGGGCGTCCTGAAGGTTGGGCACGTAGTCATAGACCTCGACGCCCTGTGTGGCATCAATCATCTGCGCGAGCCGGCGGCTTTGCTGCGTGCGGGAGTGGTCGACCACGGCAATGGGGATGTTTTCCACAATCTCGGGGTTGTAAATGAGAGTGTAGACAATGGGATAGCCGATGGTGAGCGCGAAGAAGAAAAGCATTACACCGAGGTCGTGAAACACCAGATAATATTCTCTTCGCCACACCTGCATGAAGGTTGTGACTTTACCGGACAGTATGTTGAACAGATGTTTCATTGTCAGGGGATGTATTGTTGTGCGAGGAGGCGTTTTTTAAGTCGCCACAGCAGGCAGAGGGGAAGGAGGGGGAAGAGTGCGAGGACTATGTAGAACCAGCGGGAGTAATAGAGAGGGATTCCGTTGAGGGCCTGATCGATGTAGATGAGGAAATAGTAGCGCACCGGGAGGATGTAGCTGAAGGCACCGAGTGCGGGATACATGCTGGAGACGGGGAAGGAGAAAGCTGCCAGCGAGAAAGCCAGGATGCCGGAGAGGGAACAGAGGCTCACGGCGAGGCGGAGATTTGGAATGAGGCAGCACATGGTGACGGCAAAGGATTGCGAAGCGATGACCATGAGTGCCATTGCAAGCACCATGTGCCACGAAGGGCAGTTCATTGGGAAGTGGTTAAAACCGTACATCAATGCCTGACAGGCAACGCCTACAGCGATTGCTATTACAGTCTGGGGACCCAACATGCCGGCCAGGGCGACGACAATGGAGTTGCCGGAGCGTTCAAGCCACAAACGCGAACGCCGCTCCTTGATTTCGACGCAGATGGTGTAAGCTGCAACGAGCGCCACCATAAGGGCTATCACGCCGGGCACAAAGGAGTTGGTGAGGTAATAGTTATAGTTCATCCAGGGGTTGCCTATGGCCTGGATTTGGATGGTCATGGGCTGGATAAGGGTGGAGGCCGTTCGGTCTGACACGCCGGCCGAAACCAGGTCGGTTTGCACAAGGGCGCCGGCTGTGGTAACGGCAGTGGTTTTGAAGCCTTTGAACATCAGCGAACCGGGCACAAAGTAAGTGAGGTTGCAATAATAGGTGATGGTGGGTGTGCGTCCGCCTATTGCGTTGCGCTGGAAGTTTTCGGGAATCATGAAGAAGCCGTTGATTTTCCCGGAGCGCACCGCTTCCATGGCCTTATGATAGGATTCGGGGCGCTCGCAAATGTCGACCAGCTCGGAGGAACCCAGCGAACGGGTCACCTCGCGGGATAGGGAAGAGTGGTCAAGGTCTACCACACCCGAAGGCACTTTCAGCGGCAATCCCTCGTCCATCAAACTAATGAAGAACAGGGTGAAGGCAATGGGCACAACGGTGAGGCACACGAGGTAGACCCGGCGCTCGGTCAGTGTGTGAAGTCCATGGCTCACGGCCTGTTTCAACAGTTTGAACATAACTTACCGAATTTAGAGTGTTTGGAGAGGTGGTTAACGATAGACCACGGTCATGCCGGGACGGAGGTCCTTGACAGGTTTGGTGGTGCGGGCTTTGACTTGGAAGGTGCGGCTGTCCCACTCGCCGGTGCTCTTGGTGGCGCGCCAAGTTGCGTATGAACCCATGTCGCGGATGTAGTAGACTTCGAGTTCGGTTTCCATTTTGTCAAGGGCCGGAATCATCACTTTTATTTTCTTGCCCATCTTGAAATCGGAGAGCAGATCCTCGCGCACGTTGAAGGTTACCCACTTATCGTCGGCCTTCAGGAGGGACATCAGCGGAGTGCCGAGCGACACGAGCTCGCCTACTTCGGGGTAGATCTGGTCAATTTCGCCATCGCATGGGGCCACAAGATACTGGTCCTCAAGCAGGGCGTTCACTTCCTGAACGCCGCCCTGAGCCACGCCCACCATTGCGGCAGCGCTTTGCTTATCCTCTTCCTGAGCGCCGGCCCGGGCAAGGCTGAGCTGGCTTTGGGCAGCTCGCTCGGCGGCCACAGCGGCATCGTAGGCAGCTTTTGCCTCATCGCGTTTCTGGGTCGACATTACGCCCTCGTTGTAGAGATTCTGCATGCGATCATAGGTTTTTTTGGTGATTTCGCGGGCAGCGGCGGCCTGGGCCACAATGTCCTGCGCACCCTGAATGATTTGGCTGCGCGTGCCGGCGTCAACCTTGCGGTTCTGCGCGGCGGCGGCCTTTTTCATTTCATTGGCCTGATAGAGCTTGGCGTCGGCCAAAGAGGAATGGATGTGGATGAGCGTGTCGCCCGCATGAACGGTGTCGCCCTCTTTTACAAAGATTTCAGTTACGCGACCCGGGAGTTTTCCGGAAATTCTCACGGATGTGGCCTCGGCTTGTCCTTCAATGATTTCGGGCGGGGGCTTGAGGAGGAACATTCCCGCCACGGCAATGGCTGCCACAATGAGGACAACTAACACAAGTGACACCATGAGGACGCGTGATTCGCGGCGCTGTTCGTTTTTTGAATTATCAATATCGGCCATGGCGATTTATTGTTTAATGGTTGGGGTTATATGCTTAAGTTATAATGGGGGAGAAATCAATAGTTCGTGGGATAAGGGAGCGTGCCGAGCACTTTGGAGAGGTAGACGTCGCAGAGGTGGACGTCAATCATGGCGTCGACCTTTTCAGAGTTGGCTTTTAGCCAGGCGGTCTGTGCCTCCATAACGTTGTCGGTGGTCATTACGCCCTCGCGGAAGCCGATGTTGGCCTGGCGCAGATTCTCGTTGGCCTTGGTCAGGTTACTGAGAGTCATTTCGTAGGTTTTCATGGCCTCCTGAGCTTTGAAGGCCGACTGGCTCACTTGAAGGTCAATCATTTCTTTGGCGTTTTCAAGCTCAAGGCGGGCAATGTTGGTTTTGCTTTGGGCTGCACGGTACTTGTTGTAGTTTCCACCCCAGTGCCAGAGAGGGATGCTGACCATGGCACCGACAGAGAAGGCACCGTTGAAACGGTTCTTGAATCCGTTGAACATGTTGGGGTTGCTGAAGGTGTATGCGCCTACCAATGCCACTTTAGGCAACATGTCGGACTTGGCCACTTGCTCCTGCTGCTTGAAAATGTCAATGCCGAGTTCGAGGGCGCGGAGGTCTTGCCGGCGGGAATATACATCGGCCATGTTGTAGCTTGTGGCCACGGGGGCCGACATTGTGGCGAGTTCCACGTCCTCATCGGCCAGGGACAGCTGAGTGTCGACCGGGAGGCCGCATACCTGGGCCAGGGCCATGCGCGAGAGCACCAGGCCGTTATCGACTTTGGTGAGGTCGACATTGGCTTGATTGAGCTTCACATCCACGGTGAGCAGATCGCTGCGGGTGGCCACGCCCTGCTCCACCATTTTTTCCACATTATAGTGAAGCGTGTCAAGCAACTGCACGTAGCTGCGGGCCAATTTCTGCTTGGCTTTGAGTGAAACCACCTGCCAATAGGCGGCGTCGACAGCATAGATAATGTTCTCGGCCTCGGAATTGTGCATGGCACGGGCCAGCTCCTCGGCATAGTGGGTTATTTTATTCATGGCCACGATTTTGCCACCCATAAAGATTGGTTGGGTGAGCGTTACGGCGCCGAAGAACACGTTGTGAATGTCGTAGGTCATGGCCTCCTTGGGGATGAGGGCCACCTGCTCGGGGATGTACTGGCCGTCGGGGCCTTTTACGGGTTCGCCTGTCATGGGATTCTTCACAAGGTTGAACTGATAGCTCTGCGAGGCCAGGTCGAAGGACTTGACAGGGAGCAGTTGGTCAGAATCGAACACGGAAATCTTTTTCTGGTTCCACATGTAGCCACCATTGAAATCAATTGCAGGCAAATAGGCTGCAAAAGCTTCATCTTTCTGATAGCCGGCCTGACGCACGGCCTCGGTTCGCATTTTCAGGTTCTTGTTGTTGCGTAACGCCATTGCGCGGCAGGAATCAAGCGAAACGGTCATACCGTAGGCGCCGAGCGTGGCTACCGCTGCGAAAATTATGGTGAAGAATCTACGTGTCAGATACATAACTTGAATTATTGGAAGAGCGAATTGTGATACAAAACAAGAGTCCGAAACCGCGGAACGGCACCACGATTGGAAACCGGTGTGCAAATATAACTATGAAGGGGGCTAAATGGATTTGCGGGATGTATCAAAATCTACAAAAATCCCATTTTTTGGCATAAAACACCAATAATTTTCGGGGAACACTACTACTTCTCGGGGGTAGGGACAGGAGTTGTGCGAGATGAAAGGGGGTGTTTTGCCATTTGGTGCATTTTGTTTACTTTTGCGGATATGATAAACGAACCAATCACTGCCGAAAAGGCTATTGAAATTGACGAAGTGCGTGGCGCAGCACTGCTTGAGTTTGTGGAACGGAGGGCTCTGGAGGGCACACCGGCCACAATTGACCAGGCTCTTGAAATTGCACACAGTTGCGAGCCCGCAAGCATTTGCGAGGCGGCCGACCGCGTGCGCAGCCGCTGGAACGGCAGCCGCATGGACACGTGCTCCATTATCAATGCCCGGTCAGGGCGCTGCTCGGAGGACTGCAAATGGTGCGCACAGTCGCGCCACTTTGCCACCGGAATAACGGAATATGAAGCGGTTGGCGCAGATGAGGCGCTGGCTGAAGCGAGTGAAAACGAACGGCGCGGCGTGCACCGGTTCTCCCTTGTAACGAGCGGGCGGCGCGTGGCACCGGCCCAAATGGAGCAGTTTCTGGAGATGTTCCGCAACATCAGACGCAACTGCAAAATAGAGTTGTGCGCATCGATGGGGCTTCTTTCGGTTGAACAGATGCGCCAACTGAAAGAGGTGGGCGTGAGCCGTTATCATTGCAATCTGGAAACCTCATCGAGCTTCTTCCCAACCCTTTGCACCACCCACACTCATGCCGACAAGCTCCGCACCATAAAGGCGGCGCAAGAAGCGGGCCTGGAGGTGTGCTCGGGGGGAATAATAGGGATGGGCGAGAGCCTGCGGCAACGCCTTGAACTGGCTGCGGAGGCCCGCGATGCAGGGGCGGTGTCAATGCCTGTGAACATACTCCACCCCATTCCCGGCACGGCGCTTGCCGAAACGCCTCTGATTTCGGAGGATGAGGTGATTCTGAGCGTGGCTCTGATGCGGCTTGTGGCTCCGAAGTTGAGCATACGGTTTGCCGGCGGAAGAGCGCGTATTTCGCGCAGCGGAGTGGAACGGATGCTGAAAGGCGGCGTGAGCGGCTCCATTGTGGGCGATATGCTTACAACGCTCGGCTACAAGATGGAAGATGATTTTGCACTTTTTGAAAAACTGAACAGATTATGACAAAGGAGGTGAACAGTCTGCCGCCGATGAGCCGGCTGAACTCGGGGAGCTCAACCTACATTATACGCAATGTGATTGGCTCGGGAGGGTTTGGAATCACTTATCTGGCCACCACAACGGTGAAAGTGGGCAACCTGACGGTGACGCCGAATGTGGCCATCAAGGAGCTATTCATTTCGGCCGACTGCGACCGCACCATAACGGCCTCGGGCGAGACCACCATTGTTACCTCGGGGCCTGCACGCGCACGCGTGGAGTCGGCAACATCCGATTTCATAGCGGAGGCGAACCGGCTGCACGCGCTGTCGGGGCAAAATGACAATATTGTGAATGTGAACGAGGTGTTCACCGCCAACGGAACGGCTTACTATGTCATGGAATATCTTGACGGGCCTTCGCTACGCGACTATATTGCCCAACGCGGAGCTTTGAGCGAGGCTGAAACCCGTGCCATAATGATTCCGATAATCAAGGCGGTGGCTTTTCTTCACTCGCGACGGATAATGCATCTTGACATCAAACCGGGCAACATTGTCATGGCTACGACACACGAGGGGAAGCAGCGCCCCACGCTGATTGACTTCGGCCAGTCAAAGCACTACGGCGCCAACGGCGAGGCCACCTACACCATAGCGCAGGCGGGACTCTCGGAGGGTTATGCGCCGATAGAGCAGTATGCCGGCATCAAATCGTTTTCGCCCCCAACGGACGTATATGCCCTGGCAGCGACGATGCTCCATTGCCTGACGGGGAAGAAACCATTGCAGGCGGTGAATGTGACGCCGGAATATGTTGATTCGGTGCTTCCCGACTATGTGAGTCCGGAAATGCGTCGGGCGTTGAAAAATGCGCTGGCACTGCAGCCGTCGACGCGTACGGGCTCGGCTGAAGAATTGCTTTTGGATATGGGTTGCACAATTATTAGTCCCAACGCGCCTAAACATCCGAAACATCCGGCGCCACCCAAGCCAATACGTCCATGGTGGCCATGGGTGATTATGGGGCTGTTGGTGGCCGGAATAATTTTAGCCGCGATGGTGATTTATATGAACAGGGAGCGCTCCTACACTCCCCCGCCAATACTTTCGGAGCAAGCTGAGGAGGCTGCGACAGTTGATTACGTTGACGCTCCGGCAGCGGAGACAGTGGCCGAACCGGCCGAAGAGGCTTCGGCTGTGAAGGCTGCCCCGGAGATGCGCACCTATAACTTCAGAGGGGCATTCATTGACAACAAAGGACGGGAGTGGCCGGTGAGAATTACGGCCAACACTGACAATGCCGGGAAGTGGGGCAGCTGCTCCTACGACAATGTGTATTACAACGTTTACCTGAATTTGTATGGTTCCGGCTCAGACAACACGTTCACTTTTTACTCCAACGACAAGGGAGCTGACCTGACCATAAGAATCAGCTATCAAGGTGACAACATCTGGACGGGCACGGCTACGTCGGGTAGCAAAACGCTGCGGGTGCGTCTAAGCGATGCAGTGGAGCCACAGTAGCGTATTATAGTTTGTCGCGCATGCGGAGATAGGTGAAGTGCTTGCCGCGCTTCATGGCCGATTTTGCGGGAGCGTTGAGCGACTGGAATTTAAGATCAGGATTTTTCCTGAGCCAGCTGACAAGATTGTCGGTCCAGGTTATCACGGCGTTGCGCGTTGGGTGCGGATTGGTTTTGCTCTGGCGCTGCAGGGTGAGGTTGGAGCTGTTGAAATAGCGATTGGGGCCGAGTTTGTTACTAAGCCAGTTGTTGAGTTTCTCGCCTTTACCCTTGCCGGGCCACGAGGGGGGGCCCACCCACACCAGTTTGCGGTTTCCCACGGCTTTGAGAATGTTGTTGAGAGCGGTGCCGAGCCGGCGCTCGGGATTGTGCTCAAGGAGCTCGTTGAGGCCGAGGCTAACGAAGACCACGTCGGGGTTCTGTTTGTCGATGATTGACTTTAGTTTGGTGGAGTTGCCCCATTTGCGAATTGTGGAACCGTCCCACATCACGGTGGACACTTCAAACCCGTTGGCGGCGCCGTAGGCGTTGAGGCGTTCGGAGAGCCAGCCGGTCATGGAGTCGCCGATGTAGAGAACTTTTTTGATGTTGCCCGACGAGGCGGGAACGGCTGCCTTGGCGGTGGAAACTCCGGCCAAAACAAGCATTAGCGTTATTAAAAGCGGCAGGCAGGGAACACGAAAACGGGTCATCGGGCTGATTTTGAGTTAATAGACATGGTTGCCTCAAATAAACACAATGAGATGCAGTAAAGTTTTAGGAACAAAATTATTTGATAAATCCGATGGGTTGGTAATTTTTATTATTAGTTAACACATCGGGCTATGTTTTTGCCCACAACCTTCGCTATCTTTGCAGTCATGATTAAGAAGATTTTCATTATCGCATTGATTCTTATTGCAAGCGCTTGCCCCGGTCGGGCGGAGGTGACGGTGGGAGCGGAACGCACCGGCCTTTATCTGCCCCAACTGCAGGGGAAACGAGTGGCATTGCTGAGCAACCACACCGGCTTGGTGAACGGCTACAAGGAGCACACGCTTGACATGCTGCTGCGCAACGGGGTGAACGTGACCACCATATTCTCGCCGGAACATGGCTTCCGGGGCACTGCCGATGCGGGAGCGCACGTGAAGAGTTCGGTTGACACCAAGACGGGGATTCCAATTGCCTCGCTTTACAACGGCAAGGGTTCCACGATGCCGGCTCCGGAGGTGATGAAGGGGTTCGACGTGATTGTGTGCGATCTGCAGGATGTGGGCACGCGGTTCTACACTTACTACATTACCATGCTGCGGCTGATGAATGCCGCGGCGAAGTATGGCAAGGAGTTTGTGGTGTTTGACAGGCCCAACCCCATTGGCATGATGGTTGACGGGCCGGTGCTTGACATGAGCCTGAAGTCGGGGGTGGGCGCGCTGCCCATTCCGGTTGCCCACGGCATGACGCTTGGCGAACTGGCCCGGATGATCAAGGGTGAAAAGTGGCTTGACAGCGGCCGTGAGTTGGAACTTACGGTGGTGCCGTGCGAGGGCTACACGCATGCCACCCGCTATGAGCTTCCGGTGGCGCCGTCGCCCAATCTTAAGTCAATGAAAGCCATTTATCTATACCCTTCCACATGTTTTTTTGAGGGGACACCGCTGAGCCTGGGACGCGGCACGGAAATGCCCTTCGAAATCTACGGACATCCGGCAATGCGCGGGGGAAATTTCACCTTCACGCCTAAGTCAATGCCCGGAGCCACTAATCCGCCGCTGAAGGGAAAACTTTGCCATGGCAAGGATTTGCGCGGCATGCAGGAGGATGAAATCATTGCCCGCGGGGTGGACTTCAGCTACATTATTGATGCCTACCGCAACACGCGGCTTCCGTCATCCACTCCATTTTTCACCAACTTCTTCAACCTGCTCACCGGCAACCGCAACATTTGCAAAATGATTGAACAGGGAGCCTCGGCAGCCGACATCCGCGCCACCTGGACCGACGATGTGGAGGCTTTCAAGCGCCGGCGGGCACCGTATCTCCTTTACCCTGAAAATTAACGAAATGTCACCACTGATTGTAATAATTACCATTGCGGCATATTTTGCCCTGCTCATAGGCATTGGCCGCCTGGCTTCGCGCCACACTGACTCAGCAACATTTTTCACCGGCGGCCGGCGCATGCCCTGGATTCTTGTGGGCATAGCCATGATTGGCGCTCCCATTTCGGGCGTGACGTTCATCTCCGTTCCGGGCATGGTGGCGGCAAAGGGATATGCCTATTTGCAAATGGTGCTCGGCTTCATTGTGGGTTATGTGTTGATTGCCATGGTGCTTGTGCCGATGTTTTACAAGCGTAACCTGGTTAGCATCTACGGGTATCTGCAACAACGGTTCGGACCGGGGGCTTATCAGTCGGGCGCATGGATGTTTTTCATTTCCAAAATGCTCGGGGCATCGGTGCGCTTCTTCGTGGTGTGTGCCGTGCTTCAGCTGCTTGTTTTCAAGCCGCTTGGCATCCCGTTTGAGGTGAACGTGATTGTGACCATTGCGCTTATTTGGCTCTACACGGCCGGCGCCGGTGTGAAGGCTCTGATTTGGACTGATGTGATTAAGAGCATTTGTCTGGTAATGTCGGTGGTGCTGTGCATTGTGTGCATTGCGCGCTACTGCGGCATTGCGTTTGTCGATATTCCCGCCACCATTGCGGCTCACCCGACGTCGGAGATGTTTCACTTCTCCAACCCCATGGAGAGTTCCTACTTCTGGAAGCAGTTTCTTGCGGGAGTGTTCATGGCCATAGCCACCAACGGGCTTGACCAGGACATGATGCAGCGCAATTTGGCTTGCCGCGACTCGGCCTCGTCGCGCAAAAACATGATTTTCAGCAGTGTGATGCAATTTTTTGTGATAGCTCTGTTTTTGATGCTTGGCACGCTGCTCATGATATTCGTGGACAGGAGCGGAATAGCCATGCCTGAGAAGTCCGACGAGCTGTTCGGGCTCGTTGCCACGCACCCTTCGATGCCGGTGATTATCGGCGTGCTGTTTGTTGTCGGGCTTGTTTCGGCCGCATACTCGGCCGCCGGGTCGGCGTTGACTTCGCTCACCACATCGTTCACCATTGACATACTTGACGCCTCCAATCGCTACGACGGCGAGTCGTCGGCCAAGTTGGTGAGGGTGCGCAGGGTGGTCCACGTGGCCATGTCGACTCTTATGGGCTTGGTTATCATAGCGTTCTACCGGATGAGCACGGACGATGCCATTTCGGCCGTGTACACGCTTGCTTCGTACACCTACGGGCCCATTCTCGGGCTGTTCGTCTACGGGCTGTTCACGCGCCGCCGCCTGCGCGACGGGCTTGTGCCGGCGGTGTGCATTGCGGCACCGGTGCTGTCGTGGTTCATTCAATGGGGGCTTGAACAGTGGTTCGGCTACCAGACAGGGTTCGAGCTGCTACTGATCAACGCCATGGTGACCATGGCCGGACTTCACATTCTTTCACTCAATCACGCTGCCGTTTATGTCGAAGAATCTGTTTAACCGCTACATTTGGATCATAGACACCATAAGGCGCCACGGGTCCATTACGCGCGAGGAGCTGAACCGGCTGTGGATGCGCTCGTCGGTATCGGACGGGCAGCCGCTTCCGCGCCGCACGTTCTACAATTACCGCAACGCCATAGAGGAGTTGTTCAAAATTAACATCGAGTGCAATTCATCGACCTTTGAGTATTTCATTGATGAAGGGGGGGACGAGCATGCCGAAAGCGTGACGGACTGGATGCTGAACACGGCGTCGCTATCGAACGTGCTCACGGATGCCCGCGATGTGGCCTCGCGGGTGTTTCTGGAGGATGTCCCCTCGGCGCGGCAGTTCCTGTCGCCAGTCATATCGGCCATGAAGGAGTGCAAAACCATACGTTTCGGCTACAGCCCATACTCGCGCACCGGAGCTCCCCGCCCGGTGACGCTCGAGCCTTATTTTTTAAAAATATTCCGGCTACGCTGGTATGTGACCGGGCGCAACGTGAAGGAGAATGTGATAAAGACCTACGCGCTCGACCGCATGAGCCACCTGAGCATATTGGGCGATGTGTTCGAAATTCCGGCCGATTTCGACCCGGAGGCTTATTTCCGCGATTCGTTCGGCATTGTGTTCTCGCACGGCAAGACCCACAAGGTGACGCTGCGCGTGAGCCCGCGTCAGGCAAAATATTTCCGGGCGCTTCCGTTGCACCACTCGCAGGAGGAGATGATTCACGACCAGTATTCCATTTTCAACTACCGGGTGCGTCTGACGCCCGACTTTGTTCAGGAAATTTTGAGCCATGGGCCTAACGTGACGGTGCTCGCGCCGGCCGAACTGCGCGCCATGGTTATCAATAATCTTCAGCAATCCATTCAAAACTATGAGAATTGACATCATAACCGTACTACCCGAAATGCTTCAAAGCCCGCTGGGCTGTTCAATTTTAAAGCGGGCCGTTGACAAGGGGCTCGCGGAGATTCATATTCACAACCTGCGCGATTACACCACCAACCGCCACCGTAAGGTGGACGACTACCCCTTTGGCGGCGAGGCGGGAATGGTTATGCAGGTGGAGCCCATTGACCGGGCCATATCGGCGCTGAAGGAGCAGCGCCACTACGATGAGGTGATTTTCACTTCGCCCGACGGCGAACAGTTCACCCAACCCATGGCAAATTCACTTTCGCTGCTTGACAACATAATAATTCTGTGCGGGCACTACAAGGGTGTGGATTACCGCGTGCGCGAGCATCTTATAACGCGCGAAATCTCCATTGGCGACTATGTGCTCACCGGTGGCGAGATTCCGGCTGTTGTGATTACCGATGCTATTGTGCGGCTTATTCCCGGAGTGCTTGGCGACGAGCAGAGCGCACTTTCGGACTCGTATCAGGACAATCTGTTAGCGCCGCCGGTTTATTCACGTCCGGCCAACTACAAGGGGTGGGAGGTGCCTCCGATTCTTCTATCGGGTCACGAAGCAAAAATTGCCGAATGGCGCCAGGACCAGGCCCTGGAACGCACACGCCGGCTGCGGCCCGATTTGCTGAAATAGGACAGGCAATTTCTAAGATACAGCGAAAGCGCATCGCCACCGGGTGGGGATGCGCTTTCGGTATGAGGAAATGTCACGTGCAGTGCGGCTATTAGCGCACGGTGACTTTGCGGGCGGTTGAATAGGAAGCTGACTTGATGCTGAGCACGTAGATGCCCTGAGCAAGGCCTTCGGTTGACACGGAGGCTTCGCCATTGAGGCCTTCGGCAAGGGCCACACGGCGACCCTGAAGGTCGACCAACTCAACGTTGAAGTTTGCTTCGCCGGCAAGCATAACATCGTAGCCGGTGCCATTGGGAGAAACAACGAGGCGGTTCTCATTGTCCTCAACTACGCCGCCAATGGCCGAGGTGTAGTTTTTAAGAACATATTTCACGCCTTCCAAAGCATTGATTTTGCCGGCACCCCAGCGGATTGCGGGACGCATTTGCAGAGCTTTGAACTCGGAGGTGGCATCGATTGTGGCTTTAACCTGGTCAAATGTGAGCGTGGGGCAAGCCTGGAGCCAGAGAGCCACAACACCGCTCGCGTAAGGACAAGCCATTGAAGTACCTTGCATGGGGCCCCAATAGTCGGTGGAGATGCCCACCTTTACGTTGGCTGTCATGCTGTTTGTGGCGTTGGCCTTGGTAACATAGTAGCGATTGTAGCTTGAAATGATGTTCGCACCGGGGGCGGTGACCAAGGGGAGGTCCTGACCCTGGAACGAAGTGCCATAGCCGGAGAAGGGTGAGATTGAGCCCACGGTAAAGCCTGTTCCGCTGTACTGGTAAGCATAAGCCTCGTTGTTCTGGAGCACGCCCCATGTGTTGCGGGTGTTATACGAGCCAACGGATATGATGTTTTTGGCGGTACATGCATCGTTGATTGAGTTATCGGCAGAGCCGGCTGTCCAACCAACAAGCGAGTTGTTTGCAAAGGCAGTGGCAGAGTTGCCGTAAATCCATACCTTCTGGCCTGCCGAACCCTCTACAATGAGCGCGAGCTTGGAGGTGCTTGTGGAGGATTTGGGCGATGCGCTGAGTTCGGTGTAAACGTGGTAGCGGTTGTTGAGAGCGTCAACGCTGGCCGAAACGCGGATGGAGCCTGTGAAGGCGGAACCGAAGCCGGTGTTGTTGGAAGAGGTGATGTTGGCACTCTCTCCGGCACCCGTAACGGTTGCAATCTTGGTGATTTTACGGGTTGCGGTGCTGTAGATGGCCCAGCTTACGGTGAATTCCGAGTTGTCGGCACCCCAGATGTCAACGATGCCGCTTCCGGTGTTGTCCTTGATCATTGTCTGGATGTTGGGGGAAGACTCGGTGAGTTCCTTGACAATGGACATTGGTACATCACCGTCGTTACCTGCGGCAACGCATATAATGGCTTTTTCGCCAAGACGGCTCAGGGCAGCATTGTAACCACCGGTACCGTCGTGAGCGCCGTTTGTGCTACCGAGCGAGAGGTTCACCACGCAGGGCTGACCGGCCTCAGTGGCATAGTTCACGATGCGTTCCACACCGTCCATAATGTTGGCGGTGTAAAGTTCTCCAACAGAGAAAGCGAGGTCGGTGCCGGGGGCGACGCCATAGTAAGGGATTGCATCGGTTTTCTTTACAGCGCTCTTGCCTGTTGCGGAGCTGATGTAAGCATAAGTGCCATCGCCTTTGTAGCTACCGGCCATAATGCCGGCCACGTGGGTGCCATGCGATTCGGTCTGAGTGTCGGTGCTGAACGAAGAGATGTTGGCACTGGTGTAGACTGTGGGGCTACCATTGGAACCACGATACCAGAACACGCGCTGCAGGCGGCTTTTGCCGGCACCATTGTCCAACTTGAAGTTCACATGTCCGCCTTCAAGACCGGTGTCGTACATACCGGCCACAACGCCGGTGCCGTCAAATGAAAGGGTCTTGCCATCGAGGCTGAAACCGGCCTGTACATCGGTTACCTGCGAGGCGGGACGGGCATAGTTCATCATAAGGCTCACCTTTTGGCCGAAGTCAACATATCTGATTGCATCGCAAGCGGCAAGCGCTTCGGCTTTGTCGATGGGGAGATTGACGGTGAACATGTCGCCAAGGTCGGTGTTGACCTCAAGACCCATGGCCTCGAGCTCGGTCAGGGCGGCGTCACGGTCGTTTGCCATGATGATGGCGGGATACACTTCAACACAGTTCGAGAGGGCTTGCTGCATGTCGCCTGCAAGGCGCGCGGCTTTGAAGTCGCTGATGAGCATGGAGCCGGCCGAGTTGATTTTCGATTGGCCGAAGGCTGTGATAGCGCTCAGCGCTCCGGCAACGAAGAGGAAATTTTTCAGAAAAGACATAAGGAAAAAACTGTTAAGATGAGAGAGTGGGAACGCACGGCGGTGAAAAATTCACCGTCGTGCGTAGAAAAATAGGGTTATTTGTATCCACCAAGGAATGTCAAATCATTCATCAGTGGGCTTTGGCCATTGAAACAGACTTGGAGCCGAACCAAATGTAACCGCTGAACGAGCCACCTTGCATGAGTGCTCCACAAATACCGGAGTTCCAGGCAAAAGAAGTCTTGTCGGCATTAGACTGCGCAGCAATGTTTCCGGAGGTTGAAAGGCTCTCGCCATTATAAGTTGCCAAAGCAACGTCCATTACACCAAGACCGGTGAAATTAACTTGTTCAGCTATAATCTGGCCGGCCTTCATTGAAATTGTACATTCCTGAGTAACGGCATCGAGGAAGAGAGAACCTTCAATAACACACCAGGCCTGTCCGTTGATTCCGGTAATCCAGATTTTGTCAAGGTAGCCTTCTTCACCGGGTTCAGCACCGACAATGTTAACGGTGTACTGACCGTCATCAGTAAACATGGTCCATGCGCCCTGAAGTTCTTTATACACAGGTTCGAGGAAAACCTCATTGTCGACCAGAGTAATTTTGCAGGTGCTTTCGGTGCCGATAGAAGCGCCGCTTGCAGAGGTGATTGTGAGGAGGAATTCACGGTCGGGGTTGAGGATTTTATCGCCCACGGGGTAGAATTCAATGCTACCGGTTTGCGACCCGGCGGGAATCACGATTGTTTTCTGGGTGACAACATAGTCACGACCTTCCTCGGCGGCACTTGCGCCCACGCCCTTAACGTCGACTGTAACGGTTACGGGGCCGTTTGTTTCTGCATTAAGCACGAGAGGAACATTATAGTAAACGCCGGCAGAGACATCTTCAGTGACTGACATTGTGCTATTTTCCCAGTTCACGGTGACGGGGACGGTGTTGACCTTCTCGTCGTCATCGCAGGCTGTAAGGCTGAGTGCAGCCAATGCCACGGCCAATATTTTGTTTAATTTCATAATCTATTATGCTAAGAAGATAAGACAAATTAGTTATCGTAACCGGGGTTCTGCTGACCGGTAATCTGTTTGTTCACGTCAAACTCGTCGGCAGGGATGGGCCAAGTGTAACGATAGTCGTTGGCCTGATAAACCACTGAGACGTCGCTTGAAATGAAGAGGTTGGGCAGCGGAGTGTAACCTGAACCGAGGTTCTCGTAGCTGTTGTCGCGCTTGAAACCGAGACCCCAACGACGGAGGTCGGAGATGCGGAAGCCTTCGCCAATCAACTCCTTGGCACGTTCACGGCGAATTTCATCGCGAAGAAGTGTCCCGGAGTAAGTTGCATCCTTATAGCCGGAGATACGAGCCTTGCGGAGAGTGTTGAGGGCCTGGTTGGCAACAGGTTCCTGGGTTGAAGACTGGGCAGCTTCGGCAAGAATCAGATACAGCTCCGAGAGACGGAAGGGTTTGGGTTTGTTCTTGTAATTGTTTGTGCGGCCTTGGATGAGAGCTACGTTGCCCGGGAACTTGTTGAAGATGTAGGCAGCGGTGGGCTGAGCATCAACAGTCATTTCAAGTCCGGCAAAGAAAGCATTGCCACGGACGTCCTTGGACGAGTAGGAGGAAACAACCTCGTAGGTGGGGACATAGTCAACACGGGTGGGGAAGTTGCTCACATAATTATAAGCATCGAAGAAGGAACCCACGGAACCGGCTTCGTTCGCATCAACGAAGGGTACGAAGATAAGTTCGGAGCCTTCGTCGTTTGACCACATTGCAATGTAGTCTTGACCCTGGCAGAGAGCGAAGATTGAAGAATCAATAACATGCTGAGCCTTGCTGATGGCGGTGGCATAATCCTGAGTAAGGAGAGCAACACGAGCCTGAAGAGCAGCTACGGCGTAGGAGCTGAGATAGTAAGCATTGGGGGCGCACTGTGAAGCGTCAATTCCTTCCCATTCAAGAAGTCCGTCGTAAGCAGCGGTGAGGTCATCGTTGATGAGCTTGATGGTTTCAGCCATGGTGCTGCGGCCGGGATATTCGGCGGGAGTTGCACTGGGGTTGAAAGTGGTCATGAGCTGCAGACCGAGAGCGGGGGTGTTGGCCTTGTCCGGAGTGTACGCCTGGCAGTAGTGGTCGAAGAGCCAGTAGTAGATGTAAGCGCGCATGAAACGACATTCGGCCAGATAACGGTTCACTTCAGCTTCCTCATCGGCTGAAAGTGTTCCCGAACCAAGCAGGTCGGTTCCTTTTTCAAGGATGTAGTTGATTGTGCCAATCGCGCCGTAGCTGCCACCATAGCAAGAGGAAATTGCACTTGTGGAGGGAGTGAATGTTCCCTGTGACATTGTGCTTCCACGACCACCGTTACCGCGGAGACCGATAAAGAAATCGCTTTGAAGCTCAACGTTAGTAACATAGCTGCCGGAACAGAGGGCACGGAGCTGGGAATAAACGTTGTTACGGAAACCCAACACATCGTCGGCAGTCTGCATGGACTTGCCCAGGGTGATGGTGCCGGGTTGCGACAGATCCATGTCGCAGGAACTCAGCATCAGCGTTCCGGCCAAAAATATTGTTGATAATACTTTTTTCATCATATTTGTAATTTACTAAAGGAGATTAGAATGAAACTTCAACACCGATTTCATACTGACGGGTGTTCGGGTACATGAAGTGAACAACGTTTCCTTCGTACTCGGGGTCAATACCGGTAAAGTCAGTGATTGTAAAGAGGTTTCGACCGGTGAAGTGGAACTGCACGTCGCTGAACTGGATTGCTTTAACCCACTGTTTGGGAAGTGAGTAGGAGAGCGTGAGGTTCTTCAGACGGAGGAATGAAGCGTTTTCAATGAAACGGGTGTCAGGCTGAACTTCCTGGGGATTGCCATAGAGGTCAAGAAGGTTGGGGATGTCGGTAACATCGCCGGGCTTTGTCCACACATTGAGAAGTTTTACGCTACCGTTGGTGTTACGTGACACGGCGTTGGAAGCGGTGTTAACGTACCAGTAAGTTGCGTTGAAGATGTATTTCTTGAGGCTCCAGTTGAAGTCGGCGCGGAGCGAAAGGCCTTTCCAACGAGCCTGGAGGTTGAAACCACCGTTCCAGGGAGCGATGTAGCTCTTGCCAAGGTCAACTTCATCGTCGGTTTCATTATACTTCTTGGTGAGGTTGCCATCTTTGGTGTACCACATCTGCATACCGTCGCGGGGGTCGACACCTGCATAGCGGACGTTGTGGAGATTGAAGGGGTTCTTGCCCACTTCGTAAGTAATACCGGTTCCGGGGAGGGTGAACTTGTCGAGGCCATTGAAGAGCTCGGTGATTTTGAGGCTATTGTAACCAAAGTTAAAGCCTGCTCCCACGTACCAGTCTTTGTCCTGATAGATGTCGCCGTTGACTTCGATGTCCACACCAACATTACGCATAGAACCAATATTTTCAGTTTCAGAGGCATAGCCGGTGGTGTAGCTCAAAGGCACTGACATGAGCATATCCTTGGTGTTCTTCACATAGAAGTCGCCGTTAACGCGGAGACGATCCCAGAAGCCGAGGTTGACACCAACGTCGAAAGAGTGAACGGTTTCCCATGAGAGGTGGTCGTTCTCTTTTGTACCGAGGGCAAGAGAAGTCTGGCCGGCATAGAGACCGCCTGAACCAACGGTTCCTTCGTAAGCGTAGTTGCCGATGCCGGAGTTACCGGTTGTACCGTAGTTGACGTGGAGTTTGGCATCGGAGAGCCAGTTCACATCCTGGAGGAAGTTTTCCTGTTTGGCATCCCACATGGCACCAACTGCGTAGAATGTACTCCAGCGGTGTTTGGGGGCGAACTTGGAGCTACCGTCGCGACGAACGGAAGCGTCGAGGAAGTATTTGTTGTTGAAATCGTATGAGAGGTTGAAGAAGTAGGAGTTCATCACAGTCTCATAGATTGACTGGGAAACGTCGTCCATTGTAACCGAGGTACCTTGGGTAAGGAGCCACATCTTTTTAGAGGGCTGACCGGATGTCATAACACCGAACTGGTGGCTGCGGGTTATGATTGATTCCTGACCTGCGAGGAGGGTGAAGTGGTTCTTCTCGGCGAGGGTGAACTTGTATTCGGCAGTGTTGGTGTAGGTGAACTGATACCAGCGCTGGAAGCTCTGTGAGTTTGAGGTGGTGACGCTGGAGTTGTCCACGAGGTCGCCCATGGGGGTGTAGAAGGGATCATCAGGTTTGCGGAAGTTACCACTGCGGAAGTCGAAGGCGTTCATGGCCTGCTGTGCGCGGATGGTGAGACCCTTCACGGGGGTGAGCTGTTCGTAGAGGGTCATCATGGCGGTCACGTTGGTACGGGTACCGTTGATGAAGTTACGGTTGACGTAGTTGGCATCCTGATCGCCCGAGTAGTGATAGAATATGGCTTTGTCACCGTAAACAATGTCGCCCTTGTCGTTGAACGAGTAGTAGTAAGGTGAGTCGTAAGGGAGAAGGTTGTAAGCCTGCACGAAGGGGTTGTTGGAGTAGTATGCGCCGTTACCGGTTTCGGGGCTGGCAGCACTGTTCTGGTGGGCTTTTTCGTAACCGAAGTTAGCCGAGAGGCCAACCTGGAACCAGTTGTTCACCTTGGAGTCGAGGTTAACGCGCATGGTTTCGCGGCGTAGACTGGAAACGTCAATAAGACCGTCCTGATCATAGTGACCGAGCGAGAGGTAGTAGCGGATTTTTTCAGAACCACCCTGCACGCGTCCTTCCATTGACATCATGGGGGCGGCAGATTTGATGAGCTCCTTGCGCCAGTCGGTGTTGATGCCGTAGGTGCTTACGAGGTCACGCACTTCCTGGCTCACGGGGTTGCCGGTGAGGTCGCGGAAGTGGATGTACTGCTCGGAGTTCATGATGTCGATTTTATTGTTGGCACGCTGGCTCCAGCCCACACTTGCGCGAACGGTTACGCGGGCGTTGTCGCCATATTTACCTTTTTTGGTGGTGATAACGATAACACCGTTGGCGGCACGCGAACCGTAGATGGCGGTTGAAGAAGCGTCCTTCAACACGGTAACGCTCTCAATGTCGGAGGGAGCGAGAGTGGTGAACACGGCCGATGTTGCGGGGGCACCGTCGAGTATGAAGAGAGGGGTGTTGCTTGCATTGAGCGAGTTGACACCACGGATGCGGATTGACGAGGGCACTGAGTTAGGCTCACCTGAGTTCGAGAAGATGCTCAAACCGGGCACCTGACCCTGGAGGGCGTCGACGAAGTTGGATGAAGGTGTGTTTTCAAGCACTTCATTGTCAACCACACCGAGCGAACCAACAACGGAGCCGAGCTTTTTGCCGGAACCGTAACCGGTAACCACAACGGCGTCGAGCATAGTTGACGACACGTCAAGCTTCACCGTCATTCCGTTGGTAAGCGGAGCGGTAACGGGGCTGTAGCCCACGAAAGTCACCTTTACTTCCTTCACGGAGGCGGGGACTGAAAGCGTAAATTTACCGTCAATGTCGGTGACCGTTTGATGGCCTCCGCCGATTGGCGTTACTGTCGCGCCGATAACGGGCTCGTTTTCGGCCGATGTCAGCACCGTTCCGTGATAGGTGCGGTTTTGTGCCTGTGCACTGACCGCAAGGGTAACGATGGCTGCAAGTAGAAATAACAGCTTTTTCATACTAAAATTTGAATTAGACATATAATTTGATTGGAATTTACCTTAGTAATCAATCATTTAAACTTTTTCCACGGCCACGGGGAAGCTATAGGACACATCTCTCCCACGGGGATATGGATTTGCAAAAATAATAATAATTATTAACATAACAACACATAATAGCATTTAGTTTCACTTTTTAACAAATTTGTTTGCACATTTTTATGCCATTTGTGTTGCTAAATGTATTGTTTCCAATCAATTTACAAGCATTTTGACAAATTTACGGAGGGTGAAAAAATTTTATACGCTTCAATTATGAAACTATTTTAACTTTTGAGGTGGCAAAAGGACAGCCGCGGCGAGCAAACCGGTAGAAAATGAAAGCTCAAGAGCCACACCTTATATAATAAAGGCCAAATCAGCCGCAACAGCCATGATAGCTGTCTCAGCTATTATAACCGAATAGGTGACAAATTATTGTGCCATTAATGGGGCTGTTTGCGGATTTTTGAGTAATTTTGCAGCAACAAACCACTTCCATTATTCAAACAATGCAATCATTAGTGCACCCTATCAAAATCTTCGCCGGCACCGCCTCGCGCTACATGGGCGAAGAAATCTGCAAAGACCTTGGTATTGAACTCGGCAAAATGAATGTCCAGCATTTCGCCGACGGCGAGTTTGAAGTTTCGTTCGAGGAAACCGTTCGCGGCTGCGAGGTTTACCTTGTGCAGTCCACCTTCCCCAACACCGACAACCTCATGGAGCTGCTGCTCATGATCGATGCCGCCAAGCGCGCGTCGGCCCACTCGGTGATAGCCGTGATTCCCTACTTCGGCTGGGCCCGTCAGGACCGCAAGGACAAGCCGCGCGTGTCAATAGCCGCCAAGCTTGTGGCCGACCTGCTGATGGCCGCCGGCGTGAACCGCGTGATAACCATGGACCTGCACGCCGACCAGATTCAGGGATTTTTCAACGTACCGGTGGATCACCTCTACGCCTCGTCAGTGTTCATTCCCTACATCCAGAGCCTGAAACTTGACAACATGGTGATTGCAACCCCCGACGTTGGTGGCGCCAAACGCGCCAACTCCTACGCCAAGTTCCTCGACGTGCCTCTGGTGCTCTGCCACAAACAGCGCGCCAAAGCCAACGTGGTGGAGTCGATGACCGTGATTGGCGATGTTCAGGACAAAAACGTGATTTTGATTGACGACATGGTCGACACCGCCGGCACCATTGCCAAAGCGGCCGACCTCATGATGGCCAACGGAGCCAAGTCAGTGCGCGCCGTGGCCTCGCACGCCATAATGAGCGACCCGGCATCGGAACGCGTCGACAACTCGGGCATGACCGAAATCGTGTTCACCAACTCGATTCCTTTCCACAAGGATTGCAAGAAAGCCCACATACTTTCGGTGGCCCACCTGATTGCCGACACCATTCGCCGCGTACACAACAACCAGTCCATCTCCTCGCAATACGTGTTCAAATAACCGCTCATCACTTCAAAAACAACCCTTCCCCGGCTCCCGGAACCACGCGGTTTCAGGAGCCGGTTAGGTTTTTTCACGGAATTTCGCTAATTTTGCCCTCGTGAACCACAAAATCAAACACAGCATCACAGCCTTGCAACTGCTGCTGGCGGCCCTTCTCACGGCCGCGGCCACCGGCTGCATACCCAGCTTCACACTCAACGGAGCCCCGATTGACTACAATGTTTACAAAACCGTGCGCGTGAGCAATTTTCCCATTCGCGCGGCACTGGTGTATCCGCCGCTTGAGCAAACGTTTGAGAACGAGCTGCTCAACTACATAACCCGCAACACGCGGCTGCAAACCGTTGACGGCAACTCGGACCTCTCCATCGAGGGGGAGATAACGCAGTACTACCTCACGCCGCAGGCCGTTACGGAGGATGCCTACGCCTCGCGCACGCGCCTGACCATTGGCGTGCGGGTTAAGTACACCGACAACAAGGCCGAGAACAAGGATATTGACCAAACTTTCACAGCCTACCGCGACTTCGACAGCTCGCAGATGCTCAACGACGTTCAGGATCAGCTCTGTCAGGAGATAAGCGAGGAGCTTGTGCAACTTATTTTCAACGCCACCCTGGGCAACTGGTAACCCCCTCCACTCCCCCACTCGCCATGAAAGAAGCACTGAGCCAACTCATACAATCCGTAGACACCGACACGCCGCTTGCGCCCGACGTGGCCGACGCACTGCTGCGCCGCTATCCCTATCTGTCGGCGGCCGCCTCGCGCGCGCTGCTCGACCCCTCGCTGAGCCCCGAACAGCGGCAGCGCTACCTGCAGAGGGTGGCATTGAACGCGCCCGACGTGGCCTCGCTCATGGCGCTCGTGGACCCGCAAGGTGCACTCTTCGCCACCTTTTATCCGCCCAAGGAGCAACCTTCCACCCCCACCACGACCGACGCGCTCGACACTTTCTTAGACACCTACGGAGGGGGAGTGAACCCACGCGAGGAGGCGCTGCTTGAACGGCTCATTTTCAACCCCACACCTGACTATAGCGAGGTGCTTGCCCGCGAGGCCGAAGCCTCCCCGGCCCCGACCGCCACAGCAGAACCGGCATCGGAGCAGGACGCCCTGCTCGACGCCTTCCTGCAATCGCAAGCAGCAGCGGCGGCACACCCCGAACCGGAACCGGAGCCACAGCCGGAACCACAGGCGCAGCACCTGCCCAAGCCCAACGCCGCCGACCCGCTGAGCGAGAGCCTGGCTAAAATTTTCATAAAAAGGGGGCGTTACGACAAGGCTTACGAAATTATAAGGCAATTAAGTTTGAATTTTCCCGAAAAAAGTGTTTACTTTGCAGACCAATTGCGTTTTCTGCGAAAACTGATGCTCAATCAGCAGTACGCGAAAGCCAAAAAGAGCTGACTGCGGACTTCCTGCAGCGCATACACCTTATTTAATAAGTAACTTTTCAAAACCAATTAAACGAATATGTCAATTGTATTCATCGTGCTCACCCTCCTGGTGGCCATCCTGCTAATCTGCGTAGTGCTCATCCAGAAGTCGAAAGGCGGCGGCTTGTCGTCCACCTTCGCCGGCTCCAACCAGATTATGGGCGTTCGCCGCACCAACAACTTCATTGAAAAGGTGACCTGGTCACTGGCCGGTGCCATTGCAGTGCTCTCAGTGCTCTGCACCTTCACCATGCCCGATGCCATCACCTCTGAATCGCGCGTGGAAGCCACCGCACCTCAGCAGACAACCGGCGGCAACTACGACACTCAGGCTCCCGCAGCCACCGAGGCACCCGCAGCACAAAAGCCCGCCGCTCCCGCACAGCAGCAGGCTCCTGCCGCCCCCGCAGCCCCCGCAGCTTCGAAGTAAGAAACCGCGCCGGGGAGAGCCACAGCGGCATCCGACCACGAACTTTTAATCGGCCGTGACCCCAATCGAGTCGCGGCCTTGATTGCTTTTCCGCTCCACACCCACGCCAAGCCAGCAGCAACCATGCACAGCACCACCACACCTCCCCACCTTGACACCCTGTTCATTATCCCGGCCCGCGGCGGCAGCAAGGGGATTCCCGGCAAAAACATAAAACCCCTTGCCGGCAAGCCCCTGATTCACTATGCCATTGAAACAGCCCGCGCCCTGGCCCCGGACAGCCACATAGTGGTGTCGACCGACTCCGAGGAGATTGCCCGCGTGGCCGGGGAAACCGGCTTGCCGGTGCCCTACCGCCGCCCCGCCGCCTTGGCCACCGACACCGCCGGAAGCCGCGAGGTGATGCTCCACGCCATGGAGTGGGCCACGGAACAAGGCATCACATATAACAAGGTGTGCCTGTTGCAGCCCACATCGCCCCTGCGCAGCGTGGCCGACGTGGAAGCATGCCTTGCCGCCTACACCCCGGAAACAGACATGGCCGTGAGCACCGTGGAGGTGGAGGCCAACCCCTACTACAACTGCTTCGAGCCCGACCCCGCCACCGGCTATCTGCACATATCCAAAGGCTCGGGACTGCTCACCCGCCGCCAGGACGCCCCGCCGGCGTGGCAATACAGCGGCGCCGTGTACGTGATTAACCCCGCATCGCTACGGGCCATGCCCATGGGGAGCTTTCCCCGCCGCGTGGGGGTGCCCATGGACCGCCGCCGCGCCGTTGACCTCGACACACCGCTTGACTGGGCCGTGGCCGAGGCCATTATAAACCACAACCAAACCTCCCAACCCCTCACCGAGCTTCAATGAACCGCCACCTCATTTCGCAAGACGCGCCTCTGATTGAGGCCATAAGCAAACTCAACGCCCTCTCCGGCAGCGCCATGACCCTCTTTGCCGTCGACGGCCGCGGTGCCGTGACCGGCTCGCTTACCGACGGCGACGTGCGCCGCGCCCTGCTTCGCGGCGTGGCCACAACCGATGCCGTGAGCCGCGCGGCCAACCCCCAC
>JAMPBC010000015.1 GCA_023666905.1 Bacteroides sp. | reverse complement strand
GGATTTCACACAACGCAATTCAAGGTTAATCGAATAATCCACAATGTTTTTAAGCACCCCTTGGTAGCCATTGTCAGCCTTCACCAATGATGATGGATTTCACGCGTCACACTTCGATGCCTTTGGAGCGGAAGTAGTCCATGGTGGCGTTGTAGCCGGCGCGGAACACACGCTTGAGGCCCTGGAGATTGAACACCTTGTAGTCGGCAATCTCATCGGGAGTTATTACCATGTCGCACTGCTGGAGGTCGGCCGCGGAGTTGTTTTTCATCATCAACTCGTAGGAGCGCAGGGCAATGGACACAATGTTGGTTTTGGGCCCGGAGGAGTGGCTCACGGGCGAGCAGTTGACTCCCACCAGGAATTTGCAGCGCGAACGAATGGCCCAGGCCGGCATATTGTCGAGCACGCCGCCATCCACGTAGCGCACGCCGTTGATGCGCACCGGCTTGAACACCACCGGAATGGAGCATGAGGCACACACGCGCTCGGCCAGCGGACCGCTTTCGAACGCCACCTTGCGGCCATGATCGAAGTCGGTGGCGGCTATCACCACCGGCATTGGAAGGTCCTCGATGTTGGCGTATGGGATTTTCTTTTTGAGCATGCGCTTGAAGCCGTCAAGGCGGAAAAATCCATCCTTGGGCACCGAAAGCTCGGCAAAGTCGGTGAACCGGGCTGTGGCAAAAATCTCCACCATATCCTCGGGGGTGATTCCGGCGGCATACATGGCGGCCACAATGGCACCGGCGCTGACACCGGCCACAATGTCGGGCTTGAGGCCAACCTCGAGCATGGCCTTGATGGCGCCGGCATGGGCCACGCCGCGGGCCCCGCCTCCGCTTAGGGCAAGTCCCACCTTGTAGGGGCGGTCGCGCAAGGGGTCGCGTGTTATTTTGTAACCGAACATGGCGTGATGAGAATTTTTAACGTGGTGTGACAACAATTAAACACACAAAAGTAGTAAAAAGATGCCTGTAAAGTGCCCGAAATGCCAAATAATTGCACAACATGGGGCAAATCTCGCAATAATTTTGTAACTTTGTGCGCTTTTAACGTACCGCTGCGAATAGCGGTGCCGAAAAATCAGAATCATAAAGCAATCAAGATATACGTATATGTTAAATCCCATCAAAAAAACCATCGAGCTGCCTGATGGCCGCCAAATCACCCTTGAAACGGGCAAACTGGCCAAGCAAGCCGATGGAGCGGTAGAGTTGCGAATGGGCAACACCATGCTGCTCGCAACAGTTGTTTCGGCCCAGGAGGCCGGCGAGGGTGTAGATTTCATGCCCCTCCAGGTAGAGTACAAAGAGAAATATTCATCGTTCGGCCGTTTTCCCGGCGGATTTTTGAAACGCGAAGGCCGTGCATCAGACTATGAAATACTCACAGCACGCCTCGTGGACCGCGTGCTCCGCCCGTTGTTCCCTGACAATTATCACGCTGACACGTTTGTAAACATAACCCTTTACTCGACTGACGGCCAGGACATGCCCGACGCACTTGCCGGCTTGGCAGCATCGGCCGCTCTTGCCGTGAGCGACATCCCCTTCAACGGCCCCATCTCGGAAGTGAGAGTGGCCCGTGTGGATGGCGAGTTTGTAATAGACCCCACCTTCGACCAGCTTGAACGCGCCGACATGGAGCTGATGGTGGGTGCCACCATGGACAACATCATGATGGTGGAGGGTGAAATGAAAGAAGTGTCGGAAACCGACCTTCTGAACGCTCTTAAAGCCGCCCACGATGCCATAAAGGTGCAGTGCAAGGCCCAGCTTGAGCTCATGGAAGCTGCCGGCAAAACAGTTAAGCGCGAGTATTGCCACGAAGTTAACGACGAGGAACTCCGCAAAGATGTTCACGACAAGTGCTACGACAAAGCCTACGCCATTGCCAAAACCGGCTCGGCCGACAAGCACTGGCGCGCCGACTCGTTCCAGGCCATCTGCGACGAGTACATTGAATCGCTCCCCGAAGAGGAACGCGAGGAGAAAGCTCCGCTGGTAAAGCGCTACTATCACGACGTTGAGAAAGAGGCCATGCGCCGCTGCGTGCTTGATGAGGGCATTCGCCTCGACGGCCGCAAAACCACCGAAATACGCCCCATCTGGGCTGAAGTGGACTACATTCCCGGCCCTCACGGCTCGGCAGTGTTCACCCGCGGCGAGACCCAGTCGCTTGCCACAGTCACACTTGGCACCAAGCTTGACGAGAAGATTGTGGACGATGTTCTGAACCAGGGCCGCGAGCGCTTCCTGCTTCACTACAACTTCCCCCCCTTCTCAACCGGTGAGGCCCGCCCCACCCGCGGCGTTGGCCGTCGCGAAATTGGCCACGGCAACCTTGCCCATCGCGCCCTCAAGGGCATGTTCCCCGATGATTTCCCCTACGTTTGCCGCATTGTGAGCGACATTCTGGAAAGCAACGGCTCATCGTCAATGGCCACCGTTTGCGCCGGCACTCTTGCACTGCTCGACGCCGGTGTGAAAATGAAGAAGCCCGTGAGCGGCATTGCCATGGGTCTTATTTCGGACGGCAAGAGCTACGCCATCCTCTCGGACATTCTTGGCGATGAGGACCACCTTGGCGACATGGACTTCAAGGTGACCGGAACAGTTGACGGCATCACAGCCACCCAGATGGACATAAAGTGCGACGGACTCTCATACGAAATCCTTGAACGCGCGCTGAACCAGGCGCGCGAGGGACGTCTGCACATCCTGAACATCATCAACCAAACCATACCCGCACCCCGCGAGGACTACAAGCCCAACGTGCCCCGCATCGTCACCATGCTCATACCCAAGGAGCTTATCGGTGCTGTGATTGGCCCGGGCGGAAAGGTTATCCAGGGCATCCAGGAGGAGAGCGGCGCCACAGTTTCAATTGATGAAATAGATGAGGGCGGCTACATTGAAGTGGCTGCTGCCAACAAGGCCTCGATTGACCGCGCTCTTGAAATGATCAACGCCATTGTGGAACTTCCCGAGGAGGGCAAGACCTACAAAGGCCACGTGCGCTCAATTCTTGACTTCGGCGCATTCGTTGAGTTCATGCAGGGTCGCGACGGCTTGCTCCACATCTCGGAAATTTCATGGGACCGCTTGCCCGACATGGCCGCTTCAGGCCTGAAAGAGGGCGACGAAGTGGAAGTGAAGCTGATTGAAATTGACAAGAAAACCGGCAAATACCGCCTGTCGATGCGCGCACTCCAGCCCAAACCGGAAGGCTATGTGGAACGCGAACGCGCTCCCCGTGGTGACCGCGGACCCCGCCGCGACCGCGGTGAACGTGGCGACCGTGGACCCCGCCGCGACCGTGGTGAACGTGCTCCCCGCCACGAAAACAAAGACTAAACGAACCTAAAGCCCTCAAGGCTTCCTCACAGGCCGATGTCCTATCCGGGACATCGGCCTTTTATTATATCGGCAAGAATAGCAAAATCTCGGAAAAAGTTCTTAACTTTGTCAAAGAAAGTAGCAGTATCGCCCACCCCAAACCGTTGCATACAACGCAACTAAAATTGTCCGGTAAATAAACATTCACATGAAGCTCTGGTTACTGATAGCGAGTGCGTTGACAATAATGGTGACAGCTCAATGTTGCAGCCCCGCCAACGATGACCTTGCGCCCCGGGGAAACGCGATGTACTACTGGCGCACCAAATTCTCACTATCGCCGGCCGAACGGAAATTCCTTTCCGACAACAATATTAAAAGCCTATATGTGAAATTCTTTGACGTGGTAGCCGACGGTGACAATATGCGCCCTGAAGCAACAATGCTCATTGCTGATAGTTTTCCGCGCGACGTGGAGATTATCCCTGTGGTCTTCATTGATTCACGAGCCTTCAGTAAAGCCGCACCGCCCCCGGATTTAGCCTCACTGATTCTTCGACGTGTGGACGACATGATGACGTCAAACGGCTACAAGCCGGCATCGGAACTGCAAATAGACTTTGACTGGACCCAAACAAACCGCGAACAATACTTCAAGATTCTCTCGTGCCTTGCCGACTCGCTCCACAGCCAAAACAGGAAACTTTCAACCACCATACGACTCCACCAACTCTCCCAACCCGTACCTCCGGTTGACTATGGAGCTCTCATGGTCTACAACACAGGGGATTTCAGCAACCCCTCCGAAAGCAACTCCATCTTGTCCACCGCGGCAGTGAGGCCATATTTGAAGTACCTGAAAAATTACAGTTTACCCCTTGCCACTGCCCTGCCCATCTACTCATGGAACCTGCTGTTTCATTCAGACAGCTTTGTGGCCATCATACGTAATGAGGTCCATGCAGACACCTCCTTGTTCGCCCCACTGGGGCCGAACCATTTCATTGCACGTACTTACATGCCACTTCCCACGGCAATCGATGCAAAATTGCGGGCAAGAATAACGCCGGGCGACGTGGTGCGCCATGAATCTGTTTCAGTTGAACTTCTTGATTCTGTGAAAACCTCAATTGGCCGTATTCGCCCTGACGCACTGCAACAAATTATATTGTATCATCTCGACAACCAATCATTTATAAACTATGACAATAAAGAATTTGACCGGATTTTTAGCCAGCCTTAGCATAGCAGCACTCTGCCTGTCTGCGACACATCATGCAGAAGCCTGCACAGACATATACAACGGCGGCTACTGCAGCTCTCCTTTCATGGTTGCATATTCTTTTGAAAATGACCAATGGGGCAATAACACGGCATACGACGAGACTATTGACTTTTGGAATCAGTATCTGAAAGGTGCCGTGACGCGGGAAAGTATAAAGAATTTTTTCGACCATGCCACCATCGATTCCGTTACCGTGAGCCGGAATGCATTCATGCGGCGTCTGAAGAAAAAGCGCGACAATGCCGCTATCGAATACATCAGCCGCTGCCTTGAACTCAGCCGGGTGATTGAAAAATATCAGGGTGATAGCTGGGAATACGAAAAGCCATCAAAAGCAGGATTCGAGAAACTGCTCGCAGAAATTGACGCAGCCAAAGTGCCGGCCTCATTAATCCCGCGCTATGAATTCCTAAAAATCCGCATATATGGCGCCATGGGCGACAACGAGGGAGTAATGAAGGTGTGGAACAACTCAGGCAAAAACATGAAACCATCAGCTTTGCGCAACCGTATGGAAGGATATGTAGGCGGCGTCCTGTATCGCCAGGGAAAGTATGTGGAAGCCCTCGACTATTTCTACCGTTCAGGCGACGAAGTCAGCATCTCCTGGTGCATTGACAAGATTGTCGGAGCAGCCAATATGAAATCGCTGTATGAACATAATCCAAACTCGCTTGCACTGCGATATATATTACAAGACTATATGAACTACCTCATTGCATCGAGCGAAGCGGGTCGAGCTTATGGAAAAGCCAGGAAACTCAATGATGATGACGACTTGTTTAATGACGACTACACATATTATTCCAACGACATTCGTTCCCTTCTTGGGAAGCCGATATATGACGCAGCCGGCCAGCGCAAAGAAATGATGAAGTTGTTTAAACAAATTCTCGACGAAAAAAAAACCGAAACGCCCATGATGTGGGCCACCGCATTGGGGGTGCTCCAGACCATGGAAGGCAACTGCGATGAAGGAGTTGCCACTATGAAAAAGGCCGCCGCATTGCAAGGCGACAAATTGATGGCTTCCAATCTTGACAACTTCACCATCTGGGCTCTTATGCTTCAGAGCGGAAAAGGCAACGCCACTTGTGATGCCGAGTTCATCAACGGCCTGAAGAGAGCTTATGCTACATTGGAACGCACAGCCGCCGCCCTTACCTATGACTATAGCAAAGCCGGCCGGGCGCGCCGCACAGCCTTTGACGAAGACCGAAGCCGGCGCATCCAGTCCATTTTCTTCACAAAGTTTTTTTCCCTTGAAGCAGAAACACACTTCAAGAAACTGCAACAGCCGCAGCGCGCATTCTCCATAATTGCCATGTTCGACGTCTTGCCGCCATACTTATGCGAGGACACATTTTTACAACTGTTGCGTTCAAACCTCGACAAAAATTTATCGATTGACGATGCCCGAAAATTTGTTGACTATGCTAAAGCAAAACCATCTGATTCCAATGTCATTGATGAATATTTACAACCCTATGCCGCTCAACAGCTGAACCTGGCAAACGACGTGATTGGAACCCGGCTTATGCGTCAGATGCAATTTGACGAGGCCCTGACATATCTGGAAAAGGTGGATCCCCGATGGATTAAGACTCAAGCAATCTCTCCTTACCTTCGCGGTGGATATTATAAACCCACATACTACAACTTCCAGCGCACATGCACCACACCGAATCAGGACTTCTACGGATATCCAAATACAAAAGCCCAATACTGCAGCGAGATGATTGACGCACTCGACCAGTATAAAACCCTCAGCGGCGACGACAAAGCAATGAAAGCATTAGAGATTGCAGCCATGTTGCATTTCGCATCTCCACTGGGCGACGGATGGGCCATTTCTGAATATGCATGGAGTTGTTATATACCCGAAAATGAATTCTCCAAAGCATCCCGAGAGTGGTTACAAAAAGCCTCCGGGCTTTCTGACGCCCCCCTTACTCGCAGCATTGCAGCATACGCCATGCTCTGCTTTCCCGGTTCAGAGTCGGTGACGGCATTCGACACTCCCTTTGGTCAAATCATGAAAAACGGAAAAATTGAAAAATATTATATAGACAGCCCCACTGACCACCAACTTAAAGCTTTGAATTACCTGAAACTCCAATGGAATAGCGTCAAAACAATGCCGTATCACATAACATCCTGCGATGTACTCGAATCGTACATGGCCGGAAATTTCGTTGACAAGGACGCATCCGATTTGTAAATAAAATTGCCGTTGTCAGCCAAAATTAGTATTTTTGCAAAATACCAAAGCGCCAAAAGATGGCAAAGAAAGTTGTTGAGACACCGCTCATGAAGCAGTACTTCGAGATGAAGAAGAAACATCCCGATGCAGTGCTGCTGTTCCGCGTGGGCGACTTTTACGAAACATTTTGCGATGACGCCATTACCGCCTCGGAAATTCTGGGCATAACCCTGACGCGACGCGCCAACGGAGCGGCGCAGTCGGTGGAGCTGGCAGGCTTTCCCCACCATGCGCTTGACACCTATCTGCCAAAACTCGTGAGAGCCGGCAAACGCGTGGCCATCTGCGAGCAGTTGGAGGATCCCAAACTTACCAAAAAGCTGGTGAAGCGTGGAATAACTGAACTTGTGACTCCCGGCGTGGCCGTGAGCGACAACATGCTTAACCACCGCGAAAACAACTTCTTAGCAGCCCTGCACACGACGCGCAACATTTGGGGCGTGGCCTTTCTGGACATTTCTACCGGCGAATTTCTTGCCGCCGAGGGTGCGCCTGACTACGTGGAGAAACTTCTCACCAAGTTCGCCCCCAAGGAGCTGCTGGTGGAGCGCGGCAAGAAACGGGACATAGAGCAGTGGCTGCCGACACGTTACCTCACCTTTGAGCTCGACGACTGGATTTTCACCGAGCCTACCGCCCGCGAGCGACTCATGAAGCAGTTTGAAACCGGTTCGCTCAAAGGATTCGGCATTGACGCGCTGCAAGCGGCCATAATTGCCGCCGGAGCCATTCTGCACTATCTGGACATTACCAACCACACGCAAACGAGCCACATCACGGCCATTGGACGCATTGAAGAGGAGCGCTTTGTTCGGTTGGACGATTTCACCATACGCAATCTGGAGCTGGTTGACTCAATGGCCCCCGACGGACGCAGCCTGCTCAACGTCATTGACCGCACCGTCAGCCCCATGGGAGCCCGACTGCTGCGGCGATGGCTCATGTTTCCGCTGAAAGACGCCGCTGAGATAAACTCGCGCCTGGATGTTGTGGAGCACTTTTTCCGCAATCCGGAGCAGCGCGAGGCCGTGAAGCAGGCGCTGGAACAGGCGGGCGACATGGAGCGCCTGATTTCAAAGGTGGCCGTGGGGCGCGTGACCCCGCGCGAGCTTGTGCAACTGCGGCGCTCGCTTGAGGCCATTCCTCCAATCAAAGCCATCTGCGAATCGGCAGCTGACCCTACCCTCCGGGCCATTGGAGAGCAACTTAACCCTTGCGCCGGAATACGCGACCGCATTGCACGCGAAATTGTGGACGATGCGCCCATTGCCCTTAACCGCGGCACGGTGTTCCGCGAGGGGGTTGACACGGAACTCGACGAACTGCGCCACATAGCCTTCTCAGGCAAGGATTACCTCATGCAGCTTCAGTCGCGAGAGAGCCAGGCCACCGGCATACCGAGTCTCAAAATAGGCTTCAACAACGTGTTCGGTTACTACATTGAGGTGACCAACACTCACCGCGACAAGGTGCCCGGCCAGTGGGTGCGCAAGCAAACACTTGTCAACGCCGAACGCTACATCACCCAGGAACTCAAGGAGTATGAAGAGAAAATACTCGGTGCCCAGGAGAAAATAGCCGTTATTGAAATGCGGCTTTACACAGCCTTGGTGGCCGCCGTCACGCAATATTCCCAAGCCATTCTGCTCAACTCGTCACTGCTGGCACAGCTCGACTGCCTCTCGGCCTTTACACGCGTGGCTCTTGAAAACAAATATAACCGGCCGGTGGTCGACGACTCCACCGAGCTGCTCATTGTGGAGGGACGCCACCCGGTGATTGAATGTGAGCTGCCTCCCGGCGAGCCATACATAAGCAACACGGTTCATCTGAGCAACGAGGGCACCCAGATTATGATGATAACGGGCCCGAACATGTCGGGAAAGTCGGCACTGCTTCGGCAAACGGCCCTGAACGTTCTCATGGCCCAGATTGGATGCTTCGTGGCTGCCGACAGCGCCCATATAGGGGTGATTGACAAGATTTTCACCCGCGTGGGGGCGAGCGACAACATTTCGCACGGCGAGTCGACATTCATGGTTGAAATGAACGAAGCGGCCTCCATTCTCAACAACATGAGCCCCCGTTCGCTCATACTTTTCGACGAGCTTGGCCGAGGCACCTCCACCTACGACGGCATCTCCATTGCATGGGCCATTGTGGAACATATCCACAACTTCCGCAACATACATCCCAAAACACTTTTTGCCACACACTATCACGAGCTTAACGACATGGAAGCTCTGTTTGAACGGGTGGAAAACTTCAACGTTTCGGTGCAGGAGGCGGGCGGCAAAGTGGTGTTTCTGCGCAAACTTGTGAAAGGAGGCTCGGCCCACTCGTTCGGCATCCACGTTGCCAAGCTGGCCGGAATGCCGTCGGCCATTGTGCGGCGGGCATCGCAAGTGCTGGCCGACCTGGAGAAGGTGCGTGGCAACAACGACCCCGCGGCGCCCCAAGGTAACGCTCCGCGCGTTGCTCCGGCCAAGGTTGAGGACCGCGGCGTGCAAATGTCGTTCTTCCAGCTCGATGACCCGGTGCTCACGCAGATTCGCGATGAGATTATAGGCATCGACATCAACAATCTCACCCCCGTGGCAGCTCTCAACAAACTCAACCAGATACGCTCCATTTTAACAGGAAAAAACTAACGGTCAACCAATGATACAGATTTCAGAACGCATCAACTCGCTTGCAACGTCAGCCACATTGGCAATGTCGCAACGCAGCAACGAACTCCGGGCCAAAGGCGTGGACGTGATTAACCTTTCCGTGGGGGAACCTGACTTCCACACCCCCCACTTCATAAAGGAGGCTGCCAAGCAGGCCATTGACAACAATTTCACCTTCTACTCCCCCGTACCGGGCTACATGAGCTTGCGCAAAGCCATTGCAGCAAACATTGCCGTGACCGAGGGCGTGAACTTCGCTCCCGAGCAAATTGTGGTATCAAACGGAGCCAAGCAGGCGCTCTGCAATGTGATTCTGTCCACCGTCAATCCCGGCGATGAGGTTATTATTCCCACCCCTGCATGGGTAAGCTACGTAGAGATGGTGAAACTTGCCGAGGGGGTAAGCGTGACAGTGCCGGCCACCATTGAGCAGGATTTCAAAATCACTCCGAAGCAGCTTCGTGAGGCCATCACCGAACGCACCCGCATGGTGCTTCTGTGCTCCCCCTCCAACCCAACCGGCTCGGTGTACTCCCGCAGCGAGCTTCAGGCTTTGGTTGACGTTATAGCCGAATACCCCGACATTTTGGTTGTGTCCGATGAAATTTATCGCCACATAAACTTCACCGGCAGCTACACCTCCATGGCAACATTTCCGGAACTGACGGGCCGCGTGGTGGTGATCAACGGAGTGTCGAAAGCCTACGCCATGACAGGTTGGCGCATTGGCTATATGGCCGGTCCGGTTGCCATTGCAAAAGCTTGCACCAAGCTGCAGGGGCAATACTCATCGGGGCCGTCGTCAATAGCCCAGAAGGCAGCCGAAGCGGCTTACACCGGCCCACAGGAGTGTGTGGAGGATATGCGACGCGCATTTGAACGTCGCCGCGACCTTGTGGTGGAACTCGCTTCGCAAATTCCGGGGCTGAAAGTGAACAAGCCTCAGGGTGCCTTCTATCTGTTCCCTGAAGTTACTTCATTCTTCGGCAAACGCCACGGAGACCGTGTGATTACCAACGGCGCCGACCTCACCATGTATCTGCTTGAAGAGGCCCATGTGGCCACAGTTGATGGTGCGGCGTTCTGCCTGCCGGGCTACATCCGCCTGAGCTACGCCACTTCCGACGAGCTTATTCGCGAAGCACTTGGCCGCATAGCCACAGCTCTCGCCGCCTTGAAATAATTCAGACCATTTGATGAGGAATGTGCTCTCAAAAGGGGAGCGAGGCATCGGAACTGCCCCAGGTGGAGCGGTCCAGATTGCGATAGCCCACAGCCTCGCTTACGTGATGGGCGCAAATATCGGCCGAGCCCTCGAGGTCGGCAATGGTACGCGCCACTTTAAGAATACGGTTGTAGGCACGGGCGCTCATATCAAACCGTTTCATGGTGTTGCGCAGAATCTCCATGCTTTTGTCGTCCAGCCGGCAATATTGCTGAATGAGCCGGTTGTTAATCTGAGCGTTGCAGTGCACACCCGGCTCCGCGGCATAGCGCTGCTGCTGGATTGAACGCGCTGAGAGCACGCGGCCCCGGATTTCGGCACTTGACTCGCCCTTACGTTCCGATGCTATGGCGTCGAACTCCACCGGCTGGATTTCCACCTGAATGTCAATGCGGTCAAGCAGCGGACCCGATATGCGGTTGAGATACTTGCGCACGGCACCGGGAGCACACACGCAGCTCTTGGTTGGGTGATTGTAGTAACCGCACGGGCATGGATTCATGGAGGCAACCAGCATGAACGAAGCTGGATAGTCAATGGAATATTTTGCTCGCGACACCGATATGTGATTGTCCTCCAGCGGCTGTCGGAGCACCTCAAGTACTGAGCGCGGAAATTCGGGGAACTCATCCATGAAAAGGATTCCGTTGTGTGCAAGGGAAATTTCCCCGGGCATGGGATTGGTGCCGCCCCCAACAAGAGCCACGGGCGAAACAGTGTGGTGCGGCGAGCGGAATGGCCGCCGGGTCATGAGCCGGGAGCCACGGTCCAATTTTCCGGCCACGGAATGGATTTTCGTGGTTTCCAAAGCCTCGGAGAGCGACAACGGTGGAAGAATTGATGGCAGACGCTTGGCCATCATGGACTTGCCGGAACCGGGAGGACCCACCAACAAAATGTTATGACCTCCGGCACACGCCACCTCAAATGCTCTTTTCACAAGCTCCTGACCTTTGACTTCTGAAAAATCAAAATCAAAATTGCCGCAATTGGCTGCAAATTCAGCCCGGGTGTCAACCACTGTGGGGTCAATGTGGGACTTTCCTTCCAGAAATTCAATGACCTGACGGAGCGATTGGGCTCCATACACCTCCAGATTATTCACCACTGCAGCTTCAGTGGCATTAGCCTGGGGAACAATCATGCCTTTGAAACCAAGTTTGCGGGCAAGTATGGCCATTGGCAACACACCGCGAATGGGTAGCACGGAGCCGTCGAGCGAAAGCTCTCCCATTATCATGTAATCGGCCAATGCCGGAGCTTGTATGCGCCCCGAGGATGCAAGAATGGCCAAAGCTATGGGCAGGTCGTAGGCCGCGCCCTCTTTCTTCACATCGGCCGGCGAGAGGTTCACCACAAAGCGAAAACGGGGAAATTCGTAGCCGCTTTGGTTAACGGCAGCCATTATTCTCTGGTAACTCTCCTTCACTGCCGTGTCGGCAAGGCCAACCATATTGAACACTGTACCAACCGAGGCCACGGCCTCAATGGTGATTTTAATGGCATCAATGCCTTGAACAGCGGCGCCGTAGGTTTTTACAAGCATGAGTGTGAGTGAGGGTTACTGGTGATTGTACTATGTGGATTAGAGCTTTTTAAGCACCGCGGCCTTAGCCTGGGAAATGGAGCCGCCACGGTAGATTTGCGTGCCCGCGGAATCGGCCACGATAAAATAGGGATTACGTGGAATGGCAAGCTTGCGCAGCGTGGCCGAGGCCACGGTTGCCGGAGCCCATGTGCGCCGCCATGTGGCCGTGTCGCCGGCAAGCGACTGGCGCCATGTGGCAGAGTCGGCTGCAGTGGAAATTTCCACCAAGTCAAGTTGGCCGTAACGTTTCTTACGCATCAGCTCAGCCAAATGAGGCACAATGGAGTCGCGGGCCATCCTGTTATCGGAAACAAAGCAGAGCAACGTAACATTGTGGCTGCGCGGGTTCACGCTGATAACAGAGTCGGACACATCATAGAGATTCATTGGGTTGATAACAATGTTTTCGGCATCGCCTAACTGAGCCGAGAGCACTCCGGTGAAATTCTGCACCACCTCCTGCGAGCGGGCATCGGTGGAAAGCAGGGTCATCAACGAATCGGCCTGATGCTCATGTCCCGGAGTGTAAAAATAGGTGACCATAAGAGCTGTGGCTGCTTTCGACGAGCGGTTTTTACCCACCCACCGGGCCAACGATTGGTTTATAGCCTCGGCATTTCGCGCCTCAAGAATGGCGGAGTTTTCATTGACCCATTTGGCAATTTTTTCAGAATCGCCATTGCCGCTCACCTCAATGTCGTAGGGTTTGGCAATGTTACCTTTAAGGGTTATTTTATCGCCGTTCTCCACAACGAGAGTTGCCAGCGGAGTGCCGTCGGCCAGCGTCACCGACACCAACGTAGGCCGCGTCGACTCGCCATGCAGGGCAAACTTATTGTCACTCGAACCGGCGGTGACACGCTTCAGGCCACCACCGGCATAATAAGTTGCATTGACCAGTTGCGAACCTATACCGTCAATTTCACCCTGCACAAAGAACTGCTTTTTCTTGCTGCAGCCACAAAGCAACAGGGCGGCAAAAATCACCGTGAAAAACTGTTTGAAATGTGTCATAATTCACAAAAATAGATATATTCCACCATTTACGCAAGTAAAAACCGCAGGATAAACAACAAAAACATACATTCAGGACTATGAAAATTCTTTGGGAGTGATTAACTTTGCACAAACATTTCTTGCCAATGGAGAAAAAATTGTTGTCATTTTTGCTGTGCATGTTTGCCCTGCTTCTGAGCGGCGAGGCCAAGGCGCAGATTGTGGCGCCCGACAGCCTCACATTCGATGCCGACAGCATTAAGCGAGCATTTGACAACCAACCCTACTTTGGGCTATACAAGGACAACTATTTTATTTTCGGACTACCAATTGGCGAAAAGCCCACCCGCAAAAACTCTAACGTTAAATTTCAAATCTCATTTGCCCAGCGCCTCACCAAATCGGTGCTTCCCTGGGACACGTATCTGTTTCTGTTCTACACTCAAAAGGTGTTTTGGAATGTGCTTGAGAAATCGCTGCCAATGACCGACCTCAACTTCAACCCCGGCATAGGACTGGTGAAGCCGCTTTTTGTCAAGAACCGTTTCATTGGCAAACTGATGTTGCTGGTCGAACATGAAAGCAACGGAAAAGACGGTGTGAAATCGCGCTCATGGAACAAAATTTCACTCGGGGCCAACATTATGATTGACCCCAACTTCATTGTCCACGGAAAGGTGTGGCTCCCTATTATTGACGGGGGAGAAAACCGCGACATTCTCAACTATGCCGGCATTTATCAGATGGGCACCCAATTTTATACCCCCGACCGCCGCTTCGGTGCAGCCGTGACGCTTGTTAAGCGAAAGGGATGGGCGCTGAACTACAACACAATTATCGAACTCAACTATCGTCTGTTCAAAAGCGAGAATCAATATCTCTTTGCCCAATATTATAACGGCTACGGCGAGGGGCTTTTGGAGTACAAACGCTTCCACTCCATGTTCCGCGTGGGCATAGTAATCAAACCCCGCATCTTCAGCGACTACTAATATGGAAATTCCAAAATTTCAATACCTAAACCAAACATCTTAAATTTCAATCCTATTAAATTTACATACTTTCTATAAAACATGGCATACATGTTTGCAAAATAACATAAAAAACATTATGTTTGCAAAAATTTAATTCGCGTGCCATTATTCACAAAATACAAGATTATCCTATTCCTTTTGCTGTTATTCGAATTGTTTCCATGTCATGCAACTACGGAAACAATGGAATTTTCGTTTGATTTCCAGTACAGCGATTTCTCTTTCTCAACCAACGAGAATGGAGAACTGCTCATCACGTCGCCAAAACTAATGGCAACATTTGCATCCGATACGCTACCCCGGCTTTGCCCCTGATTTCACGCAATGTCCTCATAAAACCCGATAAGGAGTTGGTCTCAATAAGTATTGAAACTGAGAAGCGACTTGTAAAGCAGAATGTTATCCTTGCTACAAATCCACACTGCTATTCCTCCGATATGCCCTGGACAGAACCGACCTCTGCTTCCACAGCATCATACATGGGCATCATGTATCCCGACAGCAGCTGCAGGCACATCGCAACAAGCCGCTTCAAGCAAGGCTCTGTTCTGCATTTTCTTGTCTGCCCGTTTCTGTATGATGCGGCAGACAAGAATCTTTATTTTATCAGCTCTATAAAATTAAGAATCACACTTAACACGCCCGAATTTGGCACATTGTCGTACAATCATCCTATGTGCAACCTTAATATGGACATGGTTAAATCAATGATAATAAATTCAGCGGACAGTTTTGACATTGCGCCTGTGAATCCACGCCAAGATTCTGACATTGACTACATCATTATTACGAACCGCGAATTAGCTCCTTCGTTCAAGGAACTGGCCATGTGGAAAACTCAAAAAGGAATCCGCACGGAAATAAAAACCGTGGAGGATATTTATGAGACATATTGCGAACCGACACCACAGCTTAAAATAAAACGATGTTTATACGATTACTATCAGAACCACAACCTGAAATACGCACTTCTTGGCGGTGATGACACTATTGTGCCGGTTCAATTGGTAAAAGGAATCAGCACCTTAAACGAATTCATTCCGGCCGATAATTTTTACAGTTGTTTTGACAGCTGCTTCAATTGGGATAAAAACGACAATGGCATTGCTGGAGAATTCATTTCGGGGAACAATTCAGACGGAGTAGATTTCTTACAATGTATATCCCTCAGCCGACTTCCCGTCAGAAGCGTGTCAGACGTGATGAATTTCCTAAAAAAATTATTGCGCTATGAAATGGACCCGCTTTCCGCACAGTGGAATAACAGCATCTTGTTTTCAGGACATGTATTAATAACTGTTCATGACGGCCGGAGCGATGCACAGATAAAAGGAATGCACATGTATGAAACATACATAAAACCTTATTGGGATGGTAAATGTGTTAACTTCTTTGACACTCACACAGACATTGCCAATGGGAATTACAAACTTAACAAGGTTCATATGGAGGAACAGTTATCAAAGGGCTATTCTTTTGTTGACATAATAACGCATGGAAGTCCCAAATCCTGGAGACTCGGTCCATCTCCATACCCCGACAGTTTGATGTATCATTATGGGAATGCCGGATCTGTAATTTCATCAGGATTCACCGTTATTTTGACAATTGCCTGCTTAACTAACGCATTTGATGATAAAGACACTGATCCATGCTTGAGTGAAGCCTTTATCAGAAATCCGGACAGTGGTGTCGTAGCATATTTCGGCTCATCCAGAAATGGATGGATTGGCGAAATTGATTCAATATGGCCATCATTATTATACGAAAGTTATTTTTATAAATATTTGTTTTCTAAATCATCATCAAATTTCGCAACACTTTCCAATTTGACTAAATATGCGCTCATACAAAACACATACTCAGAAAAGCACTATAATTACTTGCAATTCGGCTTAAATCCGGTGGGTGACCCGGAAATGCAACTATTTACATCAACACCAAAGGTTCTGGGGCATGACGTGATTTCATTCAGTCAGGATACGCTGTTTGTTGATGCGGGAGAACCTGATTGCAGGATATGCGTAAGCAATCTGCATATTGATGGCGGAACATTGTTTGATGTACGGGAAAACATTCAAACTGCGACATTCAACAATCTGCCGCAACAATTTTCAATTTGCATAACCAAACCGGGATAGGTTCCGAAGATATATTCCGTTCTATGTATTCAGAACGAAGAAATTACCAGTCAACAGATTATTGAATCTGACATTATAATTATCCATTCAGGTACAGAGGCTGCAATGGATAGCCCTGTCAGGATAACGAGCACGGGGGTGGAAATTCATTCAGATACAATAATATTGGATGGTGACATAACTATTGAAGAAAATGCAGAGATTACACTTTTTAATGATTAATGAATATGAAACAGATTATTGGATTATTATTGAGTATCATCGCTTTATCTTTTGCTCATGCAGAAGATTATGACCCAATTCTTAAAGTTGGAAAAAAATGGATAATCACTTATGGAAATGCCATGGACACCACAACAACATGGCTTCGTGTTACTGTTGACAATAAAGTCACGGTAAAGGACAAAAACTATTATCATTTGACCACTACGAACAAACATGAGTTCTACATGTACGAGGAGAATGGATGTCTCTATATTTTAAACGGACATGGAAGCGGTAGCGAAACTGATTTGGAAGCTGCCGGACTGGTTCCGATTTTGGACATGTCACTCAATGTTGGAGATATATATCCCAAATTATATTCCGATAGTTTTTATGAATGTGGTGAAAAACAAGTCATCAGATTTGAAAACGCTTATAGCAAAATTATAAAAACAGACTACTGCGACATACGAGGCTCAACAAGAAAATGCTGCTGGATTCAGCGGGAGTATTGCGATAGGGTAGATGGAGAAATATGGGTTGAGGGAATTGGCGGACTCTCAGAGCAAGCGTGGATGATATGTTTTATGTATGCGAATACATGTTGTTTTAAAATCGTTCAATGCTGGGATGGCGATGAACTTATTTTCGCAGAGGATGACTTCGACCATTTAGTAGCCGGTCTTGAATCGATTGATGCCGACTGTACACTGAATGACTCCTGTCCAACCTATAATCTGCAAGGAATTCCGGTATCGCACCCACAAAGAGGTGAAATCTACATCCGTAACGGCCAAAAATTTATTCAACCATAATTATTCTGTCAGCCTCACAATACAATCCCATCATGAAATTAAACATTCTTTTGGCCATATTTACCGTTCTGCTTCTTTCAATGAATGCGTCAAGCCAAATTACATACAGCAATGGAAAATTAAACATAAACCAAGCTGAGAACGATTCTATTTTCAGTTTGACAATAAATAAATGGCTTGGAATGAAATGGACATGCAAGAAAAAAAACTTCCTTCAAATTGATGTTTCACCCAACAATCCACGGATTGCCGGAACAGGCGATGCCGTGACGCTTGTTAAGCGAAAGGGATGGGCGCTGAACTACAACACAATTATCGAACTCAACTATCGTCTGTTCAAAAGCGAGAATCAATATCTCTTTGCCCAATATTATAACGGCTACGGCGAGGGGCTTTTGGAGTACAAACGCTTCCACTCCATGTTCCGCGTGGGCATAGTAATCAAACCCCGCATCTTCAGCGACTACTAAGAACCAGCTAATAATTATTCGGGCGGGCATGTTGGAACATGTCCGCCCGAAATTGTATTGGGGTTTCAGTGAAAACGAATGTTAATTCAATGCTTCTTCAAGGAATGCCTTGAATTCTTCGTAAGTCATGAAGCCGAGCCGCTTCACAGGGTCGGCTCCCTCGCGAAGCACCACCATGTAGGGAATGGAACGGACGCCGAACTTCATTGCAAGGTCGGGATTATTGTCAACATCCACCGAAACAAACACGGCTTTCTTCGACATGTCCTTCGCTACTTTATCAAACACAGGTTTGAACTGACGGCATGGACCGCACCACGCGGCGTTGAAGTCAATGACCACAGCCTTTGACTTGGTGGGTTGCGGAAGAGATGTGCCGGGCTGCAGTTCCACAACGGCCGGCTTGGCCGCCACGGCAGGAAGCGTTACCAATGTAGCCATTATGGCAACAAGGAGAATTGATAACTTTTTCATGTCCGGTTATTTTTCAGGATTGATGTCAAGGAGTTCTACATCGAACACCAAGGTGGAGCCGGGAGGAATGGGTCCGCCGTTATCGCGGTCGCCATAGCCGAGGTCAGCCGGAATATAGAAGGTGTATTTAGCACCGGGCTTCATAAGTTTCAAGCCTTCGGTGAAACCTTTGATGAGCTGGTTGACACCGAACGTTGCGGGTTCGCCACGCTCTACTGAAGAATCGAACACGGTGCCGTCAATGAGTTTTCCGGTGTAGTGCACGCGCACCTTGTCAGCATCCTTGGGCGATTCACCCTTTCCGGCTTTGATTTGCTTGTAAACAAGGCCCGATTCTGTTGAGCGCAGCTTCTTGTCGGCTTTCTTCATTGCCTCAATGTAGGCAGCTCCGGCTGCTTTATTTTTCTCCACTTCGGCCACCCGTTTAGCTTCTTTAATCTCTTGGGCGCGTGCCGAACCGGCTTCAAGAAGTTTTGTCACCATGCCGCTCTCGGACCGGATGGAATCAAGCGGAATAACGGGCCCGTCGATATTGGCATTGTAGGTGGCAAGGAATAGAGCCACGTTGGCACCGAGACCTGATTCCTCCATTTGGTCAAACATGTTGCGCATGTCAATTGCCCTGCGGAAGGCTTCGATGTTAAGTTTGGTGTCGCCTTTGAGTGAAAAAATATAGTTCATGGCCTGCTTGTAGGCATCCACCACATTTTGGGCGCCTTTGGGCGCATCCTGAGACGATGAAAGGGTGTACTGTCCCTCTTCGCGGCCCACATAGTAGGCAATCGAGTCGACCAGATTGTCAAGTTTGGGCGATTGGGCAGCCGCGCCCATCACCGTAGCGGCAAAAATTGCCAGTGTGAGAATCTTTTTCATTTCACAAGTATTTTTGTAAGTTGTTTCAGCCCCTCGGTTGCAGTGGCACGAATCACGGTCACATTGTCGGGCACGGGAGCCGGATTAGGATCAATATAGTAAACGGGGATGCCGCGGCGGGCGTAAGCCACAAGACCGGCGGCGGGATAAACAGCCATTGAGGTGCCTATGATAACAAGCACGTCGGCCTGCTCCACAAGCTCGATTGCAGGCTCAATGTTTGGTACGGCCTCCTGAAAGAACACAATGTGCGGACGCACCGGATCGCCATATTCATCGCGGGTGTTCAAATCGGTGTCGGGGTTATCGGCCGTGAGAGTATAAACACGCTCGGGGTGTTTCATGGAGCGCACCTTCATGAGCTCGCCATGCAGATGTAGCACCTTGGTTGAACCGGCCCTCTCATGCAAATTGTCCACATTTTGGGTTATGATGTCAACATCGTACCACTTTTCAAGCTCGGCCAACGCCGAATGACCCGCATTAGGCTGCGCTTTAAGCAGTTCCCGGCGCCGGGCGTTATAGAACGAGTGCACAAGGGCAGGATTGCGAACAAAGCCGTCGTGGCTTGCCACATCCATCACCGGATAGTTGTCCCAAAGGCCACCACTGTCGCGGAAGGTGGCTATTCCGCTTTCGGCGCTCATGCCTGCTCCTGTGAGCACCACTAATCTTGGCTTGTCAATCATGGTTGCTATAAATAATTATGGCTGTTAAAAAATCAAGGTGTCATCGCCGCCTGGGTCCACGGGCGGACGCCGTGCGTGCAATGACACCGTTATTTGGTTTTAAACTCGCGATGGTTTACTTTTGGGCAGCCTCTGCTTTGGGAGCGCCTACAGAAACCAATTCAATCTCGAACACAAGTGTTTCGCCGGGTTTGATGTCGCGGCTTCCTTGAACACCATAAGCTTGATCGGCGGGAATGTAAGCAACATATTTTGCGCCGGGAGCCATCATTTGAAGGATTTCACTAAATCCGGGAACAACGCCCTGGACACCGAAGGTGCGGGGTGTGCCGTTGGATGAGTCAAACTCAGTGCCATCAATGTGTTTGCCCACGTAGTTCACCTGAACCATGTCGTTCTTGGTGGGTTTGGCACCTGAACCCTCTTTTACAACCTTGTAGCTTACGCCTGATTCAAGAGTCTTGATTTCAGGATCGGCTTTCTTCTGCTTTTCAACATATTCCTTACCGGCTTTGATGTTGGGTTCGGCAGCTTCCTGAGCTTCCTTCATCATGCGCTCGCGGTCAGCGGTTTGTTTCTGCATCATTTTGTCCTGAGCCACATCCATGAATTTGCGGATTTGGGCAGTCTTGGCGTCAACTTCGGCACGGTTCACAGAGTCCCGGCTGAAGGCTTCGCAGAAGTGTGAAATGAAAGCGCTGTGGTTGAAACCGACACCGGCATCCTCCATAGTGGCAACGTTGCCAACGAGCTGCATGGCAATCTGAACACCCATAATGTAGTCCTGATCGCCCTTGAAATCACGCTCCATGATGCTCTTCATTCCGGCAAGCACCTTGTCCTTGTTAAGGCGAGCCTTCATTGTGTCAGGCAACTGGTTCCACATTTGCAGATAATTGGCGCCCTGAATGTCGCCCATAAGGATAGCAATTGAATCGGCGGAAGCATCGCCTGAAGTTGATGAGCTGCCGGAATTGCCGCAGCCGGTCACTCCTAAAGCCATGGCGGCTACGCCTAAGGCTACAATAAATTTCTTCATAAAAGTTATAATATTTGTTACTGTGTTTTTTGTTACTTTTCAATCTTAATGAGTTCCACGTCAAAAATCAATGTGGCGTTCGGACCAATCACGCCGCCGGCACCATTGGGACCGTATGCAAGATTCGAAGGAATGTAAAGACGCCATTTTGCGCCCTCTTTCATCATTTGAAGGGCCTCTACCCAACCGGGAATCACTTGAGTGACACCGAAAGTTGCGGGCTCGCCACGTTCAACGGATGAATCGAACACGGTGCCGTCAATGAGTTTGCCGGTGTAGTGCACGGTCACGCGGTCACCTTTAGCGGGAGTTGCACCGGTGCCTTCGTCAAGCACTTCGTACTGAAGTCCGGTTGCGGTTACTTTCACCTCGGGACGGGTGGCGTTTTTGGCAAGGAATTCCTCGCCGGCCTTGGCATTTACTTCGCCCATCTTGGCGGCCTCGGCCTGCTGACGCTGCTCCATGGCGGTGAAGAATGTGCGGATTTCCTCTTTGGCCTCATCGTAGGTCATTTTGGGAGTCTCGCCCGAGAAAACGGCGGCCACGCCGGCCGCAAAATCGGCAACATCGATTTTTTCAATGCCGCTGCTGCGGAAATTATTACCCATGCTCAAACCCAGAGCATAGCTTATACGATCAAGTTCTTTGTTTTCCATAATCGGTTTTCTGTTTAATTGTTGCTTACTTATATACACAAAGCAGTGTGCAAAGTTAGATTAAATATTGTGGTAAGCTACACAATTTTAATAAAAAAATATTAAAATGGGCCGGTTACAAGGTTTTGGGGTCCGTTTTGGTGGTTTTCAGGAAGAAGTAGAGGAATAGGGCGCCGGCCAAAAAGAGCGACACGGAGAAGCTCAACACAATGCCGTAAAGACCTAAACCGGACACAATTCCGAGCAGATATGTTGCAGGAACGCCCACAATGCCGTAACACACAAGCGAAATCCACAGCATGGGCATTACGTGCGATGTGCCTCTGAGAGCGTTGGCAAAGGTTATTTGAGTGGCGTCGCCAAGCTGATAGATAACCAGCGGCACAACCAGTGTGAGGCTCAGCGAAATCACGGCACAGTCCGAGGTAAAAATGTTGACAATGGGCTCGGCTGCGAAAATGAAAATCAGCGATGAGCAGGTGGCCATGATAAGGATAATCTTGTAGCCGGCAAAGGCGGTGCGTCGCATCAAGGCCACATCACGCTGTCCGGCAGCATTAGCCACAAGAACCGATGTGGCAGCGCCCATGCTGTAATATAGGCAAAAGCCCAGCGTGCCCAGTATCACCATAACCTGATAGGCCGCGAGCTCCAAAGCGCCAAGCCACCCTGCCATTATGGCTGCCACGGTGAATGAGCCCGCTTCGAAACCCATCTGCATAGCCACCGGCCAAGATGTGTAGTTCACCTCCTTAAAATGAGTGAGATTCAGCTTGCCCGATTTGTAGCCGCGGCGGTATGCAGCGTAATCCTTCTGCATCAGAAAAACTGCCACAATGGCCACGGCACAGAATCCTCGTGCAATGAGGGTGGACAGTCCGGCACCATTCAATCCCATTACCGGGCAACCGCAGTGGCCGAAGATAAACACGTAGTTCCCGGCAATGTTCATCACATTGGAAATGAGAATAATCCACATGGGCATGCGCGTGCGGTTAATTGCATAGGCCCATTGGGCAAAGGCATTGAAAACGCAAAGCGGAATCAACCCGCCCAGATAAATCAAGAAATAGGGAGCTATCAAGGGCAGCAGCTCCTGTGGCTGGCCCAAGCGGTGGATATTGAGATAGATTACGGTCATCACCGCCACAACAAGCACTCCGAATGCCACGTTGGTCCAAAGGGCCGTGCGCATGAGTGCGCCTGTGGCCTCCTGCTGTTTCCGTCCGAAAAGAGCTCCCACCAAAGGGGTGAGCCCGTATGAGAAACCGAGCAGAGTGAAAATGGCAACGTTGAAAAGATTGTTGACAAACGAAGCCGAGGCGAGTTCGGGGGTTCCGTAATGCCCCACCATGGCGGTGTCGGCAAATCCTACAATAATGGAACCCGCCTGCCCCACAAGAATGGGGAGTCCCAGGCGGGTTATCTTTAGGTCAAGATTCATTCAAAGGGAGTTAAACAGTAAGCAATCCCTTAATATTGCTCGGCGGCCGAAGGGAAAGTCACAGCTTTAACCTCACCAACATATCCTGCTACTGCGTCGGTCACGGCCTGACCCACATTGCCGAACAGGCGCAGGAATTTGGGTTTGAAGCCGTTGTTCATGCCAAGCATGTCCTGAGCCACAATTATCTGGCCGTCGGTAGCCGAACCGGCACCGATGCCTATGGTGGGAATTGACAACGTCTCCGTGACCCGGGCAGACAAAGCGGCCGGGATTTTCTCAAGTACCAGTGCAAAGCAGCCAAGTTCCTGAAGCATAAGGGCGTCGTTGATGAGCTTCTCGGCTTCGGCCTCGCCTTTAGCACGGACTCCGTAGCCGCCGAACTTATTCACCGACTGCGGAGTGAGACCCAAGTGGGCACAAACAGGAATACCGGCTGAGAGCACACGCTCCACCGACTCGCGGATTTCAGCACCCCCCTCCATTTTCACCGCTGCTGCTCCGGTTTCCTTCATTATCCTCACGGCCGATTGCAAAGCCGTATCAGGGCAACCCTGATAGTAACCGAAGGGGAGGTCAACAACCACCAGTGCGTGTTCAACACCGCGCACAGTGCCTTTGGCGTAAGTTATCATTTCGTCGAGCGTGATGGGCAGTGTGGTGTCGTGGCCAAGCATCACATTGGCAGCGGAATCGCCAACAAGTATAAAGTCCACTCCGGCAGCGTCGATGAGTCGCGCCATGGTGTAATCATAAGCCGTTATGCAAGCTATTTTTTCGCCGGACTCCTTCATGGCCCGGATGCGCGCGGTGGTCACCTTGGGGCGCGCCTGTTCATTGTAAGTTGACATGGTTCAAATTACTTCTGCGTTTCAAAAATTCAGCTGCAAAGTTAGGCATTTTTTCACACACCCTCAATTTTTTTGTGCAGTGGACTTGGTCCAAATGCTTCCAATAGGATAGGCCTTAAGCGTCACATTATTGCCCGGACGCAGCGCGAACAGTTCTGCCCCGGTGGCATCGGCGCCCGGGAAAGTCAAAGCCGTCATCACGCAGCGGCCGGAATTGGCATATATCTCCACCACAGATTTATCCACAAAAATATCCAGCGTGATTTTCCCGTCAATAGGTTCCACTTTTGAAAAGGCCACTCTTTCAAACTTTGGCATTGACACTTCAGTGGAGTTTGTCCGGTCAAGCATCAAGGTGTGGGAAGAGGTGTCGTAGGAAACCATAATCTTTTTTCCGTTGCCGCTACAAAGGTTGAATCCGAAAAGATTGTTGACGTCAGTGGAAAATGTGGCTTCAATTTCATATTGGTTATTCATTCTGTTCACGGCTGTCAGAGGCATAACACCGGCTTTGAGTGACGGGTTGATAACCACAGAGGTTCCTCGTAAATCCTTCAAAGCGGCCACGGGTTGCTGAACCAAGCGCAAGCCGGCGGGGGTGTTGACCAACGAGAGTTCACGCGGCAACGACCACACTCCTTTGCCATACTGCGTGGGGACATGTTGGGCATAGTCCCATGTGGAAACCCAGCCTAATGAGTAGACTCCGGGCAGTGTTCCGTCATAATCCTGAAACGTGCGCGAGGCGTAGTAGTCAAGCCCTGCATCAACATAGAGAGGCTCGCCTCCAACAGAATTGGGAGTGAATTTCACACCGTCGAACTCACCCACAAAATACTGTTCACGCGCCCAGTTAACAGAAACCAAGAGCACCCATTTGCGGCTGTTGGTGCCCTGAACAGGAAGCTGGAACATGTCGGGACACTCCCAGGACTTCTCGCTGTCACCGGCCGGACCGAAATCGCTCAGCCACTCCCAATGCTTCAGGTCGGCCGAGCCGTAAAACGCAACCTTTTTCTCAAGCGCCTTGGCCACGAGCATGACCCAGCGCTGCGAAGCGCTGTCCCAAATCACTGTGGGGTCGCGAAATTCCGTGCTCCATGTATCAATAACCGGGTTCAGGTCATAATATTGGAACGTGCGCCCCTCGTCGCGGCTGAAAGCAATTGACTGAGATTGCTTTTTTGATTGCTCGTCAAACGAGGTGAAAGCCGCAATGAATGCATTATCGCCATAGCCGGCCGTGTTCCGGGTGTCAACAACCACACTGCCCGTAAACGTAGCAATGCCTTTTGGAATATCCTTTATGGCCTGGTTGTTAATTTCGGTCCAGTGAATCATGTCAGGCGACTCGGCCGCGCCCCAGCAGTATGCATGAAACTTGCCGTTGAAGTGAACAAAGCCACATGGATCGCCAATCCAGCGGTGAGCCGGCGAGTAGTGATACTGTGGGCGCCACTGCTCGGTGTAATCCATTGTATTTTCTGCGGCTTCGGAAGCAACTCCAGCAACCAGCGCCGTAATAATTGTTAGGATAAACTTTTTCATAATCTTATTTTGCAAGAGAGGGGACGCAGGACCGCCTCCCCTCTCTCAATTTCACAATCTTTATTTTACCTGTTCAGTTAGAATGCGGGATAACCGGGGTTCTGGGTGTATTTGCCCAACGAGAAATTGTATTGGGCAACGGGGATAGGATAATACTCCTCACCGGCATCGAATTTGGCACCCTGATAGTAGATGCGGTTGGCCTGCTCAGCCTGGAAATAAGCCGTCATCACCTCTTTGGCAATGCCCCAGCGAACCAAGTCGAAGAAGCGTTCGCCCTCCAGAGCTTTTTCAAGACGCATTTCAGTGCGCAGAGCCTTGCGGGCATAGTCCTGATTCCAACCTGCGGCGGGATAAAGGCCAATCTTGTAGTTGGCGGCATCCTTGGATGAGTCGTAGAAATCCTTGACATAGGCACTGTTCATGGCGCGCTCGCGGATTTTGTTGATGAGCAGGCGAGCTTCATCAAGCCCCTGACCACCTATTTCTATAAGAGCCTCAGCCTTGTATAGCAACAGGTCGGCATAGCGGATAATCTGCCAGTTGAGTTGTGATGCGCCCCAGGGCCAGCCTTGATACATGTCGGGCGACTCGGGTGAAACCCAGAAACGCTTGGCGCAGTTGTGGCCATAGACACCGCGGTCACGCACCCAGGATTGGCAGGGTGTTTCGCGATAGGTCTTGTAGGTGATTGTGGGACGGCCTACGACGAAGTCAAGGCGCGGGTCAACGGTGGGTTCGGTGTTGCTCAATGTTTGATGTTCATCGTCAATGAAGGTTACCACGGCATAATCGGGACGTGACTGATAATCGAACACGGGCAGACCGTTGGCATCGGTTTGATAGGCATTGATAAGGTCCTGCGAGGGAAGGAAGAAACCGTCGCCGTGATAAGGGCTGTTGCCTGACGGTGAGTTTAGCAGATTGCTCCAGTTCACACGGCCGCCATCAACAGAGCCGTCGTTCATCGAGTACTGGATTGCAAACACACTTTCCGGGCCGTTTTCATTGGCCACAAGGTCAAGACCTTGGAAATCGGGGAGCAGATCGTAGCCCTGTACACGGTTTATGAGTTCCACAACTTCGCCGAGCAGCGTTTTGTTGATGTTGGTAACTGCATGGGTCTGGGGGTCCTGCTCGTATGCCTGGTAAAGTTTCACTTTGGCGGCATAGGCAAGAGCGATGTTTTTGTTGATGCGGCCCACTTCAGTCTGACGGTCGGGGAGCGACTCGGCAGCTTCAAGAAGTTCGGCGGCAATGCGTGCAAGATGCTGCTCGCGGGTAAATTCATCGTTAGGAACGTTCACATATTCGGTTTCAGGAAGATTCTCGTCCATGTAAGGGACTTTATTGAACAGGCGCACCAGTTCAAAGTAAAAGTGCGAGCGGAGAACCTTCATTTCGGCAATGCGTGAATCGCGCACGGTCACCACTTCCGGGTCGGCCGTATTGAGCACGCGCAGAGCTGCGTTGCAGCGCGAAATCTGACTGTAAAGATTGAACCATTTGCCGTCGAGGTTACCGTTGTTCGATTGCACCTGGAATGTTTCCATGGCGTGTATGTCCCAAAGGTCACCTTCGCCGCCGCCCCCTTTGTAGGCATTGTCGGCGCGGACTTCGCCGAAGCTCCAGTTAGAGGTTGGGCGCACCCAGGGGTCACCCTGTTCGTTGGTGAAACCCGAGAGAGAGGCGTAAGCCGAGTTTACAAGCAGGTCAATGGCCTCGGTGGAATTCATCACACCGTCCGAGAGGCTTCCTTGCGGAGTGTTTTCAAGAAAATCGTCGCTGCAGCTTGCAAGCATAACCGAGCAGCCGAGAGCATATATGATGTTACGTAGTTTCATTGCTTTTATGATTTTTAAGTGTTAGAATCCGAATTGAATACCAAATGTGTAAGAGCGAGGGAGAGCGTAGGGATAACCGAGACCTTCGGGGTCGGCACCGGAGTAGCTTGTGATGGTGAACAGGTTCTGTGCCTGGAAATAGATGCGGGCGTTGCTCAAATGCAACTTGGTGCGGAGAGCGGCGGGGAGTGAATAGCCCAGCGTCAAAGTCTTCATGCGCAGGAATGAACCGTTTTCAATATGGAATTCTGACACTTCGTGTTCATTGTTGCTGTTGTCGGTGGTGGGAGCGGGGGTGTCGCAGTCATAGTAGCCGGTGGTGAGGAAACGCTCGTAGGCATTGGCTGCTTCAAGAAGTGACTGTCCGTGGTTACCGTTCCAGCACTGGAACAGGTCAGTGTAATATTTCGAGTTGTTGAAAGCATCGCGGATAATGGCGGTGAAGAACATGCTCAGGTCAAATCCCTTCCATGTTGCGCCGAGATTAAGGCCGAACTGGGCTTTGGGCAGGTCGCAACCAAGCCATGTGCGGTCATTGTAGTTGATTTTACCGTCGCCGTCGGCATCGACATATTTCACACGGCCAACAGCGGGTTTGCCGAATTCAACCTGATACTTGCTGCAATATTCGTCAACTTCAGCCTGGGTGCGGAACACACCGTCGGTTTTGAAGCCCATCCATGAACCGAGCGACTGGCCAACCAGCGAGTGTCCGGCATAGCCACCTCCGTAGGAGTAATAGATGTCGTCAAGAAGGTCAACAACTTTGTTTTTCGACACCGTTACATTAAGACCAACGTTGTAAGTGAAGTCACGGCCTACGGATGAGCGCCAGTCAATTTGTGCTTCAAAACCTTTGTTGGTCATTTCGCCACCGTTGTACCAGCAGTAGCCGCCCTCGCCAATTGTTGCTATGTAGGGCTTTTCAACGAGCATATCCTTGGTTTTCTTGTAGAAATAGTCAAGTGACACGGTGAGCTGATTGTTGAGGAATCCGGCATCTACGCCAACGTTTGTCTGATAGGTCTTTTCCCATTTGAGGTCGGGGTTGGTGGTGCGGATGCGGTAAGCACCGGGGGCAAGTGTCACGCCATCACCGCTCATGTTATAGGAGCCGCGGTCAAGACTCATTAGATATTTTGCATAGAAGGCTTCATTGTCAATAAGGTCATTACCGTTGATACCCCACGAACCGCGCAATTTGAGCTCGGAGAGCCATGAACGGGTGTTCTCCATGAATTTTTCCTGCGAGATGCGCCAGCCGGCCGAAACCGAGGGGAACCAGTCGTAGTTATGCTCGGTGGAGAGTCGGGAAGATGCGTCGCGGCGCAATGTGAAAGATGCGAGATAGCGGTTGTCGAAGCTGTAATTGATTTTACCGAAACCTGAGAACATGGAATAGTTCGATGCGCCGGCACCAACGTTCTTGTTGGCGGTCACGTTACCGAGATAAAGATAGTTGGGGTCCTCGATGGTGAGGTTCGTTCCGTAGCCGTTGAAGTTTTCACTATGGTATCTTTTTGACTCGACACCCACAAGAGCCATGATTGAGTTCTTACCGAAGTCAATGTTATACTGAGCAGTGTTGGTCCACACCCAGTCGACATTTTTCACCATTGACTGGCTGAGCTTGTTCACGTCGTCGCGAAGCCACTTGGGTTCAAACGTTTTGTTGGTCTCGCTGTAGTAGTTTACACCGAAGTTTGTTTTAAGAATGAGGTTCTTGACCGGCTCAATCTGCAGGTAAACATTGCCGAACACGCGCCAGTACTCATGTTTGTTTCGCTTGTTGTTTTCAATTAGGCGCATCATGTTGGGAGCATCGCCCAGCACGTCGTTGATTTGATCCA
>JAMPBC010000014.1 GCA_023666905.1 Bacteroides sp. | reverse complement strand
TTTCTTTTTCATTTCAAAAAGAACAGACAACCCGTTTGTTGGTTTGTTGTTCTGTTGTGTCCCTGGGCGGCGTTTTTCAAACGCTCCCGAGGGCAGGCTCCGGTTTGTTCCGCTTTATTGACTTTTTGGAAATTGACTAAGAGCATCACTTGTTAATGACTCTTGTACTACTTCTCTTGTCTATTGTAATTCTTTCAATGTTCTCTTTTCGCTTGCCGGCGCCTTGACTTTTCGGCGCGGCGGAAAATCTTTGCAAAGTTAAACGGTTTTTTTCGAACCTGCAAAACTTTTTGCGATTTTTCAGCGTTTTTTCTTTTGCGGCTCCCTCTCGCGGGAGTCCGGCTCGGCGGGTCGGCCCGGGGGCGTTCCCAAAAGCGAGTGCAAAGGTAGAGCTTTTTTCAATACCCGCCAAATGTTTTGACGATTATTTTTCAGAAGAAATGAGTTAATATGTGTTAACAATCATTTCATTTCGCTGAAAATGAAAGTGTTGTCAAGGGTGGGGCGTGAGGTGTGAAGTGTGGAGCGTGAAATGTGAAGGGTGAAGGGTAATTAAGAAAGGGTGGAGCGGGTTCTTAATAATGGCTGAGTTTGTCGAGGTAGAGGGCGGCTTCGGGGCCGAGGTTGAAGAGGAGGTCGATGGCTGAGAGGCCGGGGATGAAGCCTTGGGTGAGGGAGCGCACCTGATAGTAGGGGGTGAGGTCAACCTGGGGTTCTATCCGGAGGCCGTGGCGCACATCGAAATCCACGGCTGTGTCAATTAGAAGAAGGCGGCGCAGCAGGCGGTCGAGCGCGGCATTGTAATCGGTGAGTTTGCGCCCGGCCATTGAGGATGAGAAGAATGGGGCGAAGTCGTCGGCATAAAATTCAAAGAATGGTGTGCGTCCGTAGGCCGACTTGAGGGTTTCCCAATGGACGTGCCACCAAGCGCCATGGTCGGAGATCACGATGTCGCTCCAGCGGGCGGCGGTCATTGAAACGGGTTTGCAGATGGGTATGGTGAGCTGCTTGGTGCCGTGGGTGTCGGCTATGGTGCACCGGTGCACTTCTTTGCAGCGTTTGTCAAATGGGGCGTCCACGTCAATGGCCACCCGGGGGAAGGTGTGCATAAGTGCGTAGTAGCCCACGGAGCCCAGGAATTGCGACGGGAGCACCAGCTTTGGTTCGGCGGCCGGGGTCATTCTTCGAATCCGGGGTTGGCGTTTTTGAACACGCGGTTCCAGCGGATGCCGCCGTTGAAGAGGCTCTTGTCCTTGTCAAATGAGAGGAGCACGCGCATGGGTTTGCCTACGATGTGATCCTCGGGCACGAAGCCCCAGTAGCGGGAGTCGAGTGAGCAGTCGCGGTTGTCGCCCATCATGAAGTAGTAGTCCATCCGGAAGGTGTAGGTGTCGGCCGGGGCACCGTCAATGTAGACGCGGCCATCCTTGACGTAGGAGTCGTAGTGGTACTCGTAGTTTCGGATTACGCGCTCGTACATTGGCCAGTTTTCGGGTGTGATTTTGATGGTCATTCCCTTTTTGGGGATTAGGACGGGGCCGTAGTCCTGTCGGGTCCAGGAGTCGGAAAGGCCGTCGGGGAAGAGAAATTCGCCCATGGGGGCTGGCTCGCGGATTATGGCTTTGACCAGTCCGGAGGATTTGATTTTGTCGACCATGGCTTGGGTGAGCGGGGTGCGGTAGATGGGGTGGCTGGAGGCCGAGGCGGGGTCGAAGCCTGCGCTTGACCAGTTGGAGAAGTCAGCGGGGTCGAGGGTTACGGGTGCTTGGGCGGCATCGTCGTTGGAAACGCCGAAGAGTTGCCAGTCGGACTCGGAAAGGGGGCGTGTGGTTTGAACCACGTAGTTGAACTGGACGTTGGCGGGCATTGCCTGGGGAGCGCCGTTGATGTAGATTTGCCCGTCGACAATTTTGAGGGTCTCGCCCGGGAGTCCCACGGCGCGCTTAACGTAGTTTTCGCGGCGGTCTACGGGGCGGTATATTATTTCGCCAAATTCGTTGGGGTGGTTCAGAATAACGTCGCGGCCGTAGAACTTGACAAGTGTGTAATAGTCGGGGTTCTGCACTTTTGTGGCAACGGTGTCGCCGGCGGGGAAGTTGAACACTACGATGTCGCCCGACTGAACGTTGCCGAGGCCTTTGAGGCGGTGGTAGCGCCACTGGGGCCATTCAATGTAGCTTTTGGTGTTGAGAATCGGGAATGTGTTCTGCACCAGTGGGAAATGGAGGGGTGTTTGAGGCACGCGGGGGCCGTAGGCCATTTTGTTGACCCAGAGATAGTCGCCGACGAGGAGTGATTTTTCAAGCGATGAGGAGGGGATTTCGTAGTTCTGGCCAATGAAGGTGAACACAAAGTAGACGAGGATGAGGGCGTAGACAATGGCGTCGACCCAGCTCATTACGGTTCGGGTGAGCTTGTTTTTGCTCTTTTTCCACCAGGTGAAGGGGATGTAGCCGGTGATGTATATATCAAAGAGGAGTGGCAGGAGCAGGAGCACCCAGGGGTTTCCGAGCCATATCACCCAGAGGATGAAGATGAGGGTGACAATGCCGAAGCGGACCCAGCGGGTGGGCTTCACGGCGGCTATGCGCGAGCGGAAGTCGGTGGCAGCGGGAGTGGCTGCCTGTGAATCGGTGTGGGAGGTCATTTGAGTATGTCGATGAGTTTAGCGTTGCCCACAATGCGCTCCATGAGGCTTGGCATGGTGAGGAATCCGGTTTGAGTTGCGACCCATTCGGCTGCCACCACGGCGCCGAGGGCGAACCCCTGGCGACTTTTGGCTGTGTGGGTGATGGTTATGTTGTCCACGGGAGAGTCCCAGCTGACTATGTGGGTGCCGGGGACTTCGCCTTCGCGGCGGTGGGCGATGGGGAGCTCGCCCTGAGGTGCGGGCATTTGCTCGGTCCAGGCGCTGAGGCGCGGGGAGTTGGCAATGATGTCGTTGGCAAGCGATACGGCGGTGCCGCTGGGATGGTCCAGTTTGTGGATGTGGTGAATTTCCTCCATCGAGGGGACGTATTGGGGAAAATTCTCCATGAGTTTGGCCAGGTAGGCATTGAGGGCGAAGAAGAGGTTCACGCCGATGCTGAAATTGGATGTCCAGAAGAAAGTTTCGCCATGATTGTCACACAGTTCCTTGATAAGAGGCATTAGTTCGGTCCAGCCGGTGGTGCCGGAAACTACTTTTACGCCTTGGCAGAAAGCCTCGACGCAATTGGAGAAGGCTGTGGCGGGGGTGGTGAATTCGATTGCCACGTCGGCGCTGCGGAAAGCGTCGGTGTCCATATCGTCGTGGTTGTCAACGTCAATCCGGGCCACGATTTCGTGTCCGCGTTCCAAAGCTATTTTTTCAATGGCCCGGCCCATTTTGCCGTAGCCTATGAGGGCTATTTTCATTTTCAGTGAGTTGGTATTTTTTGCAAAAATAGTGAAATTACGGCGAAAACAGCAACAGGACTCGATTTTTGTAAAGAAAATTTGCAGAGGAACGGGTCCAAAAAGCTTCACCATCTCGCCTGAGTGACACAAGTGGAACGACTGTCGGCGCACAAGGTCTTTGCGGCCGCCAATGTTGTGGATTTGGCCGGGGTGTGGAGCACCCCGTCTTCAGGCTGCCCCCCCCACGAAAGAAGCGGGCCCGCTTTCGCAGCGAGCCCGGCTTTTAGACTTTAATAAACCAATCATTTTTATTTTAAACCAATCATTATCAGAAAAAGTGTGTGCAATTCAGAGCAATTAAGAATTGTGGGGTGTTTTAATAAGCTAATGCAATTTCTTGCTGTTACGTTCTTGAATTTCGGAGGAAGGAGGCGGTGTTACAAATCGTTAACAATGCAAAGTTACTAACTTTTTCACCAATGCAAGTGTTTTAAGGTTAAAATCAGTTAAAATAATTACAGCACTGTTACAACCGTGTGCAACAGTGCTGATTGACAGAAAATTATTATTGTTTGATGTTTGTTATTTTCTGATTAAAACTTTTTTGGTTGCGCCGGCTTGACGCATGAGGTAGATGCCGGTTGAGAGATTTTCGGCATTGACGCGCTCGCCGCTGAGGTTAAAGAGCTCCACGGGGCCGGCAGCGGGATTGAAAAGGATATCGGTGATTCCGGCAAGGTTGTTGGAGAACACAGCCTTTGCATGAATGTCCTGAACGGAGAATAAGCTAACCATAAGTCCGTTGGGGTTGGCTTCGAATTGGTCGGCGAAGAATTTGAGATCTTCAAGCGAGAGGATTTCGGAATCGTATTCCATTTCAAAGGCAGTGATTGACTCAAAAGTGGAGTCGGTGACTTTTCCGGGGATGAGGTAGAGGAAAAGAATTGAACCTGCCTCAACCGGGCCACCCTGTTCAATTTGTGTACCGGTGGGGTTGTTGGTTGCGGGGTCGTAGTCGGTCCAGGCTTCGATTGTTCCATTGCCGGAAGCTTCACAGGTGAAGGTGTAACCGGAGGGATTGATGGTGTAGAGAACGGCCATGGCGTCGTTGGTCATGCGCCGGTTGCCGGATGTGCCGGTGATGCCGGAGAAGAGTCCGGCGGGAATTTCAAGGAGGTATTCGCCTTTGCGTGTTATGGTGACGGGGTCGGCAGAACCTTCGGGAGCAAACTGCATGAGGGCGGAATTGGAGCGCAGGTCGGTGGACGAGATGCTGACACAGGTGTAGGTTTTGCCATATTCGCCTTTTTCCTTAATGGTGATTTTGCTCCAGTCGTCGGCTGCAGGAAGCTGGAAGCCGCCGCCGTTGCCGCCGAAAATGATCTGCACGTTGCCGATTGATTCGACTGTTCCGGCCTTGGGAGAGAAGGAGGCTTGCGACATGCCGTTGCCGGCTTCGGAGGCAATTTCAAAGTAGGCGGTGATGGCAGCGTTTTCAGCTTTATCGGTTGCAAACCTATCATCTTCGCGGAAAGTGCCGGCGGGAATGTCGAGGCGGTAGTTGCCGGGGGCGGCAATGGTCATGGGCTGAGGCACGGTGGCGTCGGCATAGTCAAAGTACATTGTGCAGAAAGTGTTGTAGTTGCCTTCGGTTTTCACAACCTTGAAGAGAGTTGGCTGCGAGTAGGAGCCGCCGGTGGCGGTGAGGGTAACGCCGTTGATGTCCAGCACTTCAATGCCATTGAACCCGGTGTCGGGGAAGTCGATTTTAATTGAGGGGAAGGAAGTGACGGTGCCGGCGGCGGGAGTCAGGACGTAGTTGCTCATGGAGTTTGTTTCGCCGGCACCGATGGTGTAGGTGGCCTCCATTACTGGACAATAATATGTGTCCCAGTCTCCGGCGTCGGTTTTGTAACTGCCTTTGAACGAACCGGCGCCAATGGTGAGCTTGTAGGTGCCGGAGGACGTTACCGAGGCGGGTGTCGAAGTTCCTTCGATGCCGAATTTTATCGAGACGTCGGCCATGGTGTTCCAGTTGTATTCAAAGGAGACGCATTTATAGGTTTCGCCGGTGTCTTCGTTGACCAGGCGGGCGTCGATAGTTTCCACTTTGGGATAAGTGAGAGTGCTTATGCCGGAGAAGGCAATATTGAGCACCGAGAGGTCGGTGACATTTGTTCCGGGTTCGGGTGTGAGCTGCCAGGTGACTTCAGCCCGAGCCGCGGCCATTGACATGACGGCCAGGATGAGAGTCAGACAAAATTTGATTTTTCTCATTGCAAATATGTTATTTTAATACTTTTTTTCCTCCGATAATGTAGAAGCCGCGGGGAAGTCTATCGATAAATTCGGGCGAGGCATTCCGCTGAATCAGCACACCGTCCAGGCCGTAAACATCCATTGGCACGGCGTCAGTGGCAGGCAGGACGATTGCCGCGGAATTTTTCACTACCACCGGGACGACGCACTCGGCGGCCATGCCGCGATAAGTGGCGGTGAAGGTTATTTCGGAAATGCCGTCGGACAGGGCTGACACGAGGAAACGTCCGGGAGCGATGCGGGCCACGTTGCATACCGACGGATTGCCGCATCGGGCGGTGTAGGTAATGAGGGAACTGTTGCCTACGCTGAGCGAGGTGTTCGCGGCAAGGTCAATTTCCTCACTCTCAACGCCGCCACCCAGTTCAATGACGGGGATGTGGGAAATCATGGGCGCGTCAGCCACAGGGTAGAGCGCCATGGCAGGGAACCAATAGTGCGACTCCGGTTCCACGGTGAGGTCTTGATTGATTACTCCGGTTGATGCGTCGGCAAAATATATTCGGTTAAGATTATAGGCCGGCGAAGAACCCATGCCCACGGCCTGAATAACGATGTAGCCGGTTTCGGGGTCAACGCTCAGCGACGAGCCGTATTGCACCATTTGATAGCGTCCCACGGAGGGGAGCTTGATGAAACGGGGTGAGTAGTCAAGGCTTCCGGCATCGTAACGGGCCACGTAGGGCGAGAGCTCCTCGGTGGCGAAATAAAGAACGTCGCCGCTGATGGAGGTGGCCAACGGGGCTTTGCGCCAGGAGTTCCAGGAGAAAGCCACCGGGGTGTCAGTCACATTGGAGAAGGGGGTGATTGTGAACGACTCGGGATTAATTTCCATAAATGGCTGCGAGGAATCGGTTGTGGCAGCGACAAGGCGGCCGGTGGCGGTTACCGTCAGGGAGGCGATGGAGGGGAGCGATATTGTGGTGAGCAGGAGGTCAGTGTCGGAGTCAACAACATCAATGCCCTTTCCCTGATGCGCGGCAAACAGATGCCGGTTCAAAAGAATCATTTCGCCAATTTGGTCGGCATAATGACCGTTGGCCGACTCCGTGCCCTTTACTGTACCCCGGCATGTGCCGTCGGTAAGATTGTAAATAAGGATGCCGGAGTCGGTGCCCACGTAGACTTTTTCGGAATCAATGCCGCAGATTGAACGGCCGTCGGCGTTGCTGACGGTTGTTTGCCATTGCATACTCATGTCGGCGGCAGAGGCGCACGTGAGCAGAGCGCCCGAGGTGCCGTTATAGTCGGTTTGCTTGCTGAGCGTAAGGAAGTGATTGCCATAGAGTTCGCCAAATTGAGAAGTAACACCCAGATGTGTTCCCTTATTGGCCTTTTGGAACAAATTGTAATTTATGGCGCCGGTGTTGCGGTCAATGAAGCTAACCGAGCCGTAGTCAGTTCCATAGGCACCTTCGTTGAGAATAAAAATGCCTGACGACAAAGGCGAGGGACTGTAATTGACAATGGCGTAGGTGGCGCTGATGGCATCCATGGCCACGGTTATGCCATGACCGTCGGTTACGTTTATGAAGCCTGCCGGCACGGTGAGGGTCCATGTGCCGGGTTCAAGATTGGCGGAAGTGGGGAAGAGGGCCACGGCATAGTCGGAGGCTGTGGCGGTTAGTGTTACCGTATGTGTCCCGTTTTGGAGCACTGGAGAGCCTACGCTGTTGTCTATGGCCAATGAACGGAAATTGTCCATGACCGGAACAATACTTATAGAGGCTATGCCGGTTACTTCCGAGCCGGAGGCGGGGCGCACCACATTGCCAACCGCGGGAAGCTCCACAATATTATATCGGGCGCTGATGTCCGATATATTGGTTACGTCAACTCCATCGGCATTGGTTTGGGTGAAATAACCGGCTGGGAACCGGGCTGTCCACAAGCCCGGCGTAAGCGTACCTTCAACAGCAAAACGGATTTCGGTGTCGGACACTACCTGAGGAGTCAAGTTAACCGTAACGCCGCCGCCGGAGGTAAGGAGGGGCGGATTAGCCTGTCCGGCGTTGACACGCAGATTGGTTGCCCCCTGCGTGCATTGAACAGTGATTGATTCCAGTTCGGTGAGATAAGAATCATGTTCAGGGGTAATCTGACATGTGAAATTCAGATTTGGCGAAATGGTAAACACCGACGTTATTTCGGCATTGGTGTGCGAACGGTCAGCATAGGCCACAAAAGTTCCGGGCTCTATTGTGAGACGGTACGTGCCGGGGGCAGTGAGCGTTATGCTGTTGGAATACTTTTCATCGGGCATGCCTATGCTCCAGCTCACGGTGTTGCCCATCATCATCACACCCACGGCTTTATAGGACACGTCAGGCGTTTCAACATTCACCAGTTTGATTTTATCGCGGTCAAAGGGCCACACAAGCCCCTCGGTAACTTCGGGGAAAGTTATGCTTGCTCCTTTAAGCTCGCCCAAAGCGGTGTTGTTGGCCGGGTCAAGCTGATAAACGCTCATGGGGTCGGCAACGACTGCCCTATCAACCGTGTAATAGGCCATGATTCTGCGGTTGAACGAAAAGTCGTTGCCTTTACCTTTAAATGTGTTTGGAGGAATGTTAAGAAGATAGTCGCCACGGGTAGCCACCACGGTGTGTTTGGAGGGTTCCTGACTGAGCGACTTAGGGCGGAAACGCATGGCCAGCGACCGGTTGCCCACGCGGCGCACAGAGAAAGGAATGTAGACACGCTGAGTGTCCGGGTCTTTTTCAAGCTTGGTGAGAGTAATAACGTCGTTGAGATAATTTGTGACATCCACCACGCCGTCGGGGAAGTTCAACTCCTTGTCCAACTCCGGAAAGTCGAGCACAATTTCCTCAATTTCGCTGAGAGTGCCTTCAGCCGGAGTGAGAGTATAAGCATGGAATGAAGCATCGTTAGGCCCGGTTACGTTATAAACCAACTGCATTGCGGGGTTCACCACATCCGAGGCGCCGAGCCTGACCACACCTGCCGGCACATCCACCACATATTCACCGGGTTCGAACACGGGAACATCCTGGCTGTACTTGGCATCCTTGGGACAGAAACGCAGCAGGATAGAGCGATCGTAGTCAAACTCGCAGTTCACAAGTTTGTACTCCCGGGGGTTGTCCCCTACCCTTTTCATTGTTATGAGGTCAATTCCCGGAGCTTCGATAACGGCATCGCCCGCCGGCAAGGGGAATTCCAGGGTAATATCGGAGAACTCGAGGATGCGGCCGGGCATTGGGCGGACAGCAATTTTATCGCGGTCAAAAAAGTTATCGTAACCCTCGGAGCCATTTCCTGAAATGGTGTAAGTGACGTTAATTTCCTTGCTCCAGTCCAAATTCACATACCAGCTGCCGCAGAGCTCGAAACAGCGCTCGGGGAAGTGCAGCACATAGTTGCCCGGCTCCGTCACGGTCACAGCCTTGCCATCGGGGTCGCCCTTGCGTCTGAGACTGAAGGTTTGATTATTTGAAATGGGATAGTGCGGATTCACGGGCTCGTACACCACCGAGGGGTCATCGGCCTTTGTGAGTGTGACGCCTACAAGTTGAGAACCATACATGCCAAGGAACTTTGCCTCGGGAAACTCAATGCGCAGAGTTGAAATGGAGTGAATGGGCTTGTCGGGCGACGGATACATGACAAAATCCGTCACAGCAGCCGATGCGGCGGCGGGAACAAACCAAAAAAATGCAATAAAAATCAGTTTAAAAAAAATCCGGTTCATGGCCTGTTACATAGTTTTTAAGGCTCACGAGCACCGGTACTTGTCAATGTAAAATGGCGCGATTACGGATGGACATTTCCATAAATTACCCGAATCTTAAACCGCTTATACAGCGCGGAGCGGAATCCGCATAGCCAAAGCTGAGGTCCTCGTGAGCTTTAGAAAAGGCTGACACAAACAAGTAGGTCTTCCGGCTTACCTCTGATTCTTGTCGCCTTCCCACATCTTATATATGCTGATGCAGTGGCATAAAATGACAAGGATTTGTCAAGGCTTCACGGCAGCGGGCCTGCCCGGGATTCACACCCGGTTCCCTGCCTGTCGGGATAATATATCCGACAGGTCGACCGAAGTCAACGCACATATTGACAATGGCCGCTCTTGCAGTGTCGTAAGAAAAATGGTCAGTGCCCGCTTTGAAGTTGCTCTCTTGCAACGCATCGGGCATTTGTTTCAATTCAATTGCAAAGTTACGTTTTTTTTCGGATAATAGTTCAATTTTTCATATTTTTGCAGTCGGTCAGGCATAGTTTCAATTCGCAAACCGTTAACAGGGACACCCCTTCAAAAAAGAGTGCCCGTAATTTTTGTGTAAATGGAAAAACTATGCACATTGGCCCTGCTGCTGATGTGGTTGCCGTTACTGCCCGGCCGGGCAGGAGCCACGCAGCCCACATTTGAATCAGGCCAATTGAAATTTCAAGCCACTGCTCCGGGCGAGTGTGCGGTGATAAGTTCGCCGCAGGCATCGGGTCACATAACAATACCAACATCTGTAACCGCCGCCGGCACCACCTACAAAGTGACAGCCGTCAGCACCGGCGCTTTTAAAAACAACACCTCCATAACCTCACTGCTTGTGCCGGCGGGCATTGACACCGTTGCCACCGAAGCCTTCAACGGCTGCTCGGCCTTGACACTTGTGGAAATCAGTGCCGCCAAAGTTATTGGCAGCATGGCTTTCCGGAGTTGCAGCTCGCTGACCGACGTGCGCATGGGAGCAGGAAGTATCACGGCCGGCGACTATCTGTTTTTCGATTGCCCGTCGCTTGTCACTGTAACATTGCCTCAGGGCTGGACCTCGGTTCCCAAGGGGTGTTTCAGCGGATGCCGCTCGCTTGAAAGCGTGGAGTTTTCCGGGTCGATAACAAATATTGCCGATGAAGCCTTCAACAATTGCACATCGCTTGTGGCTGTCACGCTGCCGGAGAGCACGCGGACGTTGGGTCGCAAAGCATTTTACGGATGCACGGAATTAAGGCGTGTGTGGCTTGGCGCCAGCACCACGCAGATAGGAACTCAGGCGTTTGACGGCTGCAAAGCCATTGACAATGTGATTTGCCGGGCTGCGACTCCACCCCGTGCAATGATGTATGCATTTGACGCAACGGTGCCTCCGCAAGCCACACTCACGGTTCCAACAGGGCGCAAGCAGGCTTACCGAGCAGAGTCGCCGTGGCGTGACTTTGCCGCAACCGTCGAGGACGACAACCCCGGCATGGAAATCAATCTCACCATTGTGCTTCCGGCAGGCAAGGTGACAAGCCGCGAGAAACAGGGCGCCTCGGTGCCGCTGACACTCGCACCTGAAGATGGGTGGAAGCTGACATCGGCCACCCTCAACGGACGGGAAGTTATTGAAGAGGTGTCGGAGAACGGCGTGCTCACACTCCCATCGCTGCAGAGCGACGCCGAGCTGGTTGTGGTGTTCCAATCGCTTGCCGGGATAACCGATACGGAAAACGATTCGCCACTGCATGTTTGGGTAAAGGGAAACACCGTGCACATTGGCAACCTGCCGCAGGGCGAAATGGTGGAAATTTTCAGCGAAACCGGTGTAAAACTTTACTCCGGCCATGGCAGTCAAATCACCTTGAGCCACAACGGTGTGGCAATTGTAAAAGCCGTGGGTAAAATCTTTAAGTTCAGAATAGGATGAAGAAACATATCATAATAGCGGCATTGTTCCTGCTTGCAACATCCATGTTCAGCACTGCTCAAACAGCCGGCATCACATACACGCCAACGGGCAACGGCTGCTGCGAGCTGACCAATGCCAAGGATGCCTCCGGCAGTGTTACAATTCCCGAAACCGCCGACTGCGGCGGCGAATTGCTAAAGGTAACGGCCATAGCCGACAGTGCTTTCTCTTACAATAAAGCTCTCACCGCAGTGCGCCTCCCCTCATCGGTAACAGAAATTGGCAAAGGTGCGTTCATGTACTGCACCTCGCTTGCCTCAATTGAGTTTGGCGATGCACCGGTTGTGATTGCCGAAGATGCATTCCGCAGCTGTCCGCGGCTCAAAAGTGTAAGTGTGAGCAGCGTAAGCCAATGGCTGAGAATGAAATTTGCCAATGACTTCTCTTCACCCCTGTGCGCTTACTGCCCGCTGACCGTTGCAGGAGAAACGCTGGTTAACCTAACCGTGCCTGATGAAATAGAAGCGCTTGGCCGGTATGCTCTTGCCGATTGCAAGAAGTTACGTTCCGTTAAGCTGCACGGAGGCATTGCAAGCGTTGGCAATCATGCCTTTGACGGATGCGTTGATTTGCAGAGCTTTGAAGCCGAGGAAGGGCTGCGGGAGATTGGCGACTTCGCTTTCTCAGTGTGTACCTCGCTCTCCGGAGTGGTTTTGCCTCAAAGCCTCACCACGCTTGGCACCGGGACATTCTACAGCTGCGCATCGCTGAACCTGTCCACGCTGCCCGGCACCATGGAGATAATTCCGCCGCTCTGCTTTTCCGGCTGCGAATCAATTACCGAAATACCAAGCCTCCCCGGCAGCGTTTGGGGCATAGGGCAGTTGGCTTTTTATCACTGTGGAAATCTTCAACGGGCAATGCTTCCGGAGTCGGTGACGGCCGTAGGTCAATCGGCATTCCAAGAGTGCCCCTCGCTTGAAGAGGTGTCAGTGGCCAACGAAAACAGTTTCCTGAGCGGATATGTGTTTCAGGACTGCACCTCGCTGAAGCACGTTAAACTTCCGGCGGCCATGGACAGCATTCCCGAGGGACTCTTCTTCAACTGCCACGCATTAGAGGAAGTGGACGTTCCGGCAACAGTGTTCAAAATCTCTGGCTTCGCGTTCGCACAATGTTCATCGCTGCGTTACATAGCATTTCCGGAGCACCTCAACCACATTGGACAACTTGCTTTTTACGGATGCACCGGCTTGCAGGAACTTGAGTTCGGACGCGAACTGCAACGAATTGACGCGGAGGCATTTTATTATTGCTACGGATTGAAAGAAATCCATTTGCCGGCCATTGAACCGGTTGCAATATCCTACTTCACCTTTGACCCGTATCTTGACCGCAACTGCCGCCTGGTGGTGCCGGAAGTTTCGCTGCAACTCTACCGCGAAGCCTACGGGTGGAAGCTGTTCAGTGACATAGTGGGGAATCCGGACTATAACCCCGACACCACACTGACCATTCTGTTTGGCTACGGCGGCGGCATTACACGCACTCAAGGCTACGGAGCCACAATGAAGCTGAACCTCATCGACCTCAACGGCAATCTGCCCCGAACGGTTATGTTCAACGGCACCGACATCACCGACACCATGAACGCCCTTGGCGCAATAACCACCCCACCGGTCACAGGCCCGTCAGTTCTGGAAATAAAATGAACAGGTGGTATTGTTCCGGCTCTGCCTCAGGTCAGAGGGAGTTGAGGAGGGGGACTTTTCCTTCGTTCACAAGTTTGAGAATGAGTTCGCCAAAGAGAGTGTTCTGCCAGGCGAACCACTCGCGGGTGAAGTTGGCGGGGTTGTCTTTGTGAAATGACTCGTGGATGAAGCCGGTGCCCGCATCGGTGTCCATCACCATTTTTATGCACCGGGCTATTTCCTGGTCGTCGGACGATGTAAAGGCTTTCATCATGAGGCTCATGGGCCACACCATGTCGTAACCCACATGAGGTCCCCCGATGCCCTCGCCGGCAGTGCCGCTGAAAAAGTAAGGGTTGGCGGTGCTCCACACAAAGCGGCGGGTGTTTTGATACACCGGGTCGTCCTGCGCCACATCGCTCAAATAAGGCAGTGAAAGAAGGCTGGGGGCATTGGAATCGTCCATGAGGTTATAATTGCCGAATCCGTCCACCTCAAAGGCATAAACGGGTCCGAACTCGGGGTGGTTGAAAACGGCGTGGGTGCGGAGGGCTTCACTAACCTCATCGGCCAAATCGGAACATTCCGAAGCAAGCTGCTCGTCGCCATTCACCTGTGAAAGTATTTCGGAGGCTTTACGCAGGGCCGACACGGCAAAAAAGTTGGACGGGATGAGGAACTGCAGCGTGGTGGCATCGTCGGAGGGGCGGAAAGCGGAAGCAATGAGTCCGCAAGGTTTCACCGGTGCGCCCAGGCCGTTGTTGCTCAAGGTGTCCAGAGCTCTTTCGGTGCGGCGCATAAAGGTGTAGGGACCGGGGCCATTCTTGCGCTGCTGCTCGGTGAAGGTGGCCAGGATTGCACGGACGGCGCTGAGCCATTCGTCATCAAAAATAGAGGCGTCGGCGGTGCGCTTCCAATATTCGTAGGCCAACCGGATGGGATAGCAGAGCGAGTCGATTTCCCATTTGCGTTCATGGACATTAGGGTTCATTGCCGTGATGTCGGACTGCCACTCGCCGCCGGTGGGACCATCGTTAAACGCATTAGCGTAGGGGTCAATGTTTATGAGCTTGAATTGCCTGCGAATAACACCCTCGATTAAATCCTTAAGGGCTGCATCGGAGCCGCACAGCTGAACGTAGGGCCACACCTGGGCGGCCGAGTCGCGAAGCCACATGGCATGAATGTCGCCGGTGTAGACAAAAGTGTCGTTCTTGCCGGCGGAGTCTTTGCGGAAGTGCACAGTGGTGTCGAGCGTGTTCGGGAAGCAGTTTTCAAACATCCACACAAGCTTTTGGTTTGTGAGCAGGGTTTTCACGCGGTTGATTTCGCGCTCCACGGCTTCGGAGCGGAACAGCCGGTTTTGAGGCTCGGGGCGATTGGACTTACAGGTGAGGGTGGTGTTGTCGGCTTCGCAAACAGGCATGGCCGAGAGGGTGGTGGCAGCCGAGGCCGCCGACGGAAGTGTAAGTGTGCACGCAAAGGCACAAATGAGCCCGGCTGCAAAAAGAGTTTTTTTCATGATGCTACTTTACGAACTTTACCAGGCGCGACCTTGAATCCGGTCCAGGCCATGATTAATGTCATTATGGGAGATGCAATGTTGAAAATGCAGAATGGGAGATAGGTGAGCGTGGCCACGCCGAGAACGGTTGACTGGGTAACGCCACAGGAGTTCCAGGGAATCAGCACCGAGGTGGCCGAGACAGAATCCTCGAGCGTGCGGCTCAACAGGCGAGGTTGCAGGGAGTAGCGGCTGTACACGTCGCGATACATGTTGCCGCCAATAATGATGGACAGGTATTGGTCGGCCGTGCAGGCATTGAGGAACAGTCCGCTGCCAACGGTTGCCCCTACAATTGATGTGCGGCGGCGCAGACGGCGCGTGAAAGCAGCGGCAATAACCCTCAACATGCCGGTGCCGAGCATGGCGGCGCCAAAGAGCATGGCGCAGAGCACAAGGTTCACCGTGGGGAGCATGCCGGTGATGCCGCCTGTGGTCACCAGTTGGTCAAGGGTCTCATTGCCGGTGGCAATGGCTGTGTCGGTCCACAAAATGGCAAGAACAGCGCGCACGGTGCCTGCGAAACCGGAAACTTCAATCCCGGAGGCGGCTTGAAGCATCCCGGGCTGGAACACGAAAATACCGGCAATGCCAAGCAGGGTGCTCACGGCAAGACTGTAGATTGTTTTCACGCGCAGTGCAATGAGGGTGAACACCACCAGAGGTATCACCAGGGTCCACGGAGTGATGTTGAAAGTGGTGTGGAGGGCCGTGAGTATTTCCGATTCCTCACCTGCAACAGGCGCGGGCGAGGAGAAAAGTCCCACCACGCCAAACACAACGAGCGCCAGCGTGAAAGCCGGAATGGAGGTAATCATCAGGTGGCGGATATGGTCGAACAAATCCACACCGCAGCTTGACGAGGCTATGACGGTGGTGTCGCTCAGCGGCGAAACCTTGTCGCCGAAATAGGCTCCTGAAATAATTGCTCCGGCAATCCAGCCCTCGTTATAGCCCATTATGCGCCCTATGCCAATGAAAGCCACACCTATGGTGGCTATTGTGCTCCAGGAGCTGCCGGTGAGCACTGACACGGTTGCACACACCGCACAGGTAATGGCAAGGAACAACGTGGGATTGAGCAGGCGCAAGCCGAAATCGATAAGCGTGGGCACTACGCCCGAAAGCAACCACGTGGCAGCAATCATGGCGATTAACAGCAGCAGAGGCACAGCCGGGAGGGTTTGGGCAGAGCTGCGGCGCAGTCCGGTTTTAAGTTCGCTGAATCGGAGCGTACCTGCGGCCGCAGAAAGGCCAACCGAAAGAGCCGCGGCTGAAAGAAGAATAAGGTGGGAGTAGGACGAAACGGCATCGCTGCCCATGAAAACCATTATTGCAATCAGAGCCGTGAGCATGAACGCTACCGGAATCACCGACAGCAACAGGGAAGGAGTTTTCAACGTTTCGGGGTTGGTTATGGGTTGGTTTTTCAATATCGCACTGGTTATGTGTTGTAAAATACTATTTTCCAGATGCAAATTTAGTGAATATTTATGACATGACTATCTAATTTTTCTTGAATAAACTTAGCGATTGTTATAAGCACAGTGCTGTTTTTCGCCTTGCGGGAGCACGATTTCATTATTTATAACTATTTTTGCCATAAATTGATTGAAAATAATGAAATTGCCCATGTACAGAGCCACTCCGCCATTAAATGCAGTTATATTCTGGCTGTTGCTGTCGGTATCGTACGTGCTGCTGTTCACCACCATTGAGTTTCTTGGCTCGCCGGTAGCAGGATTGGCCGGTTGGATCAGCATTGCCGGCCAGTGGCTTGTGGTGGGCACCGCCACTGCCGCGCTCATAGGGCTGCTTATGTTTTCACGGCTGGTGTTTTTGATTGCTTCGCCGCTGCTTTTGACCGCTTCGGTGGTGGCGGCATACTATAAAATCACTATGGGAGTGTCGGTAACTGCTACCACGGTGGAGCTTGCAGCCGTGAACGATTTCGCCACATGGGGTTCCGTGATAAGCCCCCTGCTCATAGTGCTCACAATCCTGTCGCTGGCCGCGGGATGCTACATGGGTTATTTCAGACTTATGCGTGTTGCATATTTTACACCTCCGTGGCTATGGCTGTGCGGCTTCCTGCTCATTCTGCTCATCCCCACCATGTTGATTCCGAGGCTTAAAGCTCCGATTGCCGCGAGGATACCATTCTCGTTCTACTATGCCGTGAAGGATTACAAGGCGAATTGCAGGGCTGTGTCCGAGCAGCGCAACACATTTGCAACCACACCGGCAACAGCCGCGGCCAAAGCGCCGACAGTGGTGTTTGTGATTGGCGAATCGCTCCGACCGGACCATTTGCAACTCAACGGCTATCACCGGGCCACCACTCCGCGACTGAGTGCCGACACGGCCGTGGTTTCGCTGCCGAAAATGTTCACCGGACCTTGCTACACGCATGTGAGCGTGCCGAGAATAATGACCCGTGCCGACTCGCTGAATCCGGACCGGGCTTACACCGAGCAATCGTTCATCACGCTGTTCGACAAAGCGGGCTACCGCACGGCCTGGCTATCCAATCAGGATGCGGTGAACACCTACGCTTATTTCATGCACGAAGCCGACACGCTGGTGCAACAGGGGGGCACACGCTCGCTTTACGATTACTCCAAGTGGCTTGATGCAGACTTGCTGCCGGCGCTTGACAATCTGCTTGAAAAGGGCACGGAACCGAAGTTGGCGGTGATGCACACCATCGGGTCGCACTGGTGGTATCCGGCTCACTATCCCGACTCACTGGCGCGGTTCCGCCCGGAGGTCGACAGCCGCATTGTGAGTGAACTCTCGCAGGAGCAGATGATAAATTCCTACGACAACACCATTTTGGCCACCGACAGCTTCTTGGCGGATGTGATCGACAGACTGCGCTGTCGCAACGCACTGCTCATTTACATCTCGGACCACGGTGAGGCACTTGGCGAAAACGGGCACTACCTCCATGGGGCCGACTATCCTCAACTCCACACCACAGCCTGCCTTGTTTGGTACTCGGCAGAGTTTGCCCGGCTGTATCCACAGAAAGTGAAGGCGCTGAAAGAAAATGCCGGCCGGGCATGGACAACCGATGCAATGTTTCACACTGCGCTCCACGGCGCATCTATAACCACACCCGTAGTTAACCCCCAACTGAGTTTATTCAATCAATGACACTGACTGCTGCGAAAACAACCCGAGTAGGCTGGATTGACTATGCCAAAGTGCTGGCCATTTTCCTGGTGGTACTCACCCACACCCACAGCGACCCCACGGTTTCGCACGCCATCAATGGCTTCATCATGCCCGTTTTCTTTTTCTGCTCGGGCTTTGTGTTCTCCATGGAACGCAATCCCCGCTACGGAGCGTTTGCGCTGAAGCGCTTCAGGCAATTGGTGGTGCCATATCTGTGGATCAATCTCCTTGCTTGGGCCGCGTGGGTTTTGGTGCTCCGTAAGTATGGCAACGACGCCGGTGAAGAGCTTCAATGGCATGAGCCGCTTGTGGCTGTGGCTTTAGGGCTGCCCAAAGGCATGGTGCATGACATCCCGCTGTGGTCGCTGCTCTGCTTTTTCGTGGTGGAGGTGGTATATTATCCCATAAAACGCTATGTTATTGACAACGATAGCATCACAGCCATCATTTTCCTTGCTGCCGCCGCGGCGGTGGGGTGGTTTACGCCCGATGGGGGACTGAATCTGCCCCTGACGTTGGCTCCTGCCCTCATGGCCACCGGCTTCTACGCTCTTGGGCATTTTGTCGCAAGCCATGCCGGAGAATTTAAGTGGCTTACAGAGCCACGGATAATAACACTGCTTATTGGCGTGGTGCTATTCCGCACCGGATTCTCCGTGAACACCCCTGTTGACTTCTATCTGCTCAAGTTGGGCAATCCGCTCTGTTTTCTGCTTGAGGCCACAGGCGGGATTATCTGCGTGGTTCAGACAGCTGCGTGGCTCAACCGGCTCTTTGGCGACGGCAAGGCAATCCGCTTCCTCTCAGGAGGAACACTGCTTGTGTGCGGATTTCACATTCTGATGTTCGCCCTGATAAAAGGTGTTATGCTCTTTGGATTCCACATTGAACCTGCCGAACTCACCGACGGAATTGGCCGGGGCTTCCTCCTGGCCCTGGCAGCCTTCGCGCTGTGCCAGCCGGCAGTGTGGCTGATTCAGCGCTTCGCGCCCCGGTTAGTTGATTATCATAAATTTGGCAGTGCCACCCGATGATGAATCGTTGGCATTTTGCGATGCAAACACATAGTAAACACCCGCCGGCAATCGCACTCCGGCTGAGTTACAGGCATTCCAGCTGAACAAACCACCCTCGGAGCGACCCTGATAGAGCACAGTGCCTGAGGCGTCGGCAATCTTAACCAACGAGCCATCCATGAGCCCTTTAACATAAATGGGACCGGAATAGTCGGGGGTTACGGGATTGGGATAGACGGTTATCTTTTCAAAATCGGGCATTGCGGGAGTGGCGTTAGACTCGTAGCTGAGCAAGCCCTCGGGAGTGCCCACGTAGATGGTCGACGAGTAGGGGTTGGCATACACGCTGTAAATCAAGTTCGACGACAGCGGTGAGTTCTCCTCGGTGAAATTCTCAAGGATTTCAGTGCCATCGGCCGAAACAAGGAACAGGCCGGAGCGCTCGGTGGCAATCCACTTGCGGTTGGCGGCATCGACGGTTATGCCGTAAATCAAGTCGGTTCCAAGAAGGTATTCGGCGGTGTTTGTCCCATCGTTTTTAGGCACTTTCACACGGCGAATGGTCATGTTGTCGTTCGTGGCATTGGCAGGATTGGTAATTACAATAACGCCCTGGTCCGTTCCCACCCACACGGCGCCGTCGTGATCCTCGCAGAAAGCTGTGACGTAGGAAGGGCTGAAAATATTGCCGTCCTGGTCAATGAGGCGCGTCCAGAGTTTGAGCTTATCATCGGAGAAGTTCGTTCGCGTGCCGCGATCATCGTAAGCCAGAAAGTGGCTCGAGGGGTTGTGGTCGGACACAAAGGTCATGTTTGAACGGGTGCAGTGCAGCACCTGTACATCCTGACCGCCGGCATAGCCCAAGGATTTGGTGTTCAGGCAAATCCAGTCGGATGGTTTAATGTCGGCCGGATTCATGGTGCGTTTGGCGGCAGGAAGCACATAGATGGGCGATGCGTCGGCTGCCGTAGAGGTGGTGTGCAGCCACAGATTTCCGCCGCGGTCCACACTCACATGATAGCCAATGCTGCGGGCATCGAATTCAAAGAGCGGCGAATTAAGCTCGCTGAAAATCCCCTCGAGTTCCGTGCCTTTCATTTTATAAAGTCCGTCGATGCTGGTCGACACATAGAAAACGTCGGCATCGTCGGGGTCCTGGGCAATAGAGGTTGGAGAAAGCAGATATTTCCCCACGCGCGCCTGGCGCCCTTTTGCAGCGTTACGGTATGCCTCGACGGGATATGGGGTTATGTCAGTGAAGGAGCCATTATCAAGCTCTATCACCGAGGCGGTAAGCGGATTGTCGTAAGCCGCAAATCCGGGACGACCGAATCGGTAGGCTGTGGTGCCGTTGTTGGTCACAAAGAGTGAGCGTCCGTCGGCTCCGGGGGTGAGATAGCACACGGTTTTCACTGAAAATTCTTCGGGGCGGAATCGGTCGGTGAGCAAAGTCACGGAGCCGTCAGATCCGAAGCCATGGCAGGCAAGCCCCGAGCGTGTGAGAGTCCATACTTGCGAAGCCCCTTCAGCCGTGCCGGCAACAGCATCAGCAAAATCATCGGGCAAAGTTGCCACGGTAGCCTCGTTAAAGGTTTCGGGATTAAGCGAGTAAAGGGTCTGCTTATCCAAGAGGTAGATGCGGCCGTCGGCTGCAACGGTGAGATGTGTGCCGGGAGTATGGTTGGCCACCGTGCGGGAAGCTGAAGCCGTGCCCGCGCTGAAATCAACGGTGAGGAGTCGAAGCGAAGGATTGCTGTCGGCCATGTTCATCAGAATTTCTCCTTGCCCGGCGGGAATGAACTGCTTCACTTGCCCGGTGGCAACTAACTGCGAGAAAGCGGCTAACGACGAGAATCGCGAGCCGAGCTCAACGGAGCGCACAGCGCCGTCGGCCCATATTATAAGGTGGCCATCGGCAACGGTCACCGCGGCCACCGGTGTGTTGTAAATTCCGGATTGCACCACTTCGTGGCGGTTGTCGTTGAACTGCACCAGGCCGAAATTTGTGGCAACGAAAACGTCGTTTCCGCTGAAACAGACATCGTTGATGGTGAGAGGCGGGTCGATTGACGAATCGGAAATGTCCGAGAGGTTCACAATGCGCCCGTCGTTGTAAAGCAGGTCAATGTTGCCCGACGAATAGGCAATGAGCAGATAGCCGCCCGCGGCATTATAGAATATATCAGTGGCCGTAGGGTCGTTGAGGCCGGTGCTCATGGTGTAGCTGCGGCTCTCCTGCGCTTTCTTGTCGTAAAGGAACAGCGAGCCGCCGGAAAGGTAATAGACCAGCGAGCCGGTGTCGATGACCTTTTGAGGAGGAGCTGCAAAAACGGCATGGGCGGTCCACTGCCCCACATAAGCCCGGGCCGGAGCAACAGCTCCCGCCAGACACAGCAACATTACAATGATTATGCGGATAGACTTCATTGGAGAAGAGATTGGTGTTTAAAGTTTTGAGATATAATCAATTAATTTCGCCACAGCCCGCCCGCGATGGCTCATGGAGTTCTTCCGGGCATCGGACATTTCGGCAAAAGTGCAGTCGGCACCATCGGGCATAAACACGGGGTCGTAGCCGAAGCCGGAAGCACCGCTGCGCCCGGTTGTGATAACGCCGTCGACGCGCCCTTCGAAAAACTTCGTTTGCTGCCCTAATATCAGACAAATAACCGTGGAAAAATGAGCCGCACGGTTACTCATGCCCTCCAAGTTGCTCAACAGCAATGCCATGTTGGCCTCGGAATCGTGAGCGGGACCTGCATAGCGGGCTGAGTACACACCGGGGGCGCCGTCAAGGGCATCGACATGCAGGCCGGTGTCGTCGGCAAAGCAGTCGTAACCGTAATGCTCTTTCACGTAACGTGCTTTGATTTCAGCATTTCCGCTGAGAGTCAGTGCGGTTTCCGGTATATCTTCATTGCAACCAATTTCGGCAAGCGACAACACGCACCAACCATCGCCCATAATCTCACGTATTTCACGGAGTTTATGGGGATTGTTGGTTGCGAATACAATTGTTCGGGGTTGGGTGGTGGTGTTCATGTGTACATAACGTAAACCACCGCCCTGTTATTGTGGAGCAGCGGCTTATCCAACCACCACATTCACAATCTTGCCGGGCACCACAATGGTTTTTTTCACCGTTTTGCCCTCCAGCCATTTGGCTGCGCTTTCATGCGCCAGAGCAGCTTTTTCAACCTCATTGGCAGGGGTATCGGCCGCCACCTCGATGGTGAAACGCACCTTGCCATTGAACGATACGGGATATTTCACGGTGTTCTCTTTAAGAAATGCCTCGTTGTATGCGGGCCAGGGAGCGTCGGCCACGGTTGATGTGTGGCCAAGGCTGTGCCAAAGCTCCTCGGCAATGTGGGGTGCGAAGGGAGCGAGAACACTCACCACCATTTCAAGCAATTTGGCCGAAGTGCACTTCTGAGAGGTGAGTTCGTTAACGCAAATCATGAAGGCGGCCACGGAGGTGTTGTAGGAGAAGTTCTCTATGTCGGCAGTCACTTTTTTAACAAGCTTGTGGACCGATTTGAGCGACTCGGCACTCGGTTCGGAGTCAGTGGGAAGGAACGAGTCGCCTTTGTAGAAGAGTCCCCAGAGCTTTTTCAGGAAGCGGTTCACGCCGTCAATGCCATTGGTGTCCCAGGGCTTGCTCTGCTCGAGCGGGCCAAGGAACATTTCGTAAAGGCGCAGGGTATCAGCACCGTAGCGCTCCACAATGTCATCGGGGTTCACAACGTTGAACATTGACTTGGACATCTTCTCCACAGCGTAGCCGCAGATGTATTTTCCATCCTCGAGAATAAATTCGGCATCGGTGAAATCTGGCCGCCAGGCTCGGAAAGCATCCAAATCAAGCACATCGTTGCTGACAATGTTCACATCAACGTGAATTGGGGTCACGTCATAGTTCTTTTTCAAGCCGTGGCTCACAAAGGTGTTGGTGTCCTTTATGCGATACACGAAGTTGCTGCGCCCCTGAATCATTCCCTGATTTATGAGCTTTTTGAACGGCTCGGGCTCGCAAACCACACCGAGGTCATAAAGGAATTTGTTCCAGAAGCGGCTGTAAATCAAGTGGCCGGTGGCATGCTCGGTTCCACCTATGTAAAGGTCGACGTTGCGCCAATACTCGTTGGCCCGCTTTGAAACAAGCGCCTCGCTGTTGTGCGGGTCCATGTAGCGGAGATAGTAGGCCGATGAGCCGGCAAAGCCGGGCATGGTGCACAGTTCAATGGGATAACCCTCGGCTGTGGCCCAGTTCTTGGCGCGGCCAAGGGGCGGTTCGCCGGTTTCGGTGGGCAGATATTTGTCAACCTCGGGAAGCAACAACGGCAGGTCCTTAACCTCCATCATGTGAGGGATTCCGTCCTTATAGTAAACGGGGAACGGCTCGCCCCAGTAGCGCTGGCGGCTGAAAATGGCGTCGCGCAACCTATAGTTCACCTTCACCTTTCCAATGCCTTTCTCTTCAATGAATTGCTTGGCGCGGGCAATGGCCTCCTTAACCTCCAGCCCGTTGAGGTCAAGACCTCCGCCACACGAGTTTATCATTTTGCCGCTCTTGGCATCGAAGCTTTCCTCACTCACATCGGCACCTTCGATAAGGGGCACAACCGGAAGCGAGAAATGGCGTGCAAAGGCGTAGTCGCGCGAGTCGTGGGCAGGCACAGCCATAATGGCCCCTGTTCCGTAACCGGCGAGCACATAGTCGCTTACCCACACAGGAATTTTCTTTCCGGAGAGCGGATTGACAGCGTAGGCACCGGTGAACACGCCGGACACTTTCTTGTCAATCATGCGCTCACGCTCGGTTTTGTGCTTGATGCTGTCAATATAGGCCTTCACCTCCTCCTTACGGTCGGGGGTAGTTACCATGTCAACATACTCGCTTTCAGGAGCAAGCACCATGAAAGTGACGCCAAACACTGTGTCGGCTCGGGTGGTGAATATTTCCAGCTCAACATCGGAGTCGGCAATGGGGAAACGCATTTCGGCACCCTCCGAACGGCCAATCCAGTTGCGCTGAGTTTCCTTGAGCGATTCAGTCCAGTCAACGGTGTCAAGCCCTTCCAGCAGACGTCCGGCGTAGGCCGACACTCGCAGACACCACTGATACATAAGCTTTTGCTCAACCGGATAGCCACCACGTATCGAAACACCCTCGCTCACCTCATCGTTGGCAAGCACGGTGCCGAGCTCGGCACACCAGTTAACCATGGTGTTTCCAAGATAGGCCAGGCGATAATTCATCAGCGTGTCACTCTTGGCTTTATTGTCCATTGCGTTCCACTCGGCCGCCGTGAACGAAAGTTCCTGCGAGCCTGCGGCAGTGAGGCCCTCGGTGCCGTGGGTGTCCAGATGTGCCACGAGGTCACTCACCGGCATTGCGCGGTTGCGGGCCGTGTCGTAGTAATGATTGAACATTTTAATGAACACCCATTGGGTCCACTTGTAATAGTCGGGGTCGCAGGTGCGTATTTCGCGGTCCCAGTCGTAGCAGAAACCGATTTTGTCAAGCTGGCTGCGATAACGGGCAATGTTGGTGCGGGTTGTCACCTCGGGGTGCTGTCCCGTTTGAATGGCATACTGTTCGGCGGGAAGTCCGTAAGCATCGTAGCCCATGGGGTGGAGCACATTGAAACCGCACTGGCGTTTGTAGCGCGAATAAATGTCCGACGCAATGTAGCCTAACGGGTGACCGACGTGCAAACCGGCACCCGAGGGATAGGGGAACATGTCAAGCACATAAAATTTGGGCTTGGACGGGTCAATTTCAGTGTGATAAGTCTTGTCTTCTTTCCAGCGCTGCTGCCAACGCTCTTCTATTGCTTTATGATTATATTCCATTTTACATTTTGAAATTATTTAATTGCATCAGGAATTCTTCCATATTATTGCTATTTTGGGCACACTCACCATTAGCTTTGTCTTCAGCCTCGGCAAATTTAACCAAAGAACGGGTAACCTGTATCATTAAATCGCTCATATCTTCAGCTGATTGAGCGCGGTCAGCCGCATTGATGGGCGTTCTCGCATCATCTGACACCAGTTTAATGGCCTCAACTAATCTAAAGTCAAGAAAACCGTTGATTTCTTGTTGCGAACCGGCATTTTTCACATCGGCAGCAGAAACAGTTGTAACACATAACAACGACAGCACCATTGCTGTAAGGTAGATTGATTTACCAAGCTTTTTCATTGTTATTTAATTTTTATCAATATTCAATATTTCAAGCGCTTGCGAGGCATCGGCTGCAAGTTGCTTCTGCAACTCGGCAAGCGAGGCAAAGCGCCGTTCACTTCTCATCCGGCTCACAAACTCCAGCTCTACTTTACGGGAGTAGATTTCAGTGTCAAGTCCGAAAATATGGGCCTCGATGGTCACATCGTCGGGGTTGGTGTTCACGGTGGGACGGTGGCCTATGTTCACCATGGCGCCATGCTTTCCATTGACACCTTCAATAGTAATCAGTGCCGCATACACCCCGGGGGCGGGTACCACACTGCCGGCCAATGCGGGCTTGACGTTGGCCGTCGGGAAGCCTATGGTGCGCCCCAGTTGATTGCCTGCCACCACTGTTCCCTCCAGAGAGAAGTTGCGGCCCAGACATGCGGCTGCCTCCTCTACATTGCCCCGGCCGAGCAACCGACGTATCATGGAGGAGCTGGCACGCCGTTCGGGGAGCTCGGTAGCTTGCACCACATCAATGCCCAGCTCCTTACCAATGGCTCTATAGTCATTGAATCCAAGGCTGCGGTCGGATCCGAAATGATTATTGAATCCCACCACAAGGCAATCAACATTGTGCTCATTATGAATCATCTCCATGAACTGCCGGGCCGTGAGGCCGCGCAATTGCTGAGTGAAGTCAAGCACTATCACATGGTCAATCCCACTGCGGTTAATCAGAGCCTTGCGGCGCTCGTTGGAAGTGAGTCGGAGCACCGGAGCCTTTGGCGTGATTATTTGCGAAGGGTGTTGTGAAAAGGTTATCACCGCCGGTGCCAACCCTCGGGCGGAGGCTTGTTGCTTCACGCACTCGAGCAAATGGCGATGCCCGGCGTGGACCCCGTCGAACATTCCAATGGCAGCGGCATAACGCGGCCCGTCAACATTATGATTATGTTCAGTTGAGTTCAAGCCCGGGGTATTGTTGAAGCAGTTCGTAAAATTCGGTTCCCGGTCGCACCCAAATGGTATGGAAGCCAAGAGCTTCGGCAGCCTCACAATTGGCTTTGGAATCGTCAAGGAAAATTGTTTCCTCCGGCTTTATGCCGAATTTGCGCTCGGCCTCACGGAAAATAGCCGCATCGGGCTTCATCACTCCGGCCTTGTAGCTGCGCAGATTGTCGGCAAAATAATAGTCAACGTTGTGACCCTCCTGAGCAAAGTTACGGGCAATGCCATCGGCCCACATTATGGGGTTGGTGTTTGAAAGCAAATAAAGATTGAAATGTTTCTTAAGTTCACGCAGCTCGGCCAGACGATGCACAGGAATACCCACCAGAAAGCGGCCGAAGGCTTGGTCAATCTGCCGGTCGGTAAGGTCCGCGCGGCCTATGATTCGGCGCACATCGTCGCGGAAGCGGGCAGGCGTGCTGCGCCCGTCCTCAATGGCTGCAAAGGGACCGGACTGGGCATATTCTCCCAAAAACTCATCGGGGTCAGCCATGCCAAGTTCCTTAAAGGCTGCAACACAATTTTCGCGGCGAATGTCCATAATCACGCCGCCAAGGTCGAACATAAGATTTCTTATCATGTTTCCGATAGCTTACTCTTATATTAAAGGTTGCTCAATCATATATAAAATAGGTGACAAAGTTGATAAAAATTCCCCATTTTTGCAAATTTACACTTTATCTCACCGCCAAAACAATCCAAAATTCATGTTTTTTTGTTATGTTTGCACACTCTTTTCCCTTCCGAACTCATAAACTCATATTCAAAATGATTCATCGCAACATAATCCGGAGTTCCGTAACCCTCCTTATTGCCGCCATGGCGCTTATAGGCCAGGCAACCGTTCCGGCCGGTTACTATTCATCGCTCAAAGGCAAAAGCGAATCGGAGCTGAAAACGGCACTTTATCAAATCATCAACCCCCACACACTGGTGTCGTCCTACCAGAACCTGCCCCAATATTTCCAGAAAACGGACGTTTACCCCAACTCACAACGCTGGTGGGACATGTACTCGGACATTCCTCTCTACGCCCCGAGCTTCAAGGGACTTAACCGCGAACACTCACTGCCCAAAAGCTGGTGGGGCGGCTCAACCACCATCCCGGCCTACACTGACCTCAATCACCTTTATCCGGCGGAAGCCGACGCCAACCAAGCCAAGAGCAACTATCCGCTTGGCAAAGTTGTGGGAACGGTTTCGTTTACCAACGGAATCTCCAAAGTGGGCGTTGGTCAGAACTCGGGCGGAGCCAAATATGTGTTCGAGCCGGCCGACGAATACAAAGGCGATTTTGCCAGAACTTATTTCTACATGGTTACCTGTTACCAGAACCTTAACTGGCGCTACACCTACATGTGCCGCGACGGTGTTTACCCCTCGCTGCAGCAGTGGGCCATTGACCTGCTGCTTGAATGGCATCGCAACGACAAGGTGAGCCAAAAAGAACTTGACCGCAACGAGCAGGTGTTTCTTGTGCAGAACAACCGTAACCCCTTCATTGACTATCCCGAGCTGGTGGAATACATTTGGGGCAACAAGAAAGGCCAGGCCTACATGCCCGACGAAACACCCGTCACACCCGGACAGGAAGCCAACCTAATCACGCCCCCTAATGGCATGACGCTTGATTTCAGCCAGGTGGCAACCGGACTCTCCACCACCGCCCAGCTGCAATTCAAAGGCGAAAATCTGCGTGGCTCGCTGGAGCTGTCGGTTGGCGGACTGAACCGTTCTTACTTCAAAATCTCCACCAACACAGTGGCCTCTTCGGCCGCGAACGCAACCTCCGGCACATGGATTACAGTAACCTACACCCCCACCACCACCGGCGAGCACACAGCTAACCTAATCATAACCGACGGTGGCTTGGACGAAGGCTCCCGCATTGTGAAGCTGCGCGGCGAATGTTTGCCGGTGCCAACGCTCACAGCCCCGGTTGCCACCGAAGCTACCGACATCACCTCGGACACCTACACCGCCAACTGGGACATTCCGGCCAATGAAACAATTGACTATTACATGGTGACCCTGCGCCGCTACGACAAGAATGGCAATGTGACAGTGGAAGAACTTCCGGCCGAAAACAATGAGCTTGAAATAACCGGCTTTGCCGCCGACGATTATCACACCTACTCGGTGCAGTCATCGCGACTGGGCATTTTGTCGCCGGCGTCAAACGTGATTACCGTGCGCCACACGTCGGCCATTGAATCCATTGGAGCCGACACCCCGTTTGTTGTGGAGACATTTGAAGGTGGCACCGTGCGTTTCCGCTGCTCCGAACCCCACAGCAACGTAACCGTGTTCGACATGGCCGGCCGTGTACTCAGGGTGTTGCCAACCGTAACCGACCTTCAGGAAATAACCCTTCCGCAGGGAGCCTACGTGGTGGTTTCCGACACCCATCGCCGCCCGGTTAAAGTTATTGTATATTAAATTTATATTTAACCATAAATCCTTAAAATGTTAAATCGTTGCCGTTATGGCAACGATTTTCTTTTATACAGCATAAATTTGTGGCATTTTTTAGCAAAATTGAACAAAATGTTGTAAATTTGCACCACGCTAAAATCAGCGGATGTTATAAATATTCACCAACCTTAAGAATATCACATAAATATGGGAAAGATTGACAATCTCGACCGTAAGATTCTTGAAATCGTCATGACCAATGCCCGCATACCGTCAAAGGATGTGGCAGCTGAATGTGGTGTGTCCCGTGCGGCAATCCACCAGCGCCTGCAGCGAATGCAGGACTTGAACGTAATCACCGGCTCAGGCTATAATGTTAACCCCAAGGCGCTTGGGTTCAGCACCTGCACCTTTATTGGAGTATCGCTGATGCGCGGTGCCATGTATCGCGAAGTTGTTCCCGAATTGGAAAAAATTCCGGAAATAGTGGAATGTCACTTCACCACAGGCCCTTACACCATGCTCATAAAGCTCTTTGCACGCGATAACGAGCACCTTATGGACCTGCTTAACAACCGCATTCAGAACATTCCGGGCGTAACCGGCACCGAAACCCTCATTTCGCTGGACCACTCAATCCACCGCAAAATCCCCATCAACAAGGATTGACCCGGGGCTACAGCCTCAGTGTAGCGACCTTGTGACACATGGCCCCGCGCCGGAAACACTCCCGGGAAGCTTTCAGCAGGAACTTTCGAAACAAGGTTCGGAAAAAAGTTTGTTATTTTCTTGCATAATTCACGCAAAGAAACTAATTTTGCAACGCTAAAGCACCATGAGGGTGCTCTTGTCAAGCAATTGACTTAGCAAATGCTTCAGTAGCTCAGTTGGTTAGAGCACCTGACTGTTAATCAGGGGGTCGT
>JAMPBC010000013.1 GCA_023666905.1 Bacteroides sp. | reverse complement strand
CTTACGAAGAAATCTGCGCTGCCATGAAGGAAGCTTCTGAAGGCGAACTCAAAGGTGTACTCGGTTACACTGAAGATGCCGTTGTTTCAAGCGACTTCCTCGGCTGCCCTCTCACTTCAATCTTCGATGCCAAGGCTGGTATCCAGCTCACTCCCACCTTCGTTAAGGTTGTTAGCTGGTACGACAATGAAATCGGCTACTCTAACAAAGTGCTCGACCTCATTGCCCACATGAAGAAAGTAAACGGCTAATAAGCAAGTTCTAACTTCAAAAATAGCAACCCCTGGTTCCAATCAAGGAATCAGGGGTTTTAACATCCTGTATATTAAAAGTTATGGGACAGGATCTTAACTGTCGCGTGAACTGCCAAAGAAGTTGAGCAGCATCAGGAAAAGGTTTATGAAGTCCAGATAAAGGGTCAATGCCCCTATAATGGCAAGTTTGGGAACGAACTCACCCGGCATGGCAAGAGCCATGTTCTTAACCTGCTGGGTGTCCCATGCGGTGAGGCCTATGAAGATAATCACACCGGCGCATGAAACAATCCAATCCATGGTGGTGGAGTGAAGAAATATATTGACCACCGAAGCTATGATGAGTCCGAACAGACACATGACAAGTATGGAACCCCAACGGCTCAGATCGCGGTTTGTAAAGTAACCGTAAACACTCATGGCACCGAACACGCCTGCGGTGATAAAGAATGTTTTGGCAATTGAAACTCCTGAAAAAGCTGCCACAATGGGGAAGAGTGTCACGCCGTTAACAATGGCGAACAGATAGAAAAGCAGTGTGGCGGTGGAAGCCGACAGACGGTTGACGGCACTCGATATTGACATCACGAGAATAAGTTCAATGGCAAAAAGCACCCACATTGACCACCTGTGTAAAGCAAAAAAAGTTATCACCGAAGGAGATGAAGCGCAAAACCATGCCGTGATGCCGCTGACAATCATAGCAAGAAACATTTGGAAATAAACGCGCTTCATTATCTGGCTCACACGCAGCGCCAATGCATTTTCCTGCGGGTAAGGGTTAGAATGTGAATTGTAGTATGAGTTCATAGCGTTAAATAAAATAATTTCTTAAATTCCATAACTATAACAACCGTATTGGGCAAAATGTTAGTATATTTGCAGAAACCATCATGAAAATCATAATTTTGCAACATGAAAACATTATTCAAACTATTTCTTATTCTGGCCGTTGCAGCGGGTTCGCTGAGTGTTCAGGGTCAAAGCCGTAAAGGTGTGTCCATTTTAGGCGATTCCTATTCCACGTTCAAAGGCTACATGACCTCGGACAAGAACAAAGTGTGGTATTCCACCGTGGCCAATCCCGAACGAACCGATGTTGACAAAGTGAGTCAGACATGGTGGCACAAACTGATCAAGGACCAGGGTTATAGACTGGTTACAAATAATTCTTATTCCGGAGCCACAATCTGCAACACCGGTTACAGTAACAATGATTACAAGGATCGTTCATTCGTTAGCCGTCTCGGAAACCTCGGTTCGCCCGACATTATTTATGTGTTCGGTGGCACTAACGACGACTGGGCAAAATCGCCAATGGGTGAATTTAAATATGATAATTGGACCGATACCGACCTCTATCAGGTGCGTCCTGCAATAGCTTACATGATTTCAGGGCTTCAGGACCATTATCCCGGTGCTGAAATTGTGATGATTATCAACTCAGGCTTGCGCCCCGACGTGGTTGACGCCATCACATCCATATCCAAGCATTATGGGGTGGACTACATTGAACTGCAGGACATTGACAAACGCTCCAATCATCCAACGGTTAAAGGCATGCAGCAGATTGCCGAGCAGATTGCCAATCACGAAAACAGGAAAAAGAAGTAAAGTCACCTTCCGCCGGTGATAAGCGCAAAGAAACGTGGGGATGCTTTTTTAACAAGTGTCCCCACAATTGTGCTCACCCCCGCCAATGTTACAAAAGTGAGCATGTATGTAAGCATAACATTTGCACACGTATCTATGCCCACAACCTTTTCCCACAGCTGGCGCGCCATGCTGCAAAAGCATTGGTGAAAAGCATATATGAAAAATGCGTTGGCAACCAGCAATGAACCAATACGGGTAGAGAAAAATAGGGCAAAACGTACGGAAGCAAAATAGAACACCACAGTTGCAGCTGCAACGGCCGCGCACATTGTCAAATGAACGGCAATGTGATTTTCTAATTTAGATAGTAGCAATGCTGCCCCAATCCATGCCATTGCAGCAGTAAGCACTATCCACAACTCCACGCGTTGTGGTAAAGCGATTTTAAGCAATGAAACAGCTGCTCCGGTAATGAACCACTCCAAGCCATACAGATTTTCATCCAGCGCCACATAAACGGCCATAAACAGCGCGTAGCTCCACCATTGCCTGGCAATGCACCAAACCGCCGGAGCAAGCAGAGTGAACACCATTAAATTGCGTATGAACCAAAAGGCAAAGGCAAAAGGGTAGGGGGGATTGCCCGGCACAACCCAGAACGATTGCAAAGCTCCCAAGAAGTTGATGTGGCCGTCATCCTCAACAACCCCCAATCCCGGAAATCCCATATATTTGCTCTTCAGAATGAGAATAACACCACAAAAACAGCACCACAGAATGTAGGGAACGAGCAGAGTGTGAACACGCCGGCGAAGCTTTTCGCTGTAAGTGCTGAAGCTGAACTTGTTTAATCCGTTAAAGAACAGGAATCCTGAAATTATATAGAATATGGGTACACACACCCTCATCAGCCATTTAGAAAGGTAATTGACCAGCTGCAATCCACAATTTGATTGCATTGTGGAAGCGCTGAAATCAGACGAGAGATTACAATGAATGAGCACCACTCCCAGCAGCAACAACACTTTCATGTTGCTGATAGCGGGCAATTTTTGAGAGGTCATGCCAGTTTTTTGCGCCAGGCACGGCGGCGACGGTGCTGACGATAGTTGAAATATTGCCACTGCTGCTGCACATTTTCATTTCCCTCGAGCTCAATGTTGCTTTCAGCGAACTTAAATCCGTTTTTATTATAAACAGGAATGAGGTCAGTGAAAAGCAGGGCATTGACGCCGCGGCTTCTATACTCTTTCTTTACGGCTATGAGCAGCAGGTCAACAACATCGTTGCGTCCGTTAATGGCTTTGAGAATGTGCATCCAGCCAAACGGAAACAATTTTCCTTTGGTTTTTCGCAAGGCTTTTGACATTGAAGGCATTGAAATGCCCACGGCCACAAGATTATCGTCGCTGTCCACCACCACGCTTATGCAGTCGAGGCGCAGAAAGTCAAGATACTGCTTTATGTAGTAGTCAATCTGCCGGTTAGAGAGGGGGCAATAACCGTAAAGTTGGTCGTAAGCTTCGTTAATGAGGTCAAACAAAGCATGGCCGTAATCATCCTTAAGCTTTTTGCGCGAGGTATATTTTATGGTGCGCAGGTTATATTTTTTCTTTACAATGTCGGCAATGCGCTGAAATTTATCGGGAATTTTGTCGGGGACCTCCACGCGGAATTCAATCCAGTCGGCATCCTTCACATATCCCAATCGTTCCATGTGCCGGGGATAGTAAGGATAGTTGTAAATGGTGGCCATGGTGCCCATTTCATCAAATCCATCCACAAGCATTCCCTCATGGTCCATGTCGGTGAAGCCCATGGGGCCCACAATCTCATCCATGCCCTGAGCCTTTGCCCAATCCTCGGCGGCTTTGAACAGGACGTCGGTCACCTCATCATCATCAATGAAATCCACAAATCCAAAGCGGGCTTCCTTTTTGCCGGAGCGTTCATTGGCCACATCATTGACAATGGCCACAATCCTGCCCACATATTTGCCATCTTTACTTGCCAGGAAACTCTGAGCCTTGCAAAAATCAAAAGCCGGATTTTTGCGTGGATTCAGCGTTTGCAGTTCATCCATTCGCAACGGAGGAACGTAGCAGGGATTATCTTTGTAAAGGTCAATGCCGAATCTTACAAAGTCACGTAGCTGCGATGGTGTGGGGGTCAATGGAATTATTTCAACTGACATGTGATTATTGGTGATGAATTTTGGATAGCCGCCACTGAAAGTGTACCGGATGCTTCTTTGCCGGCTTTGGGTGCGCGTGAGGAGTTGACCCACAGCAATACTCCAATCATGGCAAGCAGGAAAATTATTATGTAAATGTAGAACTTGTTGTTAGACCGCTGTGCCAGTGCCATGCGAAGCTCGTGGATGGTGCGGTAGCGGTCGGCAGGATTCTCCTGGCAGCATTTCTCGGCAACGCGTCGCAGCTGCGAAGGGGCAGTGGAGGGGAGTGCATCGAGTGTTTCCGAAAGTATGCGTCCAAAGGAGTATATATCGTCGGTGGCTTCGGCAGCGGTTATGGTGTCGCGCTGGTCAAAACCCACGTCAATAAGCTTGAGGTTATTGATGTTTTCGGTGAAAATGATGGTTTCAGGCCGCAAGGGGAAGTGCACAATGTGATTGGCCTGAATATAGTCCATGGCATCAATCATCTGTGTGCAGAGCTTGTTCACGTGCTCCATGGTCACTTCCTTACGGTCAAGCAGTTTGCGAAGAGAAGTGCCGTAAACGTCATCGGTTATAATTGAGAGTCCCACTCCGGGCACATCCTCGAAATCATTAATCATAACAATTCCGGGATGGGCCAGATTGTAACGAACGTCAAATTCCTTTTCAATCATGGCCCTGAAGCGCGGGTCGTCGCGATATTCCGGCTTGAGGGTTTTAAGCATCACCCATTTGCCATGCTTTTTGCCGGTGTACACATCGTAGTACTGCTCGCCCCATTCCGGAAGCAGTTCCAGCTCAGTCCATTTTTCCGATTGATTTTTCGCGGCCATGGTTTCAGTATGCTTGGAATGTTAGGCGGTCGCCCGTAGCCAGGTCGTTGAGTTCAAGCAAAGGTGAGTAGCCTCCGCTCAGTCTCATCAGGTATTGCCACGTTTGTCCGTAGCCGTCGAGAGGATACACGTAGAGATACTGGGCACCTCCGGGAGCATAGTCCAGTTCCCAATTAATGCTTATGGTGTTCCAGTTACCATAGCTGTTGTAGCTGCCGTAAAGTCCGTTGCCAAAGTCGTAAAATTCAAATTCGCACACATCTATTTCGCTGACCGGAAAACCGTTGATAGCCACTAATTCCCAATTATAGGCGGTTAGAATGTCATAGTCGGTAGAGTAATATTCGTCATCATCGCACGATGTCATTGCTGTCAGCCCCAAAATCAAGGCTAACATCATAGCTGTTCGGAAAATTATTTTTTGTTTCATGACAATGTAACCATTTATGACAAGCATATTGTTCGCAAAATTACGTATATTTTTCCATAAAATTACTAACTTCGCACACCATACAGAGAAAATATATTGCATTTTATGAATTTCACCCCTTTGTTGCGCCCATATTTCGAGCATCGTTACAAAGCCATTGAACGATATGTTGATTCCGTTGAGCAGTTGCAGCGCCGCGAACTCGGCCGCATCTTGGCTCATGGACGCCATTGTTTGTGGGGTAGGGAACATGATTTGGACAAAGTGAACTCTTACGCCGACTTTGCCAAGGCCGTGGATGTTACTTCCTACGCTGAATTGCGCCCCTTGGTGATGAGGATGATTGCAGGGGAGAGGAATCTGCTTTGGCCCGGAGTGACAACCCGTTTTGCCCAATCATCGGGCACTTCCGATGGTAAAAGCAAGTTCATTCCGGTCACCGACCTGTCGCTCAAACTCAACCATTATCGCGGAGGAAGCGATGTCATAAGCCACTATCTGCACCTTTATCCCCAAAGCCGTTTGTTTTCGGGCAATGCCTTTATTCTCGGCGGCAGCTTTGGAAACGAACTGAACCTTCCTGCCGGCAGTCGGGCAAAGGTGGGTGATTTGTCGGCCAATCTCATTGAAGCAATAAACCCTGTTGCCAATTTAGTGCGCATTCCGTGCAAAAAAGTGGCCCTGATGGAGGATTGGACCAAAAAACTTCCGGCGCTTGTTGAAGCCTCGTTGAACCGCAATGTGACCAACATTTCCGGAGTGCCCTCGTGGTTCCTGAAAGTTATCCAGGAAGTGATGGCGCGCAAAGGGGTGAGCGAGCTTCATGAGGTGTGGCCTAATCTCGAGGTCTTTTTCCACGGTGGAATTTCCTTTGAACCGTACAGAAACATCTACAACTCCATCATAGACCCCTCGCGCATGCGCTATCTTGAAACCTATAACGCTTCCGAAGGGTTCTTTGCGATTGCCGATTCAACCGATTCTCACGCCATGCGAATGTTGATCGACGGCGGTGTTTTCTATGAATTCCGCACTTTGACCGGCAACAGGATTCTTCCGGCATGGGAGGTGGAGCAGGGCGAAATTTACGAGCTGATCATAACCTCTGTAAACGGTTTGTGGCGTTTTCCGCTTGGCGACACTGTGAAAATTGAAACCGTGAATCCGCTCAGAATTACCATTGCCGGCCGAACAAAAAGCTTTATTAACGCATTTGGTGAAGAGGTGATGGTGCACAACACTGATGCAGCCCTGGCCGTAGTGTGCGAGCAATTGCAGTGCAGCGTGCGCAACTACACGGCTGCCCCGGTTTACACCACCGGCTTGTCGCGCGGGCATCACCAGTGGCTCATTGAATTTGAAACCCCACCGGCCAACATTGATGAGTTTGCCCGGTTGTTGGACCTGGCTCTCACTCGGGAAAACAGTGACTATCAGGCCAAGCGCTCCGGTAATATTTTCCTTGCCCCGCTTGAGGTCATTGTGGCTCAACCGGGATTGTTTGAACGCTGGATGGCTGCAACCGGCAAGCTTGGCGGACAGCGCAAAGTTCCCCGCCTGGCCAATAACCGCAATCTCATGGATTCCATGCTTGAATATAACCAACCTCATAACTCGTAAACATTTAATTATGAAACGTTTCCTTACATCACTGCTTATAACGGCCTCAGTTGTGGCCGGGGTTTTCGCTGCAAATCCCAAATATAACGTTGACCGGCAGGCAATCAGTTCCGCTGTCTCGGACCATGGTGCTTACAAGGCTTTGGCCGACCGCTTTGCCACCGGACAGAAACTCTCCACTTCCGACATGGCCGCACTTTATTACGGCACCGCTCTGCAGCCCGGTTTTTCAGCCACACAAACCTACCCCGACATCAACCGCACTTACGCGGCCGGCGATTACACTACCACCCTTTCACAGGTATGGAAAGCCCTGGCCAAGGATCCGGCCAATCTCTATTTGCTTTTCACCGGCTATGGCGCCGCCCGCAGTTTGAACAATCAGGAGGCCGCTGATTTGCTTCAAACCCGCTTGCTTCAAGTGTGCGACCTCATCTTCGCTTCCGGCATGGGAGTGAGTCAGGACAGTCCTTACGTTGTTCTACGCCCGTCGGACATCGATGAATTTCTTGTGAAGTACATCCAGCCCACAACCATTAACGGTCGTGCCAAAATTTCAAATCTTGAAGCCGTGAGAGTGAACATCGACGGCGTTCCTGACGACGTTATTATGTATTTCAAGCAGTTCTGACCTAATGAAACACCGCCAATGGACCTCTTTGGTCACCCTCCCTTCTCTCCTTGCTCTCAATGCAGCCACCGGAGCCGATTCCCTGCAGTCACGTCCCGACATTATTCTTTTCATGGTCGACGACATGGGGTGGCAGGACACATCCGTGCCGTTTGCCGATTCAGTGACAGCCTACAACCGGATGTTTCACACTCCCAACATGGAGCGCCTTGCCCGGCAAGGTGTCAAATTCACCCAGGCATACGCTTGCAGCATCAGCTCGCCCTCAAGATGCAGCTTGATTACCGGTGCCAACAACGCCCGCCACAGAGTTACCAACTGGACTTTGCAGCGCGACCGCTCAACCGATCTGCAACACGAGGGAATAACACTTCCGCAGTGGAACATTAATGGCGTTCAGCAGGTGGAAGGTATTCCCCACTCCTATGTGGGGCGTTCATTCGTCGACATTCTGCGCCAAAACGGCTACCACACCATCCACGTGGGTAAAGCCCATTTCGGAGCCAAAGACACTCCCGGAGAGGCTCCCGAGCATTGGGGATTTGAAAAAAACATTGCCGGACATGCCGCCGGCGGACTGGCAACCTATCTGAGCGAACTTAACTACGGTCACGACGACAATGGCAACCCAACTTCGCTCATGTCCATTCCCGGCCTGGAAAAATATTGGGGTACGGGTACCTTTGCCACCGAGGCACTCACTCAGGAAGCCCTTAAGGCTCTTGACAAGGCAGCACTCTACAACCAACCCTATTTCCTTTACATGGCCCACTATGCCGTGCACATTCCCATTGATAAGGACCCGCGTTACTACGACAAATATATTGCCGAAGGATTGTCGCCAAAGGAAGCCGCTTACGCCTCGCTTGTGGAAGGGATGGACAAAAGTCTCGGCGACATCATGGACTGGGTGGAGCGAAATGGCCGGGCCGATAACACCATCATTATTTTTATGAGCGATAATGGCGGGCTGGCTTCTGCACCCGAGTGGCGCGATGGCCCCATATACACCCAAAACGCTCCGTTGCGCAGCGGCAAAGGCTCGTTGCTTGAGGGGGGAATCCGCGAACCGCTTATTGTGAAATGGCCCGGTGTAACGGCTCAAAACAGCTCTAATTCAAACTATGTGATGATTGAGGATTTTTATCCAACCATTCTTGAAATGGCCCGTGCCGAGTGGCAACCTGAGGCTTCGCGCCCGGTGGATGGTGTGAGCTTTGTGCCTCTGCTGCGCGATTCCACAGCTACCACTCCGGCGGAGCGTGAACTGGTGTGGAATTTCCCCAACGTGTGGGGAAACGAAGGTCCCGGCATCAATCTCTGCGCAGCCATTCGCCGCGGCCCTTGGAAACTCATCTATCATTACGACACCGGCGAAAAGGAACTTTACAACATCCCTGCTGACATATCGGAACTCCACAACCTTGCCTCCTCCGAGCCCGAAACAGTGAAATTCCTTTCACATAGACTTGGAGAATTGCTGCGCGAACGTGGAGCTGACCGACCCTCGTTTACAGCCACAGGACGCCCCTGTCCCTGGCCCGACGAAATCTAACCGCATTAATTCCCATATATATTGTATCAGACAATAAAAAAGGGATGTCCGCGCAAGCGGGCATCCCTTTTTGAAAAATATGTATGGGGGGAATTATTTCACAATGTATTTGTGAGCGGAGTTGCCAACAACCACAACGTAAGTGCCGCCAGGCAAGTTAAGGTCAACTTCCGATGCTCCGGCAGGAGCTGTGAATCCGGCAACTTTGCGGCCGTTCAAATCGAACACTTCCACAGCTGCGGCTTCGGTGAGGTTGGTAACGAGTTTGCCATTGTTCCACTCAATTGAGCCGTCGCGGTCAATGAGGTCAATTGCAGCTTCGCCAAGCAATGTCACTGTGTGGAATTCCGACTTGGCTGAGAGCATTTCTTCGCCCTCGGTGTCAAGCTTGCCCGCTTCGACTTCAAAGCCGTAGGAGCAGCCGGGCTGCAGGTCGGTGAAGGTGTAGCTGGTGTTGTTGCGGCCTTCGGTGTATCGGCGATAGAGGAAGCGCTTGTCCATGGCGCCTTCTTTACGTGTTATGCCCACTTTGTATTCATCCAGGAAGAAATTTTTCTGTGAGTAGTCTTTGTCAACGCCCGAGTATTCTTCAAGTGTGAACTTGGTGTTTGTTGCACCGTCTTCCCATTCAAGTGTTTCATCAATCCATCCGTCTTCTCCAAACGTAACTGTTTTCATGATTGCAGTGTAGTTGGGACCATATTTGTCCTGACGGATAATGTTTATTTTACGGCCGGGTGTACCGAAGGCGTGGATGTAGGTGTAGAATTTGCCGTCGTCTGAAGTAGCGTCGAATGCCGGTGTGTACATGAAGGATGATGAACGGCTGCCTTCTCCGCAACCCAACATACCTTTGGCTGCAATGCCGCCATAGACACGCCAACCAAGGTTATCGGCAATTTCATCGGGGTCTTCAACTGTCACGGGATTGTCTATAGTTCCCTGTGTAGCTTTGGAGAATGTTTCAGTCATTGTCCATTGCACATTGTCACCTTCGGCAGCCTTGTCAAGGCGATAGTGGTTAATGTAGTAAACCTCGGCCTTGGCTGAGGGTGCCCATTCGGCAGTGTAGGAGGTTTCGGTTACATTGCTGTGCGAGGTAGATGCAGGTGCGAGGAAGCCGTCGACTTTCACAAGTTCCGAGCGGTTGGATTTTTCTCCGGCGGCGTTTTGTGACTGCACGAAGAAGTAATAAATTTCCTCGGGGTCAAGACCGTTGACGGTGATAATGAACTCGGGTGTTTCAAAGTCTTTCACAATGTAGTTACGCTCGCGGGTGGTGTAAGATGCACCGGTAAGTGCAATTTCGCCGTTAACCTGAGCGGCCGATTTCTTAATGAAAATTCTTATGGCAACCACATCCTCTGGCCAGCTTGAGAATGCTTCACGGAGTGGAATGCTGGATTGCATAGCAAAAGCCCATCCGCTGGTTGTTACGGTGCGCCATGCACGGCCTGTGTTGTCGTAAAGTGAAATGCAAAGGTTAATGGAGTTGGCATCGGTAATGTTGTCGCCATTGAAGCCAATTGACAGACCGGAGATAACAAAATCATCAATGGTTCCGTCGGGGAGTTGAAGAAGAACGCCGTCGCCATCCTCTTTCAGCAGAATGTAGTCCTTGTTGTCCGGAGCTTTGTGAGTGCCTGAACTGGTATATGTCCAGTATTCGGCAGGTGTGGGATTGGAGAAATCCACCGAAGTCTCAATGGGGTCGCCTACTTTGTTAAACACGTTCAAAACATAATTTTTGGCGCCTGAAACGGGTCCCCAATAAGCGTCGAACGACGTACCTGTGTAATTGATGTAACTCTCTACATCGGGAATCTGCGGTGCGACGGCCATAGATGCTGATGCGGCTGTCAAACCCAAACCCAGAGCGAGAGTCCGGAGTGAGAAAATTTTGTTCATTTAGTTGATTATTGATGGTTGGTTTGTGGCTGGAACTTGGAGCGCCAACCTAAAATAATTGATTTTTTGAGATTTAAGTTTGCAAAAATAATAATTTTACGCCATTTATTTGCTTTTTGACACAGGTTTAACATAACTTAATAAATTATCTGTACAACATATATCGCCAAACATTGACTCTGTGTCACTCTTTTTGCTTAATTTTGCATCATTCAACAAAAAAACGGTTAAAAACACCATGGATTTATTTGACAAAATATCGGCCGACATCAAAACGGCCATGTTGGCGCGCGAAAAGGTGCGCCTTGAAACTCTCCGAGGTATCAAAAAGGAATTTCTCGAGGCCAAGACGGCCAAGGGTGCCGACGGTACCCTGACCGATGAACAGGCCACCCGCATTCTTGCCAAAATGGCGAAACAGCGCCGCGAAACAGCCGAGATTTACGCTTCGCAAAACCGTCCCGAACTTGCCGAAAACGAACTTGCCGAGGCCAAGGTTATTGAAGAATATCTTCCCAAGCAGCTTTCCGATGAGGAACTCACCGCCGAGCTCCGCAATATCATTGCAACCGTGGGCGCCACCTCTGTTGCTCAGATGGGCAAGGTGATGGGCGTGGCTTCAAAGGCTCTTGCCGGTCGCGCAGACGGCAAAGTTATCTCTGCCAAGGTTCGTGAACTTCTCTCATAGTGCCTGACTAATAAAACAATTGAAAATCATGCTTACACTTCAACAAATAAAGGAAAATCCCGCGCTTATTGTGGAGCGTCTTGCCGTGAAAGGTTTCGACGGCAAGGAGGTTATTGACCGCGTTATCAATCTCGATAACGAACGCAAGCGCCTTCAGCTTAACAACGATAACAAAGCTGCTGAACTCAACAAGCTCGCCGCTCAGATTGGCGGCCTGATGAAACAGGGCAAAAAGGATGAGGTCGCTTCCGTGAAGGAGGCCGTGGCTGCAATCAAGGAGGACCAAAAAACAATTGCCGCCGAACTTAACGCCACTGAAACCGAGATTCGCAACCTTCTTCTCACCGTTCCCAATGTTCCCTGCGCCATGGTTCCTCAGGGAACTTCGGCTGCCGACAATGTGGTGGAGAAAACCGGTGGCCCGATGCCTGATCTTCCCGCCGATGCCCTGCCCCACTGGGATTTGGCCAAGAAATACAACTTGATTGACTTTGACCTTGGCGTGAAAATTACCGGTGCCGGGTTCCCCGTTTACATTGGAAAAGGTGCACGCCTGCAGCGTGCTCTCATCCAGTTCTTCCTCGACGAGGCAGGTAAAGCCGGTTATCTTGAAATCCAGCCCCCTTACGTGGTGAACGAAGCTTCGGGCTACGGCACAGGTCAGCTTCCCGACAAGGAGGGACAGATGTATTACGTTAACGAGGATAATCTCTACCTTATCCCCACGGCCGAGGTGCCCGTTACCAACATTTACCGCGACGTTATTATTCCCGCCGAGCAACTCCCCAAAAAGAACTGCGCCTACTCAGCCTGCTTCCGCCGGGAGGCCGGCAGCTATGGCAAGGATGTGCGCGGCCTGAATCGTCTGCATCAGTTCGACAAGGTGGAAATTGTTCGCATAGAGCGTCCTGAAGACTCCTACAAGGCTTTGGAAGAGATGAAGGACCATGTTCAGCACCTGCTTGAGGAACTGGGACTCCCCTGGCACATTCTTCGTCTTTGTGGTGGCGACATGAGCTTCACCTCGGCCATAACCTTTGACTTTGAAGTTTACTCCGCCGCCCAGAAGCGCTGGCTTGAAGTTTCGTCAGTGTCCAACTTCGAGACTTATCAGGCCAACCGCCTCAAATGCCGTTATCGCGCCGAGGACAAAAAGACCCGCCTCTGCCACACCCTCAATGGCTCCGCTCTGGCCCTGCCTCGCATTATGGCTGCGTTGCTGGAAAACAATCAGACGCCCGAAGGCATCCGCGTGCCCGAATGTCTGCAAAAATACTGCGGTTTCTCAATCATTGACTAACCCGCGCCCCGAATGGAAAAGAAAACCATCCGGGACCTTAACCGCGACAGCATCGAGCAGTACCGCCGGCGCAAAAAACTGCCCCTGGTGGTACTGCTTGACAATGTGCGGTCCCTTAACAACATCGGTTCCGTGTTCCGCACTTCCGATGCCTTCATGGTGGAGCGCATAATGCTTTGCGGCATATCGGCCACACCCCCGTCGCCGGAAATCCACAAAACAGCCCTCGGAGCCGAAGACTCCGTGGAGTGGGAATACTTCGCTTCAAGCGTTGAGGCCGTTCAGGAATTGCGCCGCCGTGGCTACACTGTGTGTGCCCTCGAGCAGGTGAAGGAAAGTGTTGAATTAGGCAAATTCCAACCGCGGGAAACCGAAAAATATGCCATTGTGGCCGGCCACGAAGTGCACGGAGTTGACCCCGAAGTGGTGAATCAAGCCGATGTTTGCCTTGAAATTCCGCAGTTCGGCACCAAGCATTCCCTTAATGTGGCTGTGAGCACCGGCATTGCCATCTGGCACTTCTTCTCGGCCTTGCGCCAAAAATAAACTCGGACATAACAATGGCATTATAATCCTGGCAGAGCAAGCACTTGGTCCAGGATATGGACAGCTTCCTCTACGGTGGAAACCTGTGAAATGGCAAAGCTACGTCGTCCGTTCTTTTCGCGGATGCGGCAGCGGCGTGCGTTCTGTTGCAAATACTGGAGGAGCTTTCCGAACATGGGGCTCTGATAGTAAGCCACGTTGTTGTCGTCAACGAAATAAACGTACATGTTGTCCTGCTTCAGCGCCACCTTCTCAATGCCCAGTCGGCGTGCCAGGCGCCGCAGCCGCGGAATGCGGAGCAACTCGGCCGTTTCATGCGGTATCTTACCAAAGCGGTCAACAAGCCGCTCGCGGAACTCGAGCAAATCCTTTTCGCGGTCAATTGAATCAAGCTCCTGGTAAAGCGATATGCGTTCCGATTCCTGTGGAACATAATCGGCCGGGAGCAGCAGTTCCATGTCACTTTCAATCACGCAATCGGCCACATATTCCGCATCGTCATTGGTTTTGGCGAGCTCTTCAGTCATGTCGCCGAACTCCTCGGTGCGAAGCTCTGTAACGGCTTCCTTGAGTATTTTCTGGTATGTTTCATAGCCAAGGTCGGCAATGAATCCACTCTGTTCGGCACCCAACAGGTTGCCGGCGCCACGGATGTCGAGGTCCTGCATGGCAATGTGGATTCCGCTGCCGAGTTCCGAGAAACTTTCAATGGCCTGAAGCCGCCGGCGCGCTGTGGAGGATAGGGGAGTGGTGGGGGGAACCGTCAGGTAGCAGAACGCTTTGCGGGAACTGCGCCCCACGCGGCCGCGCAGCTGGTGCAGCTCGCTCAAACCGAAATTCTGTGCGTTGTTTATTATGATGGTGTTGACATTGGGCATGTCCACGCCGCTTTCAATAATGGTGGTGGAGAGGAGTATGTCGTAGTCGTGGTTCGTGAAGTCAAGTATAGCTTTCTCAAGTTTCTCGGGTGGCATTTGCCCGTGGGCCACAATGATGCGGGCGTCGGGCACCAGGCGGCGCACCATGGCTTCCAGCTCGTTCAATCCCTCTATGCGGTTATTGACCATGAACACCTGCCCGTTGCGCGACATTTCAAAGTTTACGGCCTCGGCAAGCATGTCGTCCGTCAGCGAGGTCACAGTGGTGATAATGGGGTAGCGGTTGGCCGGAGGGGTGGTAATGGTGGAGAGGTCGCGGGCTCCCATAAGCGAAAATTGCAGCGTGCGGGGAATGGGAGTGGCACTCATTGTGAGTGTGTCAACATTGGTTTTCAGCTGCTTGAGGCGCTCTTTCACCGCCACTCCGAATTTCTGCTCCTCATCAACCACGAGCAAGCCCAAGTCCTTGAACTTAACGGTTTTACCAATGAGCTTGTGAGTGCCCACAAGGATGTTGATTTTTCCTTCGGCGAGGTCTGAGAGAATTGCCTTGGTTTCCTTTGCCGAGCGGGCTCGCGAAAGATAATCCACACGTACCGGGAAGTCCTTCAGACGCTCGGAGAATGTGCGGAAATGCTGATAGGCAAGCACTGTGGTGGGAACCAGCACGGCGGTCTGCTTATTGTCGGCAGCCGCTTTGAATGCGGCGCGTATGGCTATTTCAGTCTTGCCGAACCCCACATCGCCGCAAATAAGTCTGTCCATAGGGCGGTCGCTCTCCATGTCGGTTTTAACGGCCTTGGTGGCTGTGAGCTGGTCGGGCGTGTCTTCGTAAATGAACGAGGCCTCCAGCTCATGCTGCATGTAGCTGTCAGGTGCAAAGGCAAAACCCTTCTCGTTTTTTCGGGCGGCGTAGAGCTTTATCAAGTCACGCGCAATGTCTTTGAGCTTCGACTTGGTGCGCTCTTTCATGCGGTTCCAGGCTCCGCTGCCAAGTTTGTTTATTTTCGGCGCCACACCCTCTTTGCCGCGGTATTTGGCAAGTTTGTGCAGCGAGTGGATGGACACGAAAATGGTGTCGTTGTTGGCGTAGGTGAGCTTTATCATCTCCTGGGTGCGCCCTGAAACGTTGGTGCGCATCAGGCCCGCAAACCGGCCCACCCCGTGGTCCACGTGCACAATATAGTCGCCCGGCTCAATGGAGCTCAATTCCTTGAGCGACATGGCCAGCTTGCCCGAGCGCGCGCGGTCGCTTTTCAGGTTGTATTTGTGGAAACGATCAAAAATCTGATGGTCCGTAAAGTAGCACGCCTTGCCCTGATGGTCCACAAAACCTTCGTGGAGGGTGGCATTGACGGGTGTGAAGGAAATGTTGTCGCCACGGTCGGCAAAAATTGCCCGCATGCGCTCTATTTGCTTGTCGCTGTCAGACAGAATATAGAGTTTATATCCCTGGCTGAGAAATTTACCGAATGATTCGGCAATGAGGTCAAAATTCTTGTGATAGAGTGCTTGAGGGGTGCACCGGAAGTCAATCGAGGTGGTTGCATCGGTTTCGGCAGCTGCGGCCGATGTGAAATTCAACCGGCGAAATGAGCCGAATTTTTCCCGGAACTCTTCTCCGTCAATGAGCTGTTTCATTGCTGCAGCGTCCCCTTCCGAGGCGGCTGCCGCGCTCAGTGAGAATGTTTCTGAGGTCACCTCCACTATGCGTGTAAGGGTGTAGGAGGCATCGCGCACGGCAAGCAGGGTAGAGGGATCGATGAATTCAAGCAGCGACGACCCGCGGCTTTGTGAGGCCACATTGGATGTTATGGAAATTGACTCGAGGTGCTGCTCCGAAAGCTGGGTCTCGGTGTTGAAAGTGCGCATGGAGTCTATGTCATCGCCGAAAAAGTCAATTCTGAAGGGAAGTTCATGGCTATAGCCGAAAATGTCCAGAATGGAGCCGCGAACGGCAAATTGGCCCGGTTCGTAAACATAGTCCGTCTCCACGAACCCATTGCTTCGCAGCCACTCCACGGTTTCGGTAAGGTCGGCCGGCCGGGAGGTGTCAAGTGTGAGGGTGTGGCGCGTGATGGTGTCGCGGTCTGCCACACGTTCGGCAAGTGCTTCGGGGTAGGTGACCACAAACTGCAGCGCGGGGTCGGTGGACCAACGGGTCAACGCTTCGGTGCGCAAAATCTGTGATGGCGGGTCGGGTTGGCCGTATTTAATGTGTCTTTTGTAGCCCGAAGGGAGCATGGCCACGGCTTCTTCGCCCAACAGGCGCGAAAGGTCATGGTAAAGATAGCCGGCATCGTCGAGCGAGTCGCCAATCACCACCACGGGCTGTTTCATGCGCGGCAGTAACGACAGCATCACCGCTGCCGAGCTTCCGGCAAGGTTGTAAACGGAAATAATCTGTGATTTTGATTTCAGGGCAGACGCCAGTGCTTTTCCCCGGGCACTCCCCTTCAATGGTGCTATTGTTTCCTTAAGCGTCATCACTTCTTGGTCTTACTCTTCTTTGTAGCGGCAACCGGACTTAGCAATGCCTTGTAGCGTGCCGGATCTTTGAGCAGGTTCACGGCGCTGTCCACCGCGTTGTCATGGCGCAGGAAGTTTTCCACTTCTCCGGCCTGATAGTAGTATCGGTTCACTATTTCACGCTCAAGGTAAGGCTCTATGCTTTTGCGGTGAGTGTCAAGGTCCTTGTCGAGCGGATGTTTCATCATTGCCTCCAGGCGGTCAATCTGACTGCTGATACTGTCGTTCATGTAGCCTTCAATCTTAGCAGCTTCACGGAGGTTTTTCAGCATGGTTTCGCACACCTTGTCGTAGTTGAAGCGCGCGGGATCAATGAAAGCCTTGAAGTCGGCATAAATACTGTCGGTCATGGTAAACTCGCCGGCCGGGGGCAGGGTGGGGTGTGTGGCTGCATATTTGTTGGCATAGTCAAATGCCCAGTTGTCGCGCACCACATTATAAGTTATGCGGCTTATTTCGGGATATTCCACCTTTATGTCCGGGGTAATGCCGCCGCCGTCGCGCACAGTGCGGCCACCGGCCGTGGTGAATACGTTGGTGAGTGAATCGGGAATACGGGCAACGGTGCCGTCAGGATTACGGTGCGAGTAGTCAATGGCTTGAATCAACCGGCCGCTGGGTATGTAGTAGCGGGCCACGGTCACTTTCAGCAGTCCGTCATATGGTATTTCACGGGTTGACTGCACAAGTCCCTTGCCAAATGAACGGCTGCCCATAATCACGGCGCGGTCAAGGTCCTGAAGCGCACCGGCGGTGATTTCCGATGCCGAGGCTGTGCCCTGGTCGGTCAAAATAACAAGTGGAAGGTCGGGTGCCACCGGTTTTGATGAGGTTTTGTAGACACGTTCATCCATCACGCCCTTGCCGCGGGTTCTCAGCACCTCGGTGCCTTTGGGAAGAAAGTAACCGAGAATTTTCACCGCGCTTTCAAGTAATCCGCCGCCGTTTTCGCGGAGGTCGAAAATGAGCCCTTTCAGATTGCCCTGCTCCATTAGTTTGTTCAGCGCGTCAAGCACCTCTGTGTCCGATTTCTCGGAGAACTGCGAGAGCTGGATGTAGCCAATGCCGTCGGCCACCATACCGGAGTAGGGCACTGCCGGAATCTGGATTTTATCGCGCACCATCTCCACGGTGATAATGGAGTCGGTGACGTAGGGGCGTTTCACGGTTACCTTTACCGGAGTTCCGCGCTGACCCTTCAAGCGGGCCGAAACCTGTTCGGTGGTCATGCCAAGCGTGGTTGTTGTGTCCACCATCATTATCAGGTCGCCGGAGCGGAGGCCTGCACTGTCGGCTGGCGAGCCTTTGTGCGGGCCCGAGATGTACACGTTGCCGTTACGGGCCATTATGTATGACCCTATGCCGCCATATTCGCCCGAGTTGAGCGAGCGGAATTCCTCCTGCTCCTTGCGGGGCATATACTCAGTGTAGGGGTCAAGCTTGTCGAGCATGGCTCCGATGGCTGTCTGCACTGCCTCCTCCACGTTGATAGTATCAACGTAGTTGCTTTGCAGTTCTTTCATCACTGAATTGAAAATCTGCAAGTTGGAGTATATGTCTGATTTGGGACTGCGTGTTTCAGCGTTGGCAATCAATGAGAGCGCGACAGCACCCAGGGCGGCATAAAAAAGTTTCTTCATGTTGAAAACGGTGTTGAATTCGGTTACGAATCTAATGATAATCAATAAATATAACAAAACCGAACGGAAATATTTCATTTTAGCTGATAAAAATCAGCGTGACCCGCGGTTCACAAAGTACACGCCGAGTAAAATCAGGCAAGTGGCGGCAAATTTCAGCCATCCGAACTCCCCTACCCCGAGCAGAACGGCCATTATGGCCGCAAGAACCGGCTGCAGGTAGTTGTAGACGCTCACAACTGTGGGCTTCAGCACCCGTTGCGAGAATGGAAGTGCCAGATAACTCAGGCAAGTTGCAAACACAATGATGAATCCCAAAGCCAGCCATGTGTCGGCTCCTATGGCGCTCCAAGGCACATTCACAAGTTCCGGGGCGCAACATGGAACGTAAGTAACGGCCGAGAGGAAAAACATCCACTTCATCAGTGTGAAAGGAGCGTATTTTTTTGTGAGACCGGCCAGCCACACATAGTAAACTGCGGCACATATTTGAGCGGCAAGGCACAGGCAGTCGCCCAACACGGGGTTTGGTGTGGCTTCACCCGATTCGTTACCTCCAACCAGCATAATCACGCCGGCCAATCCAATCACCACACCACCAAGTTTTGCGCGTGTAACGGGAAATCCGAGCACCATGGCGGCAAGCAGCATGGTGAGCATTGGAGTGGTGGAGCTCATCACTGCCGAGTCTATAGGGTTGGTGAACCCTATGCCAAGTATGAACAGTCCCTGATTGGCGCTTATCATTAAAATAGAGGCTAACAGGAGCTTTCCCCAGTCACTGCGGTCAATCCGCTCACGTGGTGCAACAGAGGCCGGTAAAATCAGGCTGAGAGCCAAAAAAAGCAACGCCGACCCTCCTATACGGATTGCCGAGAGTGCGAGCGGTGTGATTTGTCCCTGCAGCAGCACGCTTTTGGATATGGGCGACATCACGCCCCAAGCCACGTTGGCAAGAAGCAGAGCCAAATGGCCCTGCTTCTTTGTGGGATATGCTGCCTGCGGGGCTGAAAGCGTTACTTCAGACTCCATTCAAATCCGTTTTTGGTGTCCTTCACATCAAATCCAATGGCTGAAAGACGGTCGCGGATAAGGTCGCTCGTGGCCCAGTCTTTTCGGGCCTTGGCTTCGGACCGCATTTCAAGCAGAAGGTCAACAGCATCCTCAAACGGCTTCATTGAATTTTCGCCTTCGGCGCTTTCCGTTGCGGCCGGGTCGGCTTTGATGCCAAGAATGTCAATGAGGAATGTCTGGAACAGTTCTCTCAGTTCATCAATCGCTGCCTGCGATGCCTTGAGGCTGCCATCGTTGATTTTGTTCACAATGGAGCAGGCCTCGAACAGGTGCGACAGGAGCACCGGAGTGTTGAAGTCATCGTCAAGCGCATCGTAGCATTTCCGGCGCAGCGAGGCAATGTCAATGTTGTCGGCTGTGCCCTCCGCAGGCTTCAGATTCTGCAGGCGGCGATAGCCTTCGAGCATGCGCTGAAGGGCTTTCTCGGCCCCTTGAAGCGCTTCGTTGCTGAAGTCCACGGTGCCGCGATAGTGAGCTTGCAGGATGAAGAAACGGATGGTCATGGGCGAATAGGCCTGCTCCAGTAGCTTGTGGCTGCCGGTGAAGAATTCGTCGAGGGTAATGAAATTGCCCAGTGACTTGCCCATTTTTTGCCCGTTGATGGTTATCATGTTGTTGTGCATCCAGTAGCGCACGGAATCATGTCCGTTGTGAGCCACAGACTGCGCTATTTCACACTCGTGGTGCGGAAACTTCAGGTCCATTCCGCCGCCATGGATGTCAAAGGGTGTGCCCAGGTATTTCTCGCCCATGGTGGAACATTCAAGGTGCCAGCCGGGGAATCCGTCGCTCCAGGGCGAGGGCCAGCGCATAATGTGTTCCGGCGAAGCCTTTTTCCAAAGAGCGAAGTCGGCCGGGTTGCGCTTCTCTTGCTGTCCGTCGAGCGAGCGGGTTGCCGAGAGCAGCTCGTCAATGTTGCGTCCGGAGAGCTTCCCGTAATGGTGGTCGGCGTTATACTTTGGAACGTCAAAATAAACCGAGCCGTTGCTCTCGTAGGCATAGCCTGCATCAAGAATGGATTTTATGTATTCAATCTGCTCAATGATGTGGCCCGAGGCGTGGGGCTCGATGGACGGCGGAAGCACATTGAGGCGCTCCATGGCGTGGTGATAGCGGTTGAGATAATACTGAACCACTTCCATGGGCTCAAGCTGCTCCAGACGCGCCTTTTTGGCAATTTTATCCTCACCTTCGTCGGCATCGTGCTCCAGGTGTCCCACGTCGGTTATGTTGCGCACGTAGCGCACTTTGTAACCAAGGTGGTTGAGGTAACGGAACACAACGTCGAAGGTTATGGCCGGGCGCGCGTGTCCCAGATGTCCGTCGCCGTACACCGTGGGGCCGCACACATACATTCCAACCCGGCCTTCGTGAACCGGCTTGAATGTTTCTTTCTGGCGGGAGAGAGAGTTGTAAATGGTCAGATTATTCGGTTTCATCTGCAGGGGAGGTGAGTGTGTGTCAGGCGTTGCCTCCCATTATGAAGGGATTGGGAAGATCGCCGGGATTTCCTTGTGTGGGATTGTTTTTGGGCATTTTGCGTTTGATTTCGCCGAACATTGCCTCATACTTTTTGATGTTCTCGGTGAGGGCGAACATAAGATTCTTGGCATTTTCGGGAGTCATTATAACGCGTGACTGCACGTTGGCCTTAGGCATGTTGGGTGCAAGGTTTATAAAGTCAAGGAAGAATTCCGAAGGTCCGTGGGAAATTATTGCAAGGTTCGAGTAAAGTCCTTTGGCAACTTCGGGCGACAGTTCGATTTGAATCTGATTCTGATTTTCGTTTTTTGGCTTGTTGTCCATGTCTGTATCTGATTTTAGTTTTGTTATTTGAATTTATTATTTAATTGTTTACCACATATTTGTATTCGTAGCCGGGTCCTTTGTTGGTGTTGGCATGCATTATAATCTGCTTGTACTTGTCGCGCAGCGAGCCGATGTTGATTGACACTATTTCGGTGGTGCCAATGCTTTCGGTTTTGCCTTCATCTTTCAGCTCAAGGTAAATGTTGGCCTCTTCGCCGGAGGAGGTAGCGGGGTCGAGATAACACTGCCAGGTGCGTTTGTCGTTGCGGTTAAGCGATGCAATGATGTTGATGTAGTCACCGGCAATGTAGGTGGTGCCTATCGAGAAGGCCGAGTATTTGAGGGCTATGTCGTCGGGCGAAGTTGCTTCATCAAGGCTAACCACGGTGACCGGCTTGATTGAAAGCAGAGTTATTTTCACCGGCAGGTTAGTGTTTTGACCGTACAGCAGATTGTAGGTGATGAACACTCGTGAGCCCACGGGAAATTTCTCTTTGTCAATCAGTCCGGCCTCGTTGCAATAGAGGTTAACGGTGGTGTTTTCAACGGTGGTCACCACAAACGAGGCGCTGTTGTCGCTCAGTCCGGTGAGCACGGCAATGTCTGTGCCGGTGCCTGTGGAAGGGGTGTCGTTGTTATCGTCAAGGCATGAGCTGAGACCGATGCCAAGCAGCGCCATGCACATTGCCATGAGGCTGTTGCGTAGTTTCATTGTTGTTTTCACTGTGTTTTGGTTTTTAATTGGTTTTTAATTGTAAGAGAGATTTTTTAGAGAGATGGTTTGCGGTGTCACCGCATGAAATTGAATTTTGAATCGTTGCCGAAATTAGTTGTGTTCATTATCAGGTCGAGGGTATTGGAGTTTGTCTGGTCCCACACGTTCGATATGTCAATGGACACGGGATATATTTCGCGCTTTCCGGCATAGTCGGCATCGGCTTCGCGAATCACCGAGGTGAGCAGCTGCAGGCTTGGCACTCCACCTTCCTCGCTCTTCATAACGCAGATGAATGAGCGTTCGCGCGCTGCGGGTAGCGATACTTTCATGTTAATGTAGTTGCCCGTTTTGTAAGGCTCGGTGCCCACAAGGGTGAACTGAACGTTTTCCGGGGTGAAATCGGAGGGTAGGGCGGTTTCAATCGGTGCCATGTACGCTTTGGTGATGTTGGTCAGATGAATGGCCTCAACCATGGGATTGGGCGATGTGATGGCGCTCGTAATGTTGTAGGTGATGAGCACTCTCGAGCCGGTGGGATACACCTGCGGGTCCACAAGTTCTGTCTGGTAACATTCAAGCGTGAGGGTGGTTTTGTCCTCTTCATCGTAAACAAGGAAATTTACGGCCGATTCGCTGTTTGATTCTATGTTGGCAAATTCTTCGAACGGTCCGTAAAGATAGGTGTGGCTGTCATCATTGTCCGAGCATGCCGGCAGTGTCACTGATGCTGCGGCCACGGTTGCTGTAAGGAGTATTTTGTTTATCTTGTTCATTTCTGTGTAGTAGTTTGGTTCTGTTTGGGGAAGATGAAACTTGTTCGGTAAACGTTGTTGGTGTTGTTCACGTGGACTTTCACGGCTTTCACACCGGTAAGGTCCCACACGGGCGAAATGTCCACCGAACCGGTCTGCGTGCTGTTGAACGTGGGCTTCTCTTCCGGCACGCGTGTTGAAAGATACAACTGTGCGGTGTCAGTGTCCAGACTTTCCTGCTCTGCCGTTATGAAATATTTGCGAGAAGGCAGGTGGGGCATGGATGCGGTGAAGTTCAAATAATTGCCCGTGCGGTAGAGCGTGATGAGGTAGATTGGAGCGGGCTTGGCAATGGGCGAGGGGAGTGCCGAAACGGTGTCGGTGAAAATTGTTTGCAGCGCCCGCACTTGAATGTCGGTGCAGTCAGTGCCGTAGGCCACGCCTTCAGGGAGCGAGTAGGCCATGAGCAGACGTGTGCCCGGAGGGGCTTGCGATTCGTTCACCATTCCTATGGTTTCAAGGCGCACCACGGGCGAGTCGTTTATCTCCTGAAATTCAAACACGGCTTTACCGGTGTCATTGCATTTGAATGTCACAATGTTGGTGTAGAGGCTCAGGGTGGGGCCGTCGGAGGAGGAGTCGCTGCATGCGCCGGATGCTAAAAGCACCGTCAGAGCCAAGATATGATTCTTCATAGCTGCTCCTCCTTTTTACGTTCCACAATGTCGGTTATCATTCCGTCGCGCATGGTTATGGTGCGGTCGGCCATGCAGGCCAGCGATTCATCGTGGGTAACAATCACGAATGTCTGACCGAAGTCGCGCCTCAAATCAAAGAAAAGGCGGTGCAACTCCTGACGGTTGTGTGTGTCCAGACTTCCTGAGGGTTCATCGGCCAGCACCACAGCGGGGCGGTTGACAAGTGCCCGGGCCACTGCTCCGCGTTGCCGTTCGCCGCCCGATAGTTCGGCCGGTTTGTGGTGGCTGCGGTCGCTCAGACCCAGATAGTCGAGCAGTTCGCGTGCGCGTTCCATAGATTCTTTTTTGCCACGTCCGCCAAGCAGTGCAGGCATGGCCACATTCTCTTCGAGTGTGAACTCGGGCAGTAGTTGATGAAACTGAAACACGAAGCCGATGTTGGCATTGCGGAAGCGGGCCAATCGTTTGTCAGAAAGCGCGAAAATATCGGTGCCATCGTAGGTGACCGTTCCGCTGTCGGGATGGTCAAGAGAGCCGAGTATTTGCAACAGGGTGGTTTTTCCGGCGCCGCTCGGCCCCACAATGGAAACAATCTCCCCTTTGCTTACACTCAGGTTTATTCCCTTAAGCACCTGCAGGTGTTCAAACGATTTGGTTATTTTTTTGGCTTCTATCATGGTTTTTCCAATGCACGTGTTCAGCGCAAGATGCAAAGATAGCGTTTACTTGCCCCATTACAAAATCCCGCTCGTTAAATTATGCAATTTGAAAACTCTCTGTGTTTCGTTTAATTAGCTTATTCTTTATTTAAAACGTTGAATATTAATAAGGTAGACTATTCCGCGTGTAAGGCTGCATAGATTATCGATGCTTTGGCCGGGCCGGTGATAGAGGCTATTTCGTCAATGTCGGCCTCGGTTATTCGCTTCAGTGAGCGGAAATGGCTAAGCAGCGCGGTGCGGGTTTTCTCCCCCACCCCTTTTATGGAGTCGAGGGCCGACACGGTTTGTCCCTTGCTGCGGCGGTTACGGTGATGCGTTATTCCAAAGCGGTGCGCCTCGTCGCGCAGATGCTGAACCACTCGCAGCGTCTCGCTGCTTTTGTCAATGTAGAGTGGGATTGAATCGCCCGGAAAGTATATTTCCTCCAGCCTCTTTGCAATGCCGGCAACGGCTATTTTGCCTCGCAAACCCATGGCATCGAGAGCCTCCACGGCGGCCGATAGTTGTCCTTTGCCACCATCCACCACAATGAGCTGAGGCAGATCCTTACCTTCCTCCATCAGGCGGGTGTAGCGGCGTGTGAGCACCTCTTTCATCGAGGCAAAATCATCGGGTCCCTCCACTGTTTTGATGTTGAAGTGACGATAGTCGTTCTTGGCCGGTTTGCCATTCCGGAACACCACGCACGATGCCACCGGGTTCGTGCCCTGGATGTTTGAATTGTCGAAACACTCAATGTGGCGCGGCAGTTCCGACAGGCGGAAATCGGCCTTCATCCGCTCCAGAAGTTTATTCGTGCGCTCTTCGGGGTTGTGGCGTTCAAGGTGCTTCAGTGTGTCTATCTTATGCTGGCGTGCGTTTCGCTCGGACACTTCCAGCAGTTTTGACTTGTCGCCGCGCTGCGGGATGATGAATGTGACACCCTCCATGGCAACGTCAGGCTCGCAACCCACAATTACCTCTTCGTATTCCACGCCGAGCTGGGTTTTGATTTCCTCCATGGCGTAGCCAAGCAACTGCGGCCGCGTTTCATCAAGCCGGCGTTTGTATTCCAACGTAACCGAGCGAACCACTGCTCCACGGCGCACATGCATATAATTGATGTAAACGTCCGGGCCTCCGTCGTCGTCAATGCCGAACACATCCACATCGCCAATGGTCTGGCTTACTATGACGCTCTTGGCCGTGTAGCGGGCCACCATGTCATATTTCTGCTTCAGTTCGTGGGCCTCCTCAAAGCGTAATTCTTCGGCCAGCGAGTTCATTTCGTTGCGCAGATGCTCAAGCAGCTCCTCCATGTCGCCTCTCAGAATCTGCTTCACACGTTCAATCTGCGCGCCGTATTCCTCCATTGTTGTTTTTCCCACGCAGGGGCCGCTGCAGCGCTTCAGGTGATAGTCCAGACAAAGGCGCCCCTTTCCCTTGGCAATGTATTCCGGAGTGATGGCATGGCGGCATGAACGGAGCTGGTAAAGTTCCCTTATTAACTCCAGAACGGTGCGGGCCGAGGAGGTGTCGGTGTACGGGCCGTAGTATTTCGAGCCGTCCTTTATGCGTTTGCGTGTCATGAACACTCTTGGAAAGGGTTCTTTGGTGACCACTATCCAGGGGTAGGATTTGTCGTCCTTCAGCAACACGTTGTAGCGGGGCTGATACTCCTTTATCATGGAGTTCTCAAGGTTCAGGGCGTCCTGCTCGGTTGGCACCACAATGTAGCGCATGTCGGCAATGGCGCGCACCAGCAGGTTGGTGCGCAGCGAGTCGTGGGTGCGATTGAAGTACGATGAAACGCGTCGCTTTAAATTCTTCGCTTTCCCCACATAGATAACCGTACCCTCGGAGTCGTAGTACATATACACTCCGGGGGTAGTGGGCAGAATGGAAATCTTTTCCTCGAGTTCGGGCGATTTTCTGTGTTTGGGCATTGATGTGTGTTTTGGCACGTGGCCGGGTGGAGAGATGATTTGTTGGTCAGATTAGTAGGCCAGCAGGGAGGTTACTTCAGCATCGGCAGGCATTGCGGCGCGACCGTTCAGTGCTGAAATTTCAAGAATGAAGTTGATGTAAATTTTCTTGGGGTTCATGCTTTTCACCAAGTTGTACACGGCTGCCATTGTTCCGCCGGTTGCCAGAACGTCATCGTGAATAACCACAATGTCGTCAGGACCTATGGCGTCGCGGTGAATTTCAATCACGTCCTTGCCATATTCCTTATCGAAGCTGCAGCTGATGGTGTCGGCGGGAAGTTTGCCCGGTTTGCGTGCGGGGACAAAACCGGCGCCAAGTTCAAAAGCAAGTATGGAGCCGCCAATGAAACCGCGCGATTCTATTCCCACAACTTTGGTTATGCCTTTGTCGCGATAGAGCTGCGAGAGGTCCCAACCAATAATGTGAAGCGCACGGGGGTCCTTGAATGCGGTTGTGAGATCCTTGAAAAGAACGCCCTTCTGGGGGAAGTCCTGCACGTCGCGAATCTTTGATTTGATGTATTCCATGTTTGTTGGTTTTGATTATAATGTTTTGATTTGGTTTGTTTTGGGTTGGAATTGTTTCACGTGGAACAATTGGTTTGTTTCACCGTCCAAGCAGCAACAGCAGGATGCTTATGTCGCTTGGCGAGATGCCGGGTATGCGCGAGGCCTGAGCTATTGTTTCGGGCTGGATGCGCATCAGTTTCTGTCGGGCTTCGGTGGAGAGCGATGTCACGGTGGAGTAGTCAATGCGGTTGCCCAACTTCACATTCTCGAGTCGTAGCAATTTTTCGGCCACAAGTTTTTCGCGGTCAATGTAGCCTTGATATTTCATTTTAATCTCGGCTGCTTCCACAATCTCTTCGCGGCGCTGAGGCTCGATGTTCTCCTCTATGAATTGCGTGAGCGCGGGTATTTGTTGGGCCAGCAGTTCCAGATTGAGTTTGGGTCGCAACACCAGTGCCTCCAGTTTCACTCCTTGTTTCAGTGGCGACTCTCCCATCTGTTCCAGCCATGGATTTATGTTTTCGGCTTTCACGGAGTGGGTGGCGGCGAAGTTTATCAACTCCTCGATTTGGCGGCGCTTGCTCTCCATTAGTTCGAAGCGCTCGTCGTCGGCCAAACCTATGCTGTGGCCAATGGGGGTAAGGCGCATGTCAGCATCGTCCTGACGGAGCAAAATCCTGTATTCGGCCCGCGATGTAAACATGCGGTACGGCTCGTCCACTCCTTTGGTCACAAGGTCGTCAATGAGCACGCCAATATAAGCTTGATCGCGTCCGAGGGTCAACGGTTCCAAAGAGTTTATGGTGCGGTGGGCGTTGATTCCGGCAATCAGCCCCTGTCCGGCTGCTTCCTCGTAGCCGGTGGTGCCGTTCACCTGTCCGGCAAAGAAGAGTCCTTTCACAAGTTTTGTTTCCAAAGAGTGGCGTAGCTGGGTGGGGTCGAAAAAGTCGTATTCAATCGCGTAGCCGGGGCGATATATGGCCACGTTGCGCAGCGCCGGTATGGTTTCCAAGGCTCCGAGTTGCACATCCAAAGGGAGCGAAGATGAGAATCCGTTCAAATAATATTCCCGGGTGAATTCGCCTTCCGGCTCCAGAAATAGTTGATGCTCCTGTTTCTCGGCAAAGGTCACTATTTTTGTTTCGATGCTGGGGCAGTAGCGCGGGCCTATACTTTGAATCTGTCCGTTGTAAAGAGGTGAGCGGTCAAGGTTCGATCGCAGTATTTCGTGGGCCTGCGGATTGGTGTAGATGATGTGGCAGGGGCGTTGGCGCAGTTCGCGTTTCACTGCGGGCAGGAATGAGAACTTGTGGAAATCATCCTCTCCGGTTTGCTCGGTTGTGAGCGACCAGTCCACGGACCTACCGTCAATGCGCACCGGGGTTCCGGTCTTCATGCGGTCAGTGGTGAAGCCCAGGCTGCGGAGCTTTTCGGTGAGTCCATAGGCAGCAGGTTCGGAAATGCGGCCGCCATGCGTTTGAACTTCGCCAACGTGCATCAATCCGTTAAGAAAAGTTCCGGCGGTGAGCACAACGCTTTTGGCCGTGAAATGCACGTTCTGGGCTGTGGTGACACCGGTTACCCGACCGTCGTCGACAGTGATGTCGGTCACGGTGTCCTGCCAGATGTTCAGGTTGGGGGTGTTTTCAAGAATTTCCCGCCATTGGGCCATGAATTTCATTCGGTCGCTTTGTGCACGCGGGCTCCACATTGCAGCTCCTTTTGAACGGTTGAGCATGCGGAACTGGATTGCCGAGCGGTCGGTTACAATACCCATCATGCCGCCCAGGGCATCAATTTCGCGCACAATCTGCCCTTTGGCAATACCGCCAACAGCCGGGTTGCAACTCATCTGGGCAATCTTGTTCATGTCCATGGTTATGAGCAGAGTGCTCGAGCCTAATCGGGCTGCAGCTGAAGCCGCTTCACAGCCGGCATGGCCGGCGCCTATCACAATAACGTCGTAATTGAATTTCATTGTTGCGGATTCGGTTGGTCATTCAATGAGTTTCTAAGCGTATTGAGTTGTTCAAGTGCTTGATTCTCAGATTGTTCCATTATTTCGCGTTCGCCCGGTCCCTTGTCGTTTATGCCGCATAGATGCAGCAGTCCGTGAGCAATAACGCGGTGTAACTCAGTGGCGTACGGAGCGTTGACTTGCAAAGCATTGCTTGCTACGGTGTCAAGCGATATGAACATGTCGCCGCTCACACGCCGTCCGTGGGTGTAGTCAAACGTAATGATGTCAGTGTAATAATCGTGATTAAGAAACTGACGGTTGACCTCTATTATTTTCTCGTCCGAGCAAAATATGTAGGTCAGCGGTCCCACTATCCTGTTGTGGGACTTTGCAACTTCTTCAAGCCATCGCTCCAAGAGATTTGTGTCAATTTCAGGAAAGTTGACCTCTTGCGAGGTCCATTGTATCATTTTGTCCATTCTCAATGATATTACTTGCAAAGATAATGATAATTTTTATAATTTCCTTATTCGTGCGGCTAAGGCCAATTTTTCTGCTCATTTTTGTCAATTTGCAAAAATGAGGTTAATCTCCTGGCCCATAGTGCACACGGTAAATTTTAAGGCTCTGAGAATTGAAAATTTATTCCACGCTCGGGAATTTTATGGGAATTTTGATGTCTCGGAGGGTCAAATCAAATTTGGTGTGATAAGTTTTTGTGTTTATATTTGTGTGACTTTCCAGAAATCGAAGCCATGACAAAAATTTCTGCAACCATTCTCACTCACAATGAAGCCGCCCACATTGAGGCTTGTTTGGAATCGCTGCGCGATGTAGCCGATGAGATTATTGTGGTCGACTCCTTTTCAACCGATGCCACCGTTGACATTTGCCGCAACTACGGGTGTCGGATAACGCGCCGACGGATTGCCGGATTCGGTGCGCAGCGACAGTATGCCACCTCGCTAACCTCCCACTCCTATGTGTTGGCCATAGATGCCGACGAGGCTCTTTCGCCCGCGCTTCGGCAAAGTCTGATTGAATTGAAAAAGCGGGGGTGCACGCATCGCGGCTACATGATGGCGCGGCTGAACTTTTTCTGCGGCTATGCCGTTAAGCATGGCGGCTGGTACCCCGATTTCCAGGTGCGCCTGTTCGACAAGCGTTTTGCTTCATGGAGCCTGCGCGATGTCAACGAGCAGGTGATTTTTCACGACAACGTTACCCCCGAGCTGCTTGCGGGCGACTTGCTCCACTACCGCTGTTCAACAGCAGCCGAATATAAATTCCGCTGTTTGCGCCAAGCCGAAATCCAGGCTGCCAGCATAGCCAAGGCCGACGGTGTTATTGGGCCTGTGACTCCCTCCATTCACGGGCTGAAACATTTTCTGCACACCTACATATCATGCCGCGGCATTCTCGACGGTTCCATCGGTTTCGCCATAAGCCGCCAGCACTACATAGCCACCCGCCACGCCTACCGCACGGCGCGCAAATTGCAAAAATCCAAGAAATGAACACACATCTTTCACTTTACTGTCCGCAAATTTCAAGCTCCATTGAAATTGAAGGGGGCGACATTCTTCTCAATGCTTACAAAAAGATAGAGGCGCAGCTTGGCTTCGAGCCGGTGTGTGCGCTGGTAAATAATAAAATCGAGTCGCTCAATTTTCCGGTTTTCTCACCGAAAACAGTGGAGTTTTTGCCGGCTTCTTCGGCAGGAGGCAACCGCACCTATGTACGCTCGCTCTGCATGATGCTTTATCACGGAGTGGACCGCTTGATGCCCGGAGCCCGGTTGCGCATCGAACACTCCATTTCCAACGGTTATTTTTGCCGCGTTGACAGACCGGATGGTTCACCACTTTCAGCCGATAACATCAGTGAGCTTGAACGCCACATGCGCGGGCTTGTGGAGCGCGATTTGCCATTCAAGCGCGTGGAGGAGCGCACCGAAAAAGTGATTGATATGTTCCGTCATCAAGGGCTTGCCGACAAGGTTCTGCTGCTGTCATCGCTGCATGAGCCATACACCGTTTACTATACGCTCGACGGGCTCAGCGATTCCTACTACGGCCCCCTTGCCGCCTCCACCGGACAGCTCACGGTGTTCTCTCTGCTGCCCTATCGCGACGGCTTGCTCCTTCTTGGCCCGGAGCGGAACGACCCCTCGCAGGTGTGCACTCCGGTTGAACAGCCCAAAATGTTTCAGGCTTTCAAGGATTATGTGACATTCAGCTCCATTCTTGGCATAAGCTCGGCCGGTGAGCTCAACGAGGCTGTTGTTCGTGGCGATTCGGGCGATATAATAAACGTGTCAGAGGCCTTGCACAACAACCGCATTGCCTCCATTGCCGATGAAATAACCCGGCGCTTCCGCCAGGGTGGAGCGCGGGTGGTGATGATTGCCGGACCGTCGTCATCGGGCAAAACAACCTTCACCAAGCGTTTGGCCATACAGCTTATGACCAATCTGATTCAACCAAAGATGATTTCGCTCGACGACTATTTCGTGGACCGGGCCCACACTCCCCGCGATGCCGACGGCGAGTTTGACTATGAATCACTCTACGCGCTTGATTTGGCCACGTTCAACGCCCACATCAATCAGCTAATCAGCGGCCGACAGGTGGAGTTGCCATACTATAATTTCACCACAGGCGAGCGGGAGTATCGCGGAAATGTTATGAGACTTTCGCCCGAAAACATTCTGCTCATAGAGGGCATCCACGGACTGAATCCGGAACTCACCTCGCAGGTGTCGGACAATTTGAAGTACCGCATTTATGTTTCGGCGCTCACCACCATATCCATCGATGACCATAACTGGATTCCAACCACCGACAACCGATTGCTGCGCCGCATTGTTCGCGATGCCAAATATCGAGGCGTGAGCCCCGTGGACACTATCCGCCGCTGGCCGAGCGTGCGGCGTGGCGAAGAGCGCTGGATTTTTCCCTATCAGGAGAATGCCGACGTTATGTTCAACTCTTCGCTGCTCTATGAGCTTGGGGTGATTCGCGATCGTGCCTGCGAGTTGCTGCGCCACGTCCCGCACGACGAGCGCGAGTATGCCGAGGCATCGCGCTTGCGCCGCTTCCTGAGCTATTTTCACTCCATTCCGGAAACCTACATCCCCTCCACCTCGCTTCTGCGTGAGTTCTTAGGAGGCTCAAGCTTCAAATATTAAGAGCCTGTCCCATAATATATGTTAACGCTGAGGCGGTCAGCCATTGAGCA
>JAMPBC010000012.1 GCA_023666905.1 Bacteroides sp. | reverse complement strand
TATATGCCAATGTTAAAAATTCGGGGCGCTTCTGTCAAACAACTTCTTAAAGAAGGCGGCGGACCATTAGGTTCGCCGCCTTCCCCCTTCTGAGTATCAAACCACGCGGAGCAATATGCCTATCCCGCAATGGTTGAAACGGGTTGTTGGGTGATGTTGTTTATTGAGCTGTGAGCAGAAGCACTCGCGATGCCCATTCGTCCCTGCCATCGGCATTGAGATTAACAGGCATTTCAAGTCCGTTATCCATCAAATAACGTCCGCTGAACGTCTTACCCTCAAATTTGAGTGGTGCGCGGTCAATGCGGTTCATTTCTGTCACTTTGTAAACCTTTTCAGGGTCAAGTCCGGCCATTTTCACACGGGGATACTGCTTGTTGCGGAATGCCTCGGTTTTCCACCAGAAGTACACGGCCGAATCCTTGTCCGGAGCGGCGTAGAGCAACGATGCGGCGCCAAGACCATCGTATGGCGAGAGCAGTCGGTAAAGATCGCCCTGCTGTACCAGCGGACGGATATGGGCCTTGTATTCCTCAATGGCCTTATGGCACTGCTCACGCTCAGCCTCGGTCATGTTTTGCGGCTGGATTTCCATGCCTAAGCGTCCGCTCATGGCCACGTCAGTACGATACTTCAGGTTCATGGTGCGCTGTGTCTGGTGATTTGGAGCTGCCGAGATGTGCGAGGCCATGGCTATTGCAGGGTAGAAGTATGATGTGCCCCACTGGATGTACACGCGTTGGAGAGCGTCGGTGTTGTCCGAGGTCCAGAACTCGTCGAACCAGGGAAGAACACCCCAGTTGGCGCGGCCGCCACCGCTGGCGCATGCCTGGATAAGCACATCGGGATATTTGGCGCGAATACGGTCGAGCGTCTTGGCAAGCCCGCGATGATAGTCAATGAACAGATGGCTTTGGTTGTCGGCCGACAGATATTGCGACCCGTGATTACGGATTGGCATGTTGGCATCCCACTTAATGTAGGCAATGTCAGGGTAATTGGTCATCAACGTGTCGACAATCGTGAACACAATGTCCTGAACTTTGGGGTTGGAAAGGTCAAGCACCATTTGGCTTTTGCCACGACCGTAAGTAAAGTCCCTATTAGGGGCCTTCACCACATATTCGGGGTGAGCCTCATAGAGTTCACTCCCCTTGTTCACCATTTCAGGCTCAATCCAAATGCCGAACTTCACGCCATGCTTTTTGGCTGACTCAAGCAACCCGTTGATTCCACCGGGGAGTTTGCGGGTATCAACTGTCCAGTCGCCCAGGCCCTGGGTGTCATTGTTGCGGGGATATTTCACGCCGAACCAGCCATCGTCCATAACGAACAGCTCGCCACCCATAGCGGCAATGTCGGCCATCATCTGGTCCATTTCCGGTTCCTTGATGTCAAAGTAAACACCTTCCCAGCTGTTAAGGAGCACGGGGCGGAGTTCGTTGCCATGTGCCATGCGCTTTTCGCGGCCCCACTTGTGGAAGCTGCGGCTCACACCGCCAAGCCCCTCGTTGGAATAGCTAAGAGCCAACACGGGAGTTGTGAACACTTCTTTGGGTTTGAGGTTGTAGGTCGATTGGGTTTCATCTATTCCGGCAATGAAATGATGATAGTTTCCGGCATCGGTGTCAATGGCCAAACGGTAGTTGCCGTCGTAGCAAAGAGCGGCACCGATAACCCGGCCGTGGTTTTCGGCCGGTTTGCCGTCAAGCGAAAACATCACTTCGCTGTGGGCGGTTGCCGAGTTACGCACGCCGTCGCGGTTCTTAATCACCTTCATGCCATGGGCCAGCGGCTGGCAATCCAGACGAGCCTCGTTGCCCCACGAGCCATAGAAATTAGAGAGCCACACATCGCCATAGCGCACGGGTAGATAGCCCGATGCAAACCTATTGAGCGTTACCGGCTTCTTCTCGTTGTGAGAAATCTCGGTCCAGGTCTCAACCACATCAAGACCGGGATATGTACGATAGTTCACATCAACGTTGAAAGGATAGTGCGAGTCGCGCAGATGGATGGTGGTCAGCTCACCGCCATTTGATTGTGACCTGGTAACATCTTCCACCACCAGGTCCAGGGTCATGTTTCCATCGGCATGCCGAACCGCAATGGCCGGTTCGTTGGAGGGGTCCACCCCATAGTCGGGATAGGCCGACAGGTTGGGAGCTCCGGCCGAACGGAGATTTTTCACATCGGCATCGGAAATTCGGCCACCATAATAGAGGTGTTTGAGTTTCTTGCCCTTGTCAGCTTGCAAAACGAGTGAGGATGAAGGTGTGTCCACCTTCACGTTTTCGGCCTGAAGCGCCATTGCGGGCACGGCGAGGCTGATAAACAAAGCCAGTAACTTTTTCATGGCAAATGCGGTTTTGAATTTATTTCTTTGATTCAACAAGGAGTTTGCCAAATTCAAGAATGTTCTTGGCAGTGATGGGCGGTTGCGGGTCGGAGTTCAAAGCCGTATCAAGGGTGGTTTCGCCGGAAAGCACCAGCACCCCGAGGGCTCCGGCATTGCGGGCCATGGCCACGTCGGTGTAGATGCGGTCGCCGCACATTGCAATCTCATCGGCTTGCAGTCCGTGGCGGAAGCGGATGCCCGAAAGCATGTCGGGGTTAGGCTTGCCAATCACAATGTCGGGTTTGCGCGATGTGGCATGTTCAATGCAGGCACAGAGTGAGCCACAGTCCACAAGCACCGTGGGAAGATTGGTGGGGCAAACGCGGTCCGGGTTCGTGGCAATGTAAGGAACACCCTGGGCGGCCAGCCACGAGGCATGGCAAAGGCGCTCATATTCCAGAGTGGTATCGAAGGCCACCACAAGCGCCTGGGGCATATCGTCGGCCGAAGGTTTGGTAAGCTCAAAGCCGGCGCGTTCGAATTCGGCCTTCATGCTGGGCGTGCCCACCACAAAAAGTCGTTTCACATCCGGCATGTTAGCCTTGAGATAATCGATAGTGGCTACGGCGGTGGTGTACATATTGTCGGTCGAGGCCTCTATGCCCATTTTCTCAAGCTTGGCCAGATAGTCGGCTATGCTCCGGGTAGGGTTGTTGGTGAGGAACGAGTAACCTATTCCGTTCTCGCGCAACATGGCAAGGAAATCCTGAGTGAATGGGAACAGGTGTGAACCCATGTATATGGTCCCGTCCATGTCAAGCGCCACATGCTTGATTTTGCGACAAGCCTGACGCAATTCGTCGGCCGACATTGGCGAGAGATATGTGTTGCAGGTTGGAGTTGTCATTTCTTATGGATTATGATTTTACTCTTAAAGCATGTTCACTTTTAAAGGTCAGTGTCGTTAAGGTCACCGGCTTCAGCCATTGCCTCTTCTTCCTGCTGTTTGGCATAGAAGGCGTTGGAGCGGGCGTAACCGTCGCGGGGAGCGGCCCACATTGTGAGGAATGTGATGGCACCGAGCACACCCACACCTATAATAAGGAAGAACACGGTGTTCCAGCCGTAATGGTCGGCGATGAAACCGATACCGATTGCCGAGAGGAACGAACCTACATAACCGAAAATTCCGGCAAGGCCGTTGGCTGTGGCCGATGCATCTTTGGTGGCATGGTTAGCCGATGCGATACCAATCAGAGCCTGAGGACCATAGATGAAGAAACCGGCCATGGCGAGCAGTGCAATGGAGAATCCGGTGGGAATTCCGGTAATGAAGATGAAAAGCGACATGAACAACACGGCACCCACCATGCAAATGAGGCACATGCGGTGGGCTTTGCCTTTGAAAATATGGTCGGTTGACCAACCGGCAATGATTGTGCCCACAATGGCGCAGATTTCAAAGATGGCCACAGAGGTGGCGGCCATTTCAATGGACATGCCGCGAGCCTCGGTGAGGAACTTGGGACCCCAGTCAAGAATACCCATGCGCATCACGTAAACGAACACATTGGCAATGCAAAGTGTCCAAATCCAGCGGTTGGTCCAAACCATGGCTTTGAGGAACTTGGAGTGTGAGGCCGATTTTTTACCATCTTTGCCGGTTTTTTTACCGGTGTTTGTGCCGGGGAGTTCGGGGAGGCCAACTGAGCGGGGGTCGTCGCGCAATCCCACATAAAGCCAGATAGCGCCAACCACAGCAAGGCAGCCGGGGAGCCAGAAGCACCAGCGCCATGCATCCCAGTGGCTTGCGTAACCCATAATGGTTTTGAGATTATCGGCATTGGAGGGGTCAAGCTTAAGGTTACGGGCAATGGTGTCGATTATCTCGGGATTTCCACTGAGGTCCTGACCCATCTGTCCCATGATGAAACCGCAGGCAAGCACAGCTGCGCCGGCACCGATGGAGTGCGATGTGTTCCAGATTGACATTTTGGTGGCAAGTTCCGACGGGTGAATCCATGAGGGGAGCAGGCGCGCACACGGTGGGTAACCGATACCTTGGAAGTATTGGTTAAGAATACTGGTGACACCCATCACCAGTATGAGCATGTTAACAAAATCGGGGCCTTCATATCCACCGACAATCATGCCGCTGATGTTGACGCCGAAACCAAAGCAGAAGTTAGTGGCGGCACACAGCAGCAATCCAACGGCCATTACAAGGCGCGAGCTGGCCCTGTCAACCACAAATCCATTGATAAAGCGGGAGAAACCATAAATCAATGAACCTATACCTATGATTATACCGAAACTGGTATTCGTGATGCCATATTGCGCGGTGAGTCCGGGCATGGCAACTGAAAAGTTTTTACGTACAAAATAATAAATGGCATATCCAATCATGGACACAAGGATGGTTCGCATCTGCCATTGCTTGAATCGTTTAACCGTGGGTGCATCCCAGCCGGCGAAAATGTTTTCTTTACTCATTGGTATTGATTGGTTAATTATTTGCTTTACGAGTGGCTTCAAGGTCAAGCGCATGAGCCAGAATGGTCACGGGGTTTTCGACGGTGACGCCGGTTGACATTTCAATTTGCCATTTGCATGTCTCGCAGTCAGTTGCAACCACATCCACATTGGCGGCCAGAATGGAGTCGAACAACTCTTTCCCCACGGCCTGCGAGGTACGGTAGTTTTCCTTTTTGAATCCATAGGTGCCGGAAATTCCGCAACATGACGATTCAATGGGAACCAGCTCCACGCCGGGAATCATTTTCAGCAGTTCAAGTGAATGGATGGCCCAACCCATGCGCTGCATGTGGCAGGGAATGTGGTAAGTGAGCCGCAACTTGAAGTCAGGGCGAAACACGAGCTTCACCTTGCCGGAATCGACAAGTTCGTGAATGAACTTTGTAGCGAGCGAAATGGATGAGCGCACGTTGGAGTTGTCAACGTTGAGCAGGTGGGGATACTCGTCGCGCATGGTGAAGATGCATGTGGAGCTTGTTCCGAGCACCATGTTACCGGCATCGACAGCCTTGGTGATGGAGGCAATGTTGGTTTTGGCGTCGCGCGTGGCTTGCTTAATGAGCTTATTGGCAATTTTGGCAACGCCGCAGCAACGTTCTTTTTCAAGAAGGTCCACACCGTAACCAATTGCGTTCATCACCGAAACAAAATCGCGTCCCAGCGAGGGATTATTGTAGTTCACATAGCAACCGTGGAAGTAGCTCACCCGGTTCTTGAATTGCGACTGGTCCGGAGCTTTGTGCTTGAACCAGCTGGTGAATGTGCGCGATGCGTATGCCGGGAATGTTCGGTGCTTGTCAATTCCAACCGTGGCATCCATCACCGCCTTCACGGGCGACAGCCGCAGCATGGTGTTGACAATGGGGGCAACCAGCGTGGCCATGCTTCCCATCTCGTCAGTGGAGGCGAGCATGCGGTCGCGCAACGGCGGCGTGTGGTGGTCATATTTTATGCGGGCCATCTGAATGATGTCGCCAATTTTCACGCCCGACGGACAAGCCACCTCACAACGCTTGCAATTGAGGCACATTTTGAGGGCTTTGTCGTAAAATTCGGGATCCTTCAAGCGATAGCGTTCACCGTCGGGGCCGGCCTGCTTGGGTCCCGGATAGTCAGGATTAACTGAAAGAACAGGGCAGTAAACAGTGCAAATGGTGCACTTTATGCACTGTTCGAGGTTATTGGGGCTTATGTTGGATACTTGTAATTCCATCAGCTTGGATTGTTGCTAAGTGAGAGAATGCGGTTAGCTGTTTCAAGTGCCGTGAGCATGGCAATGCCGGCTCCGGAGCCCTCCTTGAGCGGATTCGCTCCCGAAAGAATGGCACCTACAGCCCGAAGGTTATCGATGGTTTCCCCATTGAGACTTACGCGGAATTCCGAGTCAGTGTGCACTCCGAACCGCATATAAGGCTGAGCGTCGAAAAAGTTTTTGCTGTAACGCTCGGTGCGCTCGGCTGTCTGGTCGACATCCAGTCCGAACACCGGTTCCTCAATGGTGTCAGGTTTGGCCACAAGTCCCTGGCTGAAAAAGCTGCCGGTGGCAAGTATGAAATGATCGGCTTCCAGAGGAGTTTCCTCACCCAGATTCACGGTGTGGATTGCGTGGAGATGTCCGTTTTGGAACAGACCTTTTTTCACACTGTCGCCCAACAGGTATGTGCCGCCGAGCTGTTCGAAGCGGTGTCGGAACATGAACTCGCTGCGAACGCCCACCACCGACATGGGGATAACCGGCACAAAACGCACGGGCTTGTTCACCAAATCGGTGAGTTGCTGAACCTCATTATTGGACTTGAGGCCAACAACGGCCGGGAGCAGAATCACATCGGCATCGCCGGCAACGCGGAGCAGCTCGGCCCCGAGAGCTTCAAGCACCTCGCCGCGAAGCACTTTTGCAATGGAAGCGGCACGCATCTCCGAGCAACTTTTGCGCAGGCGCGCCAGTTCCGGAAGCGTAACCACATGGCAGGTGGCCTTGATTCCCATGCGCGAGAGTCCGTCGGCAAGATATTCGGGGAAAAAGTCAAGATACCCGTTGAAATTCACTATGGCCGCCTTGCGCCAAGGGCAGGTTGAAGGATGCTCGCACGATGCAAGCTCCTCGAGCGACATCCAGGTCGGTTCCCACATGCCCATTGGTGTGAGGCGATAGCGGCAATGCCCAACGTGTCCTTCCATCTTCACCCCCACACTGTTGAGGAGCTTCATTGCCTCATGAGCCAAAGGCGCGATGCGGTCGGTGCCTATTTTCTTATAGGGATGCGAGTCGGGAAGTTTAGCCATCTCTTCAAGCGGGTTAGTAATAACCTCGCCCTGCTCATTACGACTCAATAGCGAAGCAGAACCCGACGAGAAGTGAAGGGCACTTTGGCCGGAGGTCACAATGGCCACCTTCCGGTTTTGCGAGGCAAGCTTCACACCGGCCACAAGTCCGCTGAGTCCGCCTCCTATTATAATGGTATCGTATTTCATGATTTTGCCTCGGTGTTGGTGGATGAATTGGTTTCGGCGGCACTGGTGGGAGTTGTTGGAGTGTGTCCGTCGGGTTGTGGAAGCCGTGCCGGGTCAATGCCGCACACACCTTGATAGAGCCACGATGAGAACTGGGCCTCCACAAGCGTCTGACCCCATCCCACAGGCAGCATGCCCTTCCAGCGTTCGTTAAGGAATTTACACAAGTCGCGCAGAGCATGCGGACGGTCGCCAAGCTCATTTCCAAGAATGGAGGCTGCACGGCAGGCGCAAAGGCAACCCTGACATGTGCCCATGCCCAGACGGGTGCGCCGGCGAAGATTCACAAGATTGTTGGCGTGAAGCTCGCGGATAGCATAGCGGATTTCGCCAACCGACACCTCCTCACATTCGCAAACAAGAGCCTCGTTTTCGCGAGCAAACTCAATGTCGGATGTAAGGGAACCGTGTCGACCCTGAGCGGCTTTCTGATCGGTGGGCAGTTCGATGATGTGATGCTTGCCACGGCTAACCGGGGCATCCTTGTCCGATTGGTCGGAACCGGGCAGAGGCACTTCGGCCGTCTGACATTCGGCATCTACGCCCAATTTGCGGCAAACGAGGTCAGTTGCCCATTCGGCCATAAGGCGGTAAGTCATCAACTTGCCGCCGGTGATGGTTATGAAGCCCTCGAGCCCGTCGCGGGTGGCGTGGTCAAGACAAACAATTCCTCGGCTGATGCTGCGCCCCGAGGGATCGTTGTCGGCAGCCACGAGCGGACGCACGCCGGCGTATGCCCGGAGAATGCGGGTGTAGGCGAGCGAGGGAGCAATCCGGCACCCTTCGCGCAGCAGAATGTCCACCTCCTGAGGCGTCACCTCCATGTTATCCACCTCGTCGTAAGGCACACGGCTGGACGTTGTACCGATAAGCGAAATTGTGTCGCCGGGCACAAGAATATCGGCATCGGCCGGCTTGCGGCAACGATTTATCACAATATTGTTGACGCGATGCCCGAAAATGAGCAGCGCGCCTTTTGCAGGAAACATATTCACCGTTATGCCTGCCAGTTTGCAAATGCCTTGGCCCCAGATGCCGGCGGCGTTCACCACCAACTTGGCATCGATGCGCTTCTCTTGGCCGGTACGCTGGTCGCGCAATGTAACACCGGTAACCCGGCCCTGCGAAATGTTCAGCGCCACCACCTCGTGATAGGTAAGAATGTCAGCACCGTTTCTGCGGGCAGCTATGGCATTGGCGGTGGTAAGGCGGAAGGGGTCAACCGCCCCGTCGGGCACTTTCACCGCCCCTATAATCTCGGGGTTAACAGCAGGCTCCATCTTCTTGGCCTGCTCGGGATCAATTATCTCGGCGTTGATTCCGGCCTTGCGGCACGATTCAACGAAAGTGGCCTGATAATCCAGGTCATCGTCCGGGAGCGTCACAAACAGACCGCCGGTTTCTTCCACACAGTGGCTTGCTATACGCCTCAGAATCATGTTTTCCTTTATACATTCCGAAGCCGATTCCTGGTCAGTGACTGCATATCGGGCTCCGCTGTGAAGCAGGCCGTGATTACGACCGGTGGCACCGGCCGTGAAATCAAACCGCTCCACCAGAAGCACCTTAAGACCACGCATGGCGCAGTCGCGGGCTGTGCCGGCACCTGTAGCTCCGGCACCCACCACAATCACGTCGTAATGGGGTGTTGGTTTATTTTTATCCATTGCAATGTGCCCTATGTCATCATCGGGCCGATGGTAAGAGGGTGGAGATTACGAAAAGGAGAGTGATTGGTTTCGTTTTGCTACTGTTTTTATTTCGCAACAAAAGTAATAAGGTTTTGTTGAAAAACCAAATTATTTGGTAATTATATTATAATTACGTTGCATCATTCGCCTCATTGGGTGCAACATATTTCGTTTTTAATCTTAAAATGTTGTAAACTAAAATGATTTTACATAATTTTGCACTATGAACCGAACCAATCACAGCTCAATGACCAAAGAAGAACGCCATCAGTTGATTCTGGACACACTGATGCGTCACGAATCCATTCCTGTTTCAAGCCTCTCCATGTTGCTCGACGTATCGGCAGTGACCATCCGAAAGGACCTCACCGAACTCGAAGCAGCCAACAAGCTCTACCGGAGCCACGGAAAGGCCGTGTTGATAAACCCCTACATCAACAATCGCTCAATCAGCGAGAAGGAGAAGCTGCAGCGTTCCGAAAAAGAGCTGATTGGGCGCGAGGCCGCAAGGCTCATAACCCGCGACGATTCCATAATCATTGCCTCCGGGACCACGCTGCTTGCCTTTGCCCGCTGCATAATGCCGGTTCATCGCCTCACCGTGATTAGCGCATCGCTGGCCGTGTCGCAACTGCTTGGAACAAATGAACAAATTGACCTTGTGCAACTTGGGGGTAGCATTCGCCATAGCTCCCTCTCAGTGGTGGGCAAGTTTGCCGAAAGCCCCCTATGTGAATTTTCATGCAGCAAACTGTTCATTGGAGTGGACGGCATCGACATTGATTTCGGAATCACCACAACAGACATTCGCGAGGCTGAACTGAACCGCGCAATGATGCGCACGGCACAGAAAACCATCGTGTTGGCCGACTCATCCAAATTCCGCCGCCGCGGATTCAGCAAAATCGCCAACATTACCGAAGTGGACACAATTATCACCGACTCCCACATCCCGGCACCCATTGCACAGTCCATCGAAGACCTGGGCATTGAGTTGAAGATTGTGCCGGTCGACGACAAATAATTCCACTTTTTCTTTGTGAATTAGCATTTAATGCCTACTTTTGTTGCGAAATGAAACCTTAAACGTTTCGCTTTGATAAGAGCTTGACTCTAAACCAATCATTAAATGACTTCACAAATAGCAACCCGTCTTTGTAAAACAGCCCTCATTGCGGCCGGTCTACTCTTTTCCTGTCTGGCAGTCAACGCCTCCAACTCCAAAATAAATCCCCGCAAGGGGATGACAGTCACCGGTCGCGTAACCGTTGACGGAAAGCCACGCCAAGGAGTGGTGGTAAGCGATGGCGTTCACATTGTAACAACCGACAAGCTAGGCGAATACCAGCTTCCTTCCCACGGGCGTCAACACGTATTCGTGTCCGTTCCGGCCAACTGCGAGGTGCCCCTTGAAAACGGTCTGCCCAAATTTTACAGCGAAATAACCGACACCCTTGCCCCTTCGCAACATGATTTTGCACTGAAATCGGCCCCGGTGAAAGAACGCTGGACCCTTCTTGCCATAGCCGACCCGCAGATTGGCGTGCGCGACACCCTTGACTATGCCGGCATTGTCATGCCGCAGATAAAACGGCTCACCGATAGCTTGCCCGAAAACACGTACGGAATCACACTGGGCGACGTGGTGTGGAACGCGCCCCGGCTTTATTCCAAATATGCCTCCGAAACAGCCCGGCTCGGCATACCGGTTTTTTCGGTTATCGGCAATCATGACCACAACGAGAAGGTGCACAACGACACCGAAAGCGACCGCGAATTCCGCAACAACTTAGGCCCCACCTACTATTCGGCCAACATTGGCTCATGCCACATTGTTGCAATTGACGACATTCTTTACAGCGGCAAGAAAAACCGCAACGACTACGCAGGGCGCATAACCGATCAGCAACTTGCGTGGCTGAAAAAAGACCTGGAACACGTGCCGCACGACAAAACAATAATCCTTGGCCTACACATCCCCACATCGCGCCGCAACGCCCCGGGTTGGACGTTGGCCAACAGCGACACGCTTTACAGCCTGCTCAAACCATTCAAACGTGTTGAGATTCTATCGGGCCACACCCACTATCAGTTCACCACCACCATAGCCCCCAACATCACCGAAACAACCCTCGGCGCCGCCATGGGTGCATACTGGTATCCGATTTGCAACGACGGCTCACCCCGTGGTGTGGGCGTTCTGGAATTTGACGGTCCGGAGCTTGTGAACAAATATTATGTTGGAGCCGGACTTCCCCGCTCCTATCAAATGAAGCTCTACGCCCCGGCTGAGGCGGTGCTCTGGAATCCCGATGTGCCCGAGGGCACTCCCTACAACAAAGTGCTCATCAACATTTTCTGTTGGCACACCGATTGGAACGTGGAAGTGAGCGAAGACGGTGGCGAATTCAAGCCACTCCCGGCCGATGCACGCCTCATTCCCGAAAAAGTGGGCGGACGTTGCTGGGACCCCTCGGTGCGCAAAGCCCTTGTCAACGGAAAACTCCCCGCCAATCACGGCGGCTCCAAACCGGCCGACATCAACGACCACATGTTCCTATACACTCCCGCCGACGGCTGGAAATCAATCACCGTGAGGGCAACAGACCCATTCGGAAACATTTACACAGAATCGTTACGCAATCCTGAAACAACGGCATTATGAAACAAAATCTCCCCAAATGGCTGCTGTGCGGCCTCACACTCATCTCAGGCCTCACACTTCCGGCAAGTGCCGTTGAGAAGTCGAACCCCTTGGTGTTCGGCCGCAACAGGCTCAGCATAATCACCCCCACGCTGCTGCGCCTGGAACACTCACGCGACAGCAACTTCATTGACGAGCCCACCATTTTTGCCTACGACCGCTCCTCGATGCTGGACACCGCGCAAATCACAGTGACCGAACTCCCCAATAATTGGGTTGAAATAACCACCCCGGCCCTGCGCATCCGCTACCACAACGACGGATTCCCCTTCTCCACCGCTAACCTCAACGTGTTCTACACCCACAACGGCAAAGAGAAGAAATTCACCAACCGCTTCATAACCAAGAACAACCTTGGCGGCCCAATTGAGACACTTGACCGCGTGACAGCCGAAATTCCCATGAACGACGGCATCCTTTCAAAGGATGGATGGTACATGATTGACGATGGCCAATCGGACCTGCTCGTCAACGGCTGGATTCAGCCCCGAAACACCGCCAATCACATTCAGGACCAGTACTGTTTCATATACGGCAATGATTTTCGCGCCGCATTGTCAAGCCTCGGTGCCATATCAGGCCGCGTGCCAATGACCCGAAAATACATCCACGGCGTGTGGTACTGCCGATACTGGGATTACACCGCCGACGAATTTCTTGACATTGTGCGCGGCTACGATGAAAACGACTTTCCGCTTGACAACATTGTGTTCGACATGGGTTGGCACACCAACAATGCCACTACCGGCACAGGCCACAACGGCAATCTGAGCTGGAACGGCTACAGTTGGAACAAGGAACTCATCCCGAACCCCAAAGCCCTGATTGACTCATGCCACAATCGCGGAGTGACCGTTTCGCTCAACGACCATCCCCACGACGGTGTGCGTCCGCACGAGGATTCATATTCCGCTTTCATTGCCGAGCTTGGACACACCGGCTCCGACGTACCTCTGTTCAATCCGGCCGATTCCGCTTACATGGCGGCATTCTTCAACCATGCCCACCGGCCAAGCGAGGATATGGGCGTTGACTTCTGGTGGCTCGACTGGCAGCAAAATTATCTCTATCCCAAAGTGCCGGGACATCAGTCCACCACCTTGCAGTGGCTCAACGAACTTTACTATCGCGACTCTCAAGCCAAAGGCCAACGCGGTGCCGGCTACAGCCGTTGGGGCGGTTGGGGCGACCATCGCCACCCCATCCAATTTTCCGGCGACGCCCAAAGCAACTGGCCCATACTGGCATTCGAGGTTAAACTCACCGCATGCTCCGGCCAGGGCGGATGCTATTACTGGGCCCACGACATCGGTGGATTCCGAGGCGAACCCAACCCCGAGCTCACCACCCGCTGGACTCAATTCGGTGCCCTGTCGGCTGCTCTGCGCGTGCACTCCACAAAGGATGCCCGATTGGACCGCCGCCCCTGGATTTCAGGCGAGAAATTCACGGGCGCCATGCGCCGCATGTATCACCTGCGCTCACAGCTGATGCCCTACATCTACTCCTGCGTGTGGGAAACCCACAACACCATGGTGCCGCTGAACCGCTCCATGTTCATTGACTACGGCACACAGCCCGAATCGTTCCACCAGCCGCAACAATTCACCTTCGGCCCCCTGATTATGGCCGCCCCCATCACTTCACCCGGTACCGGAGCGGACCTCGTTGCCGAACAGAAAGTGTGGTTCCCCGAGGGAGAAGTGTGGTACGACTTCTTCACCCATCAGCCTCAGCAGGGTGGCCAGACCAGGCAGATTGCCAAAAGCATCGATGAATTTCCCATGTACGTTCGTGGCGGATGGGTGCTTCCGCTTCAGCCTTACACCGCCCGGCCCGCCACAGAGCCCCTCACCCATCTCATTATGCGAATTTACCCCTCGGAAACCGATGCCGACAACACATTTACCCTTTACGAGGACGACGGCACTACGCTTGACTATACCAAGGGAATATACTCAACAACCGACCTGAACTACACTCGCCGCGGCAACCACACCACGGTGACCGTACACCCGGCAAAGGGCAGCTACCCGTCGCGCGTGAAATCACGTTCCTACACCCTGCAGCTTCCCACGCTCACCAAAGCCACAACGGTTAAGGTGAACGGAAAGAAACGCACCACAGCTGCCGACCCCGCCACCGGCATCCAGTCAGTGAACGTGCCGGCAATGCCCCTGACCGGAAAACTCACCATTGAATACGACATTTAACCATAACCCATATCATAATCATGCGAATCAAGACAATTCTTTCAGCCATGGCACTCACAGCCTGCATCAGCGCCGCCGTGGCCCAGCCCAAAGTCATCGCCCACCGCGGTTTCTGGGACACCCCCGGCTCGGCACAAAACTCCATTGCATCACTTCAGAAAGCCGACTCCGTGGGCTGCTTCGCCTCGGAATTTGACGTTTGGATGAGCCCGGACGGTGTGCTCTTCGTGAACCACGATGCCGACATCAACGGGGTGGAAATACAGAACACCCCCTCACAAACCGTGCTTAAGGAGAAACTCTCGAACGGTGAAACCATTCCCACTCTCGACCAATATCTGGCCGAAGCAGCCAAACTTCCCAACAAGGATATGCGCCTTGTGTGCGAACTCAAAACACACGACTCACGCAAACGCGAAATAGCCGCCATTGACAAGATTGTAAAACTCATTGACCAATACGGACTGGCCGACCGCACAGACTACATTACCTTTTCACGCGATGGTTTCAGAGAAATCATTAAGAAAGCTCCCAAAGGCACCGCCGTGTATTATCTTTCAGGCGACTATGTGCCTGCACAAATCAAGCATGCCAAAGGCCGCGGCATTGACTACTCGCTCAAAACAATGCGCAAACACCCTGAATGGATTCAGCAGTGCCACGACCTGGGGCTGGAAGTGAACGTTTGGACCGTGAACGCCCCCGAGGATATGCAATGGTGCATTGAACAGGGCGTTGACTACATCACCACTAACGATCCCGTGACCCTGCAGCGCATCATTGCCGAGACTCCCGCCAAAGCCGAGACCCCGGCTAAAAAGCAAATCAAGAAAAACAAGAAAAAGTAATAAAATTTATTGACCTCCATCTTTTCACAGGCCTCCGTGAACATTCACGGGGGCCTGATTGTTTCCAATCTGAAAACCTAATAACCTCTAACACATTAATCACCATTTACTATGTCAGCAAAAAGTATCAAAGGCACACAAACAGAGAAACTTCTCGTGGAGTCATACATAGCTGAGTCAACAGCTTACACCCGCTACACATTCTACGCCCAGCAGGCAGGCAAGGAGCAGTATTTCCCCATTCAGCGCATTTTCAGCGAAACAGCCGACAATGAGCTGCACCACGCCAAAGTGTTCTTCAAGTTCCTTGAAGGTGGCAAAGTTCCCGCAACGGGCACCTACGATGCCGGCGTCATCGGCACCACTCTTCAGAACTTGCAGATTGCCGCTGCCGAAGAGTTGGCCGAAGGTGTGGAATTTTACACCAATGCAGCCAAAGTGGCCGAGGCCGAAGGATTCCCCGTTATCGCTGAACGCTTCGCCTCCATTGCAAAAGTAGAGCAGCGCCACCACGACCGCTTTGTGAAATACATTGATCAGGTTCAATCCGGCACCGTTTGGAAACGTGACAAACCCATTCTTTGGCAATGTCTGGTTTGCGGTTACATCTATGAAGGCACCACTCCTCCCGACATCTGCCCCGCATGTAACCACCCCTACCAGCACTACATGGCACTGGACATTTACGATGAATAACCGCCGACACTCCGGAACTGAACATTATCATTTGCCATAAATAACTTCTGCAAGGCATCCTGCTTCCACCGCAGGGTGCCTTTATATTTGTGAGGTGGTGGCATAAATCAACCAAAAAAATGAAGTTTTGGCAAAAAATTTTGCTTATCTTTGCGAGGGGATAAACACCGCTGTGCTACCCCCGCACCTCAAATCCGGTACCATAACTAAAACAAAGATAATAAACCATGTCACAAAACCTGACCAAAAGAAGTTTCTATCCATGGTTGGTGGTGGCCCTGCTCTGGGTGGTGGCCCTGCTCAACTATATGGACCGGCAGATGCTTTCAACAATGCAAAGCAACATTGCCCTTGACATTCCGGCCCTTCACAATGCCGAAGCCTTTGGCGCTTTGATGGCCATTTTCCTCTGGGTCTACGGCATTGCAAGCCCGTTCTCGGGTGCCGTGGCCGACCGCATAAGCCGCAAATGGCTCATTGTAGGCTCATTGGCCGTGTGGTCAGGCGTCACTTTTGCCATGGGTTACTGCAACGACTTCCACCAGCTCATGTGGCTGCGCGGCATCATGGGCATCAGTGAAGCGCTCTACATTCCATCGGCCCTGTCGCTGATTGCCGACTTTTTCACCGGCAAAGGACGCTCCCTTGCCATTGGCCTGCACATGACCGGCCTTTATTGCGGCCAGGCTTTGGGCGGATTCGGCTCGCTGGTGGCCACCACATGGTCCTGGCAAGCCACGTTCCATTGGTTCGGCATTATCGGCGTGGCCTACGCTCTGGTACTCATATTCCTGCTTCATGAAAAGCCGGGCCACGGTACCGCAGCCAAACCCGCAGGCAAAGCCGCCCCTGCCCGCAACAAGGAATCGATGATTCAATCATTTGCCGTGGTGTTCAGCAGCATTGCATTCTGGGTAATTCTGTTCTTCTTCGCCACCAGCTCCATTCCGGGCTGGGCCACAAAGAACTGGCTCCCCACCCTTTTCCACGAAAACCTCAACCTGAGCATGGATTGGGCCGGCCCCATGGCCACACTCACCATTGCCCTGTCAAGCTTCATAGGCGTAATGATTGGCGGCCCCATAAGCGACCGTTGGGTCAAGCGCAATGTACGCGGACGCATTTTCACCAGTGCCATAGGCCTGGCCATGATGATTCCGGCTCTGGTGTTCATCGGCCTGGCCCACAATGCATGGCTCTCAATAATGGCCGGACTGTTCTTTGGAGTGGGCTACGGCATGTTCGATGCCAACAACATGCCCATTCTTTGCCAGTTTGTTTCATCGCGCCAGCGTGCCATGGCCTACGGCTTCATGAACTCGCTGGGAGTGATTATGGGGGCCATTACCACCCAACTGCTTGGTGGACTGGCCGAATCGGTTGGCCTGGGCATGTGCTTTGCCCTGATGGGAGGCATTCTCCTTGTGGCTCTCGCGCTGCAACTCACAGTGCTCCGTCCCAAATACGACGACAAGGACATGGAGGAAGAAACCAACATGGAAGCCATTACAGCTGAAGTATAAGAATTTATTTTACAACAAAACATATTAAAACAGAAATGGAAAAAATCAAAGGACTCATCGATGCACCTTTCACACCGTTTCATCCTAACGGCGACATAAATCTGGAACCAATCCCGGCCTATTGCAACATGCTGGTGGCTAACGGCCTTGTTGGCGTGTTCATCAACGGCTCATCGGGCGAGGGCTACATGCTCACCACTGCCGAACGCAAAGCCATTGCCGAAGAGTGGGTTAAATGTGCCCCCGAAGGGTTTAAGGTGATTGTTCATGTGGGCAGTTGCTGCACACGCGATGCCCGCGAACTTGCCCGCCACGCTGCCGAAATAGGCGCATGGGGAATCGGAGCCATGGCTCCCCCCTTCCCGAAAATCAACCGCGTGGAGGAACTCGTGAAATACATTGAGGAAATTGCCTCGGGCGCTCCCGAACTTCCGTTCTACTATTACCACATTCCCGCTTTCAACGGAGCCTATCTGCCCATGATCAAGCTGCTTGAAGCCGTCGACGGACGCGTCCCCAACTTCGCCGGAATCAAGTACACTTACGAGAGCATTTACGAGTACAACCAATGCCGCCTTTACAAAAACGGCAAGTACGACATGCTCCACGGACAAGATGAAACAATTCTCCCCTCGCTCGCAATGGGTGGCGCCCAGGGCGGCATTGGCGGTACCACCAACTACAACGGCCGCGAGCTCAACGCCATTATCGACTGCTGGAACCACGGCGACATTGAAGGCGCCCGCGAGCACCAGAACTATGCCCAGGAAGTTATCAACGTCATTTGCCATTACCGCGGCAACATTGTGGCCGGCAAGCGCATTATGAAACTCATTGGCCTTGACCTCGGCCCCAACCGCGTTCCATTCCGGAACATGACCGACGAAGAGGAAACCGCCATGAAAGCCGAACTGGACGCCATTGACTTCTTCTGTCGCTGCAACAAACTCTGATTTCAACCATGAACCTGAGAATAACGATCATGGCCCTCGTGGCCATGGTCGCTTCATTTAGCTGCGGGGCTAAAATAAAAGTGGCCTGCGTGGGCAACAGCATAACCTACGGCTACGGACTCCCCGATGACCAACGCGACCTGCAATCCTACCCCTCGCGCCTGGCCCGGATGCTTGGACCCGATTACGAGGTGGGCAACTTCGGCCACTCCGGAGCAACCCTTCTGCGCAAAGGCCACAACCCCTACTTCGCTCTTCCCGAATTCCGCCAAGCCCTGGACATGAAGCCTGACATTGCCGTGATTCACCTCGGTGTAAACGACACCGACCCTCGCAACTGGCCAAACTACGGCGATGAATTCATCACCGATTATTCCGCTCTGATTGACAGCCTCCGGGCCGCCAACCCCGCAGTGCGTATTCTCATGGCTCGCCTCACCCCCATTGGAGCCAAACACCACCGGTTCCGCACCGGCACTCGCGATTGGCGACTGCTTGAACAGGACGCAATTGAAGCGATTGCGCTTAATAAAGGCGTGGAGCTGATTGACTTCGATGCTCCGCTGCGCGACCGCCAAAATCTTATGCCCGACGCCGTACACCCCAATGCCGAAGGCTACAACATTCTGGCCGAAACCGTTTATAGCGGCATAACAGGCAACTACGGCGGTCTGAAACTTCCTCCCGTCTACCAAAGCGGCATGGTGCTCCAACGCCACCGGCCGCTCACCATTTCCGGCACTGCCAATGCCGGCGCTGACATAACGCTCACACTCGACGGCGTTCCCTATTCCACACGCGCCAACAACCGTGGCCAATGGAGTGTGAACACCGCTCCGCTTGCCGACGGAATCTACACCATGACTGTTACCGACGGAGCAACCACCCTGAACCTCACCGACATTGCGGCCGGTGAAGTGTGGATTGCATCCGGACAAAGTAACATGGAGTTTCCAATCGCGGCAACCTTCACTGCACATGAAACCATGGCTAACGCCAACGATTCGCTGCTGCGTTTCTTCGACATGCGTCCCATTGCCCGCACTGACAATGTTGCGTGGCCCGACTCGGTGCTTGACGCAACTGACCGTCTTGAGCATTTCCGTCCGGCCACATGGAAAGCAGCCTCTGCCGAATCAATTGCTCCGGTTTCGGCCATTGCCTACCATTTCGCCCGGCTGTTGCGCGACTCCATTCAAGTGCCGGTGGGCATAATAAGCAACGCCGTTGGCGGCGCCCCGTGTGAGGCCTGGATTGATGTGAACACTCTTGAAGCCAACATGCCTGAAATACTCGTCAACTGGCGCGGGAATGATTATGTGCAGAAGTGGGCGCAAGGTCGCGCCGACAAAAATGCTCCTGCCCCCCATCGTCATCCTTATGAACCGAGCTACCTCTTTTCAGCAGGCATCCGTCCTTTGGGCAGCCCCGACATTGCCGGTGTAATCTGGTATCAGGGCGAGTCAAACGCCCACAATGTGGAACTCCACGAGCAGCTCTTCCCAATGTTTGTGGAGAGCTGGCGCAAAGAGTTCCGCCGGCCCGACCTCCCCGTGTGCTTTGTTCAACTGAGCAGCATTGACCGCCCCTCGTGGCCCGCTTTCCGCGACAGCCAGCGGCGCATGGCTTCCGAAATGCCCGGTGTGTACATGGCCGTAAGCTCCGACTATGGCGACTCGCTCGACGTTCATCCCACCCACAAACGCTGGATTGGACACCGTCTGGCCCGTCAGGCACTGCATAATGTTTATGGTATGACCGGCGTTATCCCCACGGGACCCGTACTCGCAAAGGCTACTGCCGCAGCCAATGGCTCCGTAGCGCTGACCTTTACCAATTCACGCGGACTCGCCACATCAACCGGCACAGCACCCATAACCTTTGAAATGGCCAACCGTTCCGGTGTTTACCACCGGGCCGAAGCCACCATTGTCAACGATTCCACAATAATACTGCAACCCAACGCCGCCGTGCCCCGTCCAACCCACGTGCGCTACGGCTGGCAACCCTTCACCCGTGCCAACGTGGTGAATGGCGAGGAGCTTCCTCTTTCAACTTTCAAAACATCCATTGACAACATGAACCAACTCTATGAATTGGAACCCGGCTACAACCGGGGCGTTTCTGCAGCCTTTGCCGGAAAGCTCCCCTCCGGGCAACTGATTGTGGCAGGCGGCTGCAATTTTCCTTGCGACGACCCCTTAGGGCCCGACGCACAAAAAAAATTCTATCAAGGCATCTACAGCATTGACCCTGCCACACTGCAACTAACCCGCATCGGTTCGCTTGCCGAACCTGTTGCCTACGGAGCCTCGGTAACAACCGCGCAAGGCGTTGTGTTGATTGGAGGCACCACCGCTGAAGGTGCCACAACTGAAGTCACGCTGTTGAAATCGGCCACCGAAACGGAACCGCTCCCCCCGCTCCCCAAAACCATCGACAATTTGGCCGCGGCCGCAATAGGCTCCATAATATATGCGGCCGGAGGTAACGTTGACGGCACTCCCTCGCGCAACCTCTATGCCCTGGACCTCGACAACCTTTCAAAAGGCTGGAAAAAACTCGGCTCAATGCCGGGCAATCCCCGTGTGCAGCCGGTCATGGCAGCCGCAAACGGAAAGCTCTATCTCTGGGGAGGCTTTGCCGGACGGCACAATGGCCACGAACCCACCCTTGAGCTTGGCGGACTGATGTACGACCCCGCCACAGGCAAATGGACCGAAATTCCCGGCCCGGAAACCACCTCGGGTGAACCGGTGGCCACGGGCGGCGGCGTAGCTGCAACCCTCTCCACCGGCAACATTGCCGTGAGCGGTGGTGTGAACAAAGATGTGTTCCTTGCAGCACTCATCAATCAAGCGCCCGACTATCTCAACCATCCCATTCCATGGTATGCGTTCAACCCGACGGTCTACATTTTCAACCCCTCTACCGGCAGCTGGACCGCAGGCCCCACCTCCCCTCTGCAAGCCCGTGCCGGAGCAGCGGCCATCCCCGTTGCCAATGGCCAATTCATTCTTTTTGGAGGCGAACTCAAGCCCCGCATCCGCACTTTTGAAACAATAAAAATCAATGGAAACATCTCTCAAGACAATTGACCTGAGCATAAGCAACTACGGCACAGCCCGACAGCTCAACTACGATATTGCACTGCTTCCCTGGGGAGCTACCGAACCACACAATCTGCACCTCCCCTACCTCACCGATGCCATTCTCAGCCACGACATTGCCGTGGATGCGGCTGTCATTGCCCGTGAGAAATTCGGCATTAACGCAATGGTGCTTCCTCCCATGCCTCTGGGATCGCAAAATCCCGGGCAGCGTGAGCTCCCCTTCTGCATCCATTACCGATACGACACCCAGCGCGCCGTGCTCACCGACATAGCCTCGTCACTTGACCACCAGGGGCTCCACCGGCTCGTCATAGTCAACGGCCACGGAGGCAACACCTTTAAAAATATGATTCGCGACTTGGCCGTTGACCTCCCCACAATGCTCATTGCTGCCGGCGAGTGGTATCGGGCCGCTCCTGCCAAAGAATACTTTGACCAGCCGGGCGACCATGCCGACGAACTTGAAACCTCGGTTATGATGCACTACCACCCCGAGCTCGTCAATCTGGACGAAGCCGGACACGGCGGCAACGGAGGCTTCAAGGGCGAGGCCCTTGGCCGTGGAGTGGCATGGCTTCCACGCAACTGGAGCCGCATGAGCACCGACACCGGCATTGGCGACCCGGCACTGGCCACTGCCGAAAAAGGCGCACGCTTCGCACGCGTTTGCGCCGAAGCATTTGCACAGGTTATCTATGATCTTTGCCAACCTGATTTATACAAATAACGTCATGGAAAATTTCACTTATTGCACTCCCACAAAATATGTGTTCGGTCGTGGAGCCGAACTTCACGCCGCCTCTGAACTTGAAGCAATCGGCGCGCGCCGCGTGATGGTGGTGTTCGGCGGTGGCTCCGTGAAGCGCAGCGGCCTGCTTGACCGCGTGCTCGGTCAGCTTGATCAAGCCGGAATTGCCCACATTGAGCTCGGCGGCATCCAGCCCAATCCCACCGACCCCAAAGTGCGTGAAGGCATTGAATTGTGCCGCAGGCAGAACATCGACACCCTTCTCGCCGTTGGCGGCGGCTCAGTCATCGACACCGCCAAGGCAATTGCCGCCGGAGTGCCCTATCAGGGCGACTTCTGGGACTTCTGGGCAGGAAAAGCCACAGTTCAGGCCGCTCTGCCGGTAGGCGTGGTGCTCACAATCCCCGCAGCCGGAAGCGAGGGTTCCGGAAATTCAGTGATTACCCTGCTCAATGGCATGCACAAAATAAGTCTGCGCACCGACTTTTGGCTCCGGCCCAAATTTGCACTCCTGAATCCCGAGCTCACCTTCACGCTCCCTCCCGAGCAAACCGCGGCCGGCATTGCCGACATGATGGCCCACATTCTCGAGCGCTACTTCTCCCCCACTAAAAATGTGGAGATAACTGACCGCGTGGCCGAGGGCGTGCTAATGGCCATTATGGAGGAGGCTCCCAAAGTCATGGCAAACCCCGCCGACTATGAAGCCCGTGCCAACATAATGTGGAGCGGCACGCTGGCCCACAACGGTGTGTGTGGAACCGGCCGGAAAGAGGACTGGGTGTCCCACTTCATGGAACATGAAATCAGCGCCGTGTACGACGTTACCCACGGAGCCGGACTGGCAGTTGTGTTCCCCGCTTTCATAACCTTCATGGCCACCCACGCTCCGGCAAAGGTAGCCCAACTGGCGCGCCGCGTTCTTGGAGTAACCTCAGCCGGCAGCGATGAAGAAACGGCTCTTGAAGGAGTTAAACGCCTCAAGCAGTTTTTCAAATCACTTGGTTTGCCGGTAACATTTGCCGAGCTTGGCATTGACAACCCGGACATTGAACTGCTCGTTAAAAAACTCCACGAAAACAAAGGTGAAACAATTGGCGGATACTATCCGCTCACGGCCAGAGAAACCACTGAAATATACCGCCTCTGCGTCTGATTTGTCATTGTCATGCAATAAATGAAGCGTTTTTGAGTTATTAGTAATGTTGAATAATACGCAAACGTTTTCCATGACAATAAATCAGAAACTCCGTCCGGCTCTCCTCGCCGTGGCTCTGACAGCCGCTTTGACTGCCATGGCCGACTCTAAGGACGATTTTAACCCCATTCAAACCGGAACAAACTCCCTTAATATTGCACCGGACGCCCGTGGAGCCTCCATGGGCGACCTTGGCGCAGCTACCGACCCTGACGCCAACTCGCAATACTGGAACCCTTCGAAATACGCCTTCGCCTACAGCAAAGGTGCCGTAGCGCTGAACTACACCCCATGGCTCCGCAAACTTGTCAATGACATCTTCCTGGCCGACCTGTCGGGCTACTGGAAACTCGGTTCAAACGACAATCAGGCCCTATCGGCTTCGCTCCGCTATTTCTCGCTGGGCGAAGTCACCTCCAGCTTCCCGGACAATTCGCAGGCCGCGCAAACGCTCAACCCCTACGAAATGTCGGTCGACGTGGGCTACTCCCGCAAATTGTCTGAAAAATTTTCAATGGGCGTGGTGTTCCGCTACATCTATTCAGACCTTGGCTTCTCCGACTCTTATGCCGGCGACCAATCGGCAGGAGCGTCGGCATTCTCAGCCGACATCTCAGGCTACTACACCACCTTCCCCATCATAGGCCGAAACGAGTGCCAGTGGTCATGGGGTTGGAACATTTCAAACATCGGTACCAAAATCTCCTATAACAACGGCGAAGACCCCGCATTCCTCCCCACCAACCTCCGCATCGGTACCACCTTCGCCTTCCCACTGGCCGATTATCACACACTGGCTCTGTCACTTGACGCCAACAAACTGTTGGTGCCAACGCGCCCGCGCCTTAAGGACTTCGAGGGCGACGACAAAAGCGAGCTTGAGGTGGAACGCGAGTACAATCAGGCACTCGAGGACTGGGAAAACATGTCGCCAATCACCGGTATTTTCAAATCGTTCACCGACGCCCCCGGCGGATTCTCCGAGGAATTAAAAGAGATAACATGGTCGCTTGGTGCCGAGTACAACTACAACCAGCAGTTCTTCCTCCGCGCCGGCTACTTCTATGAGAACGCAATGAAAGGCAACCGCCAGTACTTTGGCATCGGTGCCGGCTTCGCGCTCAACGTGCTCCGCCTTGACGCCTCCTACATGCTGGCCACCGCACAGACCTCACCCCTAGACCAAACCCTTCGTTTCACACTCACATTCGATATGGACGGCCTCAAAGACCTCTTTGGCCGCCGTTAACACCCCTGCACATTCATTCTCATGGTAAGCCCCATCCTACCCGACTTTCGCACCGGAAACGGTTTTGATGTCCACGCATTCGCACCTGACCGCAAGCTGTGGCTTTGCGGAGTGGAAATCCCCTCGGAAATGGGACTGGCCGGACACAGCGATGCCGATGTAGCCATTCATGCGCTTTGCGATGCCCTGCTTGGAGCCGCAGCCATGGGCGACATTGGCCATCATTTTCCCGACACCGACCCACGCTACAAAGGCATTGACTCGCGGCTGCTTCTGCGCCATGTGGCGGATCTGCTCTCCACGGCCGGATTCGCAATTGGCAATATCGACGTAACCATCATTGCCCAAGCTCCCAAGCTTGCCCCTTACATAGAAAATATGCGCCAATGCCTGGCTGCCGATCTTGGCATCGCCATTGACCGCGTTAGCGTCAAAGCCACCACCACTGAGAAACTCGGATTCACCGGTCGCCGCGAAGGCATCGCAGCCCTTGCCTCAGCCCTCATTGCCCGAACTCCGGCCAATCAGGCGTGAGGCTAATCCCTTTTATATAAGCTTTCATACCCGCCCCTCTCTATTATCTAACGGCTCTTTCATTTAAAATTTAGAGCCGTGGCAATCCCGCATGCAACATAATTTAATACATTGCAGGATGAATTTTGCGATTTTTTTGCTAATTTTGCGGAAATGCTGAAATAGTGTCCGTTCAGAAGGCAACTGCCTCCGGCTCTCTCCCCCACAGCGACACATTCCGGCATTGGAATCGCTCCTCCCCTTCCCCTCCACAACCTCGCCGTCCCGCCTACGGACCTCGGGATTGTTCCGCTTAGCGAAAAATAAAAAATGAACTACATAAATGACAAGTAAATGGAATTATGCACCCCTTACTTACGAAGAGCAACAATCAGAATCGCAGTTAGCTAAAGAATTTTCAAACTGCCCGCCCATCAGTCAGTTACTGGTGGAGAGGGGCATACGGTCACTTGACGATGCAAGGAAGTTTTTCCACCCCTCGCTCAAGGACTTGCACGACCCGTTTTTGATGCCCGACATGGACAAGGCCGTCGGGCGGCTCAACAAAGCTATGGGAAGGAAGGAACGCATCATGGTGTTTGGCGACTATGATGTGGACGGCACCACGGCCGTGGCCTTGGTGTACAAATATCTTCGCCAATACTACTCCAACATTGACTATTACATCCCCACCCGCTACGACGAGGGCTACGGCGTGTCGTTCCGCAGCATTGACATGGCCGCCGAGCAGGGAGTGAAACTCATCATCATCCTTGACTGCGGCATCAAGGCTAACGAAGAGATTGCCTACGCCAAAAGCCTTGGAATCGACTTCATTATCTGTGACCATCACGTACCCGACGAAGAGCTGCCCCCGGCCGTGGCCATTCTCAACCCAAAACTCGAAGGCAGCCCCTACCCCTGCCCGCACCTCTCGGGCTGCGGCGTGGGTTTCAAGTTCATGCAGGGTTTCGCCTTGAGCAACGGCATCCCCACCAACGACCTCGAAGGCATGCTTGACCTGGTGGCCGTGAGCATTGCGGCCGACATCGTACCCATGGTCGACGAAAACCGCATAATGGCCTACCACGGACTGCGCCGGCTCAACTCCAACCCCAACATGGGCCTGCGCGCCATAATTCGCATCTGCGGCCTCATGGGCAAGGAAATAAGCATCAGCGACGTGATTTTCAAAATAGGTCCCCGAATCAACGCCTCCGGCCGCATGCAAAGCGGTGCTGAAGCTGTGGAGCTTCTGGTGGCCCGCGACGTGAACGATGCCTACGAAAAGGGCAAAGCCATTGACCAGTACAACAAGGACCGTAAAGAACTTGACAAGCGTATAACCGAGGAAGCCAACGCCATCCTTGAAAAACATGGCGAAATGCTCACCGACCGCAAATCAATCGTGATCTACAACAAGGACTGGCACAAAGGCATCATAGGCATAGTGGCCTCCCGCCTCACCGAGCTTTACTACAAGCCATCCGTGGTGCTCACCCTCACCAACGGCCTGGCCACCGGCTCAAGCCGCTCAGTGCAGGGATTCGACATTTACAAAGCCGTGGACTCCACCCGCGACCTGCTTGAAAACTTCGGAGGACACCCCTACGCCGTAGGGCTCTCCCTCAAAGAGGAGAACATCCCCGAATTCACCAAGCGCTTCGAGCAGTATGTCAAGGACAACATTCTCCCCGAGCAACTCCAGCCACAGCTTGACATCGATGCCTACATCACATTCTCGCAAATAACCCCCACCTTCATCAGCACCCTGCACCGCTTCAACCCCTTCGGGCCCGGTAACGCCAAACCGGTGTTCTGCACCCGAGGCGTCATGGACTTCGGCACAAGCAAACTGGTGGGCAAAAACCTGGAGCACATAAAGTTCGAGCTTGTCGACGACACCTCCGGCAAAGTGTTCAACGGAATTGCATTCAACATGGCTCAATATTTCCCCTATATCCATGCACGCAAACCGTTCGACATCTGCTACACCATCGAGGACAACAAACACCAGAGCGCCACAACATCCATCCAGCTCCTCATAAAGAGCATCAAGATTCCCGGACAAAAGTAACCTCAACCTCCTGCACGCAAGCGCTCATGGAACCCAACGCCCGCAAAGCGCTGGAGCTGCTCAAAAAGCATTGGGGCTACGACTCCTTCCGCAGCCTCCAGCTGCCCATAATCGAATCCGTCACCGCCGGACACGACACTCTGGGCCTCCTCCCCACCGGAGGCGGAAAATCGCTCACGTTCCAAATCCCGGCCCTCATGCTGCCGGGCCTCACCCTGGTGGTAACGCCCCTCATCTCACTCATGAAGGACCAGGTGGACAATCTGCGCGAGCACAACGTCCGCGCCTGCCTTCTCCACTCCGGACTCTCCCGTGGCGAACACAACCTTGCCATGGACCGCTGTCGCCTGGGGAAAGCCAAGCTGCTATACCTCTCCCCGGAGAAGCTCCAGTCAAAAACCTTCATCGACACGCTGAGCCTGCTCGACGTCAGCATGATTGTGGTCGATGAAGCTCATTGCATTTCGCAGTGGGGCTACGACTTCCGCCCCTCCTACCTGCAAATTGCCCGCCTGCGCCGCGTGTTCCCCGGCGCCGTAATGCTCGCCCTCACCGCATCGGCCACCCCCGAAGTGAGCCGCGACATCATGGACCGCCTTGAGTTCCGAACCCGCATGGTGTTTGCCAAAAGCTTCTCGCGTCCCAACATTTCCTACGTTGTCCGCCACACTGACCACAAACCCCTCATGCTCCTCCGCGTGCTCCGAGCCACATCAGGCAGCGCCATTGTCTACGTCCGATCCCGCAAGCGCACCCTCGAAATAGCCCGCATGCTCCAGGCCGAGGGCATCACAGCCGAAAACTATCACGCCGGCCTTGCCCCCGAAGAGAAAAACGAACGCCAAAACCGCTGGAAACAGGGCGCAACCCGCGTTATGGTGGCCACCAACGCATTTGGAATGGGCATTGACAAACCCGACGTGCGTACCGTAATCCACATCGACCCGCCCTCCTCGCTCGAGGAATACTATCAGGAAGCCGGGCGTGCCGGACGCGACGGACTCCCTTCATTCGCCGTGCTCATCACCTCCAAAGCCGACAAAGCAACACTCACCCGCCGCCTCAACGAAGCCTTCCCCGACAAAGAAAAAATTCGCCGCGTCTATGAACTGGCCGGCAACTTCCTCAGCGTGGCCGTGGGCAGCGGCTACAATGCCATGTTCGAGTTTGACTTCGCCCTGTTCTGCGAGCGCTTCCACCTCAACCCCCGCGAAACCCGAAGCGCCCTTGCCCTGCTCACCTCAGCCGGCTACATCGACTACATTGATGAAATTTCCACCCGCTCCCGCGTCATGGTAATCCTTGACAAGCGCGAACTCTACGAACTCCGGCTGGACACCAACGCCGACCGCGTGCTCCAACTGCTGCTGCGCACCTACACAGGCCTTTTTGCCGACTACGTCAACATTTCCGAGGAGCTAATTGCCTCCCGCCTTAACATAAGCTTCCAGCAAGTCTACGAAGCTCTGCTTGCCCTTTCGCGCCAGCATGCCATTGCTTACGTGCCGCGCAAAACGTCACCCTATCTCATCTTCACCACCTCGCGCGAACTGCCCAAACACGTTCAGCTCCCCCGCAGCGTCTACGAGGATATGCGCTCGCGCATGCATGCCCGCATCGAGTCAATGAAAAGCTTCATATACGACTCCTCCCGCTGCCGCGTGCAAACCATGCTCCGATACTTTGGCGAGACCGACGCCCTGCCCTGCGGCACATGCGACGTGTGTCGCCGCAACCGCAAAAAGTCCGCGGCGACAACCGATGCCGACGAAGCCAACCTGCGCAATCAGGTGCTACGTCTTGCAACACAGGGTCAGCCCGTGACCATAGACTATGTGGCCGGGCAACTCAACAAGCGCCCGGCCGACATTATTTCCATTGTCCGCCGGCTGGCCGACGAACATCTAATCGCTGTTTCCGCAAACCGGCTCAGCTCTCCGGAACAATGCTGATGGCAAAGCCTCCGCCGGCAGCCTCCGGAATGTTAAGCTTGGTTTTTGAAGTCACCTTTTTATTCTCAATCACATAGCTTTGGGCATTATCCTTATAATGCGCATCCTTGCCATCGCGATAAATTGTAGCCATGAACTTCTTTCCCTTGGGCAGGAACGAGAAATCCACCGTAGCGGTGCGCGGCTCCAGACCATTCGTTCCGCCAACAAACCAGCGGTCCTCACCCTTGGCCTTGCGGGCCGTGGTCACATATTCCATAGGCTCCGCCTCCAAGTAATGGCTCTCGTCCCAGTCAAGTGCCACATCCTTGATGAACTGGAAAGCATCCATGAACTTATCGTAAGTTTCGGGGAAATCGGCAGCCATTTGCAGCGGCGACGACATGGTCACATACAGCGAAAGCTGATTGGCGAGCGTGGTGTTCACCCACGACTTGTTTTTGGGATTGTACTTCGACATATCGTTCTCGAACAAGCCGGGCGTGTAGTCCATCGGGCCACCAATCAAGCGTGTGAAAGGCAATATTGCCGTATGACCCGGGGTAGTTCCGCCAAATGCATGATACTCCGATCCGCGAGCCGACTCATTGCCAATCAGGTTAGGCCAGGTGCGGCACAGACCGGTGGGGCGCACAGCCTCGTGAGCGTTCACCATTATCTTATAGTCGGCCGCCTTCTTCACTGCATGCAGATAGTGATTATTGGTCCACTGGCTGTAGTGATTGCTGCCTGCAGGGATAATGTTGCCCACATAGCCGCTCTTCACGGCATCATAGCCGTTATCCTTCATAAACTTGTAAGCCTCGTCAAGGCGGCGTTCATAATTGCGCACCGAGCTCGACGTCTCGTGGTGCATGATAAGCTTCACACCCTTCTCCTTGGCATAATCGCGGAGCATGGGCAAATCGAAATCGGGATAAGGAGTCACAAAGTCGAACACCACATCCTTCTCCTTGCCCGACCAGTCTTCCCAGCCAATGTTCCAGCCCTCCACAAGCACTGCGTCAAAACCATGCTTGGCAGCGAAGTCAATGTACCTCTTCACATTCTCATTGGTGGCGCCATGCTTGCCGTGAGGCTTCGTCTTGGTGTAATCCACCCTGTCCAGATGAATGTTGGGCAAATCATTGGTGTAGCTCCACTTGCTCTTACGGTTAATCATCTCCCACCAAACGCCCACATATTTACAAGGTTTGATCCAGCTCACATCCTCAATGGCACATGGCTCGTTAAGATTCAGCGTGATGCGTGAAGCCAGAATATCGCGCGGATCATCGCTCACAATCACCGTACGCCACGGAGTCTTGCAGTCACTCTGCATGTGAGCCTTGTCACCGGCAGCATCCGGAGCCAGCAGCGAAGTAAACGTGTTCGTAGCCTCGTCAAGGCGCAGGTGCATCACGGGATAGTCCACAAGGGCCGCTTCGTGAAGATTAATGTATAGCCCGTTGTCCGTTTTGAGCTGAAGCGAAGTCTGCACATCCGTCGGCCCCGTCTTTCCCTGCCAAACGTAGGTGGGATTCGTTGTGCTGTCGTAGTGACTGCGAATCTCGCTCAGGCGTGAACGGGTGTATTCATATTCCTGCGTGTCATTGTCGCCCGGAATCCACCACGCCGTAAGGTCGCCCGGCATGGCAAACTCCGTAACCTCATCAGTAATCACAAAATAATTCAGCTTCTTCTGCATGGGAAACTCGTAGCGGAAACCCACGCCATCGTCAAACACCCGGAAGCGCACATCCATCTCCCGCTTAGTCTCGGGCTGCTTCAGCTTCACAAGCATCTCCTTGTAATTATTGCGTATCTCCTTCTCCTCGCCCCATACAGGCTTCCAGGTCTCGTCCACCGATGCTGTGTCAACCCCCTCTATGCGGAACCCGCTTGTGAGGTCGCCACCCTTTTTAAGCTTCATGCCAAGTCGCGACGTTTTAACCGCGTCACGCCCCTTGAAACTCACTGAATACTGAGGCTCGCCCGTGGCCGACAGATTGAAATCGACACAAACATTGCCATTGGGTGAACACATGGTCTCGGCTCCCGCTGTCAAGCCTCCGAGAAACAGCGCCATAGCACCGTAAAAAAATGTCTTCATGAAGTAGTGTTGAAATGATTGGTTGTTTTCACAAAGATAGCCCTTAATTATCAAAACGAAAAACACTGCTTACGAAACGAAACAATATTAACACATTTTAACCCTGCCCATCACCCATTACCTATTCCCTGTTATCTATTAATTATTCACTGTTATCTAAAAAAACTCCTTGCCAATCCAAAAATTTTGCGTACATTGTGCCCCATAAACCATGACGGCGCTCATCCTCATATTATTAACGCTCGTTTCACCCCTATGCCATCAGCAGCGGGAGCAACTTCTTGAGGGCTTCAGTTCCACTTCCAACGATCCGGTAGAAATAAATGACTGTTACATCGATTTGTCCCAACTTCAACAATATGGCGCAAGAACATCATGGTCTTATCGCTTTGTCGGGGATTCATTAATGTTGGAGAATCGCGGCACTGAATGGACTTTGTTTGAACTGAGAGGCGACACTATTGCAATGACACACTCGAAGGCTATCCTGCCGCCGTCATGCACATGGGGCGCCCTGCCGAACAATACACATGGGATAATTCAAGCGAACAACCGGCCACCACACCCGCCGCCTCACTCCCGCGCACTGCTTCTCGCAGCCCGACCCCCTGGCCGGCGCTCTGACCGACATCCATTCCGGCAACCGATTGTCCATGCCTTACTTAAGTCCAATTTCTCCCTACTCATACTGTGCCGGCGACCCTATCAACTTCACCGACCCTACAGGAATGAAAATCAATGTAGAAAACCTGTCTCCAGAAGAGTTGGAATTATTCAACAAAGAAATAAATAATTTCAGAAACAATTCTGAATTATTCAATTTTCTATATGAGGAGTTAGACTATTTCGATAAAATACTCACCATTAAATTATCTGATAAAATTTCTTTTGATGTGATAGCGAAAGGCGGAGCTTTTATCATTGACAAAAATGGCAATTATAACATTGAGTTCCAAGTGATTGTTGATAGTGAACAAGATAAACAAATTACCAATTTTACTTCGGCTGAAGAGTTTTTCCATGCTTACCGGAATGTAAACATATCCGAATATGGTTCTCAAGATGCAAATTTAGAATATGAAGCCAAACTCTTCTCTACTTTATCAGTAGATCAAGGTACGGAGATAGATGGTTTATCTCAAACCTTCACAATAGCAAATAATGAAGACACAATAAAACTCTTAATTTCATATATCAATGACAATCAGAATACCACCTTCCCGAGGCAATATTACAATCAGCTCCCGGAATTTATAAATTATTACAAAACTTTCGATCCAGGTCCAGAATATCTTAAATCATGTCAAGTACCGCAGTATTCCATAATAAAATTGATGAAGCAATTTCTAAAAAAATAAGAAACAAGCTTTTTGTCATTCTTCTTACATTTTTTTTCGCAGGTGTTATCCCGGCCGCAGGGCAGCTTAACTTCTCACGGGAACTTACATATGCATTTCAAAATGAATTTCAATTTGCCGTTGCATTGCGAAATTATTTGGGCGATGATGATTTCAAGCTTCTTAAAGGCCATAAAATCACCGCCAAGATTTTTACAACTCCTCAAGGAGAATTATGCAGCTTCAGCAGTAGTTATCACCTTAAAGAGCCATATACAAGAATTGACAGCATGGGGAAAGAAGAATTTATTTACAGACTACCCCTTCACAACATCTGTGAGAAATATAATGATGATGATTTTACAAAATTTCTGCAAGACAACAAATATATATTCACACATGGCATGGTTTATTCAGAATATGATGAGGAGTTCATTTTTAGAATGTTGTGGC
>JAMPBC010000011.1 GCA_023666905.1 Bacteroides sp. | reverse complement strand
CATCATTCTCCTGCGTGAGCAACACCGGTTTCGGAGCGGGTATGACAGGTCAAGCCGGCAATTTCGAAATTGTGCCCGATGCCGGCAAATGGGTACTGTCGGCTCTGATGCTAACCGGGCGTCTGGAACTTTTCACCATTCTTACCCTCCTCACCCCGAGCTTCTGGATTAAGTAAGCACCGCGTCCATACGTATGCACCGGAGTCTCCTGATATGTATCAGAGAGCTTCAAGGCTATCCTTTAACCGCTGCGAAAGCAATTTTTTGAATTCATTACCTCGCCACCAGCTTAAGTGCATACCATCAATAGCGGTCTCGATGCGCGGCAGATATTGCGTAATCAATCCGGCCGCATCGATAAACTGAATAGTGTCCGCCAGCAGGCGGGCATAGCCGCTTTGTGTTGATGGCTTGATTATTTGGTCGCTGCCGGCGGCACAAATGGTTTCCACAGCACAGGTCATAATTTCGGCCACCGGCTCACTCCCGGGGTTGAGCGAGGCAATGTCGCGAATGTAGCGGCGAATCTTGGTGGAACGGGACTTGTTGCGTCCGCGGGAATTGCGGAAAGCTTCCTTTTTTATTGCCGCAGTTGCTTTGAGTAGTTTTCGGTCAATGTCGGGGCTGACAAAGAAGTCAAGATACTCCTTTGCCTCCGGTCGGGCATCGTAAAGCTCAAGAACCATTTCGGCAATCTGCGATGCCGACATTTGTCCGAGCAATTTTTTTAACTGGCTTTTCGACATAATCAATTTCCCACTTTTCCCATGTCCCGGAACGCGGGAAAAATGGGAAAAATGGGAATATGTTGAGTTAGTAATTATGTCAGGCTTTTGTGGAATCGGCCTTTTCTGCAGGGGTGGCATTGGCAGCTTCCTTTGCGGCTTCGCTGCCGGGAATCAACCAGCGGTCAAGCCAACGGAAGAATACACGCTGCCACATTATTGCATTTTGGGGTTTGAGAATCCAGTGGTTCTCATCGGGGAAAATGAGCATCTCTGCAGGAACACCACGCAATCGGGCGGCATTGAACGCCATCATGCCTTGCGAGGCGAGAATGCGGAAGTCATATTCGCCGTGAGTGATGAGGATTGGAGTGTCCCAACGGTCAACAAATCGGTGAGGCGAGTTGGCGTATGTGCGCTGTGCGGCAGCGTTGTCCTTTTCCCAGAAAGCACCGCCAAGATCCCAGTCGGCAAACCACATCTCCTCTGTTTCAAGGTACTGAGCCTCGGTGTTAAAAATTCCTGCGTGGGCAATGAAGGCGGCAAAACGACCGTCGTGGTTTCCAGCCAACCAATAAACCGAGAAGCCGCCATAGCTTGCGCCGACTGCGCCGATGTGCTCGGCGTCAACGTATGCTTCTTTTTTCATGTCGTCAACGGCGCTGAAATAGTCCTTCATGTTCTGGCCGCCGTAATCCTTTGAAATCTGAGCATTCCATTCAGTGCCGAATCCGGGCAAACCACGACGGTTGGGGGCAATGACAATGTAACCGCGTGCGGCCATAAGGGCAAGATTCCAGCGATAGCTCCAGAACTGACTGACAGCTTGCTGAGGGCCTCCTTGGCAATAAAGAATGGCGGGATATTTTTTCGAGGCATCGAATTTTGGAGGATAAACCACCCAGGTGCACATCTCTTTGCCATCGGTTGTGGGCACCATGCGTTTCTCAACGGTGGGCATGTCAAGTTGTGAAAGCAGCTCGGTGTTCACATTTGAAAGTTGCTTGATTTCCTTGCCGGTAACTGCAACAATTTCATTGGGAGCAAGCATTGAATGGCGCATGGTGAGCAATGTATTTTCGTCTGCGGGGCAAAGCGAAGCATAGTCACACACTCCGCCTGCAACCTCGGTCACAGCCTTTGTTGCAACATCAATTGCAAACACCGGTGTAACGCCATCCTTGGCTGCGATGAAGTAGATTGATTTGCCGTTAGGATTCCATGCAATTGCATCGGCGGTATAGTCCCAGTCGGTGGTAAGATCGGTCTTGGCACCGGTGGCCATATCCATTATAAAAATGCGGTTTTTGTCACTTTCATAGCCGTCATGCTCCATTGAAAGCCAAGCCACATACTTACCGTCGGGCGAGTAAGCAGGGGCCGTATCGTAGCCCATCATGCCCTCGGTGATGTTGGTGGTTGTTTTGGAAGCAAGGTCGTAAAGATATAGGTCAGAATTGGTTGACTGGGCATACTCTTTACCGGTCTTTTTACGCGACACATAAATGAGTTTGGAGCCGTCGGGCGACCATGCAAACGATTCAACTCCGCCAAAAGGCTTCATGGGAGCTTCAAAGGGTTCATCCTGCATTATGTCAATAACATTGTCAACTGACGAACCGTTGAAATCAGCAATGAGGGGATGAGGAATTTCAGTAACCCATTCGTCCCAATGTTTGTACATAAGGTCATCGACAATGCGACCGGTGGCCTTGGGCAGGTCGGGGTAAACGTCCTGAGCGGTGCGGTTGTACTTAACGGTGCCAATCATCACCACTTTTTTCTCGTCGGGCGAGAAGAGGAAGCCCTGGATGCCGCTTTCAACCGAGCTTACGGCTTTGCGACCTGAACCATCGGCATTCATTACCCAAAGTTGGGTTTTGCCACCTTCAACAGGGCTCAGGAATGCTATTTTGTTTCCTCCGTCAATCCACGTGTAGGCGTTTTCACTGTCGGCCGTGCGGGTTATGCGATGGTTGTCAGTACCGTCAATGTTCATCACATAAAGGTCCAAATTGCTCTTGTTCTGCTCCACACTTTCATAGCTTACACCATAAAGAATCTTGGTGCCGTCAGGCGAAAGTTTGGGTTCACTAACGCGTCCAAGGGCTTCGAGTGCCTCAATGGTGTACTGGCCGTTTTCGGGCTTGAAGTCAGGCTTGTCAATAATGGAACTGTCGTCGGACGACGATGGTCCGGAGCAACTTCCTGCAAGCAGTGCAGCAGATGCCATGATAAAGTACTTTAAATAATGTAACATATTGAGTTGCGATTAGTTTATATGTGCAAATTTAATGCTTTTTATTGATTTTGGGGGTTGACGGTGACGAGAATTTGTTTTTTCGCGCGCCGCGAGTAGCCGACAGCTGTGCATGTTGCGGCCGCCAGGCGGGATAGAGTTTAGCTATGAGGTCACTGCGATGCAAGGCCTTGAGCGAGCGGATTATCTCACCGCGATACTCGGGTGAGTACCAAAAAAAGTATTTCCGTTGAGCCTTTTTTTGCTCGGGAGTTATGGCGGTGTACACTTTCTCGCCTGTGTAAGGATGGATTCCGGAATAATAAATTTCCGTGGCCAGGGTCATTGGTGTTGGAGTGAAGTCCTGCACCTGTTCCAAGTGGAAATTCAAGTTCTTGGTCTCCACAGCAAGTTCGGCCATATCGGTTTCACGGCATCCCGGATGACTTGAAATGAAATATGGAATCAACTGCTGCTTCAGGTTGCACGATTTGTTCACACGGTCAAAAATCTCTTTGAATTCATGGAAAAGTTTGAAATCGGGCTTCCGCATTATCGAGAGCACTTGCGGCGATGTATGCTCGGGTGCAACTTTAAGACGTCCCGACACATGGCGCTCTATCAGTTCGCGATTATAGATGGCGTTGGTGCGGTCAACAACGGCATTGCCGGTGGAGTGCATTGAAAGGTCGTAACGCACGCCGCTGCCAATGAACGTTTTCTTTACGCCGGCAATTGAATCGGCCGCCCGATAAACCTCCAGAAGCGGAGCATGGTCCGTGTTGAGATTAGGACATGGTTTCGGATGCAGGCACGAGGGTTTCACGCACTGCCGGCAAATATCGAGATTTTTTCCCTGCATGGCATACATGTTGGCCGAAGGACCGCCGAGGTCGGAAATGTAACCTTTGAAATCATCCATGCGGGTCACACGGGTAACTTCGCGCAGAATGGACTCCTTGCTGCGCGATGCAATGAATTTGCCCTGATGAGCGGAGATGGTGCAGAATGCACAGCCACCGAAACAGCCGCGGTGCATGTTCACCGAATGGCGAATCATCTCGTATGCCGGTATGGTTTTCCCTTTATAGCGCGGATGTGGATAGCGGGTGTAAGGCAAATCGAATGAAGCATCAATCTCTGCTGTGGTCATTGGAGGCAACATGGGATTGACCCGCACCACCCGGTTACCGTGGGGTTGCCACAAGGTGGCTCCCTCGAAGCGGTTGCTCTGCTGCTCGATGTGCTTGAAATTCTCGGCCTGATGGCGCTTGTTGGCCAGGCAGCTTTCGTAGGAGTGTAGAATAATGTTATTATCATCAGCTGCGGGCATTGTGTCAAGTGTTTGAAGCGACACGGTTTGTGGTAGCGTGGCCAGTTCTTCAATGCTCTTACCGGCCTCCAGTCCGCGGGCAACATCCACAATGGTACGCTCTCCCATGCCGTAAATCAACAAGTGGGCCGGAGCATCAAGCAAAATGGATGGGCGCAACCGGTCCTGCCAATAATCGTAATGCGACAGGCGACGAAGCGAGGCCTCGATGCTCCCCAGCACAATGGGCGTGTCGGGGTAAAGCTTGTGCAAGATTTCGGAATATACCACCGTGGGATAGTCGGGACGCGCACCGTGGCGTCCACCGGGTGTGTAGGCGTCGTCGCTACGCCGGCGTCGGGCTGCCGTGTAATGGTTCACCATGGAGTCCATGGCTCCGGCCGACACTCCGAAAAACAATCGCGGGGCACCGAACTTTTTAAAGTCGCGCAAATCGTCCTGCCAATTAGGTTGGGGCACAATGGCCACGTTGAAGCCCGCTTTCTGCAGGGTACGTCCAATAACTGCTGCGGCAAACGAAGGGTGGTCAACGTAGGCATCACCCGAAAACAACACCACATCCACGTGGTCCCAACCCAGCGCTTTCATTTCCTTTACCGACGTGGGCAGATAGAGACTTGTGTCAAAACGCTCCGCCTTACTCATTGCTGCATCTCTTTTAAACGTTCCTCAAGCTTCAGCACCTCATCACGCAGCTGGGCCGCTTCCATGAACTGCATTTTTTTGGCCGCTTCTACCATTTCAATACGTCTGGCCGTGATGGTCCGTTCAAGCTCGCTGCGATTCATATATGGCACCACAGGGTCGGCCGCCAGGTCCACTTTTGTGGAAAATTCGTTGATATAGTCGGCTCCGGGAGTGACTGCTGTGGCCTTTGCCTTGTCTGCTTTAGCACCTTTCCTTCGGCTACCGGAGAGCTCGTCAGCATCCTGTGCAGAGTCAACACCAATAATGCGGTTGCGAGCTTTTACAATGGCTTGCGGGGTGATGGAGTGTTCCTCGTTGTAGGCCAACTGAAGGGTGCGTCGGCGTTCGGTTTCCTCTATTGTCTGGCGCATGCTGTCGGTAATCTTGTCGGCATACATAATGACCGTTCCGTTAAGATTACGTGCCGCGCGGCCCACGGTTTGCGTGAGCGAACGGTGCGAACGGAGAAAGCCTTCCTTGTCGGCATCAAGAATTGCCACGAGCGATACCTCGGGCAGGTCAAGTCCTTCGCGAAGCAAATTCACACCAATCAACACATCGTAGGTACCTGAGCGCAAGTCGTCAAGAATTCGGATTCGGTCCAGAGTTTCCACATCGCTGTGAATGTAAGCGGCCTTTATGCGCAATTTGGTGAGATAATCGTTCAGCTCCTCGGCCATGCGCTTGGTCAGAGTGGTTATGAGCACACGCTCGTTACGGTCCACTCGTTTGGCAATTTCCTCCATCAGGTCGTCGATCTGGTTAAGCGACGGACGCACTTCAATCACAGGGTCAAGCAAGCCGGTGGGACGGATAATCTGCTCTACGACCACGCCCTCACTCCGTTCAAGCTCATAATCGGCAGGGGTGGCGCTCACATATATCACTTGATGTGTAAGACTTTCAAACTCCTCGAACTTTAACGGGCGGTTGTCGAGCGCGGCAGGCAATCGGAATCCGTATTCCACCAAATTCATTTTGCGGGACAGGTCACCGCCATACATAGCGCGAACCTGCGGAATGGTCACATGGCTCTCGTCAATAATCAGCAGGAAATCCTTGGGGAAGTAGTCAAGCAAGCAGAAAGGGCGCATGCCGGGTTGTCGGCCGTCAAAGTAGCGGCTGTAGTTCTCAATGCCGGAGCAATGGCCAACTTCGCGCATCATTTCAATGTCGTAGGTCACGCGTTCCTGCAGTCGCCGGGCTTCCAACTCGCGGTCCTCCTTATAGAAAAAGTCCACCTGCTCACCCAAGTCAAGCTCAATTTGGGCAATGCCCGAAGCCATTCGCTGAGGCGAGGTCACAAAAATGTTGGCCGGGAAAATCTTGAAAGCATCGTGCGAACCAAGCGTAACATAGTCCGTTGGATAGAATGTCGATATAGATTCTATTTCATCGCCCCAGAACACCACGCGCACCACAATTTCCTCGTAGGCGAGATGAATGTCCACCGTGTCGCCTTTTACGCGAAATTCTCCGCGCCCGAAGTTGACCTCATTGCGGGCGTAAAGAGCATTCACCAACTCGCGTAAAAACACGTTGCGGGCAATCTTCTGCCCCACCCGGATGTCAATCACATTTGAATTGAAGTCCTCGGGATTACCCATGCCATAGAGGCATGAAACCGACGAAACCACCACAACATCGTTGCGTCCCGAAAGCAGTGCCGAGGTGGTGGCAAGGCGAAGCTTGTCAATCTCATCGTTAATCATCAGGTCCTTCTCAATGTACTTGTCAACGGAAGGAATGTATGCCTCGGGCTGGTAATAATCGTAGTACGACACGAAGTACTGCACCGAATTATCAGGAAAAAAACTTTTAAATTCGCTGTAAAGCTGAGCCGCAAGAGTCTTGTTATGGCTCAGGATTAGTGTGGGACGCTGCACCTTTTGAATCACATTGGCCATGGTGAACGTTTTGCCGGAGCCGGTTACGCCAAGCAACGTCTGCGCCGGAACTCCGTCAATAACACCTCTGCTCAACTGCTCAATGGCCTGCGGTTGATCGCCGGTGGGGCTGTATTGGGATGAGAGTTTGAATTTCATAACCTACAAAGGTACGCAAAATCCCTCACACAGCCAACACCTCCTGCAAAATCGCTGCATTTTCGCTGACAGCGTCGAGCGCCGGCATTTGCTTGAAAAAATAATGCGGTGGTTTAGCGGAATTGTTGTACCTTTGTGCCATAACACATCACCCACATCACAATGAACAAAGTTTTGCTATTGGGCTCCGGCGCCCTTAAAATCGGCCAGGCCGGTGAATTTGACTACAGTGGTTCACAAGCGTTGAAGGCCTTGCGCGAGGAAGGAATCAAGTCAGTTCTGATTAACCCTAACATCGCTACAATCCAAACATCAGAGGGCGTTGCCGACAGTGTTTATTTTCTGCCGATTACGCCTTTTTTCGTTGAAGAGGTTATAAAAAAGGAACGGCCCGACGGCATTTTGCTCGCGTTCGGTGGACAAACCGCTCTTAACTGCGGCACCGAACTTTATCTTAACGGAACGCTTGACCGTTATGGAGTTAAGGTTTTGGGCACATCTGTGGAAGCCATCATGATTACCGAGGACCGCGACCTCTTTGTGAAGAAGCTTGATGAAATTCACGCTAAAACTCCGGTTTCGGAAGCTGTGGAAACGGTTGAAGATGCACTTGCAGTAGCCGACAAGATTGGCTATCCGGTTATGGTGCGCTCGGCCTATGCCCTTGGCGGACTTGGTTCAGGAATCTGCAACAACCCCGAGGAGATGCGCGCCCACTGTGCCAGCGCACTCGACTTCTCACAGCAGATTCTTGTGGAGGAATCGCTCAAAGGATGGAAAGAAATTGAATTTGAAGTTATTCGCGATGCCAGCGACCTCTGTTTCCCAGTTGTTCCAATGGAGAATTTCGACCCGCTGGGCATCCACACCGGCGAGTCCATTGTAGTGGCTCCGATTGTTTCACTGTCGGCCGACCAAATTAAGATGCTCGAGGAGATTGCATGCAAGGTTGTGCGCCACATTGGCATTGTGGGTGAGTGCAACATTCAATACGCTTTCAACGCCGAAACCAACGATTACCGCATTATTGAAATAAACGCTCGATTGAGCCGCTCGTCGGCCCTCGCCTCAAAAGCATCTGGCTATCCGCTTGCCTTTGTGGCAGCCAAGCTTGCCCTGGGCTATAATCTTGACCAGATTGGCGAACCGGGCACACCCAATTCGGCAGCCAAGGCTCCTGAGGTCGATTATATGATTGTGAAAATTCCTCGCTGGGACCTCACCAAATTTGTTGGAGTTGACCGCGAAATAGGCTCCTCGATGAAATCTGTAGGCGAAATCATGTCAATTGGCAAGAGCTTTGAGGAGATAATTCAGAAAGGACTGCGAATGATTGGCCAGGGCATGCATGGATTTGTGGGGAACACCGACCTGCGTTTCGATGATCTCGACGCAGCGCTGTCGCACCCAACCGACCTGCGTATATTCGCAATTGCCCAGGCACTTGAGGAGCATTATGATGTGGACCGCATTGTGAATCTCACCAAAATTGACCGCTGGTTCATTACCCGCTTGGCCAACATTGTGGACTACAGCCGCCGTCTGGCTGCATTCAACTCCGTTGCCGACCTTGATGCCGACACCATGGCCGAAGCAAAGCGCCTCGGATTCTCCGATTTCCAGATTGCCCGCCTTGTGGAAAACCCCTCGGGCAACATGGAAAAAGAGTCAATGGCAGTGCGCAATCACCGTATAAGCCTGGGTGTTAAACCTAAAGTGTGCCGTATCAACACCGTTGCCTCCGAGCACCCCGAACGCACCAACTATCTCTATGTCACTTACGGCGATGCACCAAACGCACGCCATTACACCGGGCTTCCCACCCACAGCGTGGTGACTTTAGGTTCCGGAGCCTACAGAATAGGCAGCTCCGTGGAGTTTGACTGGTGTTCGGTAAACGCCGCATCCACTTGCCGCAAACTCGGCTACGAAGCCGTTATGATAAACTACAACCCCGAAACAGTGTCGACCGACTACGACATGTGCGACCGTCTCTACTTCGACGAGTTGAGCTTTGAGCGTGTCATGGACATTATTGAGCTGGAGCGCCCCCACGGTGTCATTGTAAGCGTAGGCGGACAGATTCCCAACAATCTTGCCATGAAGCTTTACCGCAACAATGTTGCCGTGCTCGGCACCTCGCCCGTTTCAATTGACCGCGCTGAAAACCGCCACAAATTCTCGGCCATGCTTGACCAATTGGGCATTGACCAGCCGCGCTGGAAAGAACTCACCACCAACGATGAAATTGACGCCTTTGTGCGTGAAGTGGGATTCCCGGTGCTTATTCGTCCAAGCTACGTGCTGTCAGGAGCCGCCATGAACGTTTGCTACGATTACGAACAGATGCACCGCTTCCTTGGAGCAGCCGCCAAGGTATCAAAAGAATTCCCGGTGGTTGTGACCGAATTCCTGCAGAACGCCAAGGAGATTGAGTTTGATGCCGTAGCTCAAAACGGCCGCATTGTGGAATATGCCATTTCGGAACACGTTGAATATGCCGGAGTGCATTCCGGCGATGCAACACTGGTGTTCCCGGCACAGAAAATCTACATGGCAACCGCACGCCGAATCAAGCGCATTTCGGCCCGTATCGCTGCCGAGCTCAACATCTCAGGCCCGTTCAACATCCAATATCTTGCCAAGGACAATGACGTGAAAGTAATTGAATGTAACCTTCGCGCCTCCCGCTCCTTCCCCTTCGTGAGCAAAGTGCTGAAGAAAAACTTCATTGACACGGCCACACGCATAATGCTCGGCGAAAATGTGGGCAAGGTGGACACCTCTACGTTCGACATTGACTATATTGGCGTGAAAGCATCGCAGTTCAGCTTCGGACGTCTGCATAAAGCCGACCCCGTGCTGGGCGTTGACATGTCGTCGACAGGCGAGGTTGGGTGCATTGGCAAAGATTTCGACGAGGCCCTGCTGGCTGCCATGGAGGCTGTAGGCGTCACTCCCCCGTCCAAAGCTGTCCTGGTTAGCTCTGGCGATGTGCGCGGCAAGGTGGATATGCTTGAAGCCTGTCGGATGCTCGACGATAACGGCTACACCATCTACGCCACCGAAGGAACAGCCCGCTTCCTGAACGAAAACGGTGTGGAAGCTCAACCTGTGGGCTGGCCCGACGAGGAGGGACGCGACAATGTGCTCGGCCTCATTGCAAACCACAAGGTGGAACTTATTATAAACATTCCCAAAAACCACACCAAGCGGGAACTGACCAACGGTTATCGCATTCGCCGCGGAGCCGTGGACCACAACATTCCATTGCTAACCAACGCCCGCCTTGCATCGGCCTTTGTCAAGGCTTTCCTTTCAAAACCAATTGAAAACATATCCATAACCCCCTGGAACGAATATTAATGGAAAATTTTCACGAACTTGCCGTGCATCGTCACAGCATACGCCGCTACACTGACCAATCCATAGAGCCCGAGCAGGTGAAACTCATTCTTGAGGCCGCCCTGCTTGCTCCTACCTCCAAAAGCAGCCGTTCTTGGCAGTTTGTGTGCGTGGATAATCCCGAAATGCTGCAACGCCTTGAGCAATGCAAGCCTGCAGGAGCAGCCCCGATAGGCCGTTGCAAACTGGCCATTGTGGTTGCCGGAAATCCCGAACTGAGCGACCCATGGATTGAGGATGCCTCAATAGCCGCAGCTTACATGCAACTGCAAGCCGAGGACCTTGGCCTCGGTTCATGCTGGATTCAGGTACGCGGACGCTTCACCGCCGACGGCACTCCCTCTGAAGAATACGTGCAGGAGCTGCTCGGCATGCCCGGCGAACTCCCTGTGGTGTGCATTATGACCTTCGGACACAAGGACGAGGTTCGCAAGCCGGTTGACATTTCCAAACTTCTCTGGGAAAGGGTCCACATTGGCCAATGGACACCACGCGATTGAGCATTCCATTGAAAACAGTGGTCATTGGCTCGGGCAATGTTGCCTCGGTGATTGTTCCCGCATTGGAGAAAGCCCGTGCAATCACGGTTGACACTGTCTACAGCCCTACCCTGGAGCATGCGGCAGCCTTAGCTGAAAAGCTTGAACAGGCACGAGCTGTGAACAAGCCTGCCGGAGTTCCAGTCGATGCCGAGCTCTATCTGGTGGCCGTGAAGGACGATGCTATTGCCCGGTTGGCCTGCGAACTAAAACCTTCTCCCCATGCATTGTGGCTGCACACATCGGGCGGAGTGGAAGCCTCAGTAATGAGTCCTCTCACACCACGTTATGGAGTGTTCTATCCGCTTCAAACTTTTTCAAAAGGACGCGAAGTGGACGTGACAGAAGTACCCATATTCATCGAGGCCGCCAGTGAAGCCGATTTGGCCACGGTGCGTAAACTTGCCGAATCGCTATCCGAAAAGGTGTATGTGGCCAATGGACCTACACGTGCAAAAATGCATGCGGCAGCTGTGTTTGCATGCAATTTCACTAATCACCTCTGGGCAATTGCCGACGACATTCTGCGTCGCGAAACCGGAACAGACCTTACGGTACTTCACCCACTGCTGGAAGAAACATTGCGCAAAGCAATGTCAGCCCGCCCGGCTACGGTTCAAACCGGTCCGGCTGCCAGGGGCGACCTTGGCGTTATTGAAAAGCACGCCGCGCTGCTGGCCGAGGACGAAGCCGAACTTTACAAAATACTTTCCAATCACATCATAAACTATAAGCCATGAGCCGTATAGCTTACGATTTACAGAAAATTAAAGGCGTGGCGTTTGATGTTGACGGCGTGCTGTCGCCCTCAACCATTCCAACGTCAGCCTTTGGCGAGCCCCTGCGCATGGTTAACATCAAGGATGGTTATGCGCTGCAACTTGCAGTGAAGCTCGGACTGAAAATTGCAATTATAACCGGAGGTACAAGCCGGGGCGTGCAGGTGCGCTACAACGGCCTTGGAATAAGCGATGTGTACATGGGCGTTGCCCACAAAACCGGAACATTCAGCGAGTGGATGGCCGCAAACGGACTTGGTCCGGAAGAGGTGGCTTACGTTGGCGATGATGTGCCTGACATAAAGTGCATGGAAATGGCGGGGCTCGCCGTTGCCCCGGCCGACGGTTGCCCGGACGTAAAGGAAATAGCCACTTACATCTCGCCGGTGAACGGGGGATATGGCGTGGCTCGCGACCTGTTGGAGCAGATTCTTCGCGCTAAAGGAATGTGGATGTCTGATTCAAAGGCATTTGGATGGTAATGGAGCAATTATTGGATTTTCATAGCGGGAGGCGTCTTATCCTTGCGAGTGCCTCACCTCGCCGCAGGGAACTGCTTTCAATGCTCGACGTGGAATTTACGGTGAGGCCCCTAACAGGAGTCGATGAATCGTACCCCGAATCGCTGTCGGCCGTTGAAGTGCCGCTCTATCTTGCTCGGAAAAAGGGGGAGGCTGCAATGGCCTCGGCCAAGCCCGACGAGATTATTATCACGGCCGACACTGTGGTTGTGTGCAACGGAAAAGTGTTGGGAAAGCCGCATAACGCCGCCGAGGCCAAATCAATGCTCAGAGAGTTATCTGGCAGGAAACACACCGTGGTCACAGGCGTAGCTGTATCAACCGCCACCGGGTCAGAATCGGATGCTGCTTATACCGAAGTTGAATTTGCCGAACTCACCGAAGCTGAAATTGACCATTACATTAACAAATACAAGCCTTTTGACAAGGCCGGAGCCTATGGAATCCAGGAATGGATTGGGTGCATTGGCGTGAAGCACATCTCCGGCAGTTTCTACAATGTGATGGGCCTGCCGCTCCACTTGCTCTACAACATGCTTCAAGGCTGATAAACCACCACACAGGGCCACGCCAACGGCTCGGACCGGGATGGCTCCGTGGCTGAAAGTGCAATAGCATTTTCCGGGATTCTTTCACCCGGAAGCGCAACGCGCAGAACGGCATTCTCCCAAGGCAATTTGCCGCTGCGGCTCGCCAGCAAGGCAGCAACACCCATGGTGAAACGAAGATTCACCTCAATGCACGGAGCAACTTTCAGCACGCCATCGTCCGACCGGTAGCTGAGCATATCAACTCCAATCCAGCCGTCATATCCCTCTAACTGAACTGAAAGGGCCGAGGTCAGGGATTTGATGTATGGCGCAAGGTCAACTCCTATACGTTCCTGCAACTGCCATTGCGGAGCTATCACATTCCCGGCATATTGTCCGGAATCTCCGGCCGAGAACAGAGACAACCCTTGAAATTCCACCTTGTTACCCTCTTTGAAGAACAAAGTGGCAAAATCGTTCAATTTATTTTGGTAGCGTGGCTCAATGGTAATACTCCCCTGGCGATTAAGCATTCCCATCACAAGCGTGGCAAGATTTGTCTTGCCGGCAGTGGTCACAATGCCGCGGCCGCTACATGACCATGGCAACTTCAGAACGCAATCGCCGCCAAATGCATCAATTGCCTCCATGGTTTCCGACAGCGAACACGCCACGCGCGGCAGCAGACTTTCCGGATAATCAATTGCAGCGAGCACACGGGTGGCAATGGCTCTATGGCTTAATTGCCTGACGTTTTCAACGTCGTCCGGTGTTGGCAAGGCATCAGCATCTGCGCCGCAAGCCCGGAGAGTGCGTAGCGTGTAAGGGCTCCAACCCCATGGAACCGGAGTTAGATTTTCAGGAGTGGAGCGCGTGATTTGTGGCGCAGGCTCAGTCGGGTCCACCACAAGAATCCTATCGGTTGAGTCGGTCCAGAGCGACGGCAAAAGAGCACCACCGCGGCGCAAAGCTATTGCGGCACGCGGTGGTGTGTAGTTTGTCAGTCCTGCGGCAAGCGCAAGGTCGTTTTCAGGATTAAACCAGTAGAGCGAGTTCAAAACTCTGCGGCTATTCGGGCGGCTATGGATTTCATCTCCTCACCGCTAAGAGTTGTTTTCTTATGGAAGTCAAGGTCGCCCTCGGTGTTGATTGGAACCAGATGAATATGAGCGTGGGGCACCTCAAGTCCAATAACGGCCTCGGCCACCCGCCTGCATGGCATGGCCTTGTCAATGGCCTTGGCTACACGCTTGGCAAAGAGCTCCAAAGCTACATACTCCTCATCGTCCATATCAAAAAGATAGTTGACCTCACGCTTTGGAATTACAAGTGTATGACCCGGAGTCACAGGATTAATGTCAAGGAATGCAAGATGATTGCTGTCCTCAGCCACTTTATAGCAGGGAATTTCCCCTGCTACAATCAGTGAAAATACAGATGCCATCAGAACGAAATTTTAACAATTTCAAACTTCATAAGGCCGGCAGGAACTTTTATTTCCACTACCTCGCCAAGCTTGTGGCCCAGCAATCCCTGTGCTATCGGGGTGCTTGAACCAATTTTTTTCTCCTTGAGGTTGGCTTCGGAGTCGGCCACAATGGTGTAGGTCATCGCCATGCCGTTGGCCACATTTTTAATGGTAACCTCATTGAGTATCTGCACTTCCTCGGTGTTCAGTTTGCTCTCATCAATAATGCGGCAACTTGCCACCAAATCCTTGAGTTGTGAAATTTTCATTTCCAGCATGCCCTGAGCTTCCTTGGCGGCATCATATTCCGAGTTTTCGGACAGGTCACCTTTGTCGCGCGCTTCAGCAATGGCGCGGGAAATCTCCGGACGTTTAACCGATTCAAGATAGGCTATCTCTTCCATTTTTTTCTTATAGCCCTCCTTTGTCATGTAAGTAATTGGCATAGTGGTATTTATTTTATTATAATTTTACTAACAAAGAAAAAATTTAGGAATCCCGAAGCCAATTACGACTGAGATTCCGTAGCTGCGAATGTTGCCATCCATTGCAACGCTTCGCTTATGTTCCATTATTCAATAGTGCAAAGTTAAGCCAAATATCGGTTATTTGCAAATAATTTGTAACAATTTCATTTTTTGTAACTTTTTACAGCTGCATTTCAAGGTCTCAGTTCTCTGATTCAGAGAGCAACGAGCCGGGATTTACCAGCGAAAGCGTTCCGGTGGCTCGCGTCACGGCTGTGTAAAGCCAGCGGTAGAAGTCAAGCGTGGTGTAAGCATCGGCAGGGATAAAGCCCATGTCCACGAACACATTGCGCCACTGTCCGCCCTGTGCCTTGTGGCAGGTCACAGCGTAGGCATACTTCACCTGAATTGCATTGACGTATGGATCGCTCCGGAGCATTTTCATTCGTGTGCGCATGGGAGTAGCGGGGGTAAAGATGTCGGGGTCGTTCAGCGCCGCCATGTACAGCGCGTTATATCGTTCCGGCTCAAGAGCGGCAGTGTCGTTAACCAGCGTGTCAAGCAGTATTTTGCAATCAAAGGCTATGTCGCGGTCGGGGAGCCGCAGATTCACGTCGGCGAAACGGAAACCATATTTCTCCTCTGTGCCGTAAATGGCATCGATAACGGCCGTGTCGCCGTTTGCCACAAAGTCAAGTCCCTTCACCTTTGCACTCCACAAATAATTGTTCTTGGCCACCAACAGCAACTCGTCGCGACTCAGCTCCTCCTCCCGGCCAAGTATATTGGTACGGATTGCAAGATTGAACTGCGTGGCCCGTTTGTTTGACCGAGTAACAAGCAACGTGTCGGCAATGCCTACTTGCGAATAACTGGCGGCAATCTCGTCGCTGAGCTCCTCGCCGGTAACAGCGCGCACGTCAGCGAACCCTTTGCAAACAAGGTTAGGTATAGGCCGTGGTTCCAATAGCATGGTCTTGCGCAGGCGTGTGGCATTATAAAGAATACCCGACGCGCGAGCCTGACGCACAACCTTTGTGAGCACGGCCCGGGTCACACGCAAACCGAAGCTTTTGAGCTTTTCCACATTCATGGCCGGACTTTGCTCGCACCCAACCGGCGGAAGCTGGGCTGTATCACCGAGCAGAATCATACGACAGCCCTCGCCTGAGTAAACATAGTGGACCAGATCCTCAAGAAGACTGCGGGCTTCAGGATGTGTGGAGGCACCCGAGTCACCTATCATTGAAGCTTCATCAACAATGAACACCGCACCGGTCAGAGTATTGTCGGCCACCTCGGCGGCGTAGGAGTTGAGTCCCCCTTCAGTTCCTCTATAAATGCGCCGGTGGATTGTGGAGGCCGGAAAGCGGGCGAAGCGGGCAAACACCTTGGCTGCACGCCCCGTGGGGGCAAGAAGCACCACAGGCACTCCGGCCTCACGCAGAGCACGCACCAACGCTCCGGTAAGCGAAGTTTTACCGGTCCCGGCATAGCCGTTAAGCAGAAACACAGAGTCGCTCACGGCATTTGGCGAACAGAACCGCGCCAAAGCGGCAATCAGCTCTATCTGCTGATTGTTTGGCAGGTAGGGCAGATTCAAGAAAATCCGTTCGGCAAACTCGTGAGTGTTCATGTGAGCATTTACTTTGCAACGGGCCTACCACTCAAATCCAATGGTGGCACCGAAAGAGCTTAGCGTTACGTTATCGGAATAGCGGTACCAGTAATTTTGGGTTAAGAGCTGGTAGCTGACTCCTATGTTTACGGCTTGCTTGCCCGATTCATTCAGCGGCACACGCATGCCAATGGTGGGCTTGAAATAAAATGCCTCGCTGTTGGTGAGGAAACCGTCGCCGATTTCAATATAATCGTCGCTAAGCAGGAACGAGGCACCAAGGCGAAGATCAATGAACATGCTTGTGTCCGTGGGCTTGCCTATGTTAAAGCGGAAGTCGGTGTAAAGCGGTAGAACCCACCCGGTTTTGGAATGTCCGCGCGAGGAGTCCCAGCCACCGGGATATTGCCATGGGTTATAGTTGTCGTTTCTGTCGGCTATCAAAGCCTGTACACCCAGGCCCACACCCATGTAGAACCACGATGCATACTGAAATCCCTGTGTGGTGGTGAGTTCCACGAAACTTGCCTTGCGTGGGCCAAGGCCGGCCGTGTATGAAGCATCAACGAAGCCTTTGTAGTTGAAGCCGCCAAGCAATGCGGGGCGTATCACGTCAGTTAATTGATTGGCCAGCTGATAATATTGTGCATGCGATGTTAAGGTGCAACATAGCAGCGCGGCGCTGGCAAGGAGTGCTCGGAATGTTTTCATAGTTATGAGGTTATTTGTTTTTCTTTTTCACCTGTGTAGGGATATTGGCCAGACTGTCGGCCACGCGGATAAGTGTCAGCAGGTCTGTGGGGGTAAAGGAAATATCAAACGAATCCTTGGAGTCGGAAGCCACATAGCGGTTGCGATAACCGAGACGAGCTTCGGAAATGTCGAGCAGCGACTGACGCTGCAATGAATCTTGCAGTTGGAGGCGGAGTGATTCCACCACGGCGTGGTTCACCGAGTCGCGATTCTCCTTCATCACCAGGAAGTCAAGCTTCTCCACATCAATTTCTGTTCTGAACGTTACATAACGGTCCTGCACGGTCATAGACGAGATGGTAACGCCCTCCTCTATTTCAAATGGGCAGCTGCGGTTGTCGGCCTTCACTCGGTTAAACACCTTCCGCTCATCGCGCTGCCGCAGCGTTAGCGGTTCAATAACCATTGTGTGAAATTCTTTCGCCGGAATGGTGAGATTTAGGTCAGGAGCGTCCTCATATTGCGGACGCACCCGCATGACAAGCGTCACCGGCACCTGCCTTGCAAGTTCAAGTACGGAGGCCATTACGGAATCCTCGGCCATCATGGACAAGTAGAAGGCCCGGATAGCAGGAGTGGCCTCCACATCGGTGCTGTCAATAAGGTCATTATCCACGGTCAGCACGGCGGTGAGAGTCACCGTGGCCGTGTCAAGCAGCAGGGAGTCGGCAGTGCAATCGGCGCTCACTTGCAGTGGTAAAACCACGCCGGCCACATCTGAACGGAGCATAGTGAGTGTGTCGGGAGTCGCTTCGGCTTTTTGTGCGGAATCATCGGCCGACTTATGGCAAGCTGTCACGGCACACACCGCACACAGAATAGTGGCTATGAGAAAAAGCTTTTTCATAAATATTTAACGCACAGAATGGCTGTATGTTCTAACCGGAAAGGCTGTATGGCTCTAAAAGGCGTTCTTTTCACCGTGCAAGGCATTGAACACAGTGCGGAACATGATTTTAAGGTCAAGCAGAAAAGACCAGTGCTCAATGTACCACACATCGTGGCGCACACGCTCCTCCATTTGCCAAAGTTCCTCGGTTTGTCCGCGCAGGCCGTTGATCTGCGCCCAGCCGGTTATGCCGGGCTTGATATAGTGGCGCACCATGTACTTGTCAATCAACGCTGAATACTGCTCAGTGTGGCGCAGCATGTGCGGACGGGGACCCACCACTGACATATCGCCAAGGAACACGTTGATGAACTGGGGCAACTCATCCATTGAGCTGCGTCGCAGAAAGTCGCCCACGCGGGTTTTGCGGGGATCGTCCTTGGTGGCTTGACGGGTGTCGGCGGCAGCGTTCACCTTCATGGTCCGGAACTTGTAGCATGTGAACTCACGTCCACGATAGCCGGTACGCTTCTGCTTGAAGAAAATAGGTCCGGGCGACGATATTTTAATGGCCGCTGCCACGGGAATGAAAACCAGCGGGGAGAAGATGAGGCACACGGATGAGAAAACCAGGTCGAACGTGCGCTTGAGCATGCGGTTGCGCATCATCGACAGCGGTTGATGGCGCACCGATAACACCGGCATGGACCCCATGGCGTATAGGTCGAACGTGCGTATGCGTCCCATTGAAATCTGCGGCACGTAGAAAAATTTCACAACCTTATCCTCGGCCACGGTGAGAGCCGTGTTTATCTCCTCTTCATGCGTTCCGGGAAGGGTGCAGAAAATTTCATCGACTGCATGGCGCTCAATAAAGTGCTTGAGCTGGGAAATTTTGCCTCGGTAAAGACCCTTCGGCGTCCCATCCATTGGATTGTTGTCAAAAAATCCAAGCACGCGGTAGCCGAAACCGGCATCGGAGGTCATTTCGTCAAAGAGCATCATGGCAGTTGGGTTGGTGCCAACAATAACCACTTTCGAGAAGTTGCGGCCACGTTTGCGGTAAAACTTCACAATCAAGCGCGAAACGCTCCACCAAATGGGGAACAGCACAAACAGCAGTCCGTAAAATTCAGCAAAAACCTTCACCGGGACGGTGTCAATCTGCAAGAAGAAGAGCGATGCCAGATAAACCGGCGCATGCAGCAGCACGGCTTTGAACGAGTTGGCAAGCACATGCTCCATGGCAATTGTGCGCCGCGCCTGGGTGTTGGCCAGAAAGTAGGCGGCAGGAATGTAGGCAATGTTTGCCATGAGCCACAGCAAACGAGGCCTTGAGACGTCATACTCGGGAGCCAACGCCACGGTTAAAAAGAAAGCTATGTTAAGAATTATGAAGTCGCCGGCGGTGAGAATCCACCGGATGTACCGCCCATAGCGACCTCTTTGGTTAATTCCTGTCATTCAGCGAGATTGGCGTCAATAATGTTCACTTTGGCTTCCAATTCTTCAATGGAATTTTTGAGTCGCTGGATGTTTCGTTCCATCTCGCCGAGCATCGATGCTCCGGAGCGTGATCGAGCCGAAAGGAATGAAAGATTGTTTTCGTATGTTGCCAATTCGGCTTTGCGACCTTCGAAGGCACGCATCAGGCGGTCACGTTCGCGAAGCAGGCGGGTGCGGTCTGACGAGCCGGCCTCAATGTTGGTTTTGAAATTATCCATGCGGGCGCGGCGATCGTGGATGTCAAATTTGTCGGCAAGCACTTTCACCGTCTCGCGATATTCATTGTGAAGCTTGTCCTTTTCGCGGAAGGGCACATGTCCGGTGGCTTGCCAGGCGGCACGCAGCTCGTTCAATCGGGCAATGGCATCGGTGCGTTCCAACTCACACTCGGGGGTGTTCAGTTTTCCAAGTTCGGCAAGAATATCGAGTTTGGCTTTCAGATTGGCCTGTTCGGTGCGCCGGGTATTGGAGCTGGCCTTCTTTTTGCGGTCAAAGAATCCGTTGCATGCGGCCATGAAGCGCTGCCAAATGGCATCGGAGTGTTTCTTGGGAACGGAACCAATTGTTTTCCACTCTTTTTGCAGAGCCACAATGGCATCGGTGGTTTTGCGCCAATCAGTGCTTTCAACCAGTGCTTCGGCCTGTTCGCAAAGGCGAGTCTTGGCTGCCAAGTTATCAGCCAGCGAGTTCTTCATGTTACGGAAAAATTCGGCCTTTTCGGCAAAAAACTTGTCGCAGCAAGCGCGGAAGCGATTGAAAAGCAAATTGTTGGCTTTACGCGAGGCATAGCCCAGAGTTTTCCATTCCTTCTGAGCGTCCATTATCTGGCGGGTGGCCTCGTTCCATGCAGCAAAGGTGGCAAGAGCGGTGGTGTCAATGGATTCAATGCGCTCACACAGCGCTGTCTTGGCATCCTCATTGAGCTGCTCGCGTTGTTTACGTTCCTCGAAGAAGGCTTGATAACGCTTGTTTATCTCGGCAGATGCGTCCTTGAACTTTGCCCATATTTCTTCGCGCAGATCTTTGGCCACGGGACCAATTGCGCGCCATTTGTCGTGAAGTTCCTGCAGGCGGCGGAAAGCAGTTACCACATCCTCTTCCGAGGTCAGTTCGTTAGCCTCGTCTATGAGGAGTTGCTTTTCCGAAAGATTCTTTTTGAAGTCGTAATCGCGGAGTTCTTTATTCACTTTCCACTGATCGTAGAAGTGCTCCACGGCATCCTGGAATGACTTCCATATTTGTGTGGTGTTCTGCTGCGGAACGTCGCCAATGGCCTTAAACTCGGTCTGAAGTTCTTTGGCACGGGGATAGTGGCGGTTCACATTATCTGTGTCCGAAGCCATTTCGGTGAGTTCGGCAACAATGGCCTGTTTGCGTTCGAGATTTTGCAGTTGCTCGGCCTCCAGTTTGGCGCGATAGGCATTGCGAAGTTCCTTAAGCTGTGCCATGAGCTCCTTGAAGCGGGGCTCTTCAGGTACGGAATGAGGCATAAATGTTTCCGGGTCATTGCCGGCAGCTACAAACTCATCGCGCTGCACAACCATAGCATCATTGACAAGTCCGTAGAACTGCTGCTTGAGCCGGCCAACTTCATCGGCGGTAACATCGGCACCACTGCCACCGGCAAGCGCTTCAAGGCGCGCCATTACAGTCTCCATTGTGGGTGCTTCTTCACGCGATTCATGCTCCCCGGTGGCATCGAGGGGCACTTCAGTGGCAGGCACTTCGGTTTCAGTTTCAACTACAGCAGCAACTTCACCCTCGGCAGCAGGTGCTGTTTCGGAGGTGGCAGAGGGGGTAAGGGATTGGTCAACTACTTGCTCATCAGAGAGGTTGACGTTTTCATGGGATTCCATTGTCAAGAGTGTTATGGTGATTATTCAATGATGAAAAACGGGAGGCGGCCGGTGACCACTTCCAATTTCGTGTTCAAAAATATGAATAATTTCTTTAACAACCAACTTCGTGGCAAAAATCTTTTTTCGGCGGCCGGGGACCATGCCATGAAGCCACGTTCAGGAACAGGCCTATAATTACCAAGTCACTCTGCACCAATTTCAAAAGATGGGCACAAAATTTCGGCTGTCTCCCGACAGCCGACTAATCTTTAACCTTAAATCTAATACCATGAAAAAAACACAGTGCAAATATAGTAATTATACATTGTGAACACTTTAGCCATTGATTGGTTTGAAATCCGACACGGTTTTAACATATTTTAACGCAGTATTTTGGTCACTGTTTTGTAACTTTACGCTCTCAAAGTGGCTCCACAGGTAGCTTCCCGGGACTTTCAAAGGTCAACGTTCAGGGCAATCCGTGGCCAAACAATCAGTTAGAAAACAAAAAAAGAACCATATAAAGCATGAACGCAAAAATCCTTGTTATAGATGATGAAGAGTCCTTGTGCGAGATTCTGAAGTTCAACCTTGAAAAAGCAGGCTACGACGTGGACTGCGCCTACAGCGCCGAGGAAGCTTTGGAAATGGACCTCAAGCCCTACCAGCTGATGATTGTGGACATCATGATGGAAAAGCTAAGCGGTTTCGACTTTGCCAAGCGCGTGCGCAACGAAGAAGCCACCGAGTTCACCCCTATCATATTCTGTTCAGCCCTGAGCGGCGAGGATGACACCGTGATGGGACTCAACATAGGCGCCGATGACTATATAACCAAGCCTTTTGTGATTGGTGAAGTGCTTGCCCGCGTGCAGGCCGTGCTGCGCCGAAGCCGGCTCACAGCTCAGGCTTCGAACAGCGCCGACTCAAGCTACGCATCGGACGTGGAGTTCAAAGGTCTGCGCATTGACCGCAACGAAAAAATGGTGTATCTCGACGGTAACGAGCTAAATCTCACCCGCACCGAGTACGACATCCTGCTCTTCTTCCTCACCCACCGCAACCGCATTTACTCCCGCGAGGAACTAATTGAGAAAATCTGGGACAGCAACGTGGTGGTAACAATCCGCACCATCGACACAAACATTGCCCGCCTGCGCAAGAAAATCGGAGAATACGGCAACAACATCGTGACCCGCCTGGGATTCGGCTATGGGTTCAAAGAAAAGATATAGTGTAAGGTGGCGACTACTGCTGCCAATAGTCCTGTCAATGTTCACCCTGGTGTCGTTGATGGTGGCTTTCCAGTACCATCACGAACGCGAACTGCGTGAGGACAACATAAACCACATCCTTAACTTCATCACCAACCGAATAATGGCGGCTCATGAAAAGGGAATGGACATAAAGCCATTCTTCAACTTCATGAGAAACTATTACGACAAGTCATCGTTCGATGACATCCGCCTGAGTGTTTACGATCAGGATGGCAACCTCATCGACGCCATTGGACGCGAGTTCAAAACTCCTGAAAACATCACCAACGAGGCATCCACCGGCCCTTCAGGTGCCATTTCATCAAACGCACGCAAGGAAATTTTCTACTACCGCGTGGCCACCAGTACCGACGGAAAAATAACCGTCCACGCCGCCATGCCTTGGAACGAGTCCATTAACAACATGCTCCAAACCAACACCACCACTTTCCTCATCATCCTGTTGGTGGCACTTTCGTTTGTGGTGGTAATGGCCTATGTGTCCACCAATTTCATAGTCAATAATCTCAACATTCTCAAGGAATTTGCCCGCTTGGCAAACAATCCCAACATGCGCGTTGACGACACCCGCCTGGGGCGTGATGAGCTCGGTGACATTTCCCGCGAAATAATCCGCCTGTACCGTGGCCGTGTGAAAGCCATGGAAGCCAGCGAAAAAGAACATGCAGTGGCTGTGCACGCAATCGAGGAGAAACGCCGCGTGCAACATCAGCTCACCAACAACATAAACCACGAACTGAAAACCCCCGTGGGCGTGATTCGCGGCTACCTGGAAACCGTGCTCACCTCCGATGATATGGACGAGGACACCAAACGCTACTTTCTAACCCGTGCCCTGAGCAACGTCGAGCGTCTCTGTGCCTTGCTCAACGACGTTTCCACCATGACTCGCCTTGAAGAAGGCTCCGGTAAAATAATTTTCTCTGAAATTAACTTCCACGACTTCATCTACTCCATTAACGATGACATGATGCAATCAGGGACCCTCAAGGACATGACATTTGACTTTGACATTCCGCTAAAATGCACTGTCATAGCCAATCAGAACCTGCTCACAAGCGCCATAACCAACCTGATTCGCAACGCAACCATCCACTCTCACGGAACCGAGATGGGCATTAAGATCGTAGCCGAGTCCGACAAGTTCTACACATTTGCCTTCTGGGACAACGGCCAGGGCGTGCCCGACGAGCATGTGCCCCACCTGTTCGAGCGTTTCTACCGCGTGGAAGCCGGACGTTCACGCAAGTCGGGTGGTACCGGCCTTGGGCTCCCCATTGTCAAGAGCACCATTGAATCTCTTGGAGGAGCTATATCGGTCTATAACCGCACCACAGGAGGCCTTGAATTCCTGTTTACGCTCAAAAAAGCAGTATAATTTAGTTAAAAAGTTTTAAATTCAAGACTTCTTCTCTTTTGTATCATAATTGTAACAAAGCCGTAGTTTTATCGTAATGAAGAGTGTTTAATTTTGTCACCGAAAAGGAATAAGAAACAACATTCTCGTTTAGATAATAAATCCTCTCTAATAAAAGTATAATACCAATCTATACCAATCAACAATTGCAATTAGAGTAATTAAGAAACCATCATCAATCACCAGTTCACGTGGGCATCGAAGAGATTCCCGCGTGATATTTTTTTTGCACCGTAGCAATGTCCCCGATGCAATATAGGACCCGACGCAACGTTGTTATATATAATATAGGTGTAACACCACTCAAACGCAACAATGAAAAAACTAACCATCATAACAACTTTGGCACTGATGGCCGCCATAGCTCAGAGCGCACCGCTCAAATTCAGCGGTAACGCCCGTCCGGCATGGACAGAAACACCATCGGCCGCAACCGGACTTGAAGCGGTGAGCGTGCTATATGGCCTTCAGGGCGTTACGGCCACTTACACAGCATCGTCAGCCTCTGCAGCAGCGCGAGTGCAAGTGGCCGTGTGGGACTCGCGCGGAGCCGCCTACGCCGAACCACTCAACTCGACAAGCATAACCCGTTCGGGCAACCAGGTGACCGTTTCAGGACTCACAGACAACACCGGTTACTCCTTCACCGAGGGGAACCGCACCACTTATCACTGGATCATCGACTACTCCACCCGTCCATTCCGGGCCGATGCACTGAGCATTGCCGCCGAGCAGGAGTGCGGACGCGCATGGCTTGACTTCACCGGAAGCGCCGAACCCATAACTTATCATGGCATCAACGGCCGCTCCTGGACTCTGAGCCGCGACATAGAACTGCACTACTCCACCCTGGAATTCAACCGTGACAACTTCGCCTACAACTCCGTGGAAGCCACCGAAACACTGGAATCCATCCGTAATTCGACCATAAATCTGGAGGCTCCGCTGTGCGACACATACTTCAGCCTTTCCGGTGACAGCTTTCTGCGTTTCTGGGGCGAGGAGATTCAAGTTACGTCACCCCGCTACTCCGCCACATCTGTGGCCGCCGAGGTATCGGCCGAACAAAAGGGGGAGAAGGCCGACAATCAGGTGAACATTGACACCGACGGCCTTGGAGGCTCAGCCCCGCTTGAAATCGAATTCAAAGCCGTGGTGACCGATGCCGCCATGTTCCACGAGTGGCAATTCTCTCCCGACGAGGATTTTTACGACATTACCATGCGCACTTCACAGCTGGAATTCACACAAATTTTCAACACCATGGGCACCACCTACGTGCGCTTCACCGCAGCCAACGGCGACGGCTCCTGCCAAACTGACAGCGAGGTGTTTAAGGTCTACATTGGTGAGTCGTTCCTGCGCTGCCCCAACGTGTTTTCGCCAGGCTCAACCGAGGGAACCAACGATGAATGGAAGGTTAGCTACAAATCCATTACCTCGTTCGAGTGTTATATATTCAACCGCTGGGGCCAGAAAATGGTCGAGTTCCACGACCCCTCCCGGGGCTGGGACGGACGCTTCAAGGGCAAACTCGTGCCCGCCGGAGTGTACTACTATGTGATTAAAGCCACCGGCTCGGACAACAAAAAGTACAATCTGAGCGGCGACATCAACATTGTAGGCTACACAGGCGAATAGCCCTGCGTCTCCATGCGGCTTAAACAGAATTCATTAACCCAACCCGCCCCCTCATCCCCACCTATGAACAAGACATTCATTGCCCTGATTCTCGGCGCCTCCATGCTTTCATTGCCGCTGGCCGTGACCACACAGGCTGCATCGCCAACCCCTCTTGCCGCCGTGCGCAACCCCAAGGTACCCAAGAAAATTAAATTTGCCGATGCGACAGTGGACCTCGACCGCATAGACATGTTCGAGCGCCTTGACCGCGAACTCACCTCCATGGCCTACACCCACGGCAACACACTGCTCACCATAAAACGCGCAAACCGCTACTTCCCCGTAATGGCACCCATTCTTCGCAGCGAGGGAGTGCCCGAGGACCTTCTTTATCTGGCATGCATTGAAAGCTACCTCAACCCACGAGCTGTGTCGCCCGCTAAAGCCGCCGGCCCATGGCAGTTCATGCCCGCAACAGGCAAGGAGTTCGGGCTGGAAGTTAACGACTATGTGGACGAGCGCTACGACGTGGAGAAATCAACCCGCGCCGCAGCCCGCTACCTGAAAAACGCCTATAAGAAATATGGCAACTGGGAATCGGCCGCAGCCTCCTACAATGGCGGTCAGGGACGAATATCCTCCGAGCTTGCCTCGCAGAAAGTGAACTCGGCCTACGACCTTTGGCTCGTTGACGAAACCGCCCGTTACATGTTCCGTCTGCTGGCAATGAAGATGATTCTCGACGACCCCTCCGCCTACGGCTACATCCTCTCGGCCGACCAGCTTTATCAGCCTCTGGACTACGACATCATCGAGGTCAACACCCCCGTTTCCGACTGGAGCGCCTGGGCCCGCGACCACGGCACCACCTACCTCACCCTGCGCGAGCACAATCCCTGGATTCGCGCCAAATCCCTCCCCAACAAGAGCGGTAAAACATACAGCGTGCGCATCCCCAACAAGAAGTCGCAGCTCCGTTCAACCATCAAACACAAAACCTATAACAAGAAATGGGTCAACAAATAACCACCGACACCGAACCACAACAGCATACATCATCCACCTCCGTTACTGCATCCCCTACCCTGCTCGAGGTGTGGGGCGCAAGGGTCAACAATCTTAAAAACATAGACGTGAGCCTGCCCCACAACTCGCTCACCGTCATCACCGGGCTATCCGGCTCCGGTAAATCTTCGCTCGCCTTCGACACCATCTATGCCGAAGGGCAGCGCCGCTACATTGAAACATTCTCCTCCTACGCCCGCAACATGCTGGGCAACATGGAGCGTCCCGACGTGGACAAAATCACCGGCCTTAGCCCTGTCATTTCAATCGAGCAGAAAACCGTTAACCGCAATCCCCGGAGCACCATAGGCACCACAACCGAAATCTACGACTTTCTCCGTCTGCTCTTTGCCCGCATCGGCCAAGCGGTGAGCTACCTCTCTGGCGAGCGCATGGTCAAGTACTCCGAGGAGAAAATTGTACGCCTCATTCTGGAGCGTTTCCAAGGAAACAAAATCTACGTGTTGGCACCGCTGGTAAAAAACCGCAAGGGGCACTACAAGGAGCTCTTTGAAACTATTCGCAAAAAGGGCTACCTAACAGTCCGAGTCGATGGCCACCTGCGCGAAATCACCCCCGGAATGAAGGTTGACCGCTACAAAAACCACTCCATCGAAGCCGTGATTGACCGCCTTAAGGTGAGCGACAAAGACGAGACCCGCCTGCGCGACAGCGTGACCGAAGCTCTGCGCCAGGGCGACAAGCAGATGATGGTTTACGACGTTGACCACGACCGTGTGTTCCAATTTTCGCAGCAGCTCATGGACCCCACAACCGGCCTCTCCTACCGCGAACCGGCCCCCCACAACTTCTCCTTTAACTCCCCCCAGGGCTACTGCCCGGCCTGCAAGGGCCTGGGATACGTCAACATCATTGACCGCGCCAAGATTTTCCCCGATGAGAAGCTATCAATCCACGCCGGGGGCATAGCTCCGCTCGGACGCTACCGTGACTCCATGATTTTCCACCAAATCGAGGCCATCTGTCTGAAGTACGGCTGCACGCTCAAAACTCCTGTGGGTCAAATTCCCGAGGAGGCCATCAACGATATTATCAACGGCACCGACGAACGGCTCACATTGTCGTCCGGAGCCCTTTCGGCCCGCTACTCCTTTGCTTACGAGGGGCTTGCCAAATACCTGGAAATGCAGATGGACGACGAAGCCGGAGCTTCGGCCCGCAAGTGGGGAGGCCAGTTCTTTGGCCGGGCAGTTTGTCCCGAGTGTCAGGGCAAGCGACTGTGCCGCGAGTCGCTCCACTTCTTTGTCGACGGTCAGGACATTGCCTCGCTCGCAGCCATGGACATCCGCCGGCTCCATGACTGGTCACTCACCGTGGAGGAGCGGCTTGATAAGCAGGAGCGCGTCATTGCTGCCGAAATTCTCAAGGAAATCCGCTCCCGGCTGGGATTTCTGGTTGACGTGGGGTTGGAATACCTGTCGCTCGACCGCGCCTCGGCCACCCTCAGTGGCGGCGAGAGCCAGCGCATTCGTCTGGCCACACAAATTGGGTCTGAGCTGGTCAACGTGCTCTATATCCTGGACGAACCGAGCATTGGACTGCATCAGCGCGACAACGACCGCCTCATCACATCGCTCAAAAAACTGCGCGACGCCAACAACACCGTAGTGGTAGTTGAACATGACAAGGACATGATGCTTCAAGCCGACTATGTGATTGACATTGGTCCTCTTGGCGGGCGCAAGGGGGGACAAGTGGTGTTTCAGGGCACCCCCTCGCAGATGCTTCAGGCCGACACCGTCACGGCCCGATACCTCTCGGGGCGCAAAGCCATTGAAGTGCCCGCCGAGCGCCGCGCTGGCAACGGACTCACCCTGACACTGCGCGGAGCCACGGGCCACAATCTGAAAAACGTTGACCTCACCATCCCGCTGGGCACCCTTACATGCGTGGCCGGGGTGAGCGGCTCGGGGAAATCCACGCTCATTAACCACACCCTGCAGCCAATCCTGTCGCACCACTTCTTCCGCTCGCAGCGCCAGCCGCTTCCCTACGCCTCAATCGAAGGCATTGAAAACATCGACAAAGTGGTCACCGTTGACCAGACCCCTTTGGGACGTACTCCACGTTCCAATCCCGCCACCTACACCGGCGTGTTCTCCGACATACGCAACCTCTTTGTCAACCTCCCCGAATCAAAAATCCGAGGCTACAAACCGGGGCGCTTCTCATTCAATGTCAAGGGCGGCCGCTGCGAAGCCTGCTCCGGCAACGGCTACCGAACCATTGAAATGAACTTCCTGCCCGATGTACTGGTGCCCTGCGAAACATGCCATGGACGCCGATACAACCGCGAGACACTGGAAGTGCGCTTCAAAGGCAAATCCATTGCCGACGTTCTGGACATGACCATAAATCAGGCCGTCGACTTCTTTGCCGGCATCCCTGCCATCCACAAAAAGATAAAGGTACTTCAGGACATTGGACTTGGCTACATAAAACTCGGACAGCCCTCAAGCACCCTCTCGGGAGGCGAAAACCAGCGCGTGAAGCTGGCCACCGAGCTTGCCAAGCGCGACACCGGCAAAACCCTTTTCATTCTTGACGAGCCCACCACCGGGCTTCATTTCGAGGACATACGGGTGCTGTTGGGCGTGCTCAACCGTTTGGTGCAGAAAGGCAACACCGTTTTGGTGATTGAGCACAACCTTGACGTGCTCAAGTGTGCCGACCATCTCATTGACATGGGTCCCGGCGGAGGCGAGCAAGGCGGACAAATCCTTGCCCAAGGCACCCCCGAGCAGGTTGCAGCCGGGACCTCCCCCACCGCCGCTTTCCTGCGCCCGGAACTCAAACCCTAACCATCGGCAACGGCGAATTAGCCCTGTACTGCCGCTCCTCTCGTTTGCCCGATTGGGGGAATTTTTGTATTTTTGCGGCCGAAAAAGCAAAAACGAACAACTCTAACCAATCCAATTCACATCCTCCCATTCATCTATGTCCGGTAAATTAGCCACCATGCTGGGGATGGTTTGCGCTCTTCTGGCTTCTGCAACAGCCTCGGCAGCCGACTCCGTTTCTTACCGTCCACAAATCCACGGTACACTGCGCCCACGCCTTGAAATGACCACCGAAGGCCCTGCCGCTTACCACTTCCAGCTGCGCAACGCCCGCCTGAGCATTGGTGGATTCATTGCTCCGCAAATCGACTACTTTATTCAGTCCGACTTCTGCGACAAAGGGTCCATGAAAATCCTCGACGGCTGGGTACGCCTTGCCATGGCACCGGGTCTCAAATTCCAGGCCGGTCAGTTCCGCATGCCCTTTGCCGTCGACCCCTTCCGCGCACCCCACAACTATCTCTTTGCCAACCGATCGTTCATAGGCCGCCAAATGTTTAACTATCGCGCCGTGGGTGCCAAGCTCAGCTATGCACTGCCACGCATCCCCCTCACCCTCGAGGCCGGTGCCTTTAATCCCGGCAAGATTGGCGACCACGGCCCCTGGAACCGCTCTGTGGCGTTCGGCTCCAAAGCAACCCTGAAAATTGGCAACGTGGCCCTGGAAGCGGGCTTTGCCTCCATTTCGCCTGACTCTGTGAGGATGAACGTGGTGGACGGAACCGTGTCCTGGCAAAGCGGACGCTGGAGCGCCGAAGCCGAGTACATGAACAAGCACTACTGCGGCCGCAACCTCAAAAACGCCCACGCCTGGAACGGATGGGTCGACTACCGCATGCCCATAAAAGCCGGCATTTTCAACCGTCTCTCATTTCAGGGACGCTTCGACGGCATGACCGCCCACAGCTCGGGTTCACGCAACGCCACCGGAGTGCCCGTGGTCAACAATCCAGCCCGCAACCGCATCACCGTAGGCGCCACCATAAGCCATGTACGCTCAGCCGGTATGTATCTCGACATCCGCGCCGACTACGAAAAATACTTCTACCATTCCAACGCCGTCATTACCCCTGACATGGCTTCAAAAGCCATTTTGGAAATGGTGCTCCGCTTTTGAACATTCATTCGGAGGTGACCACCTCCTTCACTCCCCGAAAAAAACTTTTTGAAGTGTGGAAAATTTTCATTAGTTTTGCCACACAGGCACTTCGCGTGCCCATCCCCCCCTGCGCTAACCTTAAAATCAATCCAACATCATATCATGATAAAAACCAATCAACATCTCCTGCCTTGGGCAGCCCTTGTCTTGGCACTCTCGCTCCCCTGGTTCAGTGCTTCGGCCCAGCCTCAAACACCGGGTGACTACTGGGAAAACCAAGCCATCTTCTCGGAAAACAAAGAGAAAGCCCATGCCACCACGGTACCTTACCAAAGCGTTGGCCTGCTTCTGAACGATGCCGAGTATTTCGCAACACCATGGGTGCGCACCAAATCAACACGCGTGCAGCTGCTCAACGGCATCTGGAAGTTCCACTTCGTCGACGAGCCCTCCAAGCGTCCCCTCAACTTCTTTGAAGAGGGTACCGACGTGAGCGCCTGGGACAACATAACCGTGCCCTCAAACTGGGAGATGCAAGGCTACGACATGCCTCTGTATGTCAACGTTGCCTATCCCCATGCCACCAATCCCCCCTACATCCAGCGCCACCCCTCCTACTCGGACTACGGAGAGAACCCCGTGGGCTCATACGTTACCACATTCAACGTGCCCGCCGACTGGGCCGGCCACGAGCTGCTGCTGAACTTCGGCGGCATCTATTCGGCCGCCTACGTGTGGGTCAACGGTAAATATGTGGGCTACACCCAGGCCGCCAACACCGACCATGAGTTCGACATAACCCCCTACGCCCGCACAGGAGCCAACACCCTGGCTGTTCAGGTGTTCCGATGGTGTGACGGCTCCTACCTCGAGGATCAGGACATGTTCCGCATGAGCGGCATTTACCGCGATGTGACCCTCACGGCACGCCCCACCACTTTTGTGCGCGACCACTACATCACCTCCGCGCTCAACGCCACCGCCGGTTACACCGCCGGCACACTCACCGTGAACCTTGACATTGCCAACCGCTCCACATCCGCATCCACGGTCCAGGCGAGCGTGATGCTGCTCGACCCTCAGGGCAACACCGCCTGGCAATCCACCCCACGCACCATCAGCAACCTCGATGCCGGCAGCGAAACCGAAGTAACCTTCAGCACTGACCTCACAGGCCTCAAGCTCTGGAGCGCCGAAACCCCCAACCTCTATTCCGTGATTGTGAAGCTCACTGACGCCTCCGGAGCCGAAACCGAAGCCTTCTGCACCAAATACGGTTTCCGCCACATTGAGCAGGTGGGTCACAGCGTGTGCATTAACGGCAAGCCCATCCTGTTCCGCGGCGTGAACCGCCACGACTCCCATCCGCTCTACGGCCGCGCCGTGGACGTGGAAACCCTCCACAAGGATGTGACCATGTTCAAACAAAACAACATTAACACCCTGCGCACATCCCACTATCCCAACGACGTGCGCTTCTATGCCATGCTCGACTACTACGGCATCTACACCATGGACGAGGCCGACCTCGAATGTCACGCGCTGACAAGTCTCAGCTCCGACCCCTCGTGGGAAGCCGCCTTCGTTGACCGCAACGAGCGCATGGCCCTCCGCGACCGCAACCATCCCGCGGTGGTGTTCTGGTCAATGGGCAACGAAAGCGCCTGCGGAATCAACTTCCGCGCATGCTACAACCGCCTCAAAGAGCTTGACTCCCGCCTTGTGCACTACGAAGGTCAAGGCACCTGGACCTACACCGACATAACCTCCGAAATGTATCCCGCAATGGCAACCCTCCAGGGCAACGACCGCCGCAGCGACTCGCGCCCCCATTTCATGTGCGAGTATGCCCATGCAATGGGACAGGCCATAGGCAACCTCTCGGACTACTGGGACTTCATCAAAACCTCTAACCGCACCATTGGCGGTTGCATATGGGACTGGGTTGACCAGGCCATTTACAAGCCTCAGGAAATCCTTGCCGGCAACATTCGCGGATTCTATACCGGCTACGACTTCTCCGGTCCTCACCAGAACAATTTCGTGTCCAACGGCATTGTCGGGCCACTGCGCGAGCCCACCGCCAAGCTCAACGAGGTGAAACACGTGTATCAGTACATCACTCTGAGCCGCTTCGATGCCGCCACCCGCAGCCTCACCGTCAGCAACGAATATGACTTTACGGACCTCAACCGCTTCAACGTGGCCTGGAGCGTGAGCCGCGACGGCCGCACCGTGGAGCAGGGAACCATCTCTGACTTCGCACTTGCCCCCGACGCCTCGGCACAGCTCACCATTCCCTACACCACCCAACCTGCCACCGACGACCCCGATGAATATCTGCTCACCGTGCGCTTCCTCACCAAGGAAACTTCCACATGGGCCGAGGCAGGCCATGAAGTGGCTTCCGACCAGTTCACCATCCGCGACCGCGCTCCCCTGACAGCCATCGAGCCGGAACAGGCATCGGCCGTGACCTCAGTCGACACTGACGGCAACATAACCGTGCGCACCGGCCGCGGAATTACCTACGGCTTCGACTCCAAAGGCTACCTCACCTCCATGAATCTTGCCGGACAGGAACTGCTCGCCGACGGCCGGGGACTGCGCTACGACAACGTGCGCTGGATTGAAAATGACCAGGCCATGCCCCCCGCAACTCTCGCTAACCCAACCTTTGCCGCGGAAACCGCAGAAACCGCCTACGTGGGCGGAAACGCCTCCGGAGCAAAAGCCGTGAAGATAACCGGCTCATACACCTCGCAAGGATTCTGCTCCTACACAACCACCTACACCGTCTATGCCGACGGTCGCATGGACATGCGCGCTGACTACTCCCCTATCTCCGCAAGCATCAACCGCCTTGGAATGAGCATGGTGGCCATCCCCGGTTTGGAAAACGTGGAATACTACGCCCGCGGTCCGTGGGCTAACTTCCTTGACCGCAAAACAGGCTCCTTTGCCGGACGCTACACCACCACCGTCACCGACATGGCCGAACACTTCGTGCGCCCCCAAACCATGGGCAACCGCGAGGATTTGCGTCACCTGCGCCTCACCAACGCCCAGGGATTCGGCCTGGAAGTGGAAACCGAAGGCACCGTCAACTTCTCGGCTCTCCACTCCACCGAGCAGGACTTCATTAAGGTGACACACGACTTCCAGCTCCGCCCCGCTGACGAGATTTACATTCACTTTGACTACATGCAGCGCGGCTTGGGCAATGCCTCCTGCGGTCCCGGCACCCTTGACAAGTACAAAGTGCCCTCAAAAGGCACCCTCACCCACACCCTGCGCTTCACACCGCTGCTTACCCCCGGCGCCGGCTACACCGTTCCCACGGGTAAATCCTCGGCGGCCTGGCTCACAGCCCTCACAAGCTCCGACACCGAAACACCGCTTGACTATTCAGCAACAGAAGCACCCGCCGAGTTCTACAATATGCTCACCGACGTCAACGCCACTGTGCGTTTCGGCGAAAGCCCCACCACTCTTCAGGCACAGTTCTCACAGGAAGGCAACGCAGCCCTGTGGGTTGACTTTGACCGTGATTTCACATTCAGCGCCGCAGAGCTCATTGAAACCACCGAGCCCGGCACATGGACCCTCAACGTGCCACGCGCCATAACCTCGGGCAACTTCCGCGCCCGTCTGGTCTACGACACCGAAGCAGCACCCTCCTCTGCCGAAGGCCCCGTGACCTCCGGCCGTGTCTACGACTTCACGCTCACCGTCACTGCCCCTGACGACTACTTTGAATACGACACTCCTCAGGGAACCATGCACCCCGGGCGCAAAGCCTACGTGAGCCGCATCTACACCACCGGTGCAGCCACCGACATTGACCACACGGATGCCGACTGCCCCGCCGAGTTCTACAGCCTGCTGCCCGAGCAGCTCACCGCCTACACCGGTTCCACCTTCACCATCCACCTCGACGCCAACGACCTGGGCGCCCCGGGTGAAGTGCGCCAGGACCTGCGCTACAACTTTGCCGTGATTTATCTTGACAGCGAAGGCGCCGGTGAGTTCAATCAAGTAGCCCGCTACGGATTGCGCAAAGGCGAGGACGGCTTCGACGCTGCCACTTGCAACTACAACACCGTGATGAAAATTGCCTGCGACGTAACCATTCCGCAAACCTCCTCCACCAAAGGACGCCTGCGCGTGATTTATCAGAACGCTTGGAACCCCATTCCCGAAGCCAATGCCAAAAACGTGAGCGAAGGCGTGGCCTACGACATTGACCTTGCACTTGTGCGCGACCCCGAAGCCGAAGCCGCCTACAAAACCCCGTCCGGAACCCTGCACGGCGACCATCAGGCCTACCTGAGCCGCCTCTACACAACCGGCGCAACCACTGACATTGACCAAAGCTGGAATGAGTGTCCGGCCGAGTTCTACACCCTGCTGCCCCGAGGTCTGCAGGCTGCTGCCGGAAGCGAATTTACACTCACGCTTCTCCCCAACGACCTTGGAGACCCGAACTCCGTGCGTCAAGACCTTCGCTACAACCAGGCCTACATCTACACCGACTTCGACGGTGACGGCACATTCGAACTTGATGCCACCTACGGCGACTTCAAGCCCGCAAACAACATTGCCGCCAACTACGACATTCTCATGAACCTCACCCACCGTCTGAGCGTGCCCAAAGGCCTTAGCCCCCGCATTGGCCGCATACGCATCATCTATCAGAATGCCTGGGGACTGCTATCCGGCCCCGATGCCACCGACATCAGTGAAGGCCAGGCAATCGACATCCCCGTGGAGATTACCGAAGGCGTCTCGGCCATTGAAAACATAGGCACTGACAGCCGTGACACCCGCATTTACGACCTTTTGGGCCGTCCCGTAAGCGGCACCCCGCAGCCCGGCCGGATCTACATCATCGGCGGACGCAAAGTCCTCATCCGCTAAGTAATCTTGCGCAGTCTGACGCCGCAACGTGTTCCACTTTGTCCCGTTCCGTTCCGCTTGTCCCACCCCGGAACGGAACGGGAAAGACAGGAAATCAGGGATGGATGGTGTCGAGGATTTGGGTGGCGTGGAGCTTGGTTTTGATTTGGCGGGGTGCGAAGACATGGGTCACCGTGCCGTCGGGACCTATGAGGAAGGTTGTGCGCAGCAGGCCCATGTATTTTCGGCCGCACATGCTTTTCTCGCCCCAGGCGCCCATTTGCTCGGCAAGACGGTGGTCAGTGTCGGCAATGAGGTGAAACGGCAAGGCGTGTTTGTCAATGAATTTGCGGTGCGAGGCAGCGGAATCGGGACTCACACCAATCACTTCATAGCCTTGTGCGCGTAGTGCGTCGATGTTGTCGCGCAACGAGCAGGCTTCAGCGGTGCATCCGGAGGTGTTATCTTTGGGGTAGAAGTAGAGCACGAGGTTACGGCCTGCGAATTGGCTCAGGCGCACGGGGTTGCCGTTTTCATCTTCTCCGAGGATTTCGGGGGCTTTCTGTCCGGGTTCAATCATGTGTGGTGGATGTTTTAAGTTTTTCAAGCAAATGTTTCACTGCCCCTTCGAGTTGGGCGTCGGTGCCGGCGTCAACATCGGCGGGGTTGTTGTAGATAAGAACGTCGGGGGTGAGCTGATGGTTTTCGAGCACGGTTCCGTCCATGGCCTGTGATGTCACCTGAGGGATTCCGAACACAATTGAGGGATCAATCTGGGTTTCCCACCACACGGCGGTCATGGTTCCTGGCACGGGAGCTCCGACCACATCGCCAATACCGAGGGTTTGATAGACGAAGGGCGTTCCGTGTGCATCGCTGTAGTTGCTTTCGTTTACGAGCATCACGGAGGGTTTGGTCCATTGCGAGAATGGTTCGGAGCCAATGTAGCGCCCACGAGGCGTGAAGCGAACATATTCTTTGCCGGAGAGGAGTATGGCCAGGTCATTGTGGAGCCATCCACCACCGTTCCAGCGGGTGTCGACAATGGCGGCTTCGGCGTTGCGGTAACGTCCGAGCAAACGGTCGTAGACAGCGCGGAAGCTCGGTGAGTCCATCCCTTCTACGTGAACATAGGCCAGACGGCCGCCCGAAAGGCTGTCGACGAGGTGCTCGTTGTGTTCCACCCAGCGCTGATAGAGCAGCTGATTGCGAGCGCCGGCCGAGATGGGTTTCACGGTAATGTTGCGTGTGGTTCCGGAGGGTGATTCCACGGTGAGGAGTACGTTCTTTCCGGCTTTGCCTTCGAGCAGGGGGAAATAGTCGGTTCCCGCAGCAATGGGTTCGCCATCGATGGCTGTTATGACATCGCCCGGGGCCACGGCGGCCTTGCGGGTGTCAAGCGGCCCGCGGTGCAGGATTTCGGCAATGCGCAGACCGTTGCCGGTGTAGGAGGAGTCGAAGTAGGCGCCAAGCGATGCTGTGGGCATGAGCGGGGCCGAGGAGTAGGCCGAGGTCGAGGCGCCGGTGTGGGAGGCGTTGAGCTCGCCAAGGAGCTCACTGAGCAGAATGGCAAAGTCGCGGTTATTGTCAATGTAAGGGAGGAAGCGGCGATGGGCGGCGGCTATGGAGTCCCAGGGAAGCGAATGGAGCGAGGCGTCGTAGAACTTGTTTTTCACCTGATTTACCACGTGATCAAAGATATAGGCGCGTTCGCGCGAGGGGTGGCGGTTGTAGGGGGCATCGAACTCAATAGGGGTTTCAGTGCCGTCAGACAGCGCTATCTTGCTCATGCCCTTTGATGAGAGCACGAAGAGGTTTTCGCCTTTGGAGTCAACGTCGAAGCCACCTGAAACGCCTTTGGCAAGCACTTTGGTATCGCCCTTTCGAAGGTCGCGGCAGTAGAGGTTGGAGCCGGCCTCGGTTGAGCCGGCCACATAGTAGAACTTATCGGCCTTGGGCGAGAGATAATAGTCGCCAACCATTGCCGAGCGGGGGGTGAGCCGGGCCGTGCGATAGCGGCGGTTGGGCAGGTCGAACTCCACTGATTTGGCGGGGGTATCGGAATCGGTTTTCTCTTTTCCCTTGCTCTTACTCTTTTTTGTTTTGGATTTCTTGGAATCCTTGTCGGATTCCTCCTTCTCCTTCCGCTCCTTTTCAGCCTGCTCTTTCAGGGCAGCCTCCTCTTCGGTAAGGTTGAACTCATCCCAAGCTTCGGGGTCGAGGGCCATGAACATGATGTCGTCCTGATTACCCCAGGAGCCATGGCTTTTCATGCCGTATTTTCCGGTGGAATAGGTTATGGCGCGACCGCCCATGGCCCAGCGGGGCTGCGAGTCGGAGTATCCGCTCTCGGTAAGGTCGACCACTTGCGTACCGTCGGCAGCCACCAGAGCGATGTCGGAATTGTTCCATCCGCCCTGACCAATATAGTTGACAAGTAGCCACTTGCTGTCGGGACTCCAGGTGAAGTCAATGTCGCCGTCGGTGTATGAGTAGTTATATTCGCCACTGAGGGCGGTTGTCACCTTTTTAGTGTCGAGGTCAATTACGCGCAAGGTGCAGCGGTCCTCCAGAAAAGCCACATTTTTGCCGTCGGGACTAAATAAGGGTTGCTGGGCAGATGTGGCGCAGCTATAGAGGGGCTCTTCAGTAAAGGCTGTGGCGTAGGCAAGCTGTTTTTGGGAGGGGTCGGTGATTTTGGAAATGTAGAGGCCCCAGATGCCGTCGCGCTCCGAGTCGTAAACCACCGAGCGGCCGTCGGGAGCAATGTCCACGTTGCGTTCCTGACCCGGAGTGTTGGTGATTCGTGCAGTGGTGGGATATTTCACAGAGGTGGCGTAAACATCGCCACGTATCACGAAAGCCACTTCGGAGCCTTTGGAGTTGACGCTGAGAGTAGTGGCGCCGGAGTTGCGGAAGTTTTTGATAATATCAGGATTAAAGTCGTCGGTCACAATCTCCACGTTGAGCTTGTGAGGCTCGCCGCCGGGAGTGAGGGTGTAGAGCTCGCCGCCAAGGCTGTAGGCCAGCACGCTACCGTCGGCCGAGGCCGAGAGGGAGCGCACGGGCATGCCGGTGTGGGAAGTGAGTTGCTCGAGAGACGCACCGGGAGCTGTGGAGCCGCGGTAAATGTTCAGGTTGTTGTTGCCGGCTTCAGAGAGGTAAAAGAAGGTGTCGCCACTACCCCACACGGGGTTGAGGTCGTGGCCTAGAAAATCAGTGAGCTGGCGGAAAGAGCCGTCGGTGTCAATGAGCCACACGTCGGCCGTGGCCGAGGAGCGTTCATGCTTGCGCCAGGCGTTTTCATAGCCCTTGCGGTCCTGATAGAGAATGCGTCCGGAAGCGTTCGCCGAAGCGGCAGCCATGGGGAGCGACTTGTACAACTCGGGGCGTGCCGAGGGGGCGTCAACGTTAATCACGTATGTCTGAGGGGCAAACGGAGCCTGGGCGGAGGTTTGGCCGGGCATAATGTTGGCGCTGAAAAGCAGACGTCCGTCCGGAAGGAAGGTCAGTGGCGTTTCGTTGCCGGAGTGGGTAGTGAGACGACGTGCGGTTCCTCCGGCCGAAGGTATTATGTAGATATCATCGGAGCCGAGGCGGTTGGAGGTGAACACAAGGTTTCGGCCATCGGGGCTCCACAAGGGGGTGCTGTCGTAGTGCTGCGAGGTGGTTATCTGAGTGGCTTTGCCGCCGGTGGCAGGCACAGTGAAAATGTTGCCTTTAAAGGTAAAAGCCACCTGGGAACCATCGGGCGACACGGCCGCGTTGCGTAGCCACAGGGACGATTGATCCTGAGCGCCGGCAGCCAATGCCGCCATTGCGCAAAGGGTGAGTGTTGTTATCTTTTTCATTGGGTGAAATGAGGGTTAATTACGGTTGGAATGGAATGAAATCAAGCCGGACATGGGTCGCTGAACCACATTGCCCACGGTGATGGAGCAGGCAACGGCTGCTTGACGCAGCTGCGGGGCGAACACCGCCCCCACGGATCCTACAGTGTGGAGGGGTAATTGCTGTGGATAGGCATGGACCACGTTTCGCTCCAGAAACAGAGTGAATTCATCGGTGACCATGGCGGCTACCTCGGGCTCTGCAATATGGTCGGCAATAAATGGCACCATCGAAGCCAGGAAGCGGTTGGCCTCGGGCCTGCGGTAGACGTGCTCTATAACTGCGGCCTTGTCCAACCCGGTGGCGCTGTGAAACGCCTCGACAATATGTGGGGAAAGCCATCCTTTTAGCACACCGTTTAGCAGCCGGGCACCCAGCCGGGCACCGGAGCCTTCATCGCCCAGCACATAGCCCAGCGGCGGAGTGTTGAGAAGAATCCGGCTACCATCGTAGTAACAAGAGTTGGAGCCGGTGCCCAGAATGGCCACAATGCCGGGAGAGGGACCGCAGACGGAGCGGGCGGCGCCAAGCATATCGGAATGAACAGCGACGTGGCTGCATCCGGTAACCTCGGCAAGAATGGCCTCCACTACGGGGCAAAGCTCGGGCAGGCATCCGGCACCATAATATTCAATAACACAGTCAGCCGGCAGGCTTACGCCCTTAAGTGCATCGGCCAGTGCGGCCTTGAACTCTCCGGGGCTGCAAAGCGCCGGGTTAATGCCGGGTGAGAAAAATTCGCGCACGTCGCCACCGGGGGCAATGAGCGCCCAGTGGGTTTTGGTGCTACCGCTGTCGGCTATCAGAATCATGGCTACTGGGATTGGAAGTGTGAAACGTAGTGAAAATGAATTGTGATGTACAAAATGCAAACTTAACCAAAAAATCGGACACTCGCACCCTCGTGAAGCAAAAAAGTTGACCGCAAACGCAACATTTGAAATCCAGCAGGCTGATTTGCAACAAATTACGCGCAACGCTACTGACACCAAACATCAGAAAGACATAAAAATGGTTGGTTATTAGGAAAATATGTTGTAACTTTGCGCTCGCAAAAAGCAATACAAAACCATAAACTAATTTTATTAATTTCAAATGGCAACAAAAATCAGATTACAACGCCACGGTCGCAAGAACTACGCGTTTTAT
>JAMPBC010000010.1 GCA_023666905.1 Bacteroides sp. | reverse complement strand
CAATCAAACAACCTCTTAATTTACAAATATTAAATAGCTATTCCATGTCAACTTGTGTGAGCATGAAAATGTTTGGGTTAAACTTGACGTAGTTTTTTGGGGAGGTGTGTTTGGGGTTGCTGACCCGAATGTTGTGGGAGGTTGGTGGTGAGTCGGTCTGCTCGGGACTTGTTAGGGACAGAAAAAAGAATGAGTAAAGATTTACCCGAAAGTAAAATCGATACTCATTCTCCTCTCTCCTCGGCGGTGCGGACGGGACTCGAACCCGCGACCCCCTGCGTGACAGGCAGGTATTCTAACCAGCTGAACTACCGCACCAGACTTTGAGATTTTTAACGGCTCTCCTGCCGTTTTGCGGTGCAAAGTTAAGGCGACTTTTTGGATTGTGCAAATTTTTTAGTCAAAAAATAGAAAGAAATTTTTGCATTTTTTTTGCGTTGATTTCATCAGAGGGTCTATTGTTCAGTTTTACAGTTGTTTGCGTCAATCATTGCCCGCAGGGCTGTTATGTGGGCCGGTGTAGTGCCGCAGCATCCGCCAACCAACTTCACTGCAGGATTGGAAATGAGCGTGTGGCACTCGGAGGCGAAATATTGTGCGTTGAGGTATCCCTGTTCAGGCAACCCGGCGCTTGGCATGACGGCTAACGGCATTTTAAGCCCATTCAGAGCCGAAAGTGCCGAGGCGAGGTGTGCGGGTCCATACCCGCAGTTAAGACCCATAACGGCGGCCTGAGCCTCACATGATAGCTCGATGAATCGTTGCAGCGATTCGCCCGAGGGGAGCATGCCGTTCAGAAGGGGGGTGGCGCATATAACTGTGGGAAGCCCGGCTTGCTTAATTGCAGGAATTGCCGTTATGAGATGGTTGAGGCTGTATATGCTCTCAAGTATGAGCAAATCAACGCCGGAGTCAACAAATGCTTCCACGGCCTGAGATACGCGTCCACGCGGGCCGCCGGGGCCTAAATTTCCGGCAATAAACACCTTTCGTCCTGCTGCAGCCATTGCATTGCGGGCAATAGTCACTGCCGCCCGGCAAACGGCAGGGTCGGGTAGATTGAAAGTATTTGTGGTGATAACGTCGGCTCCGGCCTCAATATATTGCTTGTGAAGTAATTCAACGCGCCGGGGTGCTGTGAGGCAAAGTTGGTCGCACGTTGCGCCGGTGGTTTCCAGTCCAATAATTCCGTTAGGGAGCAAGCAGGTGCCGGTGGCTCCGTCAAGAAGAAGCCGGCCGTCCTGTTCAATGGCTTGGGTAAAGGTCACTTGCGTTTTGGCATTACAAAATCCTCATCCTCGCGAAGAATTTTCACCGGAGTGCCTACTTTTACCATCTTTTTCAGCTTCAGCAGTTCGTTGTTGTGTAGGCGGATGCATCCCATGCTTGCCCGGGTGCCTATCGACTCCGGCTCATTTGTGCCGTGAATGCCTATGGAACGAAAGTTGGGAACTTTCAGGCGCATGAACCAGGGGCCGTAGCTGGCGCGGAACTTGCCGTCGAAATCATCCCATTTGCTGCTGTTCTCAATGCTGCAAATGGTGAAAGAACCTTCGGGTGTTTTGTGGTCACCGCGGCGGGTCTTGTTGCCCTTGTTCATGCCCAGACACACGTCGGTGACATAAATCAACGAGTCGGCATCGTTGAACACATAAAGTTTATAGGCTTTTTTTGAGATTACAATGCGGTTGCCGGCAAAAGCCGCTGTGCTTAAAAACAGAGCCACGAGAATGGCTGACATGAGGCGTTTCATAATCATAGTGGGGTTTGGTAAGAATGGGGTTTATGTCAAAATTTTCTCAACGTAAGTTTCACTCCCTGTTCGGTGGTCATTACGAGGTATGATGAATTGAGCCGGTCAATGTGGTAGTTCTGTACCCAGCCACGGTATTCGCTGTCGGCATCTGCGGGGGGGATGATTCCCCATTCTGTGAGCCATACGGGCGACACTTCAGGAAATTCAAGAGAAATTTCCGGGTAGTTGTACACCATGTTGGCCGTGTGCTTGACTCTGTCGTACTTGGTGAGCTGTGCGGTGTGGCGGTAGAAGCAATAATATGTGAGCGGGTTTTCCACCACGCGCCCGTCAGGGTATTCTATTTTTGTTATTTGCCATTGTCCGGCAAGGTCGCCGATGAGCGGTAGCTCATGGAAGCATCCCATGGCCGGCAGTAGAAGTAACAAAACTGTTATTCGAGCAATTATTTTAGCAGGCATCCTGATTTACTTATTGTTAACATTGCGCCGAAGCTTTTGCCCAGCAAGCGGCCTCCGTCGGCAGCAAGACCAAGGCGGAAGTCCCACCCTTTCAGGCGGCGTGGCGAGTAAGTGGCTTCAAGCATTGAGTTGAAATTATGCATCACGTTGGCTGTGGGGTAATTGTAGGTGCCCCACGAGCGGGTATAGGAAATGAGCACCCGGTAGGAAAGTTGGACAAATGGCTGTCCTTTCCATCCGAAGTGGTGACCCTTTATGCGGTTATGGTAGAACATAAGGGTGTTGTCCTTATTGTAGATGGGCGAAATGATAAGGGGGTTGCCCATGCCCATGCCCCAATGGCTCCAACCCGGATAGATATAGTGGTTGTAATAGTCATCACGACCGCTCACTTGCTCCGGAATGTTTTCGTTATGGTCCCAATAAACGGCGCCGCTTTGGTCCTTGGAGTAAAGGTATTCGTAAACGAACTGGCTTATTACGGGATTTTTGGGGAAAGTGACTTCGACACCGAGCAGCATATCCTTCCAGGCATGTTGCAGAAACATTTGTGAATGGTCGTCGAAGTAGTGCAGGTAATATGTGCGGAATTGCCATTCGCTGTTGCGCGGAGCGAATGTGAGTGCTGCTGACCATTGTCCAAGGTGGTTTCCGAGCACGTTAGCCACTTCGCCAAGCTGATCAGGGTCCGATGAGTCGCCACCGCCCATGGGAAATATGATTTTGATAATGTCCTTGGCTCCGTGTGGCAAGTGGACCACATGGTGCTGGCCATAGTCATCCACAAAATAGGCCGTGCCTCCAAACTGTGCGCCCATTTCAAGGCCACCTTCAAGCAGGAACGGATGTCGGGCAGGGTCGCCGAGTCGAAGAAACAACCCTTTGCTGTGATAGAGCAGCTTCTCGGTCCAGCGGCCGTCGGGGCCTACAAGGTCGCGTTGCCAGCGCCAGTCGGTGAACATGCCGAATGAAACATAGGCTTTTGCTGCGAGCCAATGGCGAGTCCAGGGCACCCACTCATAGCGGGGCATTGCAAGGAATGCCTGAGGCACCGGGCGCGCGTTGAGCGAAAAGGTAAGGTCGCCCGAGCTTAGCTCGCGGTTCACCAGACCCATGTAGCGTTCTTTTGAACCGAGCGTGAACTCCAGACAGCGATAGCGGATTTCGCCGTAGAGTTGCTGAATGACAAAGTTGGAGGTGAAATTATATGGCACAACCAGATCAATTCCGGCACCCCACGAAAAGCGCTTGTCAGTGGCCATTTCGCGTATGGCCGCTCCGCGAATGTAGCCGTTGTTCTGTTTCAGTGATGAAAGTCCCAGGCGGTTGTTCAGCAGCCAGAAAGGTGTGTGGCCCGAACTTGTGGCGGCCATGCCCTCCACTTTGTAATTGAAACTGAGCGGGTGTGGCGTGGTTGCTTCTATAAGTTTCTCGCTTATGGATGTGGAGCGGCTCACGGATGTAACCGTGTCAGTGGCCGATGTGGTTGTGACGGTTGTGACGGTCTCGGTTGTGGTGACCACGGCCACGGAGTCGGCGGTGGGAACGGCCATGGCCGGTATGGCCGAAAGCAACATCAATGCGGAGGGGAGAAGGTGTTTCATGAGAATTGAATGGATTTAAAGCGGCAGCCACGCAGATAGTCGGCTGTGTCCATGCGGCGCTTGCCCTGCGGCTGAAGCGAGGTTATTTCAAGGTCGAAGTCGCTGCAGTCAACAATCATTCTGCCATCGGCTGTCAGGTGAACGCGGCCCGGAGCTTCCGCTTTGATGTCGGTGACTTTTCCGGCGAATATTTTCATTGTTCCGGCAGGTTGGCCGTCGGCCTCCATCTGAGTCCAGGCCGCAGGGTAGGGGGCAAGTCCGCGAATGTGGTTCCGCACCTGACGGGCCGGCCGGTTCCAGTCAATGTGGCAGGTGTCTTTGAAAATTTTGGGGGCCGGAGATGGCTCGCAGTTTAAAATCTCATTTTGAGGAACGGGCGACACGGTGCCTGCGGCAATGTCGTTGACGGTTTGGGCCGTGAGTCGCGCCCCTAACTCCATAAGGCGGTCGTGAACCGTGCCGGCGTCATCGTCCTCGTCAATTTCAATCCGTTCGCGGGCAATAACATCGCCCGTGTCTATTTCATGTTTCAGGAAAAAGGTCGTGACGCCGGTTTCAGTGTCGCCGTTCATAATGGCCCGGTTGATTGGAGCGGCTCCGCGGTAGCGTGGCAGCAGCGAGGCATGGAGGTTGAATGTGCCCATCGGGGGCATGGTCCACACCACCTCGGGGAGCATGCGGAACGCTATCACCACAAAAAGGTCGGCCGCAAGTTCACGCAGCTTACTTACAAAAGCTTCATCCTTGAGCTTCTCGGGCTGAAGTACCGGAATGTTATGTCGGAGTGCCGCTTGCTTGACGGCGCTCTGCATTAAATGCTTGCCACGGCCTGCAGGCTTGTCAACGCCGGTTACCACAGCCACCACCTGATGGCCGGCAGCTATAATGGCCTCGAGTGAAGGCACTGCAAAGTCGGGGGTCCCGAAAAATACTATCTTTAATTTCTTCATTTCTTTCTGTTCGGTTTATTCGGCAATGAGAGTGGCCGAGGTTGAGGATGTTATTTTCACCTTCACCGTGTCGCCGACCTTATGGTCGCGTCGCGGAAGCACCACGGTCATGTTTTGCGACGTGCGTCCCACCATTTGCTGTGCCGACCGTTTGGCAACACCTTCAACGAGCACTTCCACTTCACGTCCCACCATATTGCTGTGGGCGGTGGCCGAAAGTTCGTTCTGCAGCGCTATCATCCGGTTGAGCCTGTCAATTTTCACATCTTCCGGAATATTGTCGGGGAGCACGCGCGAAGCCACGGTGCCGGGGCGCTCGGAGTACTTGAACATGAAAGCCGACTGGAATCCCACTTCGCGCATCAGTGAGAGCGTTTGCTCGAAATCCTCTTCGGATTCATCGTGGAAACCTGTGAACATGTCGGTTGAGATGCCGCAATCAGGAATAATGCGGCGAATGGCAGCAATGCGGTCGAGATACCACTCGCGGGTGTAGTGCCGGTTCATGGCTTTGAGCACGGTGTTGCTGCCGCTTTGAACCGGCAGGTGAATGTGGTGGCAAATATTAGGATGGGCGGCTATGGTGTGCAGAATGTCGTCAGTCATATCCTTGGGGTGCGACGTGGTGAAGCGCACGCGCATGTCGGGAGCGGCTTGGGCAACGCGGGCAAGCAGTCCGGCAAAGGTGAGAGTTGTGCCCGAGTCGGGGGCGGTGTAGCAATAAGAGTTCACGTTTTGGCCAAGGAGCGTCACCTCCTTGTAGCCTCTGGCTCGCAGGTCGGCCAGCTCGGCAAGAATCGACGAGAGCTCACGTGAACGTTCCCGGCCGCGGGTGTAGGGCACAATGCAGTAGGAGCAAAAATTGTTGCATCCCCGCATAATGGAAATGAATCCGCTCACCAGATTTCCGGGAAGACGCACCGGAATGACATCGCGATAAGTCTCGGTGGTGCTAAGCTCAACGTTTATTGCCTTTTGTCCCGATTCAACTGCGGCAAACAGAGCCGGCAGGTCCAGATAATTGTCAGGCCCGGCCACAAGGTCAACACCATGGTTGGTTATCAAGTCATCTTTCACGCGCTCGGCCATGCAGCCAATCACTCCAATGATCAGCGGCCTGGGCTTACGCTTGCGTCGCAGTGCGTTCAGAGCTTGCAGACGCGAAATGATTTTCTGCTCGGCATTGTCGCGAATGGAGCAGGTGTTGAGCAGAATGGCATCGGCTTTCTCTTGTGAGTCAGTGAGTCCATAGCCTGCCATTTTCATTATTGAAATCACCGTTTCAGTATCGGCCACGTTCATTTGGCAGCCGTAGGTTTCTATGTAAAGCAGCTTGTTATCAGCGGCAGAAGTAGCAGAATTATTTTGATTGATGTCCAAAACTTTTGTTTTTTGTTGGATAATTAGCTAATTTTGCACAAAATTAGTAAAAATCCGCCATATCAATGCAATGGATTGTCCAAAAGCGCAAACAGATGGGGGATTAAAACATAAAACCAAATCATTATCATAAAATTACACAATATGGCATTTCCAATCATCACCCCGAAGGAAGCCGCAGCCATGATTAACAATGGCGATGTTTTAGGCTTGTCGGGATTTACTGCAGCAGGCTCACCCAAAGTGGTGACTGAGGCTCTCGCGGCTCGCGCTGAAAAAGAGCACGAAGCCGGTCGGCCTTTCAAGGTTGACATTTTCACAGGAGCATCCACCAACCGCTGGGCCGACGGAGCCCTTGCAAAGGCTAACGCCATTGGTCGCCGCAGCCCTTATCAGAACACTCCCGACCTGAGATTGCGCATTAACAGCCATGATGCACATTACTTTGACCTTCACCTCTCCGAATTGTCGCAGAAATTCCGCTATGGATTTTACGGCAATCTCGACTGGGCTATTATTGAAGTTGCCGAGGTGTTCGACAACGGCGAGGTTGTGTTAGGCGCCGGCGTGGGTAATGTTCCCACTTATGTGAAATATGCCAAGCATGTGATTCTTGAACTCAACTCCAAGCTCCCGCGCGATCTCTATGGCTTGCACGACATTTACATGCCGCTGGATCCCCCCAACCGTCGTGAAATTCCCATTTTCAAACCGAGCGACCGCATCGGTAGCCCCGTGGTGAAAATTGACCCCGAGAAAATTGTGGGTATTGTCCACAGCGACAACTACGATGGCATAAAGGGTTTCACCGAGCTTGATGACAATACATTGCAGATTGGACAGAATGTTTGTAACTTCCTCATTGGCGAAATAAAGTCAGGACGCATCCCCAAAACATTCCTTCCACTTCAGTCGGGCGTGGGTAATGTGGCCAACGCAGTGCTATATGGCCTGGCTGCATCAAAGGACATTCCCCGCTTTGAAATGTACACCGAGGTTATTCAGGATGCAGTGATTGAGTTGATGAAGATGGACCGTTGCAAATTCGGCTCAACCTGTGCCCTTACGGTTTCGGACAAGACCGAGCATGAAATCATGAGCAACCTCGATTTCTTCCGCGACAAGCTCGTGATTCGTCCCGCTGAAATTTCCAACAGCCCTGAAGTGATTCGCCGACTTGGCGTTATTGCCATGAACACCGCACTTGAAGCCGACATTTTCGGTTGTATAAACTCCACCCACGTTCTCGGCACACGCATGATGAACGGTATCGGCGGTTCAGGCGACTTCACACGTAACGGCTACATTTCCATTTTCTCTTGTCCGTCAGTATCGAAAGGCGGCATGATTAGTAACATTGTGCCCATGTGCTCTCACATTGACCACACCGAACACTCTGTTGACGTGATTATTACCGACCAAGGTGTTGCCGACCTCCGTGGACTTGATGCAGTGCAACGTGCCGAAAGCATCATTGCCAATTGCGCCAACCCCATGTATCGTCCGATGCTTCAGGAGTATCTCCACTTTGGCAAGAGCGGAAACATCCCCCACTCGCTCGAAGCGGCCATGGCATTCCACACCGCCTTCAAGAACACCGGCGACATGCGCAACGTGGACTGGGCTCACTACGGTTTCTAAATAACCATTTCTTGACGCATATATGCTTTGAGCCGTAGGCTCTTAAGTAACAAATAAAAATCCCGCTCCGAACATACGGAGCGGGATTTATTTACTCATGTTGTTTACACGGACTATTTAACAGGTATGGTCAGGCGGGCCGGCTTGAGGCCTTTTGCGCTTACAGTGAAGGTTAGTTCTCCGGGAGTGTCGGCTGCGCGAACAATGGCTGTGGCGGATCCGCTGAACAGTGGTACTTCCTTAATGTGGAACGGACTCAAGCATGTGGGGTCGCCGTTGGCTGTGGCCTCGAACGTGCCGGCTCCGCTCACGTTAAATGTCACTTTGCGGGTGTCGGTGGCCACCGGATTGCCATCTTTGTCGGTCACGGAAATGGTTATGAAAGCAAGATCCGATCCAGACGCACTTAACTCCGGACGGTTGCAGCACACCGTTAGATGATGGGGTTTGCCCGGAGTGCGCATTGACCTCTCGGCAACCGGATTACCGGCTGAGTCAAGTGCGACCACCTTAACCTCGCCCGGTTCATAGCGCGTGTCCATCCACATGAGCCGGAAGCGATTCTGAAGCGTGGAATCGGACTTTTCGCGGATGCCATGACTCTTGCCATTAATGAACAGCTCGGCTTTAGGATAGGAGGTGTACACAAACACAGGCGTGATTTCCCCCTCACGGCCCGGCCAATTCCAGTGCGGAAGAATGTGGAGCGTGGGCGACGTCGTGTTCCAAACCGAGCGGTACAGATAGAACCGGTCTTTGGGCAGAAAAGCCAGGTCAATGGCTCCGAACAGCGAAGAGTGGCTGGGCCAGGCATCGGTGTCGTAAGGCGAAGGCTCTCCCAAATAGTCGAAACCGGTCCAGATGAATTGCCCCAACACCCAGGGCTTGGAATCCATGAACAGGTCAATGTCGGGCGGATTGGACCACGAGCACGATTCATTGTCGTAGCTCGACGATTGGTTTTCCGGGTGCAGCACCTCGTTGTGGTCCGATTCGCCAAATGATACCGGGAAGTAGTAGATGCCACGCGATGACACCGTTGAGGCCGATTCTGAGCCGAGCACCATGCGCTGGGGCAGTTTGTTGTATGCTTCTTCGTAGTATTGAGGTTTGTAGTTGAAAGAAGGAATGTCCAGCGATGCGGCGAAACCATTGTCGAGTACGGAGTTAATCTGGTCCATGCCGCAGGTTATGGGGCGTGTTGAATCAAGGTGGCGAACAATGTCGCGCAGCATGGTCAATTCGCCTACACCATCCGGTCCCCACTGGCTCGGCACTTCATTGCCAATGGACCACATGACAACCGACGGTGCGTTGCGGAACTGACGCACCATGTTGGTGACATCCCGTTCGGCCCACTCTTCAAAAATGGCTCCGTAGCCGTTGGGCGATTTGGGGCGGAATCCCCAGTCGTCGAACGGTTCCACCATGAGCATCATGCCCATTTCATTGCACAGGTCAACCAACTCGGGCGAGGGCATGTTGTGGGAAGTGCGAATTGCGTTCACTCCCATATCCTTGAGCAATTCAATGCGGTATCGCAGAGCCGAACGGTTAACGGCGGCTCCGAGCGGGCCAAGGTCATGGTGATTGCAAACTCCCTTGAATTTGACGGGGTTGTTGTTGAGGAAAAATCCCCGCTCCGGAACATATTCAAGCTTGCGTATGCCGAAGCGGGTGGTGTAGCTGTCAACCTCATCTCCGTTGATAAACAAGCGTGTCACGGCGCTGTAAAGAGCCGGATTTTCGGTGTCCCACAGCTCGGGACGTTCAATGATGAAGTTCTGATGGTGCGTTTGACCGTGGGCTGTGTATGGCGCCGAATTGCTTGCAACTTTGTTACCCGAAGGGTTGAGAATGTCGGTTACCACTTCAATTTTTTCACCTTTTGCAGCGCCCTCGATTTCCATTTCAAGCCTTACAGAGGCCTCTTTGGCCGATACTGTGGGAGTGGTGACGTATGTGCCCCAGACGGGAATGTGAACGCGTCCGGAAGTGATTAAGTGAACGTTGCGATACAATCCGGCTCCCGGATACCAGCGCGAGGCGCGCTCCTTGTTTTCCAGTTCCACCGTCAGCAGGTTTTCGCCGGGAATAACTGCATTTGAAATGTCGGTGTAGAACGAATTGTAACCGTAAGGCCAGCTGACAACCTCTTTGCCGTTAACCATGACGCGGGCGTTGCTCATAGCTCCGTCAAACAAAATGGTGAAGCATCGGGAAGCGGTGTCGGCAACATTGAACGAGGTTCGGTAGGTGCCTTTGCCAATAAAGGGCAAGCCGCCCGTGCGTCCGGTTTTGAGCGATTCCACCGTTTCGCCATTTTGCCAAACGGCAACGCTTTGCAGGTCGTTGGCGCGGTCAAACGGTCCGGTTATGGCCCAGTCGTGCGGAACTCTTACGGCTTTCCACTCACTGGCATCTTCGCCGTGACCCTTGGAAAATTGCCAGCCTTGAGTGAGGGTTGACACCTCGCGCAGGGATGTGGCCCATAAAGTCATGGCTCCCGCAAGAGCCATGACTGAAATACTAAACCTTATGTGTACCATCTTGTTACTTAACTTTGAAGGGGTCAAGTGCCGAGGTGGGGGCGCCGTTGTCGAAGCATCCCATCCTATAGCCGTCGTTGTAACCGTCGGGAGCCTGAGGTTCCCAATAGAAGATTCCTTCCACAGGAGCTTCCATCATTGTTGCAATCAAGTTTTTGCAGGCTTCCGGTTGGTCAAAAGGCATGCCTGTTTCGCATATCATAACCGGCTTACCATATTTTTGGCTTAGGTGGCCAATGTTTGCAATGCAATCAGAGGCAACCTTTTGCCAGCCGCCGGTTTTGCCCTCCTGTTCGGCCCAGTAGGGATAAAGTGACATGCCAATCATGTCATATCGCCCTCCGTTAGCCTCAAGGGCATCGAACATGCGGTCGTAGCGCCATTGGTCATCGCCCCCGTCAAGGTGGACAATCACCTTTGCCTCGGGGAACACTGCTTTCACGGCATCGTAACCGGCATTGTTGAGCGCGGTCAGTGCTGCAGGATTAGCATCGACGTCGCCAACCGGGAGCATCATGCCCGGAGTTGTCTCGTTGCCAATCTGCACCCATTCAGGTGTTACACCTGCAACTTGCAGCGCAGTAAGGGTTGCCGTTACGTGAGTTGCCACGGACACCTTAAGCTGCTCAAGATCCATTTCAGCCCATGCTGCGGGAATAATCTGGTGGCCCGGGTCGGCCCAGGTGTCGGAAAAGTGGAAGTCAATCATGGTGCGCAATCCCAGGCGCTCAGCGCGGATGGCTTTCAGAACCACGTCGTCCATTGAATTCCATCCGTCGGCAGGATTTACCCATACACGCAGGCGAATGGAGTTCACTCCGCAATGGTCGCGCAGAAGTTGCATACATTCCATTTCTTGACGGTCGGCGCCCGGAGTGTAGAATTTCAATCCTTCCGATTCCATTTGCGTGAGCCAGCTCACATCGGCTCCTCGGGCAAAACCGCTTTCTTTTACAATGGGCTCGGGTTCAACGGAGCCTATTTTCGGAGTGGGATCATCGGAGCAGGAACTTGCAAACAGCGAGACGCAAAGTGCAACCCCCGAAATTATATTTATCATTTTCATCGTTTTTATTTATTTCAGTGAATAAGTGTAGGTTTGCTTGCCGAGGTCAACGGTGATAATGTAGGTTTTACCTGTTTCCAGAGCATTGTCGCCGGTGAATCCCGATGTGGCGTCTGAGTGTCCAAGATATAGCGTCCCTTCGGTTTCGCCGCCACCAAAGAACAGGCTCCAGTCATGGTTGATGAGAACTTTCACACCCCATGGAGTTTCCTTTTCCTTGATAAATTCGCCGGTGAATACTTCAGGATTGTCGGCCGATTGGGTCATTTCATGCTCGTTCCAGTCATCATTAAGTCCGGTGAACGAAACGGCACTTACGGCAGTGAGCGTGTAGTTGAGGTTCGCGAGACTGAAATCCATAACATACAGACCCTTCGCCGGTGCGGGCACGTTGCCGTCACTCTCGGCCAGAACCAGAGAGCCTGCCAAGCCGTCGGAGCCGTCGGTGGCTTTATAACAAGGTGTCCAGTCCGGTTGCGGATAAACCCTGTAGCCCCATTCCGAGTCAATCCAGTGGGCGCCGCCATAGCTGAGCGACGATTCGTTGTAAAGAGTAAGATAATCGTCAAATCCGTCCCATGTCACCAACCCGGAAAAATAGAGGTGTGAGTCAATGGCGGGTTCGGGAGCCGCTTCTCCGGCTCCAATGGTCCACTGCAGGGGATTCGACAGGTCGAGAACCAAAGTTGTTTCACCGGCAGGAAGTGTCACAGACACCGGCGCACCTGTGTTACCAAAACTGAGGCCTGTGGCCGAGCCTGAAAACCCTACGGTTTGAGCCACACCCGGACCATCGGCCGTGGTGTTGACGTCGTAGAGCGTACCCTGACCAGCCACAGTGATGTTCACGGTCGATTCAGAGGCCATGTTCACCGTGAGTGTCCATTGATTGGCTGCTTTGTTATAGGTCATGTCGCCGCTGAGATCACCGCTTACGCTGAGAGATGAAATGTACAGGGCGCTCCACCAACCCTCAACGGTGTTGAGCGTGGTGAAATAACATCCGGTTTCGCCGGGGAACCAGAAGTTCCAATGGTCGTCGGCCGATGAGGCGTAGAACGATTTCCCGTCAACGCCAAGGTTACCCCACGTAACATTGTTGTTTTCACGGAACCACCAGTTGTACCATCCGGACACACCCATAAAGCCGGTGTAAATGCCGTTTTCTTCAGGCGAGGCGAGTGTTACAGAGGTCTCGCTCCAATCGGAGTTGAGCACGCGGCCAAGATTAAGGCTTATGCGATAGCTCTGCACATTGACGCGCAGCGCGTTGGAGTAGGTGGGGTCAACATTGGCCGCCAACTTTGTGCGCACTCTTATCCAGAGTGGTGCCGGTTCGTTGGCCGGAAAACCGAGTCGGCCAAGAAGTGAGTTAAGTTCCTCGCACATGAACTGGCGTGAACGCACATTCTTGTCAACTGCCAGTTCCAGCGGGGCGGTGAATGTTTCATCGGCCGAAAGTTCAATTGTGGTTTCAGCCGCATTCACCGGAGCATTGATGGCCGCGTCGCTCAAAGCTAAGCGTCCGTCGCCACTCCAATAAATGGTCAAGGCGAGGCCCTGAGGATTGTCGGGCGTGAGGATGATGTCAGTCGATGCACCTGCAAGTTCCACATCATCGGTGGGGAGCACAAACACCTGGTCGATGTCACTGTCGCAGGCAGTGAGTGCCAAAGCCACAAAGGCTGTCAGATATATATGTTTCAATGCTTTCATTTTAGTAAAGTGGATTGCTTAGGTTGGGGTTGGCGGTGAGGTCGGTGTCGGGAATGGGATAGATATTGAACTTGTCGTTCACGGCGCGTCCGTCAAGAACGCCGCCTTTCCATTGCCACAGATAACTGTCGGAAGTGAAGCGGTTGAAGCGCACGAGGTCAGTTCGGCGAACCGATTCAAGGTAAAGCTCGCGGGCACGTTCGTCAAGAATAAAGTCAAGAGTTAGGTCGGCATCGGCAATCTTGCCCGATGGGTCCTGACGATAAGCGCGAAGGCGCACGGCATTCACATAATCCAGAGCTTCGGAACGGGTCAGACCCGAGCCGCCGCGAAGCATAGCCTCCGCTGCTGTAAGATAAACCTCGGCAAGGCGAAGCATGGGATAGTCGGTGGAACAACCTGTGGCTGCCGAATTTGATGCGGCTTCACCGGCATCGGTAAGGTTGGAGAATTTTTCAAAGAAATATCCCTCGGCTTGATTGTCAATAGCTCCGGTGAAGTATTGAGCCTGGCCATCGGTGTAGAACATGGCTCGAGAGTCGGCCGTGGTGTTGACATCGCCGAATTTCTCCGCAAGTTCGCCACGTGCGCGGAACATACCCCAACCGCTTGTCAAACCATATTTGGCAGGGTCCTGTGAACTTGAGTTGCCACAGGAACCGCAGACCAGGTAAGTGCCTCCGCCCCAGGTTACGGATGTGGTGGCATCGCACACCATAGCAAAAAGAATTTCATGAGTGCGTTTGTAATTGTCGGCGTTGAATAGCTTGGCATAGTCTTCCTCCAGACGGAGCGATGGGTTCGACAGCACTTTTTTGCAAGCCGCGATACATTCGGTGTAATAGCGGTTGTCGACCGTACCGCGGTAAACGGCGCTGTTCAGGTAAAGGCGCGACAGCAGTGCCAAGGCTGCCGGACGGCTTGCACGGCCATACTCGTTGGTAGCGGGCAGAGCAGTGTCGGCACCATTGTCATCAGTGAGAGCCTTCAGCTCGCTTTCAATGAAGTCAAAAAGCGTAACGCCATTGTAGGCTTCAGGAATAAAGCCCGACACGGGAGTGTTTTCATCAACCTTGGGCCCCTGGCGGAAAAGGTCGAGCACCATCCAGTAGCTGAACGCACGCATGAAACGTGCTTCTGTGCGGTAGGCGCGGATGTTAGCCTGGTCTTCAGAGCTGAATTTTGCAATCTCGGAATCGGTGCAATGACGTATAAACTCGTTGCAAAGTGTAATGTTAAAGAAGAGCCAATAGTAGGAGTCGGACACCCATGAATCCTTTGAGTTCCACGTGATGTAAGTGAGGTCGGTGAGGTTGTTGCCTGAGAGCCATGTGTTTGCCACTTCGTCGGTGGATGCTTCCTGCAAGTTGAAATAACCGCGGGAGAAGTCCTGCCCGTTGATGGTGGTCAAGTCACCGTTATCGCCACCCTGGCCCTGGCCGGCCAGCACATACGAGGCATATATTTTGGCCAGCACGCTGCGATAGTTCGCGGCATCGGCATAGACATCGTTCGAGGTGGTTTCAGTAACAGGCATCTGGTCAAGGTCGTCGGTACAGGAACCGAGCGCAACGCCAAAAGCCAGAATTATGATTGAAATTATATTGAACTTTTTCATTTGAAACTGAAATTAGAAATTAAGGCCGAGAGTAACTGAGAATGTGCGCGGACGCGGGTAAACCGAAGTGTCCACACCATTTGCTGTTTCGGGATCCACGCCGGAATAGTTTGTGATGGTGAACACATTTTGAACCATTGCCGACGCATGCAGGCTCAGATCGCGCCAAATGCGGCCGAAGTCGTAGGTGAGTTGAATGTTGTCCATTTTCAGGAACGAAGCATTCTCCAGATAATAGTCGCTTTGGAACTGGCGTTTGGTGAACCCGGTGGCAAGATAGCTGCGGTTGAGGTTGTTGAGCTGATAGTCATTGTAGCTCATTGTTTCCCAGGCACCGGTGTTCATTGACATGCCGTTGAAAATATATCCTCCTATGTTGGCGCGGAGCGAGGTGCTCAGGGTCCACTTTTTGTAGCGTAAAGAGGTGCTCAAGCCTAAAATCCAGTCGGGTGCCGGCGAGTGGCAGTGGTAACGGTCTTTGTTGGTGATTTCGCCGTCGCCGTCAAGGTCGGCATAAAGCCCCTCTATGGGTCGGCCGGTTTCAGCATCGTAAAGCTGCTTGTAAAGATAGAAGGAGTAGGGAGCGTAGTCAGTGGAGAACACCTGCATCTGATAGGCATCAATCCAAGGCCCTACTTCGGTGTCGGGGCTGGGCGCGCCGGGGGTGAGGGTGAGGTTTTTAATGCGGACGCGCTGCCATGCGGCATTGGCGCTTACTGACCAGCTCCAATCCTTGGTGTCGATTAGATGAGCGTTTGCGGCAATTTCCACACCCGATGAGTTGACGTTACCCACGTTTTGAAGCATCAGTTTGTTAAAGTTGGTTCCGGCGGGCACCGGAACGGTTGCAAGCAGATTCTCGGTTTTACGTGTATAGAAGTCGGCTGAGAGGGTGAAGCGGTTGTTAAGGAACGCCAGGTCCACGCCGTAGTTCCATGATTTGGTGGTTTCCCATTTCAGGTCGGGGTTGTAGGCTTCGGGACGGTAGGTGTAAACCGGATTACCGCCGAATTGATATTGAGCTCCGTCAAGGCCGGGAGTGTACACGGGAATGTAGCCATAGTTGGTTATACCGTCCTGCTGGCCGGTAACACCATAGCTCACGCGGATTTTCATGTCGTTGACGGCGGGCGTCAGTGGCTCGAAAAATGATTCTTTGGAAATTCGCCATGCAAGGGCCACCGAGGGGAATGTACCCCAGCGGTTTGACTTGGCAAAGCGCGAGGAACCGTCGCGGCGCATTGTGGCCGTGAGCAGATAGCGGTCCATGAAGGTGTAGTTCACGCGGCCGTAGTAGGAGAGCAGGGTGTGACGCTGGTCGGTGGCTGCCGACGATGATTGCTGTATGCCCTCTATGTTGAGTTCGGCATAGAACGGAGTGGTGTATTTCCAATACTGGTAGTCGTACCCGGCCGTTACGTCGAGATTGGAGTTTATCTCATCAAAGTCGCGGTTGAAGTTTGCGTAAACGGTGAGCAAGCGGTTGTAATTCTTCTGGGGACCATAATCGTAATCGCGGCCACCGGTGGTGTATTTCGATATGGCTTCGGCAGGGATGTAAATGTGTCCTTCCCCTTTCGACCAGTCGTATCCGCCGGTGGCATGCAGACGCAGTCCCTTGACCCAGCGCAGACTCCAGTCAACATCAAGGTTGCTTATCACGCGGTAAACGTCGGACGTGGAGTGATACTGCTCAAGAAGTCCAACGGCATTGGCCAATGCACCGGTCACGGGGATTCCGTTGCCGTCAATGGCTTCGGTGTAGCCGCCAAACGAGGAGTTGCCGGAGTAAACGGGAATGGTGGGGTTAAGAGTGCATCCGCCCCAAATTGCGCTTGTTTCGGCAAAGCGGTTTTGCGAGTAAGTGCCTTTCACGCTCAGGTTGAGGCGCAATTCATTGTTGAAGAATGAGGGGGTGAGGTTGAGGTTGCCGGTGTAGCGCTTGGCATTGTCTGTTTTCAGAATACCATCCTGATAGTAGGCGCCGGCCGACACGCGGAAGGGAAGCCATTTCACAGCCCGGCCTGAAACGCTGATGTTGTTGTCGGTTCCAAAGGCTGTTTGATAAATTTCCTTGTTCCAGTCGGTGCGGGCCGTGCCAATGAGCGATTTCTGGCGGTCGGTGCCGCGCTGGTTAACAATGCCTATAAACTCTTCGGTTGAAAGCATGTCGCTTGTCTTGGTCTTGGTAGATAGTGAATTAGTGGTCTGGAACGACACCTTTATGCCGTCGCCCGAACCCTTCTTTGTGGTGATGATGATTACACCGTTTGATGCGCGAGAACCGTAGATTGCGGTGGATGAAGCATCCTTCAGCACTGTCATTGATTCAATGTCGTTAGGGTTGATTAGGCTCAGGAAATTGCCGCTCCCGCTAACAGAACCGCCAACCTCCATGGGGACACCGTCGAGCACAATCAGAGGGTCGTTCGATGCGTTGAGCGATGCACCGCCGCGCACACGTATTGTGGAGCCGCTGGTGGGCGAGCCACCTGAATTTACAATCTGAACACCGGCAATTTTGCCGTTAACCAGCTCTTCGGGCGATGAAATCACACCTTTGTTGAAATCTTTTTCGCTGACCGATGAGATGGCACCCGTAAGGTCGTCCTTTTTGCGGACACCATAGCCAATAACCACCACTTCGTCAAGCACCTGATTGTTTGGCTGCAAGGTGAGATTGTAAACGTTTTCCGAGGTCAGATTCACGGTTAATGGCAAATATCCCACGTATGTTACCGTGAGTTGCTTGGCCGAGGGGGAAACGGAGAGCCGGAACTCGCCGTTGAAGTCGGTGGTTATACCCGTAGGAGCGCCCACCACTTTCACGGAGGCGCCTATCAGAGGCTCGCCTGTCTCATCAAGAACGGTACCCGAAATCGTTCGCTGGTTCTGTGCCATGACCGAAACGGGTAGCAGGAACAAGGCCAGCAATGTTGCCACAAGCCATCTTCCTATTTCGGCTGATTGGATTTTTTTACACATAAATTGATTGATGAATGGTATTATTTTTGAGATTATGATTGGTAAAATGCGGCGTTAAGTAACACAATCTTTTTTCTCCCCTTGAAATGTTATTGGAAACTGTGGCAAAATTAATTAAGGAGATGGAAAAGCAATGCTCCGTTTCGGACAATCTACCCTTCGGTTTCAGACAACCTGTACCCTGGCAGGGTGATGATTACGTAGTTGTCCTAAATGTTCTGCGAGCTCTCGTCGTCTGATTTGTATTGACTTGGTTTCACGCCGTACTCTGCCTGAAAGCACTTGGCGAAATATGACGGTGTTTTGAATCCTACCATATAGGTGACCTCCGACACTGTGAAGCGATGCTGGCTCAGCAGCATGGCTGCCTTTTGCAGGCGCACGCGCCTTATGTAATCAAGAGGCGAAACTCCAATGTGTTTTTTTATTATGCGGTAAAGCTGCTTGTTGGGAATGCCGGTTTTTTCACAAAGTTCATTGACGTTCAGCTCCGGATCCGAAACGTTCTCCTCAACCACTTTGGCAATTTTGGCAAGTTGCTTTTCGGTTACCGATTCAGCTTCTATTGGCTTTGGATGGGTAATGGCTTCGATGCGGACCTTCTCGCGCAGGCTGCGGAGCGATTGCAAAATGTGGCGTACACGTCCCATCAGGACGGCCGGCTCAAAAGGCTTTGACATGAACACCTCCACACCCACCTTCACGCTTTCTGTCTCGGTGGTGTTGTCCGATTTGGCTGTGAGCATTATGATTGGAACATGCGCCAAACGCGGGTTCTGTTTCAGAAGCGAGCACATTTCAAGGCCGCTCATAATAGGCATCATTTCATCGGCTATTATCAAGTCGGGCCCGAATGAGGAGGCCAATGAAAGTCCCGACTTGCCGTTTTCAGCCACAAGACAGTTGCACTCAGCGCTGAGCAAGTCGGTTATGAACGCGGCTATCTGCAGGTTGTCCTCGACAATGAGCACGCGTGGCTTGCTGTTGTCGGTGGCTGATTCATCGGCCGGATGTTTGCTCACCCTCTGTGTGGTGATTGGAAGGGTCACCACGAACGAGGTGCCCTGTCCCTTACGGCTGTACAGGTCAATGTTACCCTTCATAAGCTCCAGATATTTTTTCACGAGATAGAGTCCGAGGCCGGTTCCCTCATGGAGCTTGGCTGATGCAGGAGCGCGGAACATGCGTTGGAAAATCAACGGCTGGTCCGATTCGGCAATTCCAATACCATCGTCGGACACAACAATCTCCACAGTGGAATCGCGTCGGCTCACGCCACACGAAATTGTGGCACCGTCCTCGGAATACTTGCATGCGTTGGACAGCAGATTGGTTATAACCGACTCGAATTTCACAGCATCGGCTTCAATGAACAGTGGTGTGGGCGATGTGTGAAACACGAAATTTTTCTTGGGATTGTTGTCGCGGAATGTCTCGACAAGGCTCCGGCAAAATTCAACGGCATCGAACGTGGAAAGTATCAGTAGGTCCTCATCGTTGTCGCCAATGTGGTTTAGTTCTAATGTGCGGTGAATTAGGTTGTTAAGCCGCACGGCGTTGTCGTAGACGGTTTCCAGGCTTTTGCGCTCGGCCGGATCCTTGGACTTCTCTTTCAATATGCTCACCGGTCCTAAAATCATGGAGAGGGGTGTCTTGAGGTCATGCGAAATGTTGGAGAGGAAAGTGATTTTCTTTTCAACGGCCTCAAGCGATTTTTTGCGTTCGCGTTCGCGGAAGGTGGCGAGATTGCGCCGGCGCACAGTCCAGATAATGAACGCTATGATGCCCGCGGCAATTAAAATGTATATCAATATGGCCCAGGTGGAAAGCGATGCCGGTGCTTTCACCTTGATTGGAATTTCAAGCGGGGCGGCCGGCGAGCCGAGCGGTTTTATCAGAATCTTGTAACTGCCCATGGAGAGATCCGTAAGATTAATGGTGTTCGCACCTTCAGGCAATATCACCCATTGTGCCGGATTTTTGTCAGAGGATTTTTTAAGGCAGTAGGTGTAGCGCGAGGTGTTGTCGGGCGAATAGTCCAGGGTGCTTACTGTCAGAGTCAAACTCCCCCCGTAGGGGAGGGTGAATCCCTCCGTGAGCGCGTTCAGAGGGGCTGCGAGTCTGGCATCGTTTCCTTCGCCCGTTTTAATGAGGTGTATGGTGCGGGTATCGGTAATTTCATTCAGGGCTTGGCGGTTCACTTCAAGAATCTCATCGGTTCCGCCAAGCAGCACATTGTCAGTAGCCTTGTCATGATAAATAGCCGTGTATGAGTGTTGTGGCAGCGGAATCACTTCAGCTTTCAGCGAGCTTCCGTCGACGCGCCATAGATTCGATTGTGTTGAAATCCACATGTCATTGTCAACCCGGGCCATTGTCAGCACTGTTTCATCGCTGTTTGTGCGAGGAAATCTGCTTATTCTGACCTCCCCGCTTCCGTCAAGCACCATTACGCCCCCTTTGAAGGCGCACCACACGCGTCCCTGCGAGTCGGCCTCTATGTTTGTGGGATAATTGCCCGTCATGTCAAACACGTTGTAGCGGCGAAGCTTTCCGGTGCTCATGTTCAGTTGCAGCAACGTGTTGTCGCGGAAAAGAAGAATCCACATATCGCCCGATGGCGTTGTCACCACGTTATTCACCAGATCATTTGCCATAAGCGGTGATTTGGCACCGTGCAGCCTGGTGTCGGTGTTGAGGGAAATGTCTGATGTTATGGTGGCACCTGTGGGGCCGAACTTGCTTTTGTCAATTATGTGGATGCCTCCAAGGAAACTGCCAATGATGTAACTGTGGCCAAAGTCGCTCATGGAGTAAACCCAATTGGAATTATGCTCTCCACGCGGGTCAACCACCGTAAATGCCGAGAAGTTGCCCGACTGCTTGTTGTATCGGTTTATGCCGCCGTCAGTCGCAAACCAAAGATTGTGTTGCTCATCCTCGTGGATGGCGCGAATGCGGTTGTGCGACAGTGAGTTGGTGCTTTCATTGTGGCGGTGCCACTGACGGGTGCCGTCGCTGTTCATCTGTATAACTCCATTGGTGCCTCCCACCCACAGCGAACCGTTGGAATCGCGGTGAATCACATGCACCTCGTTTCCCTCACCGTTTCCGGCAAGCGAGCTCAATTTCACCACGCGGCTGCCTGCCGAATTTGCGGCTATGGACAGGCCCCGTTCATGTCCGGCCCAGATGTTGTTGGAATCATCGCAGTAAAGGCCCCAGATTTCATTGTCGCTCAGAGTCTGCTCGTTGCGCGAGTCGTGACGGTAGAGAACCGGACTGTTGCCGGAAAGCGTCACAAGCCCATTGTCGGTTCCCGCCACAAGGGTGCCGTCGGGGGTCAGCGCAAGGCTCTTTATGTTTTCGCCATTGAAGTGTGGGCTTTTGCTCCACGTGTCACTTACCGGGCTGTAGATGTAAAGCGCCCGTTCGCATCCAACGTACAGCGACTGCCCGTCGCGTGCTTCAATCAGACTATTGACAAAAATGTTCCGTTGACTTCCGCCAAGGACGGGGCTCGGCACCTTAGCGAAACGGCGTGTGGTGTTATTGAACCGGGCCAGACCATTATACGTTCCGGCATAGAGAACTCCGCGGCTGTCACGCACAATGGTGTACACCGACTTGTTCGGTAACCCGGCCGAAAGATTCTCGGTTTTTCCTGTTGCGAAGGTGTAGCGGTAAATGCCGCCGAGGCCTCCAATCCACAAAGCATCGCCATCAGAGCAAAAGCAGCGTATTTCCCGCGGGGAGTCAGCAACCGTCTCACCCGGTTTCCCGCTGTTCAGGTCCATTATCATAAGCCCGTTGTTGCTGCCTATGTATAGCGAGTCGCCATGCTGGGCAATGGCATAGATTTGCACACCCGGCGTGCCGTTATCGCCCAATGTGTGGGTGTGGCAGCCGTCGTAGAAGTGCAACCCGTTGTTAGTGCCGAGCCACATCAGTCCACGGCTGTCCTTGAACAGGCTGTACACGGCGGTTTTCTTGTTGTCAACTGCAACATTTTTCCAAATCAGTCCCGACTCCGGCAACATTGGAACTGCGAATATGTCCGTTCGCAGCAGGAACGAAAGAAGAATCACTGCAAGCAGTGACGGGCGGCGGTGTTTCATGGCGTGATGTGATGATTGGTAATGTTGCAAAGTTACTAAACTATTGCAGCTTAGCCTAATTGTGTAACCGTATTGTGAAGCCTTGTTTCGGACAAAGTGTGCAACAAATCGGACAGGTCGCGGTCATGTTGCCGAAGCGGCAACAGTTCGCCATTATGTGGCGGCCGACGGAACGTTTAAATTCTTTAACAATTACATGATGTCAAGGCCTGAAAAATGTGTTATTTTTGTGAAAAAATCAGAGTCCTATGAAAAAAGTAGTTTTGTTCATTGCATTAGTGCTTGGCTTGGCAAGCAGCCGGCAGGCCGTTGGAGCGGGTCCGCGTTGGGGCGCTCGTGTTTCCTATGAATTAGCCTGTCCCGGCGACGTGAAGTTTAATAAAATGCTCAAAGGCGATGTTTTCGGTAACAATTCCGGATTGAGTTTCGGGGTGGTCTATAACATGCCCATGTTTTTCAACCTGTATTTCGAGCCGGGTCTTTCGCTGTACTATAACACTTATTCCATGAATAAGGATGCGGTTAACGGTGCCTTTGCTTCTGACCCCGAGCTGGCAGGCTTGAAGGCGAGCAGCGCATCGGTGCGCATGTGGGGCTTGAGACTTCCTTTGAATGTAGGCTATAAGTTCACGGTGCTTCCGGCATTGCAACTGTCATTGTTCACCGGACCTGAATTTTGCCTTGGTTTGTCGGCCAAATCGCACTTGAAAGTTAGCTCGCTCACGGTTTCCGAATCTGAATATGGAAAGGACGGCCCGCTCAATCGCCCCGATGTGAAATGGCGTTTTGGCGTGGGCGCTACGTTCATGGACCATTTCTATGGTGCCGTTTCAGGTGCCGTCGGTATGTGCGACCAGGTTAAGGACGATTATAAGATGAAGTCAAATCTGTTTGACATCACAGTGGGCTACAATTTCTGATATTCACACCGCGCTTAATGTATTACGTTAAGAAGAAAATGGAGATAGCCGGTTGCCACCGGCTGAATCTGTCGTACGAGAGCAAATGCTCCAACCTTCACGGTCATAACTGGATTGTGACGGTTCACTGCAAATCCCGCACCTTGAATGCCGATGGCATGGTGGTTGATTTCAAGCACATAAAGGATAGGATTCATTCCTATCTCGATCATGGTAATTTCAATGAGCTGCTGCCGTTTAATCCCACAGCCGAAAATATTGCCCGCTGGATTTGCGAACAGGTGCCGGGGTGCTACCGGGTTGATGTGGAAGAGAGTGCTTCGAATGTGGCGTCATATCAGATAGATGAAGATTAACGAGATTTTTTATTCTTTGCAGGGCGAGGGCCATTTTGCAGGCACTCCCGCTGTGTTTGTGCGCTTTGCCGGCTGTAATTTGAAATGCCCGTTCTGTGACACCAACCACAGCGCTGTCAAGGAAATGACCTGTCAGGAAATTTTGGAAGAAATAAACCGGTATGAGGCCCGTCGTGTAATTCTCACCGGCGGTGAACCCACGCTGCAACTAACGGCCGAATTTATCAACGCCCTTCACCGCGCCGGTTATCTGATAAACGTGGAGAGCAACGGAACGCGCAAACTTCCCGCAAAGGTCGACTGGCTGGTGGTGTCGCCCAAAGAAGGGGGTGATGTTGTAGCCGATGATATTGACGAGCTTAAAGTGGTGTTCACAGGACCTGATTATGACCCCGCAGCGTTCCTCTCCATTCCCGCCGGCGAATATTTTCTGCAGCCGTGCGATGTCGGATTGTCCGAACAAAACCGTAGCATTGTAGCCGCTGCGGTTGAATATGTGAAGCGACACCCGCAGTGGCGGCTGTCGCTTCAAACGCATAAACTTATTAATATACCTTGATTTGATATGAGCTAAGTGCTCATATCATAATATCCAAATCCATTATACCAAAGCGGCAATCTGTTCGGGTGTCAGGCCGTTGTCCTTCAGCAATTGCGAAGCGTGGTAGCGGTCCAAAAATTCTTTTTTGAGTCCGAGAACCTTGACCTGCGGCTTTGACGAGCCCAGATAGGCTGCCACTTTCTGTCCGAATCCTCCGTCAACAATGCCATCCTCAAGCGTAATCACTGTCGAATAGTCTTTCAGTGTGTCAAGGCATGCGGTGTCGAGCTGCGACAGGATTCTGGGGTTGATGAGGGTGGGATTCAGGCCGCGTTGACGCATTAATGCGGCTGCTTTTTCACCTGTTTGGAAGAAGGCTCCTTCAGCAATTATGGCCACATCGTTGCCTTGCGAAACCACATCGTAGCTAAAGAAATCGGTGTTGACCGGTCGGTCGGTGTTCACCACAGCTCCACCGGGAGTGCGCAGGAACACGGGATGCTCGCGTTGTCCGATGGCCCATTGGAGCATGGCTGTGTACTCCTGAGCGTTGACCGGTGAGAGGAACACAATGTTGGGTATGTTGGACACCATGGCAATGTCAAAGAAGCCCAGATGGGTAACATCGTTCATCCCGAATGCGCCGCCGTAGAAGTCAACCACTACAGCCGGCAGATTATTTATGGCAATGTCGTGCGAAAGCTGGTCGTAGGCGCGCTGAATGAATGTGCCGCAAACTCCGAACACAGGGCGGCTCTCTCCTTTGGCAAGGCCGGCAGCAATGGCAGTGGCGGCTTGTTCACAAATGCCGGCATCAATAAATTGTTTTCCGGCGGCTTCGCGGCGTTCCGGGCCAAACCCAATAGCTCCCGGCGTTCCGGCTGTGATTGTGACAACATTCGGATTCGCTTGCATGGCTTGCAACATGGTGCGTGCAAAAATGTCCTGATAGGTGTCGGCCGGTGCGGGCGAAAGCGGTGCGCCGGTCTTAAGGTCAAAGGGTGCGCAGAAATGGAACTTTTCCTTGTTGGCCTCGGCCACAGGCAACCCTTCGCCTTTCATGGTGTTTATGTGCACCACAACGGCATGGTCGGTGTTTCGTACGGCTTTGAAAGCTTCAATGAGCGAGTGCAGGTCATTGCCCTGGGCCACGTAGATGTACTGGTAGCCAAGTGCCTTGAAAATGTTGTTCGGTGAGGTGCCGTTTGATTCGCGCAGTTGGGCAAGATGGTCGTAGAGGGCTCCGTGGTTTTCGGCAATTGACATTTGATTGTCGTTCACCACCACAATGAAGTTACTGTTAAGCGTAGGAGCAAAGTCAAGTGCTTCAAGCGCTTCGCCGCCACCAAGTGATGCATCGCCAATAAAGGCAATCATATTTTCTTTTCCCCCGGCAAGGTCGCGGGCTTTAGCCATTCCGGCTGCCAATGCAATGGAGGTGGATGTGTGACCTATTTCAAATAGGTCGTAGTTGCTTTCGCGAGGGCAGGTGAAGCCGGTCACATCATCGTATTTGGCGGGGTCAAGGAATGAGGCAATGCGTCCGGTGAGCATCTTGTGCACATATGACTGGTGGCTCACATCAAAAATAATCTTATCCTCGGGAGCATTGAATACATAGTGCAGAGCCACTGTGGCTTCAACCACTCCAAGATTCGGGCCTACATGTCCGCCATGGGCTCCGAGTTTTTTCACAAGCGCGCAGCGAAGCTGTTCGGCAACATCGGCAAGCGCGGTTAAATCAAGCCCTTTTATGTCAGCGGGCGATTTTATATCGGCAATATTGGTCATGAGAAAATGTTTGAAAGTTGGCTATGATTGTGAACAATGCTCCGCGGCCGGCGGTTCAGTCGCAGCGGTAGGTCCGGGCTATGTAACGGGCCACGGAGTCGGCAGTGTTAGGGCCTGTTATTTCCGTAGCTTCAGCTCTGACTTGGGGCATGGCGTTTTCCACGGCTATGGCTTTGTTGGCCACGCGCATCATTGGCAAGTCGTTCAGATTGTCACCGAACACGGTCAGCTCGTCGGCTCCATACATCTCCTTTAGCTCGATTACGGCACCGGCTTTCGAAACGCCCGGAGCAAACACCTCGAGCAGCCCGGTCGACGGGTCAAAAATATCCGGGTAGGCCGACACGGAACAACCAGTGGAGCTTTCCAATTCCCGTGCGGCAGAGCTGATGTTGTCAAGAGGGCCAATGGCTAATATCAATATGGTGCGCGGACTGCGTGGCAGTTCCTCGCCATCTTTCAGAAAATTTATCTGCTTTAAGGCAAGATTGCTTCTCTCGGCAATGAAAGCTTTTTCACGCCCCTGCGGAGTGCCGCACACGTACATTTCAATTCTGTCAAAATCAGGTGTCAGGGTATAAGTCATTGGTCTCAGCCCATGGGCATGGCAGATGTTTTTCACGCTCTCAGCCATGGCCGGGTCCATGAATTTCGGATTTAAGAAACGCTTGGTTGAGCGGTCCCAAAGTGCGGCTCCGGTCATCACTATGGCCGGGGGAGTGAGGCTTACATGTTCCAGAAGCGGCTCCACGGTGGCAGGAGTGCGTGCCGTGGCCACTGTGATGAGTGCGCCTTTGGATGTGAGTTCTGAAATAATGCGGGCAGAGGTGGGGGAAACAAGGCTGTCAGCGCCCAGTAGCGTTCCGTCCATGTCGGTTATGAAAAGTTGGGTGCTCATGCTGAAAGTGGAAGCTGTATTCTGAATGTTGTGCCCTGACCCGGCTCGGAGGCAACCACAGATATGGAGCCGCCGTGATATTGCTCAATTATTCGTTTTGCCAGGGTGAGTCCCAGGCCCCAGCCACGTTTCTTGGTGGTGAATCCGGGTCGGAACACATTTTTGCGCATTTTGCGGGACATGCCCTTGCCGGTGTCCTTGACAAGCACTTCGGCAAAACCGCCGCTGCGGCTCATGGTTATGTCAATGGCGCCCTGAGCCTCCATGGCGTCAACGGCATTTTTTATCAAATTCTCCATAACCCACTCCACCAAAGGTTCCGACATGTTCACCACCAGCGGTTCTGTGGCTTCCGTAACGGTGAGCGATACCCGCGAGGATATGCGTGTGGCCATATACTCAGCCGAATGGCTCACCACTTCGTTGAGGTCAGTGGGTTCCATCTGAGGTTTGGAACCGATTTTAGAGAAACGCGAAGCTATGGTGGAGAGGCGCTTTACGTCCTTGTCCATCTCGGTCACCATTTCTGGGTCAATGTCGGTGGCGCGCATCAGTTCAATCCAGGCCATGAGCGAGGATATGGGGGTGCCGAGCTGATGTGCGGTTTCTTTTGAAAGACCCACCCACACCTTGTTCTGTTCGGCCCGTTTTGAGGAGCTCACGGCAAAATATACCACTGCAACAAAGGCCAGCATCACAATGAGCTGGATGTAAGGGTACAGACTCAGATTGCGCAGTAGCGTGGAGTCCTCATAGAAAATGTGCTGGTTAACCCCCGGCTCTATTGAAATGTGAATCACGTTGGAGGTGTGGCTCAGTTGCTCAAGCTTTCCGCGCAGATAGGCTTCGTTAGCCGCCGAAATGTACTGCGGGTTCAGCGAATCGATTGGTTCGGGCAACTGGAAGTTGCGGTGGTCCACAATGTTGCCTCCGTCGTCGGTTATCAGTACGGGAATGTTGGTGTTGGCAATGATTATGCTCAGCAGGAAGTCGATGTGGTCGCTCCCGTCATGTCCGGGCATTGCCGTAACGTTGACAATCTCGCGGGTGGCGTCGGCCCAGATTTGCATTCTGGCACGTTCCTGCACGGCAAGGTCGCGCACAAGCGAGTTGGAAAAGTACAGAAACACAGCCACCACTGCTCCCACGGCTACCATGAAAGCAAATGTGCCATAACGTCGGATGTCGTAAATATTCACGTCAAATTAACGTGGCAATCCTCTGTTTTATTGCAACGTCAGAAGAAACTCCACAATATCCTTGAGAATTTCGGGAGCTACGGTGATGTTCGAGGCAGCGTAATTGAGGGTGGGGGCTGTGCAGGGTTGCATCAGATGGTTTATTCCGGGATAAGATTTTGTGACGGCTCCGGGAATGGCCGCTACGATTGCCGGAAGGTTTTGCGAGGCATCCACCTGCATGTCGTTGTTGCCGTTTATGGCAAGTACCGGGCATTTTACGCGGGCCATAAATGCTGCCGGATCATGTCTCACAATCTCACGATAGGCGTCGGAGAGCATCACGTTGAGCGTGTTGTCAATTTGGGCGGGAGGAATCAGGCCGGTGGCCAGAGTGGCTGCTTCAGCGCGAATATCGGCTGCCGGTTTGTCGGAAGCTATGAGGCTGAACAGCGCGTGAAGCCGTTCGCTTATTGCTGGTGTGAGATACGGTCCAATGAGCATCTCGTTCTGTCGAACAAGTATCTCCGAGCCTTTCACTCCCGGTGTGGCCAGGGCAACTATGAAGCCCACTTGCTCCGGAGAATTGGCGGCCGTTACAAAGGCAATGTTTCCGCCCTGGCTATGTCCCAAAAGCCCCACGGGTTTGCCCGCGAGCTGCGGCTGTGAGTTCACAAAGTTTATTTGGGCCAGCACATCGTTTGCCATGTCGGTGTACGAAATCAGAGGCTTGGCCGCAGCTGAGCCGGCGGCCCCGCGGTCGTCGCAGCGCAGTGTAGCCCAGCCTGCACGCGAAAGCATGTCGGCAATCACGGCAAACGGTTTATGTCCCGCAATGGTCTCGTCCCTGTCCTGAGTGCCCGAGCCGGTGATGAACACCACAGTCCCCGCCGGCATTCCGTTGACAGGCAAGGTGAGAGTTCCTGCAAGATAGGTGCTGTCAATCGGCACGCGCACCTCCCCGGTGAAATATTGCAGCGGAGGCATCGGTGTCTGAAGCCGTTGCATTTTGGCTGATTCCTCGGCTGATTTAGATAACGACACCTGAACCCGCATCCCTCCCTGGCGGAAATGACCCGAAATCAAATCGTTTTTCCGAACCCCTTTAAACGACGCTTTTATGGCCGATGAGTGGAGCGACAAGGTGTCGGCTTTGGCGCTGATGCGGTCAATTATTATGGAGTCGGCCGTTTGCGTGGGGCTGTAAAGCACACCCTTCAAGCCCTCGGGGGTGTCGGTGAGGTGCACTGTGATGGGAATCCCCTCTACATTAGTGCTCCACCAGCCGGCAAATCCGGCGGCAGCGGTAGAGGTTACGGACAACAGGCAAACAAGCAGTGTGGTGAACAGTTGGGGCATGGTTGGAGTTTTTAATTTAGTAATTGATTTGACGCATAAAATTAGCGAAAAATTCAATTTAAATGATGTTTTAACCTGAAATATGATTAATTTTGCATCATAAGTCTCCTCTTCTAAGTTACAAATAATTTATAATCAACAACATAATCAAAATGGCAGAAATCAAGTGTATAGGGATTCTTACCTCCGGTGGCGATGCTCCCGGCATGAATGCGGCCATCCGTGCCGTCACCCGTTCGGCAATCTACAGCGGCTTCCGCGTCAAAGGTATCTACAGAGGCTATAAAGGTCTGATTTCAGATGAGATTACTGAATTTAAAACGCAGAATGTTTCAAACATCATCCAAATGGGCGGAACCATTCTGAAAACTGCCCGATGCCCCGAGTTTCAAACGGTTGAAGGCCGCCAGCTGGCCTACGACAACCTTCGCCGGCATGAAATTGATGCCCTGGTGGTGATTGGTGGCGATGGCTCCCTTACCGGTGCCCGTGTGTTTGCCAACGAATTCAATCTGCCCATCATCGGATTGCCCGGAACTATTGACAATGACCTCTACGGAACCGACTCCACAATTGGTTATGACACTGCTCTGAACACCATAATGCAGTGCGTGGACAAAATCCGCGACACCGCAACGTCGCACGAACGTCTGTTCTTCATTGAAGTGATGGGCCGCGACGCCGGCTTCCTGGCCTTGAACGGCGCCATTGCATCGGGTGCCGAGGCAGCCATTATTCCTGAAATATCCACGCAGGTCGACCAGTTGGCCGAACTCATTGAAAACGGTTTCCGCAAGTCGAAAAACTCATCGATTGTGCTCGTGGCTGAAAGTCCCGTCACCGGTGGCGCCATGGGCATGGCCGAGCGTGTAAAGAACGAGTTCCCCGGCTATGATGTGCGAGTGTCGATTCTTGGCCACCTGCAGCGTGGCGGTTCCCCCACGGCCCACGACCGCATTCTGGCTTCCCGCATGGGAGCGGCGGCCATCGATGCCCTGCTTGACGACCAGCGCAACGTGATGATAGGCATTCAGAACGATAAGATTGTCTACGTTCCTTTCACCAAGGCCATCAAGAACGACAAGCCCATTAACCGCGACCTGCTTGAAACCCTGCGCCGCCTCTCAATCTGATGCCTGCCCCCGAAGCTCTCTTTGAACTGCTTGAACGCAGCGGGGCTCCCTGGACGGAGGCGCTCCGCACTGCGTTGGCGCAGCCTCCCACCGTAGCCATACGCCTAAACCGCCGAAAAGGCGTCGGATTCAGCCCTGTTGGAGGGATGCCTGTACCATGGTGCGAAACCGGATTCCGGCTGCCCGAGCGCCCGGCTTTCACCTTTGACCCCTCGTTGCATCAGGGGCGCTACTATGTTCAGGACCCTTCGTCAATGTTTGTGGAGCATGTTGTGAAGCATCTTACTGCCGGATGCTCCGGACCGCTCACCGTGCTCGATGCGTGTGCCGCTCCGGGAGGCAAAACCACCGCCTTGATTGATGCACTCCCGCCCGGCTCACTCGTTGTGGCCAATGAGTTTGTGCCTAAACGTGCAGCCGTGTTGCGCGAGAATCTTGCCAAGTGGGGCTATCCTCTCATAGTTGTAACACAGGGCGATACGGCACGGTTTGCCGAAATGCCCGGGAGCTTTGACATTGTTTTGGCCGATGTTCCCTGTTCGGGCGAGGGGATGATGCGCAAGGAGCCTGAAGCTGTAGCCCAATGGAGCGAAGAACTCATTGACCAATGCGTGGCTCGCCAGCGAGAAATTGTGGATAACCTGTGGGACTCTTTGCGCCCCGGCGGTTACATGATTTACAGCACCTGCACCTTCAACGCCCGGGAAGATGAGCAGATGCTCGAATATCTGGCAAGCAAACATGGTGCGGAACCGGTTGCAATTCCTATCCCGGAGAATAGCGGCATAGTCCCCGAAATTTGCGGCTCCATGCCTGCTTGCCGGTTTGTGCCCGGACTGGTTGAGGGCGAGGGACTTTTCATGGCCGTTGTGCGTAAAAGCAGTCAATCGGGTCAAACACCAAGTCCCAAAGCTAACGGCTATAAACCCAAAGAGAAGCGGCAGCGTGCCGAAAAAAAAGCAGCTGTTCCCAAGGGCGTGGAGCAGTGGCTCACCGACGCTTATCCTTTTGAACTCAAACTGGAAGGCGACACTGTCAAGGCCTTTTTTAATGCCCCCGAACCATTCGCTCCCACTCTTGATGTTGCACTAGTAAAGGGGCGCGACGTGATTCCCACCCAGCAATTGGCTCTGAGTCTTGCCTTGAATCGCGAGGCTTTTGGCCGGGTGGAGGTCTCAGCCGAACAAGCCATTGATTATTTGAGGTGCGAGGCCATTGTGCTTCCGCCGCAGGCACCCCGTGGTATTGTGCTGCTCACCTATGGCGGACTTCCGCTTGGATTTGTGAAAAATCTCGGCAACAGGGCCAACAATCTCTATCCCAAGTCCTGGCGGATACTTTCGCAGCGTCCTTCTACACTCACCTTGGTTGGCTCCCAGATGTAAAGACGGTCCGACGGGCGGATTTTCCCCGGCACCTTTATGGAGAAGCTCTCACCCTTCAGTGCGGTTTCCACCGGCTTGAGGTCAACGCGGATTTCGTCAAGCTTCAAAATAATGGCTCCGGTGGTTGGTCCGGTGATAACAACCTCATCGCCAACCGAAACGCTGCCTGCCTCAACAAAAAATTCGGCCACGCCTATGTTTGAGAAATAGCGCACGCCTTTGGCTGCGTAACGTTTCACCCGTTCGGCGCTCGAGCCATATTTTGCCGACCATTCGCCCAGCCGTTGGCCAAGATAGTAGCCGTTCCAGAAACCACGGTTGAAAATTTTCCGCAGTTCAGCGGTCCACTCCTCTATGCGTTCCTGAGTGTAGGTTCCGTTGTACACCGCCTCAATGGCTTCAGAGTAAGCCTTCACTGCCACGCTCACATATTCCGGTCCGCGGGCGCGTCCCTCGATTTTGAACACCCTCACTCCGGCATCAATCATTTTGTTGAGAAAGTGAATGGTACACAGGTCCTTGGGCGACATTATGTACTTGTTCTCTATGTCAAGCTGCTCGCCCGTTTCGCGGTCGGTCACCGTGTATCCGCGGCGGCATATCTGAGTGCATGCACCTCTGTTGGCGCTGGAGTTCATTTCGTGCAGGCTAAGATAGCACTTGCCGCTCACAGCCATGCAGAGTGCGCCGTGGCAAAACATTTCAATTCTCACCGGTTTTCCGCCCGGCCCCGTAATTCGCTCTCGGTCAATGAAGTCGCTGATGGCCTTAACCTGGTCCAGATTCAGCTCGCGGGCAAGTACCACAACGTCGGCCACTGATGAGTAGAAGCGCACGGCCTCGCGGTTGGACACGTTGCACTGCGTGGAAATGTGCACCTCCACCCCCCGGCTGCGGGCGTAGGAAATGGCGGCGATGTCCGAGGCTATTATGGCCGAAATGCCCGATGAGGCAACGGCCTCGATTACTTTGTGCATCGTGTCGATGTCCTCATCGTAAATTATGGTGTTGACAGTTAAATACGACTTCACCCCGCGGGAATCGCAAATGGAAGCGATTTCGCGGAGGTCGTCAAGAGTGAAGTTTACTGATGATTTGGCTCGCATATTGAGCCCTTCGACCCCGAAATAAATGGCGTCAGCGCCGGCGTTGATTGCCGCGTGGAGCGATTCGTAGCTCCCCACCGGCGCCATTATCTCAAAGTCTTTGCGTGATAGGTGGTTATTCATTAAAGTAGAATGAGAACTTGGTTGGTTCAACCGGGATGTAGTACTTGGGAAGTACATCGGGACCACACGTTGCGGTGCCCACCCCGGTCTGCTCGGCGTCGAGATGCACCGTTACGAACAACCCCGGCGTGAGGTCCGAAATGTGTAGGGCGCGCTTAACCTCGGCATCGGTGTAGGGGTAGGCCGAAAATTGGAACAGCTTGTTGGAGCTCATTTTCACGGGAGCACCGTCGAGTTCGGCCCAGCGCACCTGGGTGTGGTTGCCCGCTGTGCCCGGTTTGTTATAAATGTAGAAGTCGTCAACCGGTTTCACTGTCCATTTGCCAATGCGGCCGGCGGCCATGCGGTCAACGTAGGTTTCGCCGCTGCGTCCCAGATAGGTCACCGTTGAAGCCAGTTCGGCAGGGGTGGTGAACGTGAGACCCAGACGCGGCATGTTCTTTATTATAGCGGTGTCAGGAGCGAAATCGCAATCAACGGCCAACCGTCCCTCGGCATTGACCGAGTAGGCAAACGTGGCTTTGGCAATCACGTTGCCCTTTGTGCCCAGGATGTTGGTGGTGGCTGTCACCACGTTGTTCTTCACTTTCAGGCCGGTGAGCTGCTGCGAAATGGAGTCAAGCCCCTCGCTTACCCAAAGTTTGTTCTTGCCGTCCCACGAAAGGTCGTTTTCGGTGGCGGGGCGGTAGAGCGAGAGAGTCAGGGGCGATGCAAGTATCTGCTTGCCGCCTACGGTGAGCGAAGTCAACGCGCCTGTTTTGGGGTCAACGGTAAATTGTGTGCCCTCGGCTCCTGTAAAGGTGTTTTTGCTTCGCTTGAGTTTGTCTGCCTTGTTGTCAGCGGGTGCGGGAGCGGTGCCCGGAAGCACGAATTGGTCGTAAGCCACCTCGTAGCCTTTCTTCACAATAAGGGCGTCGGCCTTGGGAGTCCAGCTCAAGTCAAGATAAGCCTCAGGCTCATCGGTGGGGGTGTAAGCGCCCAGCGAAATTTCCGTCGAAGCCCATGGGGCGAGTTCCACCGAGCGGACGCCCTGTTTAAGCACCTTGCCGCTCGGTGTGGTAACCTTCCAGGTGAGTTGGTAGTCGCTGAGGTTGGTGAAGTCAAAGCGGTTGGTTATTTTCACGGTGAGCGTTGACGGATTCACAAGCTCGGCCACAATGTTCTGGTACACCTTCTTCACCTCAGCCATCGCAGGATGCGGGGTGCGGTCAGCGGCAACAAGTCCGTTGAGCAGGAACGAGTTGTCCGACGGCACGTTGGCAGGTCCATAGTCTCCGCCGTATGCCCAATATTTCTTACCGTTGGCCGCAGTTTCTTCGAAGCCTTGGTCAACCCAGTCCCAGATGCAGCCGCCCTGCAGCTTGGGATATTTGTAAATCACGTCCCAATAGTCCTTCAGTCCGCCAACCGAGTTGCCCATGGCGTGGGCGTACTCGCAAAGTATGTAGGGGCGCGTCATCTTGGGGTTCTGTGCATATTTCTCAATGGCCGACACGGGGGCGTACATTTCGGCGAACACGTCGGAGTTCCAGTCGTACAGAGCGCGTTCATACTGCACCGGACGGTTGTTTTCAACTGACTTCATCCACTTGTAAGCCTCCTCGAACACAATGCCGTTGCCGCACTCGTTGCCAAGTGAATAGAACGTGACCGAGGGGTTGTTCTTGGACTTGTTGTACATGCGCTGCTCGCGGTTTATTATGGCGGGAATCCATTCGGGGCGCTTTGCCAGCGATGCCTCACCGTAGCCGTAACCGTGACTTTCGGCGTTGCCCTCGTCAATCACGTAGATGCCGTACTTGTCGCACAGCCAGTACCAGTAGCGATCCTGCGGATAGTGGCAGTTGCGCACGGTGTTTATGTTATTTTCTTTCAGTAGCTTGATGTCAAGCTCGGCCAGTTCCTTGGGTACGGTGCGACCAAGCGGTGAGTGCGCGTGGCGGTTCACGCCCTTGATTTTTATAGGCTTGCCGTTGAACAGATACAGGCTGTCGACCACTTGCGATGTGCGGAAGCCCACGTTGCACCCCACTGTCTCGGTTATGGCGCCCGATTTGTCGGTGAGGTTGATGAGCAGCGTGTACAGATAGGGATTCTCGGCCGACCATGGCATCACGTTCGAAATTGTGACCTCGAATTTATTAGTCGGGTCGGCATTGCCGGTGCCGGAAACCACCGTTGCACCGCGGGCATCCACCAGCCGGAAGTTCAGTCCCTGTCCGGCACCCTTTTTCTTAGCGGCGGCCGGCAGGCCATTGATGTCCACGTCAATGCCAAGTTTGCCGTCGGTGAAGTTGTTAACCAGCGGCGAGGTCACCGTGAAGTCCGAGATGTAGGTTTTCGGTGTGGAGTAGATGTACACGTCACGCTCTATTCCGCTCATGCGCCAGAAGTCCTGACACTCGAAATAGGAGCCTGCGCTCCAGCGGTAAATCTCGAATGCCACCGTGTTTTCACCCGGCTGCAGATAGCCGGTTATGTCCCATTCGGCGGCATCCTTGGAGTCCATGTTGCAGCCCAGCATCTTGCCGTTGAGCCAAACGTAGTAGAACGACGTGGCCCCCTCGCAGCAGAGCACCACGCGGCGTCCGTTCCACTCCTGCGGCACGGTGAATGTTCGGCGGTACGAGCCCACCTCGTTGGTGGCAGTGGGCACCAGCGGCGCGTTCTTCTTAAAGTCGGCCCACTCGGAGTCAAACTCGTAAGTGGTGTTGGTGTACACGGTTGTGCCATAGCCCTGACGCTCCCAGTTGCCCGGAACGGTGATAAGGTCCCACGAGCTCACGTCGTAGGCCGGGTCTTGAAAGCCTGCGGGCCGGTTATCCACCCCCTTGACCCATTTGAAACTCCATTTGCCGTTCAAAGACTTGTAGAAGGGGCTCTGCTCATATTGCATGTCTCTCACGGCCTGCACATCGTTGGCAGGGTAGGGCACCACAAGGGCGTGAGGGTCTATTTGCCCTTTGGCAAATGCGTCAATTGTTTGCCATTCAGGAAGATCCTGAGCTGTTAAGGCGGTTGCTGCGGTGAGCATGGCCATGGCACTTAGCAAGTGTTTCATCTGGTATTCGGTTTGATTGGGTGGAAGAAATTATATATTAATCACAAAATTAACGCGGATAGCGATAATATCCGCTTTGTGAAATGTTAAAATTGTGTAAAATCTCATCGCCCGGTCACGGCGTGGTCCGTTTTCACGGATGTGGAAATTTGAGTAATTTTGCACAAAAATTTTCATGAAAGGAGCTGCCCTACGCCAAATGTTGAAGCCTTGGATGCTTCCCATAGCCATGCTCACCGGGATTCTGTTTCACGGCTACATCCACCACATCGCTTTCCTCACGCCCTACCTTATTTTCCTGATGCTGCTGATTACCTTTTGCCGCATTGATCCTCGCCACATAGCGGTCGACGGCATGTCCGTGCGCCTGCTCGCTGTTCAGCTCCTCATGTCGTTGGCGCTCTATTTCGCCCTTGTGTGGATTGACCCCGTCCTGGCGCAGGGGGCGTTCATCTGCGTGTTCTGCCCCACGGCCACGGCCGCTCCGGTGGTCACCGGAATGTTGGGCGGCAGCGTGCCCCGGTTGGTCACCTATTCGCTGGTGAGCAACATAACGGTGGCGCTCACAGCTCCGCTGGCTTTCACAATGATGAATGCGGCCGAAATGGATTTTCTCGGCACCGCCGCAGCAATAGGGGCCAAAGTGGCTCCGCTCATCCTGCTGCCGCTGGTTGTGGCCATGGTTATGAAAAAGGCGTTGCCCCGGCTACACGGCGCCCTTTCCAGTCATCAGGGTGTCTCGTTCTATGTTTGGGCCGTATCGCTGGTCATTGTTGTGGGTAACTCAGTGAGTTTCATCATGGCCGAACCCTCCGAGGCTCTGTGGCAAACTCTATGGCTTGCCGCTATTGCCGGGGCGGCTTGCGCACTGCAGTTCGGAATAGGGCGCGTAATCGGCTCCCGTGCCGGCGACAAGATTGCCGGTGCTCAGGGCCTTGGCCAGAAAAACACCGTACTTGCCATTTGGATGGCCATGACTTATCTCAATCCCCTCTCATCCGTGGCTCCGGCCGCCTATGTGGCCTGGCAGAACACCGTGAACTCTTTGCAACTCTATTTGAAGCAGAAACGCGCCCTGACGGCACCCCTGCCCGGAGCCGAACATAAGGCCCGCTCAAAACGTTAATTTATTACCGCTCCCAACCCGACACGGCATAACCATATTTATTAACCCCCAACCACTCCGCACCATGGACAGCATGTATGAGAACCTAATGGAACTGCCGCTCTTCAAGGGAGTCAGCTTCGACAGAATTTCCGATATAGTAGGTGCAACCCGTTTCCACTTCCTCAAATATGCCCCCGGCGAAACCATTACCGAAGCCGGCGAGAAGTGCACTCACATAAAGTTCGTTATTTCAGGTGCCGCACGTCTGGTGACCCTCAACTCCGGCGGACGCCTGCGCGTGGCGCAAACCATAAAAGCCCCCGAGGTGATAGCCCCCGATTTCCTTTTCGGACGCTTCACCAACTATCCCTGTTCGGTCACGGCCGTCGGGGCCACGGGCATACTGCAGATTGCCAAACTTGACTATCTGAAAATTCTGCATTCCGATGATGTTTTCCTTATAAATTTCCTCAACACACTGTCAATAAATGCGCAGAAATCGGTCATAGGCGTGCTTGCACTCACAAATGGTTCGCTCGAGGAGCGAATTGCATTTTGGATTGTGGCCCTGACACAGCGCGGGAGCACCAACATTTCGCTGCAGTGCAAACAGCGCGATTTCTATTCGCTATTCGGCGTGCAGCGTTCATCGTTCATGGCCACACTCGATTCCATGGCCGAACGAGGCCTTGTGGAGTACGACCAGCGCGAAATCCGCTTCCCCTCGCGTCCGGCTTTGGTAGAGCTCCTCACCAACCCGCAGGAGGATTGAAATGTTAATATTCGCTTTTTAGAACCTACTTAGGCGAAAAAAAGTTAAATTTGCATTTCATCTATTATTCTACCAGGTTATGCAGAGTGAAAAAGATTATTCCCGGATTATCGACGAGCGTGCCGAGCGTGTGTTCAAAATCATGGCTGAACGCACCACCGAACAGGAGTTGCAGAAAATCAAACAAGCCTTTGAACTGGCGCGCCAGGCTCACGCCAACCAGAAACGTAAAACCGGCGAGCCCTACATTCTCCACCCCATAGCCGTGGCTAACATTGCCGCCGAGGAGCTTATGCTTGACGCCAACTCCGTGATGGCAGCCTTTCTCCATGACGTGGTGGAAGACACCGACTACACTATCGAGGACATAGCCGAGCGCTTCGGCTCCGACGTGGCTTTTCTGGTCAAAGTGGTCACCAAGCGCAAAACGGACAAGTACAAGTCAACGAAGCAGGTCGACAACTTCCGCCAGATGCTTGACTCCTTCCAGTACGACATCCGCGCCATGCTCATCAAGCTCGCCGACCGCCTGCACAACATGCGCACCCTCTCCTCCATGCGCCCCGACAAGCAGATGAAAATTGCCGGCGAAACCGACTATTTCTATGCACCGTTGGCCAATCGTCTGGGGCTATATCACGTGAAAACCGAGCTTGAGAACCTCAGCTTCCGTTTCCGCTGCCCCCACGAATACGAGGAGCTACACACCCTCATACGCAAGGACGAGGAGATGCAGCGCGAGCGCCTTGCCCGATTCTGCCATCAGATTAAAACAACCCTGCTGGCCGAAGGCATCAAAACCGAAGTGCGTGTGGAGTATCGCGCACCTTACAGCGTGTGGCGCAAAATGGCCAAGTTCGGCGATGATTTCAATCACCTCAAATACCGCCACTTCACTGACGTGATTTTCTCCATGCCCGGCGCCACCGCCGCTCAGGAAAAGGACATGGTGCTCAAAATCTACTCCATTCTCACCACCCACTTCAAGGAAAAACCGGGCGGCATAACCAACTACATCGACTCCCCCAAGGAGAACGGCTACCAAAGCTTCCACGTGAAGCTGCTGGCCGATTTCGGGCGCTGGCAGGAGGTGCACATAAGCTCCGAGCGAATGATTCGCGACTCCAAACTGGGTTGTGTGGCCGACCGCACCGAGGACAACATTCAGCGCTGGATTGAGAAATTCCGCGGCGTGTTGCGCGACGTGGTGCATCAGCCCAACCCCGGCACCGAGTTCATCGACAAGATTGTCACCACCTTCTACAACGACGACATAATGACCTTCACACCCACCGGAAAACCCGTGGTGCTCCCCCAGAAGGCCACTGTGCTCGACTTCGCCTATGAGATTTCCGACGACCTCGGTCGCCATGCCCGCTACGCCCGCATCAACAACTTCCTTGCCTCCGTAAAAGCCCGCCTGCACCGCGGCGACGTGGTGGAAGTGTTCACCGACCCCAAAGCCCAGCCCCGCGAGGACTGGCTTGAAAGTTGCGTCACTTACAAGGCCCGCAAAGCCATAAAGGACTTCCTTGATTCGCGTCCGCGCCGCGACTTCTTGCGCTGCCACTGCTGCAACCCCATTCCAGGCGAAGAAGTGGTGGGATTCATCGACACCAACACCAACACCGTAACCGTTCACAAACGCGACTGTCCCAAAGCCATACGCCTGGCCTCGCAGTGGGGCGACAACATTGTCTCCGTGGACTATGCCCCGGACAGCACCCTCTATCCCGAAACCATTGTGGTGACAGCCGTGGACCGCTTCCACCTGTTCATTGACCTGGTGGACTGCATCACCAACCAGCTGGGGCTCTCCATGGACTCGTTCAACACCGACACGCACGACTCCATTGTGACCTGCACCATTTCACTGGGCGTGCACTCCTTCACCGAGCTGCAATCCATCATGCACCACATCGCCGCCATTCCCGGCGTCGACACCGTCAAACGCGCCCCCCACGCCTCCTGATCCATCCTAAAAAGAGCCACCTTGCAAGGTGGCTCTCCTGTTTATTGACAACCTGTGATATGACTTCTGTCAGTCTTCTGATTGTTCGCGTACGATGCGGGTTGTGTCGCGCTTGTAGGCCCGACGGTTGTATTGTTCGCCACGGCATCTTTCGCAGCTGCATGGCTGTCCGGTAGTGCGGTAAGCCTGACACCATTTCACCTTGCGGAGTTCCTTCCATGATTCGGCTTCTCTCCAACTGCCGTCGGCATCTTGGACAAATGCCATGCAGAATGCTCTGAAAATAATGCGTAACCTGTTACGCCACACGCGTTTTTTTTGAATGCGTCGCCACGCGCGGATTGATGTTCTGTCCATCGTCACGTTCTTTTATTGGTTTCAGGAACGTGACTGTTAATGTGGTCAATTTTTTCGTTTTCATAGTTGTAGCCTTTTCAGTTTGTCAAGCAACAATCATGCCAAACGCAAAATTCACATATCCTCCAGCGTCAACAGTCGAGTCTCGATGTCATATTTTGCGAGAATGGATGTCTTGATGTGATCAACCTTCTCCATAAATAGTTTATGATCATAATTTCGCTGCTGTCGTTTGACTTCGGCAACTACGGCACGTTTTCCATCAACTGACAAAGCTACTATATCTATCTCATTTGCTTCTTTTCCCTTCTTGCGTTCCCACCATGAGCCTATATAAGAGTATCCGTGGCTTTCCATCATCTTCAAGCGGAACCATTTCTCAAGTGCAAAGCCTGAAAATGTCGGGTAATCAGAAGATATGATATTACGTAGATGCTCAAAGTTGTTCAGCTCGACCAATGTCTGGTTGCGGTCAAAATAATTGAACCAGAACCGCAGGAAGTTATCGGTGATCTCATATTGGACGTTCTTGGATCCGGGCTTGGACATTATCGGACGTACTCGTTTTATAAGTGCATAATCCTCAATCAATCGTTTCAGATGTCCTGCAACTGTAACTCCGCCCAAAGCACTTTCAATCGCCACCTGGGTGTTAATTCCGGAGGCTATGCTACTCAACACCGAGAAATACAATCCGTAGTCTTTTCCGAACTCCTCTATCAGGAGATTGCGGCCCTCATTTACGAAAGGAGAATTTTCCCTGACAACATATTCAAGCATCCCTTCTATCGATAAATCGGCGTCTTCACACAACAACTCGATATATTTAGGTACGCCTCCTGTAATTGTGTATAATGCGAGCAATTCATCGTTGGTGTAGTCCGGACGATAGTCATGCATAATCTCCTTCATGGTCTCCGTCCCAAATCCGGAAAGACGTATCATGGCGTCCGCCCTACCAAAGAGAGCTTCGTGGTAACTTTCAAATATCTTATGCATCATGGAATACACCGAACCCATGAGCAGCAGATTAACCTTAGTGTCATTTCGGTATGAGTCCCAAATATTCTGCATATCGCTGAAAACCGAAGGGTTGATATTGAAGAATTCCTGAAATTCATCAATAATCAAGTTGAACCTACGTGTCTTCGCAAACTCCATCAACATTTGGAATAATGACTTGAATGATTTAATCTCCGATGGCACATAACAGCCGAGAGCCGTGGATATAAGTCCGGTGAACTCCTCACACAATGCAGCTTCGTTTTTTCTGCTGACGAAAAGATACACCGTAGGATACTCGCCTTGCGTGGCACGCAGAGCAAGCGATGTTTTTCCGATACGACGCCGTCCGGTTATGACAGTCATCCTTGACCGGGAGTCAAAGGCCCGTCTTTGTATGCGCCTCAGTTCCTCTATTTCCTTTATCCGATTATAGAACTTCATATTTTTGTTACCGTCGTAATTATTACCGCGGTGACAAAAATAATAAATCTATTCCGAATCTACAAATCAAAACTTGCTTGCCTGCAC